>JBDROZ010000104.1:0-54088 GCA_043809585.1 Candidatus Eiseniibacteriota bacterium
TGGCGGAAGTCCGACCGCGCCGGGGTACCCGCCGGAGCGAAGCGTCGGCGGGTCGGCGCCGGGAGTACCCGGAGCGCGGCAGCGCGAAGGGTGAAAGTCAGCTTCTCGTCAGGCGATCCGAGCCCTCGTGACGGAGATTCATGCATGATCCAGCCTAGCGGTTTTTCTTTTTGTGACGGTCCTTTTTTAGACGCTTCTTGCGCTTGTGCGTCGCGATCTTCGCGCGCTTGCGCTTCTTGCCACTCGGCATGCTGTACCTCCCGGAACCGCGCCTCGACTCGGGTTAAAACGTATCCGCCCGGTCGTAACCGCCTTCCGTGGAATGCTCGGTCGACGCAGGCTCCTCTTCCGGCACCGCGTCCGACTGGTCGACCATGTTCTTAAGCTCGCGCGATACTTTGAAATAGGGCACGAGCTTCGCCGGCACGTGGACGGTCTCGCCGGAGCGCGGGTTCCGGGCGATACGGGCCTTGGCGTACTTGATCTTGAAGCTGCCGAATCCCCGGATCTCCACATGCCCATTGTTGACCAGCGTTTGGCTGATCGCTTCCAGGAACCCGTCGACGATCAGGGCGACGTCCTTCTTGTGCAGCCCCGTAGCCTGCACGACCTCGTCCACCAGATCAGCTTTCGTCATCGGAACCCTCCCGATTGGTATCCCCGGTCGGCCGCGGGGCCTCCGGGATCGACGCCAGACTGTCCGGAGCGAAAATTATCACGCGTCATGGAAGCTGTCAACTCTTTTTTATTGCGTGACTTGGGGCTCCCGGCCCGGTACGGCGAGGTCGAAGCCGGTCCTCTTCTCGCCGGGGCGGAGCCGAACCGGTCGCTCCAGGAGCGCCGGCAGGAGGGATTCGAGGCCCTCCGAAACCCCCCGGGACTCGGTTCCCCGAAGCAGGAGGATGGTGTAGGAGCCGGCCGGAATCCCCGTAAGTGAGTAGGATCCCGTCGAATCGGGCGCGCCGAACTCGGGGGGGACCGTGTCCGTCTCGGCCCGCAGGGCGACGACCAGGGTGTCGGTCGAATCGATGGGAGTCACCATGCCCGAAAGAGTTGCGGGCGTCGCCGCATCCACGAGGGTGATGCGCACCGAGTCCGCCACCGGGGCGTCCGACGTCAACAACAGGGTGTCCGAAAAGCCGTAGAACTCGAAATCGTAATCGACGATCCCGTCGTCATCGTCGTCCTGGAACGCGAGCGCGAGGAGGGTCCGGGACGAGTCCACCGGAAGGTGAAGCAGCGTGAATGCACCGTTTTCGGCGGTTTCACTCTCGATAAGCACCTCCATGGAGCCCTCCTCCACGGCGGCACGGACGACGCGGATCGTGACGGGGGGCGCCTCCCTCCCCTTCTGGATGTTCTCGACGGCGCCGCCGACGCGCCCCTCCCCGAGTTCGGCGCCGGAGGTGTAGGTGAACACCACGGGCGTCCCGAGCTTATTGCCCCGCCGGTCTTCGGCCCGGGCCGAGACGGTGACGGTCACGGGGCGGCCGTCGTCCGGCGCGGCGCCGCTCGTCCGGTCCGTGTCTACAAGAAGTGTCGTCTCCTTCCACTCGGTCCGGGTCCACTCGGGGGTCGGGAATAGACGGAGCGTCTTCTCCACGGTCCGCTTGTTCATCTTCTCGCTGAACTCGATCCGGATCGTGTGGGGGAACGGGACGCCCGTCGAATCGGCGGCCGGAAAGAGGAGGACCACCTGGGGGGGAACGTCGTCCACCGGCCCCCCCGGCGGGGAGCCCATCTGGGCGCACGCCGCCAGGAGAAGAAGAAGGACCGGAAGGGCGGGTCTCATCCCATGAGCCTTTCCATGATCGCCTTCTGGGCGTGGAGCCGGTTCTCCGCCTCGTCGAAGACCACCGAGTGGGGGCCGTCGATCACTTCGTCCGTGATCTCCTCCCCCCGGTGGGCGGGGAGGCAGTGGAGGACGAGGACGCTCTTCTTGGCGACTTCGACGAGCGCCTGATTCAACCGGAAGGGGGCCATGATCTTCGCCCGGGCTTCCTTCTCGCTCTCCTGGCCCATGCTCGCCCAGACGTCGGTGTAGAGGACGTCCGCGTCCTTCGCCGCTTCCTTCGGATCGTGGAGGACTTCGATCTCCCCCGCCCCCCGGGCCCGCGCCGCGGCGACGATCCCATCGTCCGGCTCGAACCCTTCCGGCACGGCGACGCGGAGGCGGAAGGGGAGCACCCCGGCGGCGTTGATCCACGAGTGGGCCACGTTGTTCCCGTCGCCGAAGAAGGCGACGGTCATGTCGTCCAGGCTTTTCCGATGTTCCAGGATGGTCTGGAGATCGGCCATGATCTGGCACGGGTGGAGGAGATCGGTCAGACCGTTGATGATCGGGATCGGCGTGTTCTTCGCGAGCTCCACGACGGGTCCGTGGGCGAAGGTGCGGATCATGACGCCGTCGAGGTACCGGCCGAGGACCTGCCCCACGTCCTTCACCGATTCGCGGCTCCCGAGCCCGAACTCCCTCTCCGTGAAGTAGAGGGCCGTGCCGCCGAGCTGGTGGGCGCCGACGTCGAAGCTGACCCGCGTACGGAGGCTCGGCTTGTGGAAGATCATGCCGAGCACCTTGTTCTTCAGGGGCCGTTTCGCCCGCCCCTCCTTCCACTCCTTCTTCCCCTCGATTGCGCGACGGAGAAGCTCCTCCATCTCGGACCGATCGAGGTCCGAAATCGCCAAGAAGTCCTTTCCGAGCATTCTCTCTCCTCCAAGTCCGCGGGCGATTCCCTCCCCCGCGCGGGTTCATCCCCTTCGATACGGATCTCCGGTCCTACGGAGGACAGGCTTCGATGCACCGCCGCATTCCGCTTTGCGGCACTCAGGACGAACGGTGGGGAGCGCTCCCCTCCCGCGTCCGGCACGTGCGGTCCTCACCTCGAGGTCGATCGAGGAATGATCTTACAGAATAAAACGGCTGAGGTCGACGTCGCCGGCGAGGGCGCCGAGCTTCTTCTCCACCATCGCCCGGTCGACGCGGATCGGCTCCGTCCCCGCCTCGGGGAGTTCGAAGAGCCCCTCTTCGAGGAGGGCCGAGAGGAGCGTGTGGAGCCGGCGGGCGCCGATGTTCTCGGTCCGCTCGTTGACCGTCTGGGCGAGGCGGGCGATCTCGGCGACCGCCTCGTCGTCGAAAGTGAGTTCCGCCCCCTCGGAGGCGACGAGGGCGGCGTACTGTTTGAGGAGCGAGTTTTCCGGTTCCTTCAGAATGCGCACGAAATCGTCCGCCGTCAGCGAATCGAGTTCCACCCGGATCGGGAAGCGGCCCTGCAGCTCCGGGATCAGGTCGGACGGCCTCGCGTGATGAAACGCACCGGCGCCGATGAAGAGGATGTGCTCCGTCGAGACGGTGCCGTACTTGGTCGGCACCTGAGATCCCTCGACGATGGGCAGGAGGTCGCGCTGCACGCCCTCGCGGGAGACGTCCGGACCCTGTTCCCGCTCCCTCCCGCCGGCGATCTTGTCGATCTCGTCGAGGAAGATGATCCCCCCCTGCTCGGCGCGCCGCTTCCCCTCTTCCACCGCCCGGTCCTTTTCGACCAGACCGTCCAGCTCCTGGTCGAGGAGGATGCGCCTCGCCTCGGAGACCTTCACCCGGGAACGTTTCCGCTTCTTCGGCATCATCCGCTCGAGGGAACTCTGCAAGCCCTGGTCCATCTGGTGCATGCCGCTCGCGGCGAAAAGATCGAAGAGGGGCGCCCCCTTCTCGGGGACTTCGATGCTGACGTAGCGGTCGTCCAGCTTCCCCGACCGCAATTGCTCGAGGAGCGGCTCCTCCCGCGGCGGCGGCGGGGACTCGGCGACTCCCGCCGGGTCCACCGAGATGACATCTCTCCGCCGGTCGGCGGCGACCCGGATGTCCGGCGTCAGGAGATCGGCGATCTTCTCCTCGGACCGGTGGCGCGCTTCATCGAAGGCGGCGTCCCTGAGCTCCTTCTCCACCTCGTGGATGCCCGCTTCGACCAGGTCCCGCACCATGGACTCCACGTCCCTGCCGACGTAGCCGACCTCGGTGAACTTGGAGGCCTCCACCTTGATGAAGGGGGCGCGGGCGACCCGGGCGAGGCGCCGGGCGATCTCCGTCTTCCCGACCCCCGTCGGCCCGATCATGAGGATGTTGTTCGGGAGGATCTCCTCCCGGATCTCCTCCGGGGCTTCGCGGCGGCGCCACCGGTTGCGCAGCGCGATGGCGACCGCCTTCTTCGCCTTCGACTGGCCGATGACGAACCGGTCGAGCTCCCGGACCACCTCGGTCGGCGTGGGAAGATCGTGAAAGGGACGGGCCGGGCCGCTCACTTCAACTCCTCCACCACGATGTGGTCGTTGGTGTAGATGCAGAGGCCGGCGGCGATCTTCATCGACCGTTCCACGATGGCGGCCGGTTCGAGATCGGTCTCCGCCACGAGGGCCCTCGCGGCGGCGAGGGCGTACCCCCCGCCGGAGCCGATGCCGAGGATGCCGTCGTCCGGCTCGATCACCTCGCCGGTCCCCGAGATGAGAAGGGTGTGCTCCTTGTCCATCGCGGCGAGGAGCGCCTCGAGCCGCCGGAGAACCCGGTCGCTCCGCCAATCGCGGGCGAGCTCGACGGCGGCCCGCGGGAGGTTGCCCGAATGGGCGTCGAGCTTCCCCTCGAGCCTTTCGAAGAGCGTGAATGCGTCGGCCACGGCGCCGGCGAAACCGACGAGGATCTTCCCCTGATAGATGAGCCGGACCTTGCGGGCCGAGGCCTTCATGATCTGCTTGTCGAGGGTGACCTGGCCGTCTCCCCCCATGGCGACCTTGCCGTTTCGCCGGACGCCGAGGATGGTGGTGCTTCGTACTTTCATGGTTTTCACTCCGCGCGGGGATGGGCCCGCTCGTAAACGCGCCGGAGGCGCTGGGCGGTCGTGTGAGTGTACCTCTGGGTGCTCGAGAGGTGGCGGTGGCCGAGCAGCTCCTGCACCGCCCGGAGATCGGCCCCCCCGTCGAGCAGGTGGGTCGCGAAGGAATGGCGAAGGGAGTGGACCGTGAGGCCCTCCCCGACGAGACGGAGATAGCGGCCGACCCGGCGCTGGATGCCCCGGGCCGAGAGCCTTCCGCCGGTCCGGTTCAGGAATAAGGGCGACCTCCTCCCCGCCCCCGCTCGCCACGGGTCCGTGACATGCCGGAGATCGAGGTACGTGCGGATCGAACGGACCGCCTCCCGCCCGAGGGGGACGATCCTCTCCCGGTTCCCTTTGCCGACCACCTTCACTTCCCGGTTGTCGAGATCGAGGTCGCCGAGGGAGAGGGTCTGGGCTTCGGCGAGGCGGAGGCCGGCGCCGTAGATCAGCTCGATGATGGCGAGGTCCCGGGAGGCGAAGAGGCCCTCGGGCATCGAGACGAGACGGTTCACCTGGTCTTCGGTGAGGAAGGCGGGGAGGGGTCGGTCGGGTTTCGGGAAGGAGACGAGGGTGGCCGGGCTCGACTCGACGAGGCCGGCGCGATGGCACTCCTTGAAGAAGGACTTGATCGCGGCGAGGGCCCGGTGGCGGGTGCTCTTCGCGAGACGCTGATCGTAGAGACGGGCGAGGTACGATCGGATGACGCCTGCCGTCGCGGAACCCGTCGCCGGGTCGTCCTCGCCGGTCTCCATCACGACGTACTCGTGGAAGCGGCCGAGATCCCGCCGGTACGCCTCGATGGTTCGGGGCGAGTAGCGGCGGGACTCGAGCGTGGCGAGGAAGTCGTCGATGGCGCGTCGCATGGTGAGAGAATACGGGGCGGCGGAGGATCCGGCAAGGGGGACGGGAGGAAGGGTGGAGCGGGCCGGATGGGGAAAGGAACGCGGAAAGGGCCGGGAACGAGGACCCCCTACCCCCGTTCGTCCTGAGTAGGATCCGAACGGAGTGAGGATCCGTATCGAAGGGCGGCAGGCGAAGTAGGTCTATTCCCTGCGTTTCTTCCTGGCCAATGCCTTGATGCGCTCCCAATCTCCCCGGATCAGGGCTTCTTTCTTATCTCTCGACCAACCCTTGATCTGACGTTCGCTATCCTTCGCCTCCACCCGAGTCGGAAAAGCAGCGCTCCATACGAGTTGAACCGGCAGGCGTTCCGATGTGTAACCGAGGATGAGCCCGGATTCGTGGGCCGCCAGTCTCTCTTCGAGGTTGTCCGTGTGCCCCGTGTGGTAGGAGCCGTCACGACAACGGAGAATGTATACGCAGAACGCCATGATCTTGCACTGGGCCCTTCGATACGGCCCCCTTCGGGGGCCTACTCAGGACGAACGGTTGGTGGTGGTAGTTTGATTCAATGATTGCCGCATTTCTAATGTCCCATCCACAGGACGCGGAAGGCCGCCTTCGTGCGGCTCGGAAAGCCCGGCCGATGGGGCAATACTTCTGCGATCGTCACTAGTGGTACCCCGCCGCCGCACCGCAAGAGCTCTTTGAGCTGGCGCGCGGCACAACCATAGCCACAGCCCAGGCGCCCGGGTAGGCGGACGCCTCTCTTCTTCTTTTCGCGCGATCGGCCGGATGGATCCCTGCCTGCGCAGGGATGACAATCATATGGAGCCACTCGGTCCTTTCCCCTCGGAAGTCCTTGCTGATCACTCGAAACCACGGGCGGGTGGCGCCGGCGGGGGCCCGCGAGGAGCGCAGCCACCAAGCGCAAGATCCCGGTGACCGGCACAACACCGATGACGAAACGCGCGGTGCACACCCGGCCGACCGAAAGAGTCACCGCGCGACTGGCGAGCACTGCAGCGGGCGGCCGGCGACAGGACCTGCCAGTACTATGACTCTGAGGCCCCCAGATCCGGCTGGCGCGCGACCATCCGGTTGAACGAGCGCACCGCCCTCTCCCATACCGCCTCCTGCCGTTCGCGCTTCTTGCGGACTCGCTTATCCAATGCCGGGAAGAGACCGAAGTGGATGTTCGTCGGCTGGAAGTCGTCCGGGTCGGCGTCTTGCAGGAAATGGAGCAGCGATCCGATGGCCGTTTCCCGGGCCCAATCGACGGGTGAATCGCCGCGGAGGTCCCGCGCCGTCTCGATCGCGGCCACGAGCCCCATGGCGATCGACTCCACGTACCCCTCGACCCCCGTGATCTGTCCCGCGAGCCGGACGCGCGGTTTCGCGCGAAGGGAGAGCCGCGAATCCAGCACCTTCGGCGCGCAGAGGAACGTGTTCCGGTGCAGGCTCCCGTAGCGAAGGAACTCGGCGTCCTCCATGCCCGGCAACATCCGAAAGATCCGCTTCTGCTCCCCGCGGCGCATCCGCGTCTGGCAGCCGACCAAATTCCACGCCGTCCCCTCCCGGTTCTCCATCCGGAGTTGGATCGCCGCGTACGGCCTCTCCCCCGTCGACGGATCGACGAGCCCCACCGGCTTCAGGGGACCGAAGCGGAGAGAGTTCCGCCCCCGCCGGGCGATCTCCTCGATCGGCAGGCACGCCTCGAAGAAAAGGTCCTTTTCGAACTCGTGAATCGGGTAGAGGTCGGCGGCGAGAATGCCCTCCACGAAACGCCCGTACGATTCTTCCGTGAGGGGAACGTTCAGGTAGTCCTCTCCCCCCTTCCCGTACCGGGAGGCGGCGAAGACCCTTGTCAAGTCGATCGACTCGCCGCCCACGACCGGGGCGATGGCGTCGTAGAAGAAGAGGCGCTCGTTCCCGACGATTCGTACGAGATCCGTGGCGAGGGCGTCCGACGTGAGGGGACCCGTGGCGACGATGACGTGGCCGTCCTCCGGGATGGAAAGGAACTCCTCCCGCACGACCTCGATCAGGGGCTCCGACTCGATCTTTCCCGTCACGAGGGAGGCGAACTTCTCCCGGTCCACGGCGAGGGCGGACCCGGCGGGCACCCCCGTCTCCCGGGCGGCGCCGACGAGGAGCGATCCGAGCCCTTCGAGCTCCCTCTTCAAGAGGGCGGGCGCGCTCGGCGCCCGCTCCGACTTGAACGAGTTGGAGCAGACCAGTTCGGCGAGGTTTCCGGTCCGATGGGCTTCGGTCGACTTGGCGGGGCGCATCTCGAAGAGACGGACCTCGAGGCCACGGCGGGCGAGCTGCCACGCCGCTTCGGAGCCGGCGAGACCTCCGCCGACCACCGTGACCGGACGGCCCGTGGAATCGCTCATGGCGCCGCTATTCGGAGGACGATTCGCCCGAGGCCTCGGGGAGTGATTCCTGCTTCGCCTTGCACTCGGGACACTCCAGAAAGTCGCCCCGCGCCTTCGTCGATTTCTCGACCATGAGCGCGAAACCGCAGGCGTCGCATTTTTCCGCGACCGGGCGGTTCCAGACGGCGAACTTGCAGTCCGGGTAGGCCGAGCATCCGTAGAACATCCGCCCCCCCCGGGTCCGTTTCTCCGTCAGCTGCCCGCCGCATCCCTCCTTGGGACAGGCGACGCCGACGGGGATCGACTTCGTGTTCTTGCAATCCGGGTAGTTCGAGCAGGCGAGAAAACGGCCGAACCGGCCTATCTTGATGATCATCTCGCCGCCGCATTTCTCGCACGTCTCGCCCGTCGGCTCCGGCTCGTCTCCTTCGATCGGCTTGGTGCTCTTGCAGTCGGGGTAACCGCTGCAGGCGAGGAATTTCCCGTTCCGGCCCCACCGCTCGATCATCGGCTTCCCGCACTTCTCGCAGACGACCTCGGTCTCGGACTTCGCTCCCTGCAGGTTCACCCGGTCGAGATCCTTCTCGAAACGCCGGTAGAATTGGCGCACCACGTCCCGCCACTCGTCCTTTCCCTCTTCCACCTTGTCCAGCTCGGCTTCCATGAGGGCCGTGAACTTCACGTTGAAGACATTTTCGAAATGGGTGAGCAGGAATTTCAAGATGTCCCGGCCGAGCTCGGTCGGCTGGAAACGCTGCTTCTGCCGCCCGATGTACTTCCTGTCGATCAGCGTCGAGGTGATCGACGCGTACGTGCTCGGGCGCCCGATGCCGTTCGCCTCGAGCTCCTTCACGAGGCTCGCGTCGGTGTAGCGGGCGGGGGCTTGGGTGAAGTGCTGCTCCTTCTCCACGCCTTTCAGTTCGAGAGACTCGCCCTCCGCCACCGGCGGGAGCACGCGGTCGGCGCCGTTCCCGTTCTTGCCGTTCTTGCCGTCCCCCCCGCTCTCCTGGAAGACCCGGAGGAAACCGTGTTTCCGAATCACCGAGCCGGTCGCCCGGAGGATATACGGCCCGCCGGCGATGTCGATCGCCGTCTGGTCGTAAACGGCCGGCATCATCTGGCTCGCCACGAACCGGCTCCAAATCACCTCGTAGAGGCGGATCTGGTCCCGGCCGAGCTGGCTCTTCAGCGACTCGGGGGTCCGCTCCACCGACGTCGGGCGGATCGCCTCGTGGGCGTCCTGGGCCGCCTTTCCTTTCCGGTGCTGCACGGGCTTCTCCGGCAGCTCGTCCTTCCCGAAGGTCTCTCCGATGTACTTCCGCACCTGGTCGATCGCCTCGTTCGCGACGCGGGTCGAGTCCGTACGCATGTAGGTGATGAGCCCGACCGGTCCTTCGTCCTTCAGCTCGGCCCCCTCGTAGAGGCCCTGAGCGATCTGCATCGTCTTCCGTGCCGAGTACCCGAAGCGCTTCGCCGCCTCCTGCTGAAGCGTGGAGGTGATGAAGGGGGGCGCGGGCTGCCGGCGCCGAACTTTCTTCTCCACCTTCTTCGCCGCGTACTCGTGCTTCGGGATGTCGTCCGCGATCCGCGTCGCGTCTTCGCCGTTGTCGGGCTTGAACTTCTCGCCGTCCACCTCGGTCAGGGCGGCCGCGAAGGGCTCGCCGGCGGCGCCGAGGAAGGTGCCGTCGATGGTCCAGAACTCTTCCGGCGTGAACGCCTCGATCTCCTCCTCCCGCTCCACGATGATCCGAAGGGCGACGGTCTGCACCCGCCCCGCGCTCGTGCCGCGGAAAAAGGCCTTCCATAGAAGGGGACTCACCATGTAGCCGACGAGCCGGTCGAGGACACGGCGCCCCTGCTGGGCGTCCACCTTCTGCCGATCGACCTGAATCGGGTTCTTGATCGCCTCCTGAATCGCCCCCTTGGTGATCTCGTTGAAGACGATCCGGTAGATCTCCGCCTTGCCGCCGTTGTCGCCGCCGAGGTACTCGGCGAGGTGGTAGGCGATCGCCTCCCCCTCCCGGTCGAAATCGGGGGCGAGGTAGATCTTGTCGGCGTTTTTCGCCGCCTTCTTGATCTCCTGGAGGATCTTGCCCTTGCCGCGGATGATGATGTACTTCGGCTCGAAGTCGTTCTCCACGTCCACGCCGAGATCCCGCTTGGGCAGGTCCTTCACGTGGCCCATGGAGGCCTTCACGTCGAAGCCGCGGCCGAGAAATTTGTTGATCGTGCGCGCCTTGGCGGGCGACTCCACGATGACGAGCGATTTAGCCATGTTTCACCGTCCTGGGTGCGACCGGCCCACGGTGGGCCCTTCCCTCAGTGTCGGTCGCCCCCGGGGACGCCTTTACCGCGCGAGAGAAGCGCTTATTGAAGGGTCATGTCCGGGCCGAGGTCCCGGGCGGTTGAAATGCACCGGTCCCGGCCGTCCGCCCGGAAGAGGGAGATCAGGATCTCCCGGGCGTCGCCAAGGTCGACGGACCCGGGATCCTCCCCGCCGAGCCGGTCGAGGAATCTTTCCATAAGATGGGGTGTGACGAGGCCCATTTCCACCGATTCGATCAAGAACCGCTCCACACCCGGAGCGAATACAGCCCTCTCCTCCGATCGGAACCAGCGTCGTCCGCGACGGGTGGCGGGCTCCCAGATCCCGTCCCGGGCCAAACGCAGATCAGTTTCTTCATCGATATCAAAATCAATATCTTCCGCGCCCGTCTTCATGTAATTTCGGAGATTATCCCCCCCCGAAATCAGGAGGAGCAGCTCACGAAGCTCTCGTTTCCAGCGCTCCTCGCTCAACGGGAACCCTCCTTCCCCCCTCGGTCCGTAAAGCTATGCGCCCTTCCTCTTTTGGGCAAGGCTATTTTCCGCAGCACTGTTTGTACTTCTTGCCGCTGCCGCAGGGGCAGGGGTCGTTCCGCCCCACCTTTTTGTCGGTCCGGATGACGGTCGTGACCTTTTCGGCGCCCGTCCCCGGAGGGGAGGCGGGCTCCCGGTGCCGGGCCGCGCGGCCCCCCCCCGCCCCCGGAACCCCGAGGGCGGTGAACGTATCGTGGGACTCCCGGATCGGGAGAGGTGGGGTCCCCCTCCCCCGCCGAGGCTCGACCCGGAGGGTGACGGGCAGGAAGAGGAGCCGAAGCGCCTCCCGGTGGATCCGATCGGCGAGCTCGGCGAACATCTCGAAGGCTTCCCGCTTGTACTCCACGAGCGGGTCCTTCTGGGCGTAGGCCCGGAGGCCGATGCCCGCTTTCAGCCCGTCCAATTCGTACAGGTGCTCCCGCCAGTGGTCGTCGATCTTCGAAAGAAGCGCCCCCCGCTCGAACTCGGTGAGCAGTCCCTTCGGGAGTTCCTTCTCCTCCAGGAAGCGAAGCCTCTCCTCCCGGCGTCCCCGGAAAACCTCCTTTGCCCGCTCCACGATGAGCCGGGTCACTTCGTCCTTGTCCGGCTTCGCCTCGTCGAAGATCGGAAGGTCGAAGGGATCGAGGAAGATCTCGGTCAAGGTCTGCTTCAACGTCTCGACGTCCCAATCCTCGACGAAGTCCCCCCCCTGGAAATGGGGTTCCAGAATCTTCTCCAGGTGGTTGGTGAGAACCCCCTCGATCTCCTCGGTCAGGTCGTCCGACACGAGAATGTCCCGGCGCCAGCCGTAGATCTCGCTCCGCTGCTCGTTCATCACGTCGTCGTACTTTAGCAGGTGCTTCCGGATCTCGAAGTTGTGGGCCTCGACCTTCTTCTGGGCCTTCTCGATGGCGCGGGTGACCAGGCTGTGCTCGATCACCTCCCCCTCTTCGAGCCCGAGCCGGTCCATGATCCCGGCGACCCGCTCGGAGCCGAAAAGCCTCATGAGATCGTCCTCGAGGGAGAGGTAGAACCGGCTCGACCCGTGATCCCCCTGTCGTCCCGCGCGGCCCCGGAGCTGGCGGTCGATGCGGCGGCTCTCGTGCCGCTCCGTGCCGATGATGCGAAGCCCCCCCCTCTCTCGGGTTCCGGGTCCGAGCTTGATATCGGTCCCCCGGCCGGCCATGTTGGTGGCGATCGTGACGGACCGCTCCTCCCCCGCCCGGGCGACGATCTCCGCCTCCCGCTGGTGGATCTTCGCGTTCAGCACGTTGTGGGGGACGTTCATGCGTTTCAAGATGCGGGAGATCGTTTCCGACGACTCCACCGAAACGGTGCCGACGAGCACGGGTTGGCCCCTCTTGTAGCACTCGGCGATCTCTTCGGAGATGGCGCTGATCTTCTCCCGCCGGGTCCGGAAGATGGCGTCCTCCTCGTCCTTTCGCACCACGTCCACGTTCGTCGGGATCACGGTCACGTCGAGCTTGTAGATCTCGAAGAACTCGGCCGCCTCGGTCTCGGCGGTACCGGTCATGCCGGCGAGCTTCTCGTAGAGCCGGAAGAAGTTCTGGAGCGTGATCGTCGCGAAAGTCTGGGTCTCCGCCTCGATCCGGACCCCCTCCTTCGCCTCCAGGGCCTGGTGCAGCCCCTCGGAGAAGCGGCGGCCCGGCATCAGGCGCCCCGTGAACTCGTCGACGATGAGCACCTTGCCCTCCTGCACCACGTACTCCACGTCCTTCTCGAAGAGCGCGTGGGCCTTCAGGAGGGCCCTTATGTTGCTGATCTTCTCGTTCCTCTCGAGAAACTCCCCCTGCACCCGCTCCTTCATGGACGCCTTGTCCGACGGCGAAAGGCCATCGTCATCGTCGATACGGCTCATCTCCGTCGGCAGGTCGGGGATCAGGAAGAGGTCCGGATCGTCCGGGGAGAGCATGGTCCGGCCCTTCTCGGTCAGGTCCGTGTTGTGGTTCTTCTCGTCGATGGCGAAGAGGAGATCATCGTCGAGCTCGCCGAGGCGCTTGTCCCGCATGTAGTCGGTCTCGACCTTGCGGATCATCCTCTGCGTGCCCGGCTCCTGGAGGAGCTTCATGAGGCGCTTGTTCTTCGGCGCCCCCCGCTGGACCTGAAGGAGCCGAGTCGCCCCGCCGTAGCGCTCCTCCTCGTCGTCCGACTCGAGGAGCTTCTCCCCTTCCCGCACCAGGTCGTTGACCAACTCGGTCTGGTGCTTCACGAGCCGCCGGACCGGGTCCTTCACCTCGTCGAATTTGTGGGTCGAGTGGGAGACGGGTCCGGAGATGATGAGGGGCGTCCGCGCCTCGTCGATGAGGACCGAGTCGACCTCGTCGACGATGGCGTAGTGGAAATCCCGTTGCACGCGGTGCTCCCGCCGGGTGGTCATGTTGTCCCGGAGGTAGTCGAAGCCGAACTCGTTGTTCGTCCCGTAGGTGATGTCGCACCGGTACTGCTCGTGCCGGGTCGGCGGGTCCATGTCGTGCTGAATGACGCCGACCGTCAGGCCGAGGAACTCGTAGATCCGACCCATCCACTCCCGGTCGCGGCGGGCGAGGTAGTCGTTCACCGTGATCAGGTGGGCCCCCTTGCCGGGGAGGGCGTTCAGATAGAGGGGCATGGTCGCGACGAGGGTCTTCCCCTCGCCGGTCGCCATCTCGGCGATCTTCCCCTCGTGAAGCACGACGCCCCCCATGAGCTGCACGTCGTAGGGGATCATGTTCCACTCGTTCTTCTGGCCGCACACGTCCCACGACTTGCCGGCGAGACGGCGGCAGACCTCCTTGACCGCTCCGAAGGCCTCGGGAAGGAGGTCGTCCACGGTCGCACCCTCGGCGAGGCGCGCGCGGAACTCGACGGTCTTCCCCGCGAGCTGCTCGTCCGTGAGGTCCCGGTACGACTCGAAGTGGGTGTTGATCTCGTCCACGATCGGGGTCATCCGCTTGACGTCCCGGTCCGTCTTGGTCCCGACGATCTTGGTGATCAGCTTTCCGAACATGGGCTCCGGTGTTCCTTGGTTTCGAGGATTCCGGCGGGGCGACGGCGACGGAAAACTCCGGAAACTCTCCCGGGGGCGCGCCGGTCAGGGGGAAGCGGTTTCCGTCCAAAGGGTTGGACCCCCAAGGGGGAGGGACGCTTCCGCCGCAAAGCTACAACGGGACTGGAGGGGTGTCAAGGGCTCACCCCCCGAGGGAGAGGGCGATGAAGCGGCCCGCGTTGGTGCCGACGAAGAGTCGATCCGGTTCGAGGGCCGGACTCGAGTAGACCGGGCTGCCCACGAGAACCCGCCAAATCGGATGCCCGAGGTCGAGGTCGAGTGCGTAGAGGAATTGATCGTAGGAGCCGACGTAGGCGGCCCCCGACAGAACCGCCGGGGACGAGGGGACCCGGCCTCCGGTCGGGAAGCTCCAGAGGACCTCGCCGGTCTCCCGGTACGCGCAGTACACGCTTCCATCCTCGCACCCGAAGACGACCCGGTCTTCCGCGACGGCGGGACGGGAATGAACCGGGCCCCCCACGGGCGCCGACCAGACCGGCTCGCCGGTCGTCCGGTCGAGGCGGAGCAGGGCGCCTTCGCTGGTGCCGATGTACACCTCGTTCCCTTCGACGGCGGGGGACGAGTAGACCCGTGAACCCGTGTCCCGGCGCCACACCTCCTCCCCGCTCTCCGCGCGGAGGGCGTAGATCCGGCCGTCCCACGAGCCGAAGATCACGAGGTCTCCCGACACGACGGGCGACGACCAGACTACCCCGCCCGTCGCGAAACGCCAGAGCCGCTCCCCCGTGGCCCCGTCGAGGGCGTAGAGGTGCCGGTCGTGGGACCCGACGAAGACCCGGTCCCCGCCCAAGGCGGGGGACGAGACCACGCGGCCCTCGGTGGCGTGCCGCCAGATCTCCTCGCCCGTCTCGAGATTCACGGCGACCACCGCGCCGCCGTACTCGCCGAAGTAGGCCCGTCCTCCCCCCAGGGCAGGCGAGGATCCGACGCCGCCGGGACCGGGCGCCTTCCAGAGCGGCCGCCCGTCCTCCCGGCGGAGGGCGTAGAGGAAGCCGTCCCGGCTGCCGAAGAGGATGCGGTCCTCGACCACAAGGGGCGAAGAGGTGACCGCCGCCCCGGCGCGGAACTCCCAGGCGAGCGTTCCCGCCGGTGGGGGCGGGAGGGTTTCGTCCGCGGCCGGCGCGGGAGTGCCCCGGAGGAGGGCGCGCTCCGGGGAGCGGTTCGATCGGTTCCAGAAGACCGCGAGCAGGAGGACCAGAACGAGCAAAGCGAAGGGAAGAAGGGAATAGCGGACGGTCCTCCCCGGCGGTTCGGTCGAAGCGTCGGGGAAATCGGGAGGGCTCGGCCGCCCATTCTCCTCCGCGTGAATCGGCGCCGCCGAACGGGGGGGAGCGGAGGGCCGGGGAGGGGGGGCCGCCGTCACGGATCGAGGCGCCGGCGCGGGGGTCCCGATCGGGATCGGACGGAGGGGAACCCAGATCCCCGCGGTCCCGCCGCCGGCCATGAGTCGGTCCGGCGCTTCCCTCGCCCGCTCTCCGAGGGCGAGGATCCCTTCTTCGGCCCGTTCGCCGTCGAGCATGCCGAACCCGACGAGTTCGTCGGAGGAGACCGTTTCCTCGCCGTCCCCCTCGATGAGGCGGTCGTCCTTCTCGCCCACGAGGTAGAGGAGCACGTTCCCCCGCCGGTAGCTGTGGATGTCGCCGGTCGCCGGATCGACGATCGCCACGCCGATCTGGACTCCTTCGCCCGCGTTCCGTTCTTCTCCGAGGGCGTGGCGGAGAGAGTCCTCCAGCTTTTCCCGGGCACCGAGGAAGGGGGGGCCTCCGTAGAATCGGGAGAGGATCTCCTGAAAGAGACGCTGGGCGTCCGCGGGGGCCGCCCCGGAAAGATCCATCGGCCGCAGATAGACGTGAAGAGAGGGCACCTGCCGGCCCGACGGGCTCCCGTCGTAGGTCAGCGCGTCCCAGCGCACGGCGTTCCCGATTGTCGAGTCCCCCATCGGCCCCTCCGTGTCGCCCGAGCGGGCAAGGCCAGGCTAGCCGAGGGTCAGGAGGAATTCAACTTTCTTCTCGAAGTGCTTCGAAGAGGAGTACGTCGCGCGGGCCCGGATGCGGACCATGTACTTCCCCGGGGGGAGCCGCGCGCCGTCTCCCCCCTTCCCGTCCCACCGGACGTATCGCTCCCCGGCGCCGAAGGGCCGGTCCTCGGCGAGGAGGGTGAGGGTCTTCCCTTTCCGGTCCGCCACTTCCACGGTGACCCGGGCCCGCTCGGTCAACGTGAAGACCACCCGTCCCCCCGGGTCGAAGACCGCCGGCACGGCGTGGTAGCCGAGCACGTCGACGCCGACCCAGTAGTACTGGGCGCCCGTCCCCTCGGAGATGAAGAACTGGCCGAACCGGCGCCAGCAGGTGATCCCGAAGGGCCCGTGGAATTCGTGGTCCCCGCCCCCCTCCCGGCCGAAGAACGTGACGAGCTTCAGCCGGGAATCGAGCTTCATGATCCGGTGTCCCGCCTCGTCGGTGAGCCAGATCTGGTGATAGTAATCGATCGCCGCGCCCCGGAACCGGGCGTCCGCGAGGCCGAGGGAGTCGGCCCCGGTCTCGGCGGTCACCCCCCCATCGAGGCCGAGCCGCCGGACCCGCGTTCCGTTCCGGTCGATCACGACGAGGAAGGCGTCCGGCCGGTACGACCAAGGTTCCTCCCTGTCGAGAAGGGCGATCGCCTCGGGCGCCCGCAGGAGATCGCCGCCGCCGATGACCCGGACGAGACGGCCCGCCCGGTCGAGCACCACGATCCGGTGATTCCCCGTGTCCGCCACGTAGAGGTCGCCGCTCGTGGCGAGGGCGAGGCCCCGGGGAGAGTCGAAGGGGACCGAGTCCCCCCTCGCCGAGCCGAGGGTCCAGAGCTCCCGGAGTTCCCCGCCCCGGTTCCGGAGGTGCACGATCCGGTCGTTGCCCGTGTCCGAAACGTAGAGGTCCCCTTCCGGATTCGCGGCGACCCCGAAGGGGGAGAGGAACTCGCCGGGCCCGCTCCCCCTCTTCCCGTAGACGGCCAGGGAGATGTCCGACGTGTTGTAGATGATGGAGTGTTCCCCGGAGTTCACGCCGTAGACGGTCAACTCGTCGTCGTCTCCCTTCTTGTCCGGCAGGTCCCGCTCGATCAGCTTCACCGCCGCGATGCCCCGGGGCGCGCGGAAGCGGTGCCGGTTTCCCGTGAAGATCCGGAGGTGGGTGTCGCTGACATGATGAAACCCGAGATCGTGCTTGAAGGTCGGGTAGACGAGGGTCGTCGGACCGTAAGGATCGGCCCCCCGGACGGCGGGTGCGAGAAGAAGAACGGCGAGAAGGAGCGCCCTAGCCGAGGAGATCATCGCTCGCCAGATGCTGGTAGAGGGCGCGGCAGATCCAGTAGCCGGAGAGGACCCGCTTCACGTACTCCCGGGTCTCCGAGTATCCGATGCGCTCCACGAACTCCCCCTGCTCCTCCGGGCCGGCGCCCGCGAGCCAGTGGTCCGTGTTCGTCTCCCCGCCGTTGTAGGCGCTCGCCGCGGCGAGCCGGTCCCCCTGATAGCGTCGGAGGAGATCGTGGAGGTACCGGACGCCGTAGCGGATGTTGATCCGCGGGTCGTAAAGGTCGTCTGCGTCGAAGCCGTCCCCCTCGCCGAGGCTGCGGGCGATGTGGCGGCCCGTGGCGGGGATGATCTGCATCAGCCCCCGGGCGCCGGCCGGCGACGCCGCGTCCGGCTGGAACCAGCTCTCCTGGCGCATGAGGGCGGTGACGAACAGGGGGTCCATTTCTTCGTATTTCCCGGTCTCGGCGACGATCACGTCGAGCCAGGCGAGGGGGTAGATGAGCGCGAGCAGGTAGGGATGGACCGGATCGGCACCCGCCCTTTCCGCGAGTTCCTGGATCCGCCGCCCGCACCGGATCGTGATGTCGAAGAGCGTCGCTTCCCGGCAGCGGCGGGCGAGGGCGAGGAGCCCTTCCGGATCTTCGTCGAGTTTCTTTCGGAGGTCCCGCGCTTCCCGGCGGGCCTCGGCCCACTCCCCGAAGAAGACGTAGAGGGAGAGATCGCTCCAGTCCGGATCGCCCTCCCTCGGGGGGGCGGAATTCCATTCCCGGATCCAGTCGAGGGCACCGTCCCCCGTTTCGTTCGAGACCCGGACCTGCCGGGGGGAGACGATGGACCTCCGGCCGAGACGCCCGGCCGCCCGGAGGCCGCAGTAGCTCTCCGGCGATTCGTCGACGAGCTTCCGGAACGCCTCTTCCGCCCCCGCGAGATCGCCGGTTCGTTCCGCGAGATCGCCGATCCAGAAGAGGGCGTCGTCCCGGTCCCTCCCCCCGCGGCCGTCTCGGACGAGGGACTCGAGGGTTCGCCTCGCCTCCGACGGTTTGCCCGCCGCTTTCAGGCAGTGGGCCTCCTGAAGGGGGGCACGGCCGGCGAAATCGCTCCCGCCGAAGCGGGTCCGCACGAGTCGGAACGCCTCGGCCGACTCCTCCCACTCCCCGAGGAGTTTCAGCCGCCAGGCGATCTCCCACTGCACCTCGGCGGCGAGACCGCTCGACGGGTAGCGGCGGACGTACTCCCGGTACGCCCCGATCGACTCACGCCACTGGCCCATTTTCTTGTACGAGCGGGCCCGGTAGAGGATGCCGACGCGGCCCGCCTCCCCCTCCCGGGAGGCGAGCCGATCGAATGTTTCCAAAGCGGCCGTGTACCGTTCGGCGGCGTAGTGGGTCTTTCCCGTCTCCTGCAGCGCTTCCGTGTGGAGCGGGTCCTCCTCGGGCCGGTCGAGAAGGGGCAGGAGGAGCTGGATCGCCTCCTCCGTCCTCCCCGCCTCCCGGGCCGCCCGCGCGCCGAGAAGGGGAAGGCGGGCGTCTTCGGGGATCACCCCTTCCGACTCGAGGACCCGGAGGGCCCGGAACGATTCGAGGGCCCGCCGGTGGTCGGGCCAACGTTCGAGAAGGCGTTTGTAGAGGATCCCCGCCCGCCGGCCGTTCCCCGAATCCGCTTCCGACTCGGCGGTCAGAAAGATCAACTCCCGGTGGACCAGGTCTTCGTACTCCGCCCCGTGTTCCTTCCGGAGGAGGCCCATGGCCTCGCCCGTTCGCTTCCGCCCGTAGAGGAGGAGCGCCGCCTGATGGAGGGCGCTCGTCCGGAAGGGGCTCGACCGGTCGGCCGCGATCTCGAGAAAGAGGGGAAGCCCGTTGTCCTCCTCGGGGATCCACCGGAGGGCGGTCGCGAGGCGGTAACGGATCAGTTCGTCCGCCGGCGCGCCGAGGGCCTGGGCCCCCCGAAGGAGCCTCGCCGACTCGACGTTCCGGCCCGCCCGGAGCGCCGCGAGCCCCGCGGCGGCCATGACTTCCGGGTCGCCGGAATTCCAAGGATCGAGGAGATCCACCGCCCGGTCGTCCCGCCCGGTCCGGAGGGCGAGGACCGCGAGCCGCCGCCGTTCCGTCTCCCGTTCGCCGGCGGTCAGGTCGCCGAGGGCGAGCCGGGCCTCGCGGAGCCTGTACTCCTTTTCGCTCCACCCCATGGTCTCCGAGACCGCGACGGACCGGTCGAAGAGCGCGGCGCCCGAACGGAAGAGGGAGTCCGCGGGGAGGAGAAGCCAGTCCACCGGATCTTCGGGGATGTCCGGAGATCCGGTCACGGACGGGGGCGAGAGAAGGAGGAGGAGCAGGGGAAGAAGGAGGGCCGGGCCTCGGACCGCCCCGCCACGCCCCGCGGTTCGAATCGGGTCCGGTCGGTTCGCCATGGTCACTCCCACTCGATGGTGGAGGGCGGCTTGGAGCTCACGTCGTACACCACCCGGTTCACGCCCTTCACATGGTTCAGGATCCGCGTGGAGACCCGGGCGAGGAGATCGTCGGGAAGACGGGACCAGTCGGCCGTCATGCCGTCCGTCGAGGAGACGGCCCGGAGAGCGACCACCTGCTCGTAGGTGCGGTAGTCTCCCATGACGCCGACCGACGAGATCGGGAGGAGAACCGCGAAGGCCTGCCACACCCGATCGTACTCGCCCGACTCGATCAACTCCCTGATGAATATATCGTCGCATTCCCGGAGAATATCCAGTCCCTCCCGCGTCACGGGCCCCAGAATCCGGACGCCGAGGCCGGGCCCGGGGAACGGGTGCCGCCCGAGGATCGGCCCCGGGATCCCGAGGGAGCGCCCGAGGGCGCGGACTTCATCCTTGAAGAGCTCCCGGAGCGGCTCGACGAGCTCGAGGTGGAGCGTCTCGGGGAGGCCGCCCACGTTATGGTGGGTCTTGATCGTCGCCGACGGTCCCTTGACCGATACCGATTCGATCACGTCCGGGTAGAGCGTTCCCTGAGCGAGAAAGCGGACGCCCGGCCACTCCTTCGCGCGCTCCTGGAAGAGGTCGATGAACGTGCGGCCGATGATCCGCCGTTTCTCTTCCGGATCGGCGACCCCTTCGAGGCGGGAGAGAAACAGCGCCTCCCCTTCGATGACATCGAGATCGATCTCGAGATCCTCGCGGAACATGCGGACCACCCACTCCTTCTCGTTCCTCCGGAGCAGGCCGTTGTCGCAAAAAACGGCGTGCAGTCTCTCCCCCACCGCCTGGTGGACGAGGTGGGCCATCACCGTCGAGTCGACGCCGCCGCTGACGGCGCAGAGGATCTCGCCCTCCCCCACCCTCTCGCGGATCGCCTCCACCTCGAGTTCCGCGATGCGCCCCATGGTCCAGTCGCCCCGGCAGCGGCAGACCCGGGTGAGGAAGTTTCGGAGCATGGCCGCCCCTTCGGGGGTGTGAGCCACTTCCGGATGAAACTGGACGCCGTAGCGCTTCCCCTCCGGGCCGACCACCGCCGCGTAGGGGATGTCCCTCGTTTTCGCCGCGGCCCGGTACCCGTCGGGGAGCCCCTGCACCCGGTCGCCGTGGCTCATCCAGACACGGGTCGGGCTCGTGACGCCGTCGAAGAGGGGGGCGTCGCCGAGGATCTCGAGTTCCGCGGGGCCGTACTCCCGCTCCTTCCCGCCGCCGACGCGGCCCCCCGACTGGTGCATCAAGATCTGCAGGCCGTAGCAGATGCCGAGCACCGGGCCGCCGTAGCGGGGAAACCACTCGGGCAGACGGGGCGCCCCCTCGTCGAAGACCGACGCCGGCCCGCCGGAGAGGATGATGCCGATCATCGACGGGTCGTCCAGGACGTCCGGCTCCGCCGCCGGGGCGGGAACGATCTTGCAGAAGACGTTCGCCTCCCGGATGCGCCGGGCGATCAGTTGGGTGTACTGGGACCCGAAGTCGAGGATCAGAATCCATTCTCGCTCCAAGGTCGATCTCCTAATGCCGGAAGTGGCGCGTGCCGGTGAGCACCATCGAGAGGCCGAGCCTGTCCGCTTCGGCGATCACTTCATCGTCCCGGATCGATCCGCCCGGCTGGACGAGCGTCGTGACACCCGCCTCGTGCGCTTTTTCCACGCTGTCCGGAAAGGGGAAGAAACCGTCCGAGGCGAGAGCGGATCCCCTCGGGTCGTGGCCGTGGGCCTTCGCTTTCTCCACGGCGATCCAGGTCGAGTCGACGCGGCTCATCTGGCCCGCGCCGATGCCGATCGTCTTCCCCCCCTTCGCGAGAACGATGGCGTTCGACCGGACGTGCTTCGCCACCTTCCACGCGAACCGGGCATCCCTCTCCTCGTCCGGCGCCGGCGGGCGTTTCGTCTTCACCTCCCACCCTTCACCCCCCGCGCCGGGCGGATCGCCCTCCTGCACGAGAAGGCCGTCGAGGATCACCTTCACCTCCCGGCCGGGACCGGGGTCGGGGCGGCCCGCGACCGTCACGAGCCGGAGGTTCTTCTTCTTGCCGAGAAGGGCGAGGGCTTCTTCGGCGAAATCGAGGGCGAGGATCACTTCGAGGAAGAGGGGCTTCAGCTCCGCGGCGAGGGGGCCTTCCACGGGGCGGTTGATCGCCACGATCCCGCCGAATGCGGAGACCGGGTCGGATGCGAGGGCCGCCCGGAAAGCCGTCAAGAGGTCGTCCCCGACCGCCGCGCCGCACGGATTGCCGTGCTTGATGACCGCGGCCGCCGGTCCGTCGAACTCGAGGATGAGCCGCCACGCCCCGTCCGAGTCGGCGAGGTTGTTGTACGAAAGCTCCTTTCCCTGAAGCGCTTCGAAGCGGTGGGAGGAGCCGGCCCGGTCGTACCAGGAGGCCTTCTGGTGCGGGTTCTCACCGTAACGAAGGCCGCTGCGAAGTCGTCCGGCGAGGTGGAAACTTTCCGGAAGATGACCGTTCCCCGTCCCCTCGAACCAGGCGAGGATCCGCTCGTCGTAATCGGCGACGTAGCGGAATGCCTCGATGGCAAGGCGCCGCCGGTACTCGAGGTCGAGCCCCCCCGGCGAGGCGAGGCGCTCGATGAACTCCTCGTACTGGCCGGGATCGTGGAGCACGGCGACACTCTCGAAGTTCTTCGCCGCCGCCCGGAGGAGCGAGGGGCCGCCGATGTCGATCGACTCGATCGCCTCCGCCTCCGTGACGCCCGGCCGCGCCACGGTCCGGGCGAAGGGGTAGAAGTTCACGACCACCAGATCGATGGCGGCGATGCCGCGGGTCTTCATCTCCGCCCGGTCCGATTCGAGGGCGCGCCGTCCGAGGATGCCCCCGAAGACGTTCGGATGAAGGGTGCGGACCCGCCCGCCGAGCATCTCCGGAAACCCGGTCACGCCGTCGATCTCGGTGACGGGGACCCCCCCGTCCCGGAGGAGCTTCGAGGTCCCTCCGGTGGAGACGATCTCCGTCCCGCGCCCGGTGAGCGCCTTCGCGAAGGGGACGGCCCCCTCCTTGTTCGACAGGGAGACGATCGCCCGCCCGATCCCGCGGATCCCTTCCATGACGCTGTCGTCCTCTCCCCCGGCGGCGCCGGGAACCACCGGGATCGGGCGGCGCCGACATCCCCGGCTCCGGATCTCGTCTCTTCCTTAGCCTGGCTGCCGGAACTCGCTTCAAAATCCCTTCCTGCTGCGGCCGGCTTCAGGGACGGCCCGCTTCGTCCTCGGGCGAGAATGTCCTCTACGGCCCTCCAGGGCCGCCTCCGGGCATTCTCGCCCTCGATCCTCGCCGTCCGTCCCTTCGCTCACCTTCGCGGCGATAGGGGTCTTCGAATGAGTTCTACGAAGTCAGAATCTGGAGGATCTCGCGGTAGCGCCCGATCGTCGCCTCCACCACGCCCGCCGGCAGCTCCGGCGCCGGTTTCTCCCCCTTCCAGCCGATGCCGAGAAGATACTCCCGCACGAACTGCTTGTCGTAACTCTCCTGGGGCTCGCCGGCCCGGTACCGGTCGGCCTTCCAAAAGCGGGAGGAGTCGGGCGAGAGCGCCTCGTCGACGAGGTGGATCGTTCCGTCGATCACTCCGAACTCGAACTTCGTGTCGGCGAGGAGAATACCACGGGCTTCGGCGTGGCGCGTCGCGGAATCGAAGAGATCGAGGGAAAGGTCGCGCAGTTTCGCCGCCCTCTTCCGGCCGAGGCCCTCCGCCATCGCCTCGAAGGAGACGGGCCGGTCGTGGCCGTCGTCGGTCTTCGTCGAAGGAGTGAAGATCGGCTTGGCGAGCCGCTCGGAGAGGACGAGCCCGGCGGGCAGGTCGACGCCGGAGACGGAGCCGGTCTCCCGGTAGTCCTTCCACCCCGAGCCGGCGAGGTATCCGCGCACGACGCATTCGTAGGAGAAGACATCCCCCCTCTTCACGAGCATCGATCGCCCCTCGAGTTCCGCCGAGGCCCCGTCGAAGGGGGACGGGTACTTCGACGGGTCGGTGGTGATCTTGTGGTTCGGCACGATGCCGGCGAGGTGGTCGAACCAGAAGGAGGAGATCGTGTTCAGCACTCTTCCCTTCCCCGGGATCAGGGTGGGAAGGACGCAGTCGAAGGCGGAAATCCGGTCGGAGGTGACGAGCAATATCGAATCGCCCAGGAAGAAGAGGTCCCGGACCTTGCCGCTCCGGTCCGGCTTTCTTCCCGCCACCACCGCCTGCATGAGACCGGGTTCGTTCACGGGGCCGCTCCTTTCTCTTTCCAGACGACGCGTCTTCCTCTGATGACGAACGAGCGGGTGAGGATCCTCCGGACCGTTTCCGGGTAGATCCGGTGCTCCCGCTCCAGAATGCGCGCGGCGAGGCTCTCCTCCGTATCCCCCTCCTTCACGGGGACCGCCTCCTGCATGAGGATCGGCCCCGAGTCGACGCCGGCTTCGACCAGGTGGGTGGTGCAGCCGGCGACGCGTACGCCGTGCTCGAAGGCCTGGCGCTGCGCGTGAAGGCCGGGAAAGGACGGAAGGAGGGAGGGGTGGATGTTCAGGACGCGGCGGGGAAAAGCGTCCAGAAACCGGGGGGAGAGGATCCGCATGAATCCGGCGAGACAGACGAGCTCCGCCCCCCGGGCCCGGACCTCCTCCGCCATACGGTCTTCCGCCTCCGGCGCGACCCGGGCCCGCTTCGGCCCCGGATGGATGAACAGGGCATCGATCCCGGCGGCACGGGCGCTCGCCAAGGCCGGGGCCTCTTCGTTGTCGGAAAGGACGAGGGCGACGCGGGCCGGAAAGCCCGGCGCCTCGGCCGCGCCCATGAGGGCGAGCATGTTGCTCCCCCGCCCGGAGGCGAGGACCGCCACCGGCGTCTTCGCCACCTACTCCTCCTCTCCCGGTTCGAAGAGGAACCGGAGCGAGAAGAGGAGCGACGTGCGGCCGTCCTCGGGGCTGAGGAGGTCGCTGTTGGCGATCGCCCCGTCGACCATGAGGTAGGGTGTCAGCCACCAGCCGGCGCCGAACGTGAGAAAGTACTCGTCGGCGTCCATAAGGGTGCCGCTCCTCTCGACGTCCCGGAGCGCCGCGGCGTAGCCCCCCTCCGGCTCCTTCGCCGGATCGAAGAGGGTGAAGAAGCCCCCCCGGAGGACGAGCCGCTCCGACTGGTCCCATTCGGCGCCGACGCCGATCTGCACGACCGATTCGTAGTCTCCTTCGACGCCGCTCCAGTGCTGGAACTCGGCGTCCGCGGCGAAGCGGAGCGTCCGGGACCAGTAGTAGGCGGCGCCGGTCCGGATCGTGAGCGGGACTTCGTCGCCCACGATCGAGGTGCGCGTGGCGAGGCCGTTCGGCCACTCGTCGATCTGGTGCACGCTCGTCAGGTCGGTCCCCGTGTTCACCACGAGGCCGCCGTCGAGCTTGTCCGAGAGACGGTGATAGAGGCCGGCGCTGAAGTGGAGGCTGATGTCGTTCGTCGTCGCCTCGGCGTCGTACCAGCCGCTGGTGTCCGCACGGGTGTTCCCGTCGGGAGGCCCCGAGATTCCCCACTGATAGTCCAGTGACTTGAACACCTTCTTCCGGTCGACCCAGAAGGCGATCCCGAAGGAGGTGTTCGGCGATCCCTTGTAGCCCGTCGCGATTCCGAAGGACTGGATCTTCACCCGGTCCTGGTAGTCGAGGATCGTGCTGTCCGTGACGTCCGCGGCCCCTTTTCCCGGGGCGAACGCGCCGTCCGGCGTCGGCTTGGTTCCCCCCTCCGGCGGCCGCCCGAAAAGGTAGCCCCGGAGATCGTGGTCGTACTTCGTCGCCTCGAGAATGGCGAAGCTGAACCCCCCCGCGTCGGGAAACCGAATGCCCACGAAGTTGATGTTCCCCCGGTCGTGGTCGGAGAGGCGATTCAGGCCGCCGTCGGTCTCGAAGGTCGGGCCGGTCACGAAGTTCCCCTCGAGCATGAACTCGAGCTGCCCCGTCCAGGGGAGGAGCGCCGGATTGTAATACGCGCTCGCCGCGCCGCCGGGGAGGGCGGCGTGCCCGCCCCCGGCGCCGAGGTAGCGGGCGCCGACGGGAAGGAACTCGGACTGGAGGAACCGCCCCTGGGCTTCGCTCCCTTCCGGCGTGAGCGGAAGCAGAAGGGCCGCGAAGAAGGCGATGCGAAGGATGGGCTGTGCCATGAAGACCCTTTCGTCTCGGGGGCCCGGATCCGGCGGCGGAACCGTGGCCGTGAGCCGTTCGCGTTTTTGCAGTTACGAGCGATCGTCGCCGTGACTATAAGAAGACAATCCCCGGGCTGTCAACCCGCTCGGCGGGGGAGGAGGGAGGTCCCGGAGGCGGGCCGTGTAAGGGCCTCCCCCTTTCGGGGTTGACGGGTTCGGAGCCTGGTGATATGTTTCAGTTTCTGTAGTCGGTAATACCAATAGGAGATCTTGCATGCCCCATCACAAATCGGCGAAGAAGCGGCTTCGCACGAACGAGAAGAAGAACACCGTGAACCGGGCCTCCCGGTCGACCATTCGCACGCTCACCCGCAAGGTGGACGAGGCGAAGACGCCCGAGGAGGGCCGTGAGGCTCTCGGTCGTCTCCTGCCGCGGCTCGACAAGGCGGTGAAGACCAATCTCATGCACAAGAACACGGTGGCTCGGAAGAAGTCGCGGGTCCAGAAGCTCGTGAACAAGCTCGGCGCGACCGAGTAGCCCCCCCTCACCGAGGACGACATCACGCCCGCCGGGCCTCCCCGGCGGGTTTTGTGTTTCTGGAAAATGCCCATGGATCGTGAAACGCGCTCCCCGTGGTTCGGGCCGCGTGCGGCCCCGTACGGCGCACTCTCGCGCGTGGGATCTCGAGATTCCATGAAACATCAAGGCGAGTCCGTCAGTCTTCGCTCGACGCGCCGGAGGATCTCGGCGACGAGGGCGTCCTCGTCGGACTTGGGGGGCGCCGTCGCGGCGGTGGTGGAACATCCGCCCCGCCCTCCGTGGGTGCAGGTCCCGCAGCCCCCGCACCCCCCCTCCTTCTTCGGCGGCGTGGGGCGGAGCCCGAGGAGCTTGGCCACCTCTTCCGGAGCGAGGGGTTCGACGCGGCCGAGCATCTTGGCGGTCAGCAGGGTCTTCGCGAAACTCTCGATCATCTCCATCCGGCGGAAGGCCTGCCAGATCTCCCCGCCGAGGGCGACGGCGCCGTGGTTCTTCAGAAGGAACGCGTCATGACTCTTCGCCGTGGGGAGGGCTTTCTCCGCCAGGTCCGCCTCCCCCGGCGTGCCGTACGGCGCGAGAGGGACGGACCCGACGGTGACGAGGATTTCGGGAAGGACGCAGTCGGCGAGGGGGACGCCGGCGACGGCGAAACCGGTGGCCGTGGGGGGGTGGGCGTGGACGACGGCGTTCACGTCCGGGCGGGCGTGATAGATGCGGAGGTGGAGGTCCGTCTCCGTCGTCGGCTCCCGGTCCCCCGACACCCGGCGTCCCGAGCCGTCGACGACGACCAGGTCCCGGGTCCCCATCCTCCCCTTGCAGAGTCCGGCCGGCGTCAGCAGGAACCGGTCCCCCCCGAGACGGACCGAGAGGTTTCCCTCGGTGGAGGCGATGAGCCCCTTCTCGTAGAGTAGACGGCCCACTTCGACCATGTCCGTCGCTCGGGGGGAGGCGTTCACGGCGACTTCCGGTAGGCGGCCCGGCCTTCAAGGCGGATCTCGTCGACGACGCCCACCACCACGGAGCGGACCGGGGCCCCTTCGAACCCGATGATCTCTCCCGCCGAGCGCCCCTCTTCGTTGACGAGAACCCGGTCCCCCGGTCCGGCGGCGACCGAGTCGAGGGCGATGAAGGTCTTCCCGGCGGGCTCCCCTTCGGGGGTCACCGGGCGGATCACGAGAAGGCGCCGTCCTTCGAGAGCGCGGTGTTTCACGGTGGCGACCATATCGCCGACCACGTCGCCGAGGATCATGGCTCCACCGTCCGGTTCACCTCGTCCACGATGCCGAGGAGGGTGACGTCGCTCACCAGTTCGGGCCCGTTCCACGCCTTCGCCGCTTCCCGTTTCTCCACGAAGCAGACCCGGTCGCCGGGGCCCGCGCTCACCGTATCGATCGCGACGAGGGGATGGTCGTACGGCTCCCCCCTCTCGTCCTCGGGCTGGACGAGGAGGAGCCTCTTGCCGGCGAGGCTCTCCACCTTCATGGTGCAGACCACCGTGCCGAGAACGCGGCCGAGCCTCATCGGAGCCACTCCTCCCGGATCTTCGCGAGGGTCTCCGCCGCCGGCGACGGGATGACGACCTCCCCGACCAGTTTCCCCCCATCCCGGGCCGCGGCCGCCCCGGCCGAGACGGCCGCCTCCACGTCGGCGAGGGGGCCGGTGATCACGAAGTAACCTTTCCCCCCCGTTCTCCGGGCGAGGTGCACACGGAGCAGGCGGACCGGGGCCGTCTTGGCGGCGGCGTCGGCCGAGAGGACCGTGCTCGCCGCGGCGGCGGTCTCCACCACGCCGATCGACTCGATCGGGCCGTCGTAGGATGGGGGAGTCCGTCCGAGGAGGGGCAAGATCGACTCGTGGGCGGCGGGCAGGAAGACCCGGTCCACCAGCCTCTCCCCCGCCCGCTCCACGCCCTCCCGGAAAGAGGCCTCCACGGAGGCCACGTCGCCTCGGAAAAGGATCAGGTACTTCCCCGGGTCGAGGGGGCGGGACTCGAGAAGATCGACGCGGGCCTTCTTCGCCACGGCGTCGGCGACCCGGAACCCCGCGGCGATGGAGTCGAGCTCGAGGAGGGCGAGTGCTTCCATGTCAAACGATCCTGAACCGGTCGACCAGGACGCAGCGTCTCGGCCGGGTCCAGGTGCGCGCGTTCGTGAGGCCGTCGCCGGTGGGGCTCGCGATGGTGAAGCTCGTGAACCCCTCGCCGCCGAAACCGAGGCCGGCGTAGTTCGGGCCGTTCTTGACGAAGATGGAGGTGTTCATCACCCGGGCCATCTTGGAGAGCTTGTCGATGTTCCGGGAGTGCATGCTCGCCGTGTGGCGGAAGCCGTGCTCCGCCCGCCGCGCGAGATCGATTCCGGCGTCCACGTTCGGCACCCGGGCGAGGGGGAAGACGGGCATGAGCAGCTCGGTCCAGACGAAAGGGTGCTCCTGGGGGACCTCGACCAGCACCAGGCGCGGGTCGCCGTGGACGGCGACGCCGAGGGCGTCCAGGATGTACCCGGCGTTTTTGCCGACGAATTCCTTCCGCACCACCGAGTGGGCGGCGGGGCCCCTGTCTTCGGCGAGGACGAGGGACTTCAGCTTGCCGATCATCGAGCCCTCCAGCTCGTACGCCCCCGCGCGACTCATCGCCTCCTTCAGGCGGTCCGCCACGGAGGCGACCGAGATCACCTCTTTCTCGTCGGTGCAGATGATATTGTTGTCGAGGGAGGCCCCCGCCACGAGGTCACGTCCCGCCTGATCGAAGTCGGCGGTCTCGTCTACCACCGACGGCGGATTCCCCGGCCCGGCCGCGACGACCCGCTTGCCCGACGCCATCGCCTCCCGGACCACGGCCGGCCCGCCGGTGACGACGACGAGGCGGACATCCGGGTGCTTCATGAGGGCTTGGGCGGTTTCGATCGTCGGCTCCTCCACGGCGGTGAAGACGAAGGGGGGCCCCCCCGCGGCGTGCATGGCGTCGTTCAGGATCGAGAGGCACCGGTTCGTGCATCCCTTCGCGCCGGGATGGGCGTTGAAGACCACCGTGTTCCCCGCGGCCACCATGCCGATGCCGTTGTTGATCACCGTTTCCGTGGGGTTCGTGGAGGGGACGATGGCGCCGATGACGCCGTAGGGTGCATAGTCGACCAGCGTCAGCCCGTGGTCGCCGGTGGTCGCCCACGGCTCGAGGATCTCCATCCCCGGCGTCTTGGTCGCGACAAGGAGGTTCTTCCTGATCTTGTCCTCGACCCGGCCCATGCCAGTCTCGGCCACCGCCTGCTCGGCGAGAGAGGGGGCCGCCTCGGCGGCCGCCCTGCGGGCCGCTTCGACCATCTTCTTCCGTGTTTCCAGGGGGACCGAGGAGAGTTCGAGGAACGCCTCGCCGGCGGCGCGAACCGCCGAGTCGAGGTCCCCGAAGACGCCCGTGCGGGTTCGGGCGGGGGACGGCGGGGGCGGGGAGAGGGTCGCGGCGGGCTCCCCTTCGAGACGGGCGATCACCCGGTCCACGATGGTGTCGATGTACCGGTCGCTCCGGTCGTCCATGGCCTACCCGTCCTTCCGGTAGAGCACCTCCCCTCCCGCTTCGACGGTGTCGACGATGCCGACGATCACCGCGTCGACGGGACGGTTCTCTGAGACGGGTGTGAGACGGGCGGAGCTGCCCTGGGCGCAGAGGACGATCTCCCCTTCCCCGGCGCCGACCGCGTCGACGGCGACGAAGGTCGCTCCCGTCGGCTCCCGGTCAGGACCGACGACGCGGATGACGAGGAGCTTGAGGCCGCCGAGCCTCTCCGCCTTGCGCGTGGCGACGACGGTGCCGTCCACCCTTCCGAGTACCATACCCCTGGCCCCCTCTTCGACGGACTACTTCGCTTCGGCCGCCGTCTTCCCGATGGGGAGCACGTCCTCGAGGTTGGCGTGGGGCCGCGGAATGACGTGCACCGAGACCAGCTCGCCCACGCGGCTGGCCGCGGCGGCCCCCGCCTCCGTCGCGGCTCGGACCGCCGCCACGTCGCCCCGCACGATAGCGGTCACGTACCCGCCGCCGATCCGTTCGTAGTGGACCAGTTTCACCTTCGCCGCCTTCACCATGGCGTCCGAAGCCTCCACCATGCCCACGAAACCACGGCACTCGATGAGTCCGAGCGCTTCGCCCATGATCCTCTCCTTCCCGAAGGTCCGGCCCGGGGGCCGGCGCGTTGCTCCAAGCCGATAGCTATGCGGAAAATAGCAGAGCGGTTCCGACGCTGTCAACGATCCTAAACGGATGTTCGCCGGGGGCCCGGCTACCGGAGGAGAAGAATCTTCATGGTCTCCCGCCAGTCGCCGGCGCGGATAACCGCGAAGTAAACGCCGCTCCCCGCGTCGGTGCCCCCGTCGGTCCGGCCGTTCCAAACGACCGAGTGCCACCCGGCGGGGCGGGTCTCGTCGACGAGGATCCGGACGGTCCGCCCCCGGGCGTCGTAAAGCACGACGGTGACGGGGGCCGGGCGGGCGAGGGCGAAGGGGATCGCCGTGGTCGGATTGAACGGGTTCGGTTGGTTCCGGAAGAGTTCGTTCCGGGCCGGAAGGAAGGCGTTCAGGGTTTCGTCGACACCCGTCACGCTGTGCACGAGGAAGGTGAAGGGGGCCGCCGCCGCGTTCACTTCCCAGAGAGACACGGACGAAGAGGAGTTGGTGCCGTAGACGAAAGTGGTGTCCCACGTCTCGTCCCCCCAGATCCGGAGGTAGTACTCCACCGTGTCGTCCAGGGAGAAGCTCGAGTCGAGAAGCCCGGAGAGGTAGGTCGAGTCTCCGACGATCGTCTCCGGCGCCAGGGGGAAGATCCCGTAAAGCGGACCCGGGAGGACCCGGAAGAAGACCTCACCCCCGGTCGCCGGCTCGGCCGTCGGCGAGCCGACCCGGAGGGCGACGGCCGTATCCGTGTCGACAGGAATGAAGGGGTGGCGCATGGGGAGCACGGGCTCCACCGACTCGGGAATGTGCCACCCGGGAAGGGCGCGCCGCCCGCCGACGAAGGCGTAGCCGAGGCCCCCCTTGTCGTCCGCCATGCCGGGGTCGTTCGGCGAACGGGCGCTCACCGAGAAGGTGACCGTGTCCCCCCGTTCGAAGGCGGCGCCGTAGGGGATCGATCCGCGCCAGTACCCGTAGCCCCCCTCGTCCCGGTCCCAGGCGAGGGGCGCCGAGTCGGAGGCGGCCCCGGCCCAGTGGACCCACGCGGTGAAGCCGCCAAGTCCGAGGGTGTCCGCCGGGGCGACGCGCGCTTCGACGAGGGCGTCCGTGTTCGCCTCCAGGGAGTCGCCGTCGGCGAAGTTCGTGTATGCCGAGACCGTCGAATCGAGGAACCCGATCTCCGTGACGAGGAGTTCCGTGGTGAAGAGGGAGCCTTGGCTCCAGTATCCCCAGGTTCCGCTCGAAAGAGCCTGCCCCCGGACGCGCCACCAGTGGGGCGTTCCGAGGAGGAGATCGCCGTAGCCCCAGAGCGTGTCCGCCGGTGAACCGGTGGTGACGACGGAGTCGACGAGGAGCGCCCCGAATACCGAGTCGAGGGCGACTTGGAGCCGATAGGCGGTGAGCGTGTCCGAAGGATCGGGCAGAGGGACGGGCGCCCACGCGAACTCGGTGGCCGCCGCGACATAGAGAGACCCCGGCGCCGGCCGGTGGAGCGCGGGGGGCGCCGACGGGTAGAGGGGCGTCCCCGACGCGGTCGCCGGGCCCGAGACGTTCGGGACTTCGTCGAGAGTGAAGAGCGAGTAGTGATAGGTCGTGTCCGGGAAGAGCCCGGCGTGCACGAGGGTGTCCGCCGTTCCGGGAAGGGCCGGGCGGACCTCGAGAAGGAAGCCCTCCCCGGTGTCGGCCGGCGCGGCGACCGTGCCGAACCGGAGGACCACCGACTGGAGGTCGGCGTCGGCCGGGTTGGTCCAGGTGAGCACCACCGTCGAGTCGACGGGCGTCGCGGCGAGGCCCTGCACGAGACCGGGCGCCGTCCCGTCGAAGATATAGACCGTGTCGAGGGCGGGGATCGTATCGGCGTTGCCCGCCGAGTTCACCGCCCGGATCTCGAACAGGTAGAGCGAGTCCTCCGGAAGGGGCGCCGTCGTGAAGACGTACGCCTCGCCGGCGGAGTCGAACGTTCCGTCCGCGGCGTCCGCCGGGATCCAGAGGCCCCCCGAGACGCGGTACTCGACGCGGGCGATCGTGTTCAGGGTGATGTCGTTCCCTTCGCCGATCGTGTTCAAGTTCGGGAGGGGATTCACCCAGGTCGATCCGGCGAAGGAGGGGGTGGTGACGCTCGTCGTGTCGGGGGGAGGGACGCTCAGGATCGTCGAAGGGTAGGTGTCGAGAATGTCCGCCACGTCGTCCGTGTCCGTGTCCCGGAGTCCGATCTGCCCGTGGGTGTACGGACAGACCGCGTTCGAATCGAAGTCCCGGGTGAGGCTGTCCCGCATGATGCAAGGATCGTCGGTGAAGCAGGTCCCCCACTCGCTGTTTTGGTTCTGCTCGAGGAGATACCCGGCCTTCAGGGTGCAGCCCTTGTGCGCCCCGAAGTACTCGTCGAGGCCGTAGAAACTGTGGCCGATCTCGTGGGCGGTGACGGCATGGAGGCCGGCGATGGTCCACGGCCCGCTGTCGTAGGTCATCACCATGTAGGGGCCGCCGTAGTAGGAAAACCCGTAGAAGAGGTTGGCGAACTTCCCATTGGCGTCGTTCTTCGAATCGACGACGAAGACCGCCACCGCCCAGTCGGTGTCGTATGTCTCCCGGAGGTCGTTCAGATAGGAGCGCCCTTTGAACCAGGCGTCGCCGGTTGTGTAGCCGAGGGTGTCGAAGACTGCCTTGGTCCATATCGATTCGACCCGGGCGGTGAAGGCGTTCCGCGTGATCGGCTCGTAGGGGCACGGCACCGGATCGGGGACGTCGAACACGAAGGAGAGGTTCCCCCCCGGCGCCTGGCCGATCCACCAGGCAAGGCCCGCCTGCACCTCGTCGACGACCGAGTCGATCTCGGCCTGGGTCCAATCCTCGGTGGAGGGATCGATGGAGCCGTCGCTTTCGGGCATCAGGATCCCGATGGCGACGGTGCCGATGAGGAACTCGCTCGTGTCGTAGAAGTTCGCGCCGGGGGGCGTTTTCGAGGGGCCGGGATCCCCCCGACCGCCGGGGGCCGCGTGCTCCATGCCCATGTCGGCGGCGCCTCCGGGATGGGGTGCCCTCTTAGCCGGGGGCGCGAAACGGCGGTTCCAGGCGGCGGCGAGAAAGCGGTCGGGCCGGGAGGTCGCCTCGGGGGCCGGGACGGGGACCGGTCCGATGTCGACGGACCAGTGAGGGTGGAGGCGGGAGGTGGCGAGCCAGAATGCGTCGTCCCCCGCTACGATGGCCCCGGCGGGTGGGAAGGCCTGCAGGATTCGCCCTCCCGATCCCCTCACGGCGTTCCGGAAACCGGACCACTCCGATGCACCGCCGGCACGGACGAGCCTCTCCTCCGCCCCCGCGGCGGACACGCCGAAGAGGAGCAGAAGAAGCGAGACCGGGAAAACGAGGCGGTTCGGACGCTTCATCCAATCACCCCCCGGGGTGGTGAGCTTCCTGGAATCGTCGGGGTGGTGGCCGGTCCCGGATATGCCGGGAACGGGAACGGCTCCCCGCTCGTACCGTGTGCATGGGTGAACGTGTAACTCGCATCCAAGTCGATTGAGATCAGCCCACGACCCAGCAGACCACGAGTCGAGCAGGGAGCCTTTCCCGCTCCTCTGTTGTTCTGCCGGATCAAATGAGCAAGGGGAGTGCCACCGCCCGGGCCTCGGGAGGCCATCACGGTACTATCGCTACAAACCACGTGAAGTGAATCGTCGAATCGTTTGTCTGGATTACTGGTAAGAAACACGAACTCCGTCCTCCGCGATCGGTCGGAGCAGGGATCTCCGAGAGGATTGACCCGGGCCGGCCGCGCTCCTCGCCCCGGCCGTTGGGGGAGCGTTCGGGAGACGGCCGGTTTAGTCTATCTTCGCACAGACACTTAGGGGATGGGGGAAACTCGCCCATCCGGGGGGGAACCGGGCGAACCCGACTAAGCTCTTGACTAAGAATATTTTATATCAGGTCTTGCGCCTTGTCAACCGGCCGGCCTCTCCGATTGCAAGCGGAAATCGCGTTTTGCATCGTTCTTGACGGGTATTCCCCTCGTTGGTAGGGTGCGCGGAGGAGGATTCGGCCATGATCATGCGCACCTTTCCGCGCGGGGCCCTGATGGTATCGATCGTTCTTGCCGCATGCGCTCCGCCGGCGATGTTCCTTCAGCCGGTCAAGCCGAGCATGAGCGGCGTTGTCGCCATGGAATACCTCGGCCTCCCCGAGTCGGAGGTGGAAGCGATCTTCGTGAGGCCCTACACGGGGCGGACTCTGCTCGAGACGTCGGGCACCACGTCGGCCATGCTCTACGACCTGGCGTATCTCGAAAAGAGGGCCGGCGCCAAGGCGGGGGCGAACGAAGCGCTTTACGCCATGAATCGTCGTTATGTGGAGGAGGGGATCTCCTTCAAGATCGTGGTTTGGGGCGAGAAGGCGGCGGACGTGGACCTCGCCCTGTGGCGCTTCCGCCTGCGAACGGACGACGGGCGGACTTTCGATCCGATGCGTCTCGAGCCGATCGGTGTCCCCGAGTTCGACAAGCAGTCTCTCGTGGACCGGAAGGCGACGTGGAGGAACATGGCGGACATCACCTTTCCCCTCTCCCTCGCCCCCCCCCTCTCCTTGGTGGTTCTGGAGATCGAAAAGAACGGAGAACGGGTGCAGCACCATACCTGGAAGTTCGATTGGAAGTAGCTCGGATCAAACACGGAATTCCGAGTCTGACCCGGGCTGAGGGGAGAAGTGAAGGAGGGAAGATCGGAACTCGGACAAGAAAAGAAGGAAGAGAAATGGAGCTGACGGGGCTCGAACCCGTGGCCTCTTGACTGCCAGTCAAGTGCTCTCCCAGCTGAGCTACAGCCCCGATTCTCTTCCTTCCCGGCCCACGATTTAAGCACCCGCCCCCCCTTCCGTCAACGCCAATTTGGGGCTTCGGGCGTCGGTGCGTGATGGGGAATCCTCGAGCGTCATCGAAAAGCGTCGGATTGGCACCATTGACGCCGCCAATCGTAATCCGCTACAATTGAGCGAGAAGCGTAACGCCGGAGTGGTGAAAGTGGTAGACGCAGGGGACTCAAAATCCCCCGAGGGCGACCTCGTGTCGGTTCGAGTCCGACCTCCGGCATAACGTTCGACGCCTCCCCCACCGTGCCGTGCCGTCGCCGAAAACGACCTAACATCGAGGTGCGACCATGACCCGCAGCCGGACCCGCCGTTCTTCTTTCGTTTTCTCATGGATGTTTCTCGCCCTGCTGCTCGCCCGGGGGGCGGCGTACGGCGTGGTTCCCCTCGGGACCCCTCCCGCGTGGAGGTCGATCGACATGGATTATTCGACGGGGGGCGCGCTCCTCGATCTGAACGGGGACGGGTACCTCGACCTCGTGACCGGCAACGGAAACGACATGGCCCGTCAGCCGATCCGGGTCTACTTCAACTTGGGGGGCGAACTGGACACCGTGGCGGCTTGGTCGAGCGCCGATATCGGCTACCACTGTCATGTCGATCTCGGCGATTACGACGGGGACGGCGATCTCGATCTGGCGGTCGCCCTGCTCGGCGATCCCGGCACGCCCCAGCGGGACAAGATCTACAGGAACGAGGGGACCGGGTTCACCTCCCTCCCCGTTTGGATCTCGGGCGATCTGGACAACAGCTTCGACCTGGCCTGGGGCGATTTCGACGGCGACGGCGATCTCGATCTCGCCACGGCGTGCGGCGAGTCGTACACGAGCGTGCCCCAGAGAAGCAAGGTCTACCGGAACGACGGCGGCGTGATCACGGAGAACTCGGTCTGGCGGACCGGGCCCGTGGACTACACGCTCGACGTGGCCTGGGGGGACGTGGACGGCGATGGCGACCTCGATCTCGCCTGCGGGAACGAGTTCGGCCCGAACCGGATCTACCGGAACCATGGGAGCGGCCTCGACTCGATCCCGTGGTGGGAATCGGCGGACACCCGGAACACGCTCCAGATCGACTTCGGCGACGTGGACGGCGACGGGTGGCTCGACCTGGCGGTGGCGAACAACGCCCAGCTCGGCGGGGTCTCCAACGCCGGCGTCTACTTCAACACGGGCGGGACCCTTTCGACGAGCGTCGGCTGGTCCTCCGGCGAGAGCCGGACCTACTTCTCCGCCGTCACCCTCGCCGACTGTGACCATGACGGCGATCTCGATCTCGCCTCCGGCGGCTGGTGGGAGCCGGTGATGGTGTACGAGAACCTCGACGGGTCTCTCGAAACCGTCGCCTCCTTCTCCTGGAAGTTCGCCAATCCGACGAAGGGCCTCGTCGTGGAGAGCGTGGTCTGGGGCGATCTCGACAACTCGGGCTCGACGACGGTGACCGGCGAGACCATGGACGGCGACGGCGCGGCGAAGGTCTTCTACTTGGACGAGGCTCCGCTCCGTTCGATCGGCGAGATTCGCGTCGGCGGCGTCCCGGTCCCTTACGGCGATTACGCGTACGATCTCGACAAGGGGTGGATCGCCCTCGCCTCGGCGCCGCCCGCCGGCTCGGCGAACGTGGAGGTCGACTATGTCTACTCGGTGGGCCTCGATCTGGTGGTGACGAACTGGGACCCGGACGACCCGAACGTCGGATTCTCTTACGAGGGGATCTCGACGAGCGTGGCGGGGGGATCGCCCGTCCGCTCCTCCATCCTCCTGCCGAACCGGCCGAATCCCTTCAACCCGTCGACCATCATCCCGATCCGGCTCGGCGGCCCGGCCCGCGTGACCGTCGGCGTCTACGACGTGGCCGGGCGCATCGTCCGTACCCTTCACCAGGGCCCGGCGTCGGGTGACCTCGATCTGTTGTGGGACGGTACGGACGGATCCTTCCGGCCCGTCGCCTCGGGGGTTTACTTCTCGCGGGTGGAGGTGGACGGATCGGTCGAGACGGGGCGCATGGTCCTCGTCCGGTAGGGAATCGCCGCGCCCTCCTGGTCTGAATCGCGGAGCCCGGTTTCTTTCGGAAGCCGGGCCTTTCTCTCGAATTCCGTATTAATTTGGAGTTCGACAGTTTCTCTTGGTTGATTATCGCCCCCGCTCTTACTATCTTCAAAATCGATCCCCCTCCATCGGTCGCTCGTTCCCCCCTCCGAGTCGGCCCCCCCTCGCTCCGCGTTTCTCACGGGAGGAAATCGATGCCCCGGCAGAATCATCGTCTCATTCGCACCGGTCCGCCGCGGATCGCCCTGTTCTTCGTCACCCTTCTCCTTCTCTCCGCCGCCGCCGTGGCCGGAGCTTCACCCCCCGGCGCCATCTCGTTCCAGGCGCTCCTCGACTCGACGGGGACCCCCCTCGCGGGGGCCCACGACCTCACCTTCACGATCTACGACTCGAGCGCGGCGGGGGCGGCCCTCTGGACGGAGACCCATCCAGGGGTCGTCGTCGACGAGGGTGTCGCTTCGGTCCTCCTCGGTTCCATTTCATCCCTCGCCGGCGTCTCCTTCGAAGATCTCCGCTGGCTCGGGATCTCGGTCGACGCGGGGCCGGAGCTCGATCCCCGGACGGCCCTCGCCGGCACTCCCTACGCATTCCTCTCGGGGGATGTGGCCGGAGGGTACGCGAAGAGCCTGAACGGTCTCCAGGGGGATGTCCGGATCGTGGCCGGCCCGAACATGACCGTCACCGAGGGGGGCGACTCGATCGTGGTCTCCTCCTCCGGTGCCGAGTCGGACGGCGACTGGATGATCTCCGGGGACGACCTCTCCAGCGTCCCCTCGGGGAACGTGGGCATCGGCACGGCGGGTCCCGGCGCGAAGCTCGACGTCCAGGGGACCGCCGCCGGGGGCCTCGGCTTCCGGGTGAACGACGACCTCTACGTGAACGGCGTGACCGGGTTCGTCGGCATCGGCCGGACGACGCCGGTGACGGGGGCGGAGGTCTTCGGCGTCCAATCCCCCGCGACTTCCGGTTACGGAGGAATGTACGTACAGACCGCCGGGGCGTCGGGCCTCCCTTTCTACGGGTACTCCGCCGGAGGCGCGACAATCGCGTGGCATTACCTCGACGGTGTCACCGGGAATCTGAACTTCTATAACGGCGGCGTGCGGCTCTCGATCGGGTCGGGGGGCAACGTCGGCATCGGAACAACGACGCCCCTGGAGGAGCTCGATGTGGCGGGTAACATCGCTGCCACCGCCGAGACCCGGATCGGCAAGCAGCCGTCCACCAGCAGCATCTACTCCGCCTTCTGGCGGAACGGATACGAGTACGCACTTCTCGCCGGTTCCAACAATGTTCTCCTGAACGCCCCTGCCGGTGGAACCCTGTACGAACGGGTCGGGAACAGCACGAAGCTCTGGCTCACGGACAACACGGGGGACGCTTCGGCGAATTTCCTGTTCGGCGCGATTTCCAAGACGGAGATCGCCGACGAACCGGGGCTGGCGAGCGCGTCGGACGGGACCTCGCTCATCACTCTCACGGGAAGCGGTCCGGATGTCCTCCTCAGCCGGACGATCGACGTCCCCTCCTCCGGCTACGTGATCGTCAGCGGCACGGCGCAGGCGACGATCACCCACACGGCCGGGACGACGAGCTGGGGCAATTTCGGAGTGACCGAAGACACCCTCCTGATACCGAACCACCAGGACGTCGGGCTCCAACTCCCCAGCTCGGCGGCGAGCGGGGGCTACGCGTTCCCCGTCACGGTCCACGACGTATACTCCGTCGGGGCCGGAAGCCATACCTTCTACTTCTTCGGCGAGGAAGGGAGCGGCGTTCTCTACGCCTATGACATGCAGCTCACCACCCTCTTCGTGCCGAGCGCCTACGGATCGGTCACTCTGGCGGACGGCGGGGGTTCGGGCGCCAGGGACGAGGAAGCCAGGGCCCGCGGTCCCCGGACCGTCTCGGAGATCGATGAGGAGAAGACCGAATCGGCGGCGTTCCATCGCGATCGGATGGCGGCAGAGGTCGCCGAGATCCGGGATCGTCTGGCCGCGCTCGAGGCGGAGCTCGAGTTGGAGGAGGACTAGCATGAATCGGGCGCGATTGGTCGTCGGCGGGATCGTCCTCGCGGCCGGCTTCTGGATCTCGACGGGGTCCTCCGCCCAGATCGTCCTCCGGGGTGCGGTCCTCGGGACGGGGGGATCCGATGCGTCGGCGGGCGATGTCCGGGCGCGGGCGACCCTCGGCCAGGCCGCGGCGGGGTTCGCCGCGGGGGGGGAATACGACGCGCGCATCGGTTTTTGGTACCTCCTGACGCCGACGATCCCGACCGGGGTCGAGGAGTACGAAGATGCGCCCCCGGCCGTCTTTCGTCTCGAGAAGAACCGGCCGAATCCGTTCAACCCGACCACGACGATCCCCTTCTCGATCGCGAAAGAGGGGCGGGTGAGCCTCAAGGTGTACGACCTCTCGGGGCGGGAGGTGGCGACGCTGGTCGACCGGGAGCTCCCGGCGGGGAGCCACGAGGTAGTCCTCCGGGCGGACCGGCTCGCGAGCGGGGTCTACTTCTACCGGCTCCGGTCCGGGAGGGAAGAGGGGACCGGGCGGATGGTGCTGATCCGGTAGGCGCCTCTCGAAAGAAGGAATCTTGCGACGGGCCGGTGTCCTCACGGGGCGCCGGCCCTCGTTTGTTTGCGGCCCAGGTCGTTCCGTCTGTCGTGCGCCCTACCGCCCCGCGGCGGCCGCGGCGTCGGCCAGACGTTTCCGGCGCTCTTTCCGCTCATCGACGAACCGCGCGATCCCTTTCTTGATCCAGGCGGGGGAGATCCGGGCCTCCTCGCACACTTCCTCGAGGGTTCCCCCCGTCCGCCACCGGTCGTCCCAGTCGGACGCGATTGCGTACTCCTCGGCAATCTTGTGGGGGAGCCAGGCGAAGGAGAGCATGCGGGAGCGGTTGCTGATCACCGTGGAGTCGATCCACTCGCTCATCGGCAGGATCTTCTCCCGGTACGCCTCCGGTTGGGCGTCGAAAAGTTCCCGGGAGATGGTGGCGACCACCTTCACGTTCCATCCTTCCCGGTCGAAGTCGGGGAGCACCTCGAGGAGGTTCGCCGTGGACGTGGTTCCCTGCACGAGGAGAACGCCCATCCTCTCCTCCCCTTCCCGGTACGGCCGGATCACGTAGGCCCCCCGCGCCGCCTCGAAGTGGGAGGCCATCCCGATCCCCTCCCGGTCCGGGATCGTCACCGGCGGGCGGGTCAGGTGGAGGGCGATGATCGGCCAGGGCCCCCTCATCGCTTCGGCGAGCACCACCGGCACCTCGTTGTACTCCCAGGGGTGGAGGTTCAGCACCTTCCCCCGGGGAAACAGGTCGGTCACGCCGGGGGCGAAGATGCCGAAGTGCGTGCGGGAGTCGTCGGCAGTCTCCGGCCCGGAATGGCCCGCCACCCAGAGCACCTTGCCCACCTTCAGCTCGCAATCCTGCGCGAGCTGGCTGAAGAGACGCATGGGTCCGTATTTCAGATAGGAGAACGAACCGTACGTCGAGCAGGCGCCGTAGAACCCGAGAAACTCCTTCTCCGGCTTCTTCGAGAAGTTCACCGTCGCCAGGCCGACCATGAGACCGGCGTTGCCGAATTCGGTGATCTCCTGGGGGAGGAGGGCGCCCTCCGGGTTCCCCTCACGGGAGTACCAGCCGTAACCCTCCTCACCGCCGAAGCCCTTCGCGAAGCCGCTGATGTTCGTCGAGTCCGCGAGATCGGCGCTGCAGGCGATGAAGAGGGGGCGCCCGTACTCCTTTTTGCAGCGGCCGTTCACGAACGCGCCCCAGCTCGCGAGGGCGGCCCGGTTCGGCCTCTCTTCTCCCGGCTTCGCCCAGATCTCGTTCGGGTACTTCCGGGCGTCGAGGATGATCTCGTCCCGGACCGGGTTCTTTCCCCCGCCGAGACGGAAGCCGGGAACGTCGCCGGGGACCGAGTCGCCGATCTCGACGAGCCGGTCCGAGAGGTAGGTGAGGAGCTTCGGGTTCTTCCGGATCACGTCGAAGACCCGGTGGTAATTCGTCTCCACCTGGGCCCGCTGCTCCTCCCGATCCTCCGGCAGCGGCTTCCCGAATCCCTCGAAAACGACGCCGTACTTTTCGGCGAAGGCCGCCTTGGTCTGCCAGTAGAGATCGGAGTTCGCCTTGTGGGGCGCGCCGTGGGAGGCGTTGTCGTACTTGAGATAGCCCCGTCCCTTCCGGGTCTTCACCCAGACGACGCCCGGCCGGGTCGGGTTCTCTTCGCCGTGGACGATCTCGAGGAGGGCCCGCGTCACCGGACCCCACTCGCTCCCCCGCTCGGCCCCCGCGACCCGCCACCCGTAGGCGCCGAACCACTCCGCGGGCGTGCCGTGAACCACCGACGAGACGGCGTGGTCGTCGATGCCGAAGTCGTTCCAGTCGATCACGTAGACCAGATTGCCGAGCCCGAGGCCCCACGCCGTGTTCTTCGTCTCGTGGCTCGCGCCGGCGGTGTGCCCCCCCTCCCCCTCGAAGGCGAAGACGCGGACACCTTCCGCGCCCGCCCGCTTGAGGGCGAAGGCCTCCCCGGCGGCCGGCGGCGATCCGTGGCCCGACGGTCCGGTGTTGAACTTGAGGAAGAGGGTCCGCCCCTCCATCTCGGCGTGGCCGGCGAGCCCGCCCCTCCGCCGGAAACCGAGGAGATGCTCGACGAAGAGGGCCCGCTCCTCCTCGTTCGGAACGCGGTAGCGCCCGTCGCCGGTCTCCCGGAAACGGGCCCGGAGGGTCTCGTGGAAGAGGGCCAGGGTCGCGTAGATCAGGGGAACCGTATGCCCCGCGACCAACACGAACCGGTCGCCGAAGGGGGCCTCGGGCCGCCGGATGTCCCAGCGCATCACTCCGCCGAGAAGGGTGGCGAGGAGGGCGTGCGCCTTGGACCGGGACCCGCCCGGGTGGCCGCTCTGCCGCCAGTTCAGCATCATGTCGATGAACTGGTCGACACAGTCTTTCACGACCTCCCATTTTTCGAAGTGCGGTTCGAGCCGCCCGTACCGTTCGTCGATCGAACTCATGAATGAACCCCCGCGAGGTGTATGGATGGATCGCGATGTTCGGGAAAGAGAATCAGGCCGATCGTACACGACCGGCCCTCGGCGCTCAAGGGGCGGGGTGCCCCCGGCGCATGGATCCCCCCGGCTCGGGGGATGGGGAATCCCCGGCCGTGGGTCTCATCCGGCCGGCGCGTGACGACTGTTTGAGCAAGCCGCCCTGACCCCCCGGCTCCCGCCTACCGGAATCAAGGCCGCAGTCTTGCGGAATCAAGCCTACCGCTTCATCGCTTCCAGGGCCGCCTGGATCCCCGCGTCGAGGGCCTTCTCGTTCATGGGGAGCAGTCTCTTCCTGCGGATGTGGAGCCGGAGCGCTTCGAGCGCCTCGTCCCGTGTGAAAAGCCCGGAAGCGCCGATGTACGCGCCGAGCATCACCACGTTCGCCACCCGAGCATTCCCGATCTCGTCGGCGATCTTCGTCGCCGGAATCGGATACCCCTCGAGGCGCGCCGGGATCTCGATCCCTTCGATGAGGGAGGAGTCGTAGAGGAGCGCGCCGCCGTCGACGACGTCGTCCACGAACTTCTCGTACGAAGGCCGGTTCATGGCGATCAGTATGTTCGGCCGGGAGACCATGGGGCTCCCGATCCGCTTCGACGAAACGACCACATGGCAATTCGCCGTGCCCCCCCGCATCTCCGGACCGTACGACGGGAGCCAGGTCACGTGGTGGCCCGCCTGCATGCCCGCATCGGCGAGCACCTCGCCGAGGAAGAGGATCCCCTGGCCGCCGAATCCCGCGACTTTCATGTCGACGGAACGTTCCAGAGCGCTGTCCACGGGGGTGGCCGCCGGAGCGCCGCTGTCCAAGGCGAGGGCGTCGTGAACCGTTTCGCACACGGGCTCCTCCCGCTCGGGGATCGGCTCGTCGCTCCGGTCCCGGAAGACGCCGAGGGGAAAGACGGGCAGCATGTTCTCCTCGATCCACTTCCTCGAATCGACGGCGTTCAGCTTCCACCCCGTCGGGCAGGGAGAGAGGATCTCGACAAGGGAGAATCCCCGGCCCTCGACCTGCATCCGGATCGCCTTCTTGATCGCCTTGCGCGCCTTCGTCACGGTCTTCGGGTCGATGAGGGCGACCCGCTCGAGATAGACCGGCGCTTCGAGCTGGGAGAGCAGTTCGCACACCCGCATGGGGTAGCCCTCGTTCCGGACCGTGCGCCCCCGGGGAGTCGTGGAACTGCGCTGGCCGATCAGGGTCGTGGGCGCCATCTGGCCGCCGGTCATTCCGTAGATCGCGTTGTTCACGAAGAAGACGGTGATGCCCTCGCCCCGGTTCGCGGCCTGGAGGATGTTGTTCCCGCCGATCGCCGCGAGGTCGCCGTCCCCCTGATAGGAGATGACGATCGAGTGGGGCTGCGCCCGCTTCACGCCCGTCGCCGCGGCGGGGGCGCGCCCGTGGGCCGCCTGGATATGACCGAAGTTGAAGTAGTAGTAGGCGAAGACGCTGCATCCGACGGGGCTCATCATGATGGTGCGCTCCGCCACGCCGAGCTCGTCGATCGCTTCGCCGATCATCTTGTGGGCGTTCCCGTGGCCGCATCCCGGGCAGTAGTGGGTGTGGTCCTTGTCGGCGCCCGGCTTGTACTTGTACTCCTCGAGGATGCTCACGGCCTTTTCCTTCACGACCCTGTCCATCACGCCACCCCCTCCCGAACCTGGAGCACGTCGACCAGGTCCTCCGAACTCGGCACCATGCCGCCGGTGCGCCGGAAGAGCCGGACCGGCTTCCTCCCCTCTACCGCGAGGCGCACGTCTTCGATCAACTGTCCCGTGGAGAGCTCCGCGACAATGAACTCCTCCGCCTGGGGCACCCGGTTCCGGATCGCCTCGGTCGGGAAGGGCCAGAGCGTGATGGGCCGGATCATGCCGACCTTGATCCCCTTCTCCCGGGCGATGTCGACCGCGGAGAGGATGATGCGGGACATGACGCCGTAGCCGACGACAATGATCTCCGCGTCGTCGATGCGGTACTCCTCGAAGCGCTTTTCCGCCCCTTCGATCCTCTGGTATTTTCGGAAGAGGTGTTCCACGTGGGCCTCGAGCTCCTCCGCGGAGATGTGAATCGAGCTGATCAGGTTCCCCTGGGTCTTCGCCGTCCCGTCCACGGCCCACGGCTTTTCGGGGGGCACGATCGTCCTCTCCTCGAGATCCACGGGCTCCATCATCTGGCCGATGAAGCCGTCGGTCAGGATCACGGCCGGATTGCGGTACTTGTCGGCGAGTTCGAAGGCGAGGATCGTCAGGTCGCACATCTCCTGGGCGCAGTTCGGAGCGAGCACGATGTTCCGATAGTTTCCGTGCCCTCCCCCCTTGACCATCTGGAAGTAGTCCCCTTGCTCGGGGGCGATGTTTCCGAGCCCGGGCCCGCCGCGCATCACGTCGATCACGACGACGGGCAGCTCCGAACCGGCGCAGTAGGAGATCCCCTCCTGCTTGAGGCTGATTCCGGGCGACGAAGAGGCGGTCATGGTCCGAATCCCCGTCGACGCGGCGCCGTACACCATGTTGATCGCCGCCACTTCGCTCTCGGCCTGGAGGAACGCCCGCCCGAGGCGGGGGAACAGATCCGCGGCCGCCTCGGCGATCTCGCTCGCCGGCGTGATCGGGTAGCCGAAGTAGGCGCGGCAATCGGCGAGGATCGCGCCCATGATCACGGCCACGTTCCCTTTCATGAGTTTGCGCGCCATCAGCTCTCCCCCTTCTTCTTCTCGGGCTTGAAGACGCGAATGGCGTTCGGCTCGGGGCAGGCGTAGAAACAGATCCCGCAGCCGGTGCATTTCACGTTCAAAGGTTTCGCAGGGTGAAAGCCCATGCGGTTCAGGTGTGGAGCGATCTCGATGTCCTGCTGCGGGCAATCCTCCACGCAGAGGAAGCAGCCCTTGCAGTGATCCTCCGATATCTCGATCCACCCCTTCGTGCTCTTCACGGTTTCCGTGCTCATGATTGGAGTCACTTTCTCCGCCCCTCGGGGAGGGCGGACTGGGGTCCGATCCGAATGAATCTGCGGGCCCGGGTAAGGCCGTCACAATTATATCGCAATCACCGTGCCAAGATCCGGTCCGTTTCGGGACTTCTAACGGATTATAGCAAAAAGGGTTAGGGCTCGCACACGATTCGGTCCCGCCGGTGACTGACAGGATGGCCCCGGCCGGCGGAGCGGGGCGGGACATATTGACAAGAGCCCTCAAACCCCGCCCTTCCCGGACGGCGGGTCGGGGGGATTCTCCAGCTTCCGGTAGATCGTGCGGGCCGCGATGCCGAGCAGCCGGGCGGCGAGTTCCTTGTTTCCCTGGGTGCGCCGGAGCGTCTCGGTGATGATCTTGTGCTCCGCCTCGGCCATGGTCATCCCGAGGGGGATCCGGATCATGCTCTCCTCTCCCCTTCCCTCGTGGAGGGCGGAGGGGAGGTCTTCGATCTGGATCTGGCTCTGCCTCCCGAGAACCACCGCCCGCTCGATCACGTTTTCGAGCTCCCGCACGTTGCCCGGCCACGAGTATTTCATGAACCGGTCGAGCACTTTCTTGGCGATCCCCTCGATCGACTTTCCGTTTCTCTGGTTGTAGATACACAGAAAATGTTCCGCGAGAAGGGGGATGTCCTCGGGCCGGTCCCGAAGGGGCGGGATGTGGATCGTGATGACGTTCAGCCGGTAGTAAAGATCTTTCCGGAAGCGCTTCTCCCGAATCCCCTCCTCCAGGTTCATGTTGGTCGCGGCGATGAGCCGAACGTCGACCCGGAGCGTCTGGGTGCCCCCCACCCGCTCGAACTCCCCCTCCTGCAGCACCCGGAGCAGTTTGACCTGGGTGGCGGGGGACATTTCGCCGATCTCGTCGAGGAAAAGGGTGCCTCCGTCGGCGAGCTCGAACCGTCCCTTCCTCTGTCCCACGGCCCCGGTGAACGCTCCCCTCTCGTGGCCGAAGAGCTCCGCCTCGAGGAGGGTGTCGGGAATGGCGGCGCAGTTCACCTTGATGAAGGGGTAGTCCTTCCGATGGCTGGCGTGGTGGACGATGTTGGCGATCACTTCCTTGCCCGTGCCGCTCTCCCCCTCGATGAGCACCGACGCGCTCGACGGCGCGACCTGCTCCGCAACCTCGAGGGTCTTCTTCATGGAGAGAGAGACGCCGATCGGGCGCGGAACCTTCTCCATCGTTCGGAGACGCTCCCGGAGCTCCCGGTTCTCGCTGGCGAGGGCCTGCCGCTCGAGGGCCTTCTCGATCGACTTCAGGATCAGGTGCTTCTTGATCGGCTTCTGTATGAAGTCGTACGCGCCGTCCTTCATCGCACGCACCGCGTCGTCCACGGTGCCGTAGCCGGTGATCATGAGAACTTCCGTCTCGGGGGAGGCGATCTTGAGCATCTTGAGAAGGTCGAGGCCGTCGATGTCGGGCAGCTTGAGATCGCAAAGGGCGACGCGGAAGCGGGCCGTTCGGACCCGGGCCATCGCCTCCTTGCCGTCGGCGGCGGTTTCGACTTCGAAACCCTCGCGGGTGAGAAGCTTCTGGAAGGACTGGCGGATTTCCGCTTCGTCGTCGATGACGAGGACCGATTCTCTGGGGGTGTCGGCCAAGGTCACGCCTCCCCCGGTGCCGTTTCGATGGTCACGATCGGCGCCCGGGCGTCGACCCGGTCGCCGGGCGCGACGTGGACCGCCGAGATCCGCCCGTCCCGGTCGGCGAGGAGTTCGTTTTGCATCTTCATCGCCTCCACCACCGCCACCGGTTCCCCCTCCTTGACCTCGTCCCCCTTCGCCGCGGCGAGCTTGATCACGAGGCCGGGCATGGGGGAACGGAGCACGGAGGGCCCGGAGGCGCGCTCCTTCTCGCGGCGCTCGGCCGCCCGCTCCTCGAGCTCGTTCCGGACCGTGACGTCCAGGTAACGGCCGTGGACGCGGGCGTTCCAGTGGTTCCCCCGGTCGCCCCGGGAGGTCTCGATCACGTGGGACTCGCCTTCGATCAGCAGGGAAAGAAAGAGCCCGTCGGCGACGAACGCCGAATCCACGCGAAGCCACTCGCCGTTCATCTTGATCCGGAAACCGGACTCGGTCTCCTCGATCTCGACCTCCTTCTTTTCGTCCTCGACGGTGGCGAAATAACGCATCGTTCCTCCCGGCCTCTCAGTCCCCCTGCACGCCTTCCCGGCGGGCGGCCCACTTCCAAGGCCCCCGGGCGGGGCCGTCTTCGATCACCATCCGGTCCCGGTCGAGGTAGGCGCGGATGACGCCGGCCACGCGCGCCACGTCCCGCGCCCACTCCCGGGGTTTCAGATCCTCCGCCCGGAAGTCGTCGTCGATGAAATGAGTGTCGTAGTTCCCCTCCTGAAAGCGCTTCCGCTTCAGCGCCCACAGGTGGAAGGGAAGGTTGTGGCGGATTCCCTTGATCGCGTACTCGCCGAGAGCGCGCCTCGCCCGGGCGATGCAGAGATCCCGATTCTCCGCCCACACCGAGAGCTTCGCCAGGAGCGGGTCGTAGAGGACCGGGACCTGGTATCCGGCGTAGATGCCGCAGTCGTTCCGCACCCCCGGCCCCTCGGGCAGGTTCAGCCGGAGCACCTTGCCGGCCGAGGGTAGGAACTTCTGGAGCGGGTCCTCGGCGTACACCCGGAACTCCATGGAGTGGCCCCGGAAGGAGATCTCCTCCTGCTTCCGGCCGAGACGCTCCCCCGCCGCGATGCGCACCTGCTCCCGGACGAGGTCGATGCCGGTGGTCATTTCGGTCACCGGGTGCTCCACCTGGAGGCGCGTGTTCATCTCGAGGAAGTAGAACTTCCGGTCCCGGCCCATGACGAACTCGACGGTCCCGGCGCTCTTGTAACGCACCGCTTTCGCCGCCTCCACGGCGGCCCGGCCGAGGCTCTCCCGGAGTCCGGGAGTCACCACCGGGCTCGGGCACTCCTCGATCACCTTCTGGAAGCGGCGCTGAACCGAACACTCCCGCTCGCCGAGGTGAATCACGTCGCCGTAGTCGTCGCCGAGAACCTGCACCTCGATGTGCCGGGGCCCTTCGATGTACTTCTCCAGAAACACCGTGCCGTCGCCGAAGGCCTTCTCCGCCTCCGACTTCGTCCTCTCTACGGCGCCGGCGAGCTCTTTCTGCTCCCGCACGATGCGCATTCCCTTCCCCCCCCCCCCCGCGGCCGCCTTCAAGATGACCGGGAACCCCATCGATTCCGCCTGGAGGACGGCCTCCTTCGGGTCCTCGATGGGCTCCCCCGTTCCGGGGATGACGGGAACCCCCCGCTCCACCATCCGCCGCCGGGCGGCGACCTTGTTCCCCATGATCTCCATCGCCTCGGGACCCGGCCCGATGAAGACGATTCCCGCCGCCGCCAAGGCCCGGGCGAAGGCGGGGTTCTCGGAGAGGAACCCGTAGCCGGGATGGACGGCGTCGGCGCCGCACTTCGCGGCGATCCCCACGACCCGGCGGATGTCGAGATAGCTCTCGGAGGAGGGGGGCGGGCCGCACAGGTACGCCTCGTCCGCGTGGATCACGTGAAGGGCGGTCCGGTCCGCCTCGGAGTAGATCGTCGCCGAGCGGATGCCCAGCTCCCGGAGGGACCGGATCACGCGGACCGCGATCTCCCCCCGGTTCGTCACGAGCACTTTGCGGAACACCTGGGGACCCTCCCCCGTGCTAGAGCGGGATGTTGCCGTGCTTCTTTCTCGGAATCGTCTGCCTCTTGTTCTGGAGGCTCTCGAGGGCCCGGATCACCCGGGGCCGGGTCTCGTTCGGTTCGATCACGTCGTCGAGGTAGCCGAGGCCCGCGGCGACGTAAGGGTTCATGAACTTCCGGTTGAACTCGTCGATGTACCCCTTCCGCATCCCTTCCCGGTCCTTCTCGTCCGCCCCCTCGATCTCCCTTCGATAGAGGATGTTCACCGCCCCCTCGGCGCCCATGACGGCCAACTCCGCGCCGGGCCACGCCACGTTGTAGTCCCCCCGGATGTGCTTGGACGACATGACGTCGTACGCCCCTCCGTACGCCTTCCGGGTCACGACCGTGATCTTGGGGACCGTGGCCTCGCAGTAGGCGTAGAGGAGTTTCGCCCCGTTCCGGATGATGCCGCCGTGCTCCTGATCGACCCCGGGAAGGAAGCCGGGCACGTCCTCGAAGGTGATGAGGGGGATGTTGAAGGCGTCGCAGAAGCGAATGAACCGGGCTCCCTTGATCGACGAATCGATGTCGAGCACGCCGGCGAGAACCTTCGGCTGGTTCGCCACGACGCCGACGCTCCGGCCGTTCAATCGGGCGAACCCGACGACGATGTTCATGGCGAAGTGGGGATGGACCTCGAAGAACTCGCCGCCGTCCACGACGAGGCGAATGACGTCGAGAATGTCGTAGGGCGTCATCGGGTTCGCCGGCACCACCGCGTCGAGGGCCTGGTCCTTCCGCCCGGGATCGTCGTCCGGTTCCTTCCGGGGCGGGTCCTCCAGGTTGTTCGACGGGACGAACGAGAGAAGGCGGCGTATGGAGAGGATGCACTCCTGTTCGTTCTCCGAGAGGAAGTGGGCGACGCCGCTCTTCTCGTTGTGGGGTCATCGCGCCGCCGAGCTCCTCGGAGGTGACCTCCTCGTTCGTCACCATCTTGATCACGTTCGGGCCGGTGACGAACATGTAGCTCGTCTTGTCGACCATGAAGGTGAAGTCCGTGATCGCCGGCGAGTAGACGGCGCCGCCCGCGCAGGGGCCCATGATCGCGGAGATCTGCGGGACCACGCCGGAGGCGAGGGTGTTCCGGAGGAAGATATCGGCGTAGCCCCCGAGGCTCTGGACGCCTTCCTGAATCCGGGCTCCCCCCGAATCGTTCAGGCCGACCACGGGCGCGCCGTTCTCGATCGCCAGGTCCATGATGCGGCAGATCTTCTGGGCGTTCGCCTCGGAGAGGGTCCCGCCGAAGACCGTGAAATCCTGGGCGAAGGCGTACACCAGCCGGCCGTCGATCCGCCCGTACCCCGCGACGACGCCGTCGCCGGTGACCCGTCGCTCTTCCATTCCGAAATCGGCGCACCGGTGGGTGACGAAGACGCCCGTTTCCTGGAAGGAGCCGGGATCGAAGAGCATCCGGATCCGCTCCCGGGCGGTCATGCGTCCGGCTTTCTGGATCTTCGCGATCCTCTCGGGGCCGCCGCCGAGGGCGGCCTCTTCTTTCCGGCGACGGAGATCCTGGATCTTCTCGAACGATCGGCTGTCCTGGTTCATCCCCCCTCCTCGAGGTGACGGGTTTCCCGCATTGTACCCGCCCCGCCGCCGCCGGACAACCCCGGGGAGTTCGCCCGTCCGGCGTGCTTCCGGAGGGGGAGGACGGGGCGTGGAAGGGGGCGGGTCAGTAGACGAAATGCTCGAGGGGGTAGTAGGCGGCCTTGGCGCGGACGCCGGCCCGGTGAAGGGCGAGGGCCATCTCCCGCGCCTCGTCGTGCATCTCTTCCCGGCCCATCGGGCGGATCCCTTCCCGCTCCGCCCACGCGGCGTAGTCGGTCCCGGGAACGGTGCGGAAGGGAGAGAGGAAGACGAGGTCGTCGGGGCCGAGATCGAGGGGGGCGAGAAGCCGGACGCATCCTTCCCGGTGGGCGTCCCGGTAGCGCTCGCCGCCGACGCCGACGAGGAAGATCAGCCCGGCGGCGATCCCCGCCTCCGCCATGCGCCCCCTCGCCTCGGGGAGGGAGGCGAGGGACCCCGGTTTCCGCAGAAGGCGGTAAAGCTCCTCGTCCCCCGTCTCGATCCCGACGTACAGACGGCGGAATCCCCGGGCGCTGTAGGGCCGCAGGTCCCGCCCCCCTCCCGCGGTGAGAGACCGGAGGCGGGCGAAGGCGAAGATCTCCCGGCTCCGGGGGAGCGGCCCCCCCTTCCTCTCCCTCTCCGCCAGGATGGCGAGGATCCGGTCGACCACCGGGAGGAGGCGCTCGTCGGGAACGGCGAAGGGATCCCCGTCGCCGAGAAAGAGGCCCCGGCGGAGAAGGATCGAACGGCCGAAGAGATCGAGGGCCCCCCGGAGGTGGCGCTCCACGTCCTCCTCGTCCCTCACCCGGAACTCCCGGTCCGGATAGAGGCCGCAGAAGGAGCAGCGGTTCCACGAGCATCCTTCGGTCGCCTGCACGACGAAGGAGAGCACCCGATCGGGGGGCAGGATCGGCACGGGCCGGTAGACGGCGCGGAACCGGGCGGCGTCCCTCTCGAGCGCCTCCGGTCCGGCGGCCCGGATGCCCGCGAGCCGCCCCCGGAGCTCCGCCCCCTCTTCCCCCTCGAAACCGGAGAGGGCCCCGCCCGCCTCCTTCGCGAGCCGGTGGAAGTGATCGAGGGCCGCCGCCGCTTCGCCGCCGGGGAGGATTCTTCCCGCCCGTTCGAGCCGGCTCCGGGCCATGACGGCGTGGGAGATCCCCCGGCGGTAGTACACGTTCTCCCACTGGCCGCTCACCGGCCGCCCCTCGAGGTCCCACTTCATGGTCGCCTCCCCCACACGCTCGAGGGCGGTGAGGCGCGGGTGGAGGTAGGCGTGAATCCGGCCGCGGGCGAGATGGATCGCGCGCGCCATGGCCTCACTCCTTGGCGGCGGGAAAGAGAAGACGGAAGGAAGTGCCCGACCCGTCCTCGCTGCGGCAGGAGACGCGGCCCCCGTGCTCCCGCATCACCTGCTGGACGAAGGCGAGGCCGAGTCCGGTCCCGTAGTCCTTGGTCGTGTAGAAGGGGTCGAAGATCTTCCGGATCTCCTCCTTCGGGATGCCGACCCCGGTGTCCCGCACCTCGAGGATCACCTGGCCCTCCCGGCACCCGGCGATCACCCGGATCGTGCCCCCCGAGGGCATCGCCTCCTGGGAGTTGCGGAAGAGGTTCAGTATGCTCTGGCGCACTTGGTTCTTGTCCGCCATGAGGTCCGGCGTGTCGGGCCGGACTTCGATCTCGAGTTCGATGTTGTGTTCCTCCATGTCGGGCCGGACGAACTCGGCGACGGACCGGAGGAAGGACTCCGTCGGGACCGCCTCGAGGGAGGGGCTCGGGAGGCGCCCGAAGGTGAGGTACTCCTCGATCACGTTCGTGAGACGGTCGATCTCGGAGAGAATCGAGGCGACGAGGGCGGTCGCCTCCTCGCTTTCCGCGCCGGCGAGCCGCTGCACCTCGTCCTGGAGGAGCTCCACGTTGAGGGAGATCGACGAGAGGGGGTTGCGGATCTCGTGGGCCACCTTGGCGGCCATGCTCCCCACCGCCACGAGGCGCTCCCACCGGATCATCTCCTCCTCGAGCCGCTTCCGGGCGGTAAGGTCCCTGAGGAAGACCCGCGCGCCGAGATAACGGCCGTCCTCGTCCCGCACGGCCGTGCTCACGAGCTCCACGTGCTTCTCGGCGCCCCCCCGGGTGATGATGTGGGCCTCCAGCCGGTCGTGGCCGGTTCGGATCATCCGCTCCAGGTGCATCCGGAAACGGGGATGATGGCTGTCGGCGACCAGGTGATGGATGGTGAGCTGCTCCATCTCCCGGCGTTCGTAGCCCAGGCTGTCGAGGGCGGCCCGGTTGATATCGACAATCAGCCCCCCCTCGTTCATGGCGAGGATCATCTCCGGGTAGCTCTCGAAGAGATCTTGATAGCGTTCCTCCGTCACCCGGAGCCGCCGGGTGCGGTCGCTGACGATCGCTCGAAGGCGGTCCCTCTGCTCCTGAACGCTCTCGACGCTCTGGCCGAGACAGGAGTGGCAGATAATCTGGAGATCGAAGAGGAAGATCTTCTCGATCGCCTTGTGGACGCGGAGGCTCTTCTCCGGTTCGTCGCCGTAGAACTCCTGGACGAGCAGGGGTATGTGCTCGACGTAGACCGAGTAGCCGCCGGGAAACCAGCGGGACGGGGGCCGGAGGGAGCCGAGCATGGAGGCGATGCGCATCCGGCGTTCGAGGAAGTCCTCGTCGTAGACGCCTCCGAGCAGGAGTTCCAGGTACGCCCGCTGGGCCTCCCGGGCCTGCTCTTCCCACTCCTCGTCGAAGACCGGAAGCGCACCGGACTGGAGAGGGCGGAGGCGGTCGATGAAGCCGTCCACGATCTCCCCGAGCCGCGGGCGGATCCGCTTCCCCACCTCGGCCAGGAGCGTCTCGTCCTCCGGCCGGAGGTCGACCATCGCTTTCATATGGTCCAGGCGGCTCTTGGGCTCTCGATTCAAAGTCATCCTCCTCGGGCCGCGAGCGGTTCGAGACGAAGATACACCGGATGCGCGGGAAGAGGCCAGCCCCGGGGGATCGCGGTGGGAGATGGCTAGCCTGGATTATGCATGAATCTCCGTCACGAGGGATCGGATCGCCTGACGAGAAGCCGACTTGCACCCTTCGCGCTGTCGCGCTCCGGGTACTCCCGGCGCCGACCCGCCGTCGCTTCGCTCCGGCGGGTACCCCGGCGCGGTCGGACTTCCGCCACCGGAGTCAGGGACCCGTCGGGCAGTTGGGCTTATCGCGCCCATCGAAGCGATAAGCCCTAGCCCGACTTCGCGGATTCGGGAGTTTGAGGGATCCTAAGTCGTTATAAATCAACAAAACGATTCAAGAGGTCTTCACTACATCGGGCTATCGAGTCACTTCTCCTTCAGCCGTTACCCGGGGAGGGGGTTGAGCGGG
>JBDROZ010000105.1:0-22077 GCA_043809585.1 Candidatus Eiseniibacteriota bacterium
TGGCGGAAGTCCGACCGCGCCGGGGTACCCGCCGGAGCGAAGCGTCGGCGGGTCGGCGCCGGGAGTACCCGGAGCGCGGCAGCGCGAAGGGTGAAAGTCAGCTTCTCGTCAGGCGATCCGAGCCCTCGTGACGGAGATTCACGCATAATTCAGGCTAGAACTCATTTCAAAACCCCTTCCTCGGCGAGATCGCGCGCGAAGGGCCGCCTTCTACTTCTTCTCCCCGCCGGCCACCTTGCCGGGCATCTTGCATGTCCCTTCGAAGACGGCCTTCTCCTGGATGGTGAACGAGGGGGCCCGGACGCTGCCGACGAACGTGGAGCCCGCCATCAGCTCGACCTTGACCGACGCGTTGATGTCCCCTTCGAGCCACCCGTGGACCACCACGTCTCGGGCGACCGTCTTCGACTTCACCTTGCCGTCCCGCCCGACGAGAAGCGTCCCCTTCACGTCGAGCTCGCCGTCGAACTCGCCGTCGATCTGCACGCTGCCCGACGCCTCGAGCTTGCCCGTGTACTTGGCGCCCGGCCCCAGGACGGTGTTAACGCCCGAGTTCCGCCCGCTCTTCTCCGGCGGCGCGGGGGCCGGGGCCTCGGGCCCTCTCTCCTTCTGGTCTTTTCCGAACATTCTCGCTCCTTCGTCGCTCTTGTTCATCCGTATCCGGCTCCGCGGGCCCGGAAGGCCCTACGAGTTCTCCCTCGGCTCGAGGAGGTACGTCGGATCGATGGCGTACCCGTTCATCCGAAACTCGAAATGGAGATGCGGGGCGCTCGACACGCCGGTGCTTCCGAGAAAGGAGACCGCGTCCCCCGACTTCACGCGGTCCCCCTTCCGCACGACGAGCCGCGCGTTGTGCCCGTAGAGGGAAACGAGGCCATGGCCGTGATCGACGACGGCCATGTGCCCGTAAACGGGATGCCAACCCGCGTCGGTGACCGTCCCGGCGAGAGGCGCCTCGATCACCGTGTTCCGGGGCGCCGCGATGTCGATCCCCCCGTGCACGCCGCCGGTCGCCCGTTTCTCCCCGAATCGGGAAGAGACGAAACCGTCCACCGGCCACGGGAGAGTGTGGCGTCTGGCGCGGAGCTCCGCCTCGAGGACCGCCCGCATCGAATCGTCGGGCATCACCGGGTCCGTCAAGACCACGGCCTCGGCGTCGGCGTGGCCGGGCGCCCCCCATTCCCCGTCGGTCGGCCCGCCCGACGTTCCGGGATCGGGTTCCGGCAGGCCGACGAGACGGCGCACCTGGGCGTCGAGGTCACGGAGACGGTCGATCTCCCCCTGGAGATCCCCCACCCGGCCCGCCTCATCCTCCAGGACCGCGCAGCGCTCCCGCAAATCCTCCCAATCCCGGACCTTCCAGGCAAGACCGCCGTAGGTGGCGGCGAGGAACGCCACGCCCGATCCAATGGCGAAGAGCGCGGCGCCGACAGCCACGACAGCCCGCAGCGAGACGTTCAGATGGTAGCTCTTGCTGCCGTCGGAGGGGGCGATGATGATGGAGTAGTGCCTGCCGGGCATAGCGCTTCGGGATTCCTCGTTCCGATGGGGTCCCACGGGGAGTCCGTATCAAATCCGGACCGGCCGGAGTCGTTCACACGCCGGGTTTGGTATCCTATGACGGGCATCGAAGGGAAGTCAACGGGAATGGGCGTCGGGCGGCTCGGTTCCGATGGGAGAAGAGACTTGGTGAGAGAGTGAAAACGGGGGCAGGTCCTTGGTCCATGAACTGGGTGCTACCGTTTGCGATTGAGTTCCCCAAACTTCCAATTCGGACTGACCTGACCCCCGTTTCCTGGTTTTGTGGATCGAAGTGTTCCTGGCCGACCCCCTTTCCCGTCGTCTGGGTTTTCTTTCCACCGTCGGGAGTGGGCGCCGGGAGCTCCCACATATCGTGTCCCAGCGCTCTCCCCCTTGTCCGTTGGAGGGCGGAAGCGATCAAACTGCCGACCGCGTCCGCTCATCACCCATTACAAGTCTCATGCCAAGCCCCCGATCGACACCTCGCGCACCGGAAGCAGTACAATTCCTTGTCCAACAATCAGTTAAAAAACGACTTCCTTTGTGAGCCTGGGCACTGCCGTTCCCCGAAATGTACAAAAAAGAGGACACCTGGCTCCGGGGCGAACATTTTCCCCTTCCGGAACCGGCGCCGGCCAGGGAGAGTGCAAGGGGGGACGAGGCGGCGGCACCCACCGAGGAGCGAAGAAAAAATCTCGGGACGGCGACGGCCGGGAAAGCCCCGTCCCCGTTGGTCCGGAACGACACCGGGACGCCGGCCGGCCGGGAGAAGCGAGGCGCCCGACTTGCCGACCGGAGGGATTGGGAATTATCTTGTGGGTAGATGGGTCGAAAGCAGGGGACCGACTCCGTCGTCTCCTGGGCGGAAACACCGCCGAAACAACTTTTGAACAGCGAAGGGGTTTTTTCTGGTAGACACCGCACAAAAAATGTTAATAGATCGAATTGGGTCGGAAGAGTCCTTCACTATCCCAATTCTACGGGAAATTCGGCAATGTAGTGGGAAGGGGCTTTACGCTCCTTCCTCCTTCTCCAATCTCCAAACGCTCTTCCGGCCCTTCTTTTTCCCCTCGACCCTCGGTGAATCCTACTGCGGCCCCGAATCGCGGGCTGGAAATCCGGGGACATGAACTCGTTTCGTGTCCCCGGATTTCACTCGCGCTTCGATGCCTCGTCACGAATTCACCTCGGGTCGAGGGGAAATGAGAGCGAAATGGAAGGGAAACCTGCCGTGGAAATTCGGGGACATGAACTCGTTTCGTGTCCCCGGATTTCACTCGCGCTTCGATGCCTCGTCACGGATTCACCTCGGATCGAGGGGAAATGAAAACGAAATGGAAGGGAAACCTGCCGTGGAAATGCGGGGACATGAACTCGTTTCGTGTCCCCGGATTTCACGTGGGGACAGTCACCTATTTCCCGAAACAACTCTCGCCTCGCGCTTCGATGCCTCGTCACGGATTCACCTCGGGTCGAGGGGAAATGAGAGCGAAATGGAAGGGAAACCTGCCGTGGAAATGCGGGGGAGATGAACTCGTTTCGTGTCCCCGGATTTCACGAGGGGAAATGGGAAAACGGAGGACAGGCCTCCGGCTCGGCCACGTTCATCGGCGGGGCGGGGGGGCCGGCTCCGGGAGGGATAGAGGGGCAGACTTGAACGCTCGTCGCACGGCGGGAGGAAGTCCTCCCATTCTCCGGCCTCGTAGAGGGGACACCCGAGGAAACTGGTACGTGAGGGTGAGTGGAGGAGATTTAGGCATCATCCTCCGCGCTTCCGCGCTCCGGATGCTTCCTCGCCCACCCACCTCCGCCTGCGGCTCCGGTGGGTACCCGGGCTCGGTCGCCTCCCGAAGCCGGACCACCGCCCCGCCCCCCTCCGGGCGGGTATCGCCCCGCGAGCACAACTGCCCCAGCGTGCAGAAGAGGAGTCGGAGGAAAACAGTCACTTTGGAACAAGCACTTATCTGCCGTTCGGGATGATGAGGACGACGGCGTTGGCGGCGATGCCTTCCCGGCGGCCGATGGCGCCCATCTCTTCGTTGGTCTTCCCTTTCACCGAGACGGCGGCTTCGTCCATGCCGAGCCCCCCCGCAATGCTTCGCCGGATTTCGAGGGCGTGGGGGCCGATCTGAGGCTCTTCGGTGATCACCACGGCGTCGATGTTGCCCATCCGGTAGCCGAGTTCCCGGACCTCCTCGAGGGCCCGCCCGAGGAGGCCCATGCTCGAAGCGTTCCGGTACTTCTCCTCCGTGTCCGGGAAGAGGCGGCCGATGTCGCCGGCCGAAGCCGCGCCGAGCATGGCGTCGATGATCGCGTGGGTGAGCACGTCCGCGTCCGAGTGGCCCGCGAGACCCCTGTCGAAGGGGATCGTCACGCCGCCGAGAACGAGGGGACGGCCCGCTTCGAAACGATGGGAATCGAAACCGAAACCGACCCGGGGTGCCTTCATCGCTTTCTTTCCTCCGCGATCCACTCCGCCAGGCGGAGATCGTCTTCCACGGTGATTTTCACGTTCCAGCGGTCCGCCTCGATCCAACCGATGGGGGCGCCGATGCGCTCCACCAAGGCCGCTTCGTCGGTCGTCTTCACTCCGTCTTCCATCGCTCTCCGGTACGCCTCCCGGAGAAGGGAGGTCCGGAACGCCTGGGGCGTCTGGGCGAGCCGGATCCGCTCCCGGTCCAGGGTGGCGGTCACGAGCCCGCCGTCGACGCGCTTCACGGTCTCCACCGGTGCCGTGACGGCGAGGGCGGCGCCGGTCTCCCGCGCCGCGGCGACGGTCTCCTCGATCTCCCGGACCGTGACGAAGGGGCGGGCGCCGTCATGGACCACCACGATTTCCGTCTCTTCGGGCACCGCCTCCAGGCCGAGTCGCACCGAGTCGAACCGCTCTTCCCCCCCCCGCACGACGCGTATCCACGCCGCGAGAGGGGGCGCGAGGGACCGGGCCCGGCCCAGTTCGCCCGCCCCGACGGCCACCACGATCCCCTCCACGGAAGGGGCGGAGGCCAGAGCCTCGAGGGTGCGCGCGAGAATCGGCCGCCCGCCAACCTCGCGGTACGGCTTCGGCACCGGCCCGCCGAGACGAACCCCGGCGCCCGCGGCGGGAACCACGGCGACCACCTTCGGAATGACCGATTCGCGGATCAAAAGATCTCGACGCTCAGGTAGCGCTTGGGATTCTTGCGAACGTCCCGGAGCAGGTCGTTCAGGTTCTGGGTCGCCTCGAGCATTTCCTTGTACAGCCGGTCGTCCCGGGAGAGCCGGCCGAGGGTTCCCTGGCCGTGCTCGAGGCGCTTGAGCACGAGTTCGAGGGACTCGATGGAACCGTCGAGGCGGTCCATGGTCGAGGTGAGGCGTTCCGCCGAGTAGGCGGTGAAAGCGAAGGTCGAGTCGATCTTCCCCCGGTTGGCGCGGAGCATGTCGTCCATCTCCTCGCCCGCGGAGCGGAAACTCTTCATCGAAGCCCGCACGTCGGTACGGTTCTCCCGGATCATCTTCTGCATATCGACGGAGACGTCCCGGAGCATGGCGATCATCTCCTCGAGGGGCTCGATCACCTCGTGATCCTGCAGGACGCTCTCCACCCGGGCGACGATGCCGCCCACGTCCTCGAGCACGATGCTGAGCTGGGCCATCGCCTCCGTGATGCCGGGCGAATAGCCGCCGAGCACGACATCCCCCGTATCGAGCGTGTCCCCCCCGATCCCCGGATCGACGGCGATGAACTTCTCCCCCATGATCCCCATGTTCTCGACGCTGAACCGGGCATCGGGATGGAGGACCACTTCGGGCCGGAGCCTGACCGTAGCGATCACTTCCTGAAGACCGAGCTCGAGACTCTCGACGGCGCCCCGCCGGAGTCCGGAGACCATGACCGGGTCGCCCACGTTCAGCCCCCCCACTTCGGGGAAGGCGACCCGCACGTACCGCCCGGATCGGCCGATCTCTATCTGGCCGAGGTAGATCACGCCGCCGACGAGCACGATCGTCGCCGCGAACACCACCAGACCAACTTTCCACTCGAGGCCCTTCGCGGCCATGCTCCGACTCCCCCGCTCAAACCGCCTGAATCGGCCCTTCCGCCTCGCCCCGGACGAACTGTTGCACGATCGGGTTGTCCGTATCCCACGTCTCGCCGACGGTCCCCTCGAAGATGATCTCCCCGAGATGAAGCATGGCGATCCGGTCTCCCACCTTGGAAGCGCTGACCATGTCGTGGGTCACCGTAATCGACGTGGCCTTCAGCTTCTCCTGAAGCGTTCGGATCAGCACATTGATCACGTCCGCCATGATCGGATCGAGTCCTGTCGTCGGCTCGTCGTAAAGGATGATCTCCGGGTCCATGGCGATCGCCCGGGCGAGTCCGACCCGCTTGCGCATCCCCCCCGAGAGGTCGGACGGCTTCTTCTCCATCGACCCCTCGAGGCCCACCATGTGAAGCCGCTCCCGGACCCGCTCCTCGATCCCCTTCGCCGACATCTTGGTGTGCTCCACGAGGCCGAGGCCGACGTTCTCGGCCACCGTGAGCGAATCGAATAGGGCCGAGCCCTGAAAGAGCATACCAAATCTCTTCCTCACCTCATAAAGGGATTCGCCCTTCATGGAGGTGAGGTCCCGGCCGTCGATAAGGACCGATCCCTCGTCGGGCTTGATCAGCCCGATCAGGTGCTTGAGGAGGACGCTCTTGCCGCAGCCGGAGGGCCCGATCACGACGAGGGACTCGCCCCGGTAGATGTCGAGGTCGACCCCGCGGAGCACCTGCTGGTCGCCGAAGGCCTTCTTCACGCCCCGGAGGCGGATGATCGTCTCCCGTTCGCTCACGACCCGATCCCGTTTTCGGCGAGGAAACGCCGGAGTTCGTCCGCGGGGAGGGCGAGGCCGATGCCGGCCTGGTCGACGATTTCCTCGGGGATCGCCTCGATGGCGCCGAGCACGTCCTCCCGGGACTCGACGAGCCCCGGCACCCGGATGTGGGACTTCATCATTCCGAGCACAACCCCCGTCCTCCTCCGGAAGAGGGGGCTCCCGCTCTGGCCGAGGGCGACGGACGCGTCGACCTGGATCATCGGGATCCGGGGCCCGTTCTCGCCGGCCCGCCACTCGGGCAGGGCCGCCACGTGGCCGGCGGCGAGGGAGGGCGTCAAATCGGCGTTCACGGTGTAGCCGAGGGGGAATCCGGTGATGGCGACCTCCTCGCCCACGACGGCCTCCCGGGACGAGCCGAAGACGAGAGGGGGCAGCCGGAGGTCTTCCACCTGGAGGATCGCCGCGTCGATGTCGGGATTCACGGCGACCACCCGGGCCCGGTGGTTCACCTCCCCCCCCGGCGAAGGGACGGCCACCGTGACCGAGAGCCGGCCGGGGACCACGTGGGCGCAGGTCAGGAAATGCCCTTCACCGTCGACGGCGAAGGCCGTACCGTAGTTCGACCACCCGGAGTCGTCCTGGTACCAGACGAGAACCACCGACTCGGAGACGCGCCTCGCCACCTCCGGGAAGTCCCCGGAAGGGGGCGCCGCGATCCGCCACCCCACGAGCGCGCCGAGGCCCCCCCCGACGAGCACGAGGAGAATCTCCTTCGCGAAGCCTCTCCGGTTTTCGAGTCGCGCCATCGATGAACCCCTATCCGAAGAGGAGAGCGCTGAAGAGCACCTCCGCCAGAATGTAGTCCGAAATGAGGATGAGGAGGCAACAGGAGACGACCGCCCTCGTCGTCGCCCGCCCCACCCCCTCGGCGCCCCCTTCGGTCCGGAGCCCGTAGTAGCAGCCCATGAGGGCGATGATCATGCCGAAGACCACCGACTTGATCAGGCCGGCCCAGACGTCGGTCATCTCGAAGAAGATCTTCAGGCCGATCAGGAAGGACTGGGCGGTCATTCCGATGGAGCCGACCGCGGCGATCAGGCCGCCCGAGATCGCGAGGAAGTCGGCAAAGATCACGACCACGGGAATCATGATCGTGGCCGCCACGAACCGGGGGAGGACCAGATAGCGGATCGAGTCGATGCCGATCGCCTCGAGGGCGTCGATCTGCTCCGTCACCTTCATGGTACCGAGTTCGGCGGCGATCGACGCGCCGACCCGCCCCCCCACGACGAGCCCCGTGAGGACCGGCCCGAGCTCGATGATCACCGACTTGCCCACCACGGAGCCGACGTAGCGGAGCGGGATCCAATCCTGAAACTGGTACGCCGCCTGAATCGCCGCGACGCTTCCCGTGAAGAAAGAGGTGACCACCACGAGGGGCATGGAACGGATGCCGATCTCCATCATCTGAAGAAGGACCTGCCGCATGGTGCGGTGGATTTTCGGCAAAGCGGCGAGAATGCGCACGAAGAGAATGGTGAAGTCGCCGAGCTCGGTGACGGCGTCCACCACCCGCGAGCCGACGCGCACGACCGCCCCGCTCAACTCAAGCCCCCCCGCTCTCCTCGAATCCCGCGTCGTCCGCCGCCCCGATCGACTCGTCGAGGATCTCCCGGGCGGTTTGGCTCTCGAAGCGCGTGTAGTTCTTGATGAACGTGAGGTGCACCGTCCCGAGAGGACCGTTCCGCTGCTTGCCGACGATCACCTCCGCCTTCCCCTCGTTCTCCGGGATCTTCTCGTACACCTCGGGGCGGTAGAGGAAGAGGACCACGTCGGCGTCCTGCTCGATGGCGCCCGATTCCCGGAGGTCCGAGAGAAGGGGGCGATGCGAACCGGGACGGTTTTCCACGGCCCGCGAGAGCTGGGAGAGGGCGATGACGGGAATGCCCAGTTCCTTCGCCAGGTTCTTCAGGGAGCGGGAAATCTGGGAAATCTCCTGCTGCCGGCTTTCGGAGCGGCCGCCGGCGTGGATGAGCTGCATGTAGTCGATGATGAGGAGCGAGAGGTTCGCTTCCCTGAAGAGCCGGCGGGCCCGGGAGCGCATCTCGAGCACCGTCAGGCCGGGCGCGTCGTCGATGTAGATCGGCGCCTCGGAAAGAAGGCTGGCCGCGGTCGTGAGGTCCGGCCAATCCCGCTGGGCCACGTAGCCGTTCCGGACGGCGTGGCTGTCGACCCGGGCCTCCGAGCAGAGGAGCCGGTGGACGAGCTGCTCCTTCGACATCTCGAGACTGAAGATCCCGACCGAGTGCTTCCCGTCGATCGCCACGTTCTGGGCCACGTTGAGACAGAAGGCGGTCTTCCCCATGGAGGGCCGGCCGGCGACGATGATCAGGTCGCCGTTTTGGAAACCGGAGAGGATCGAGTCGAGGTCGGAAAAGCCGGATTTCACGCCCCGGTGCACGGTGCCCCCCTTGGCGATCGCCTGGGCGTCGGCGTAGACCGGCCTCACCACGTCGCGGATCGGGAGAAACCCGCGGGTGATCTGGCTCTCGGAGATCTCGAAGATCGACTGCTCCGCCTGGTCGAGGAGCTCCCTTACGTCCTCCGCCGCCTCGTAGGCGTCCTGCACAATGCGGGTGCCGCTCTGGATCATCTGCCGGAGGATCGACTTCTCCCGGACCCGGCTGGCGTGGTACGACACATTGGCCGACGTGGCCACCTCGTCGAGGAGGGACGAGAGGAAGAGGCGGCCGCCGGCCGCCTCGAGCGCGCCGTGACGGCCGAGCTCCTCGGAGCAGGTGACGAGATCGATCGCCTCGCTCCGCTCGTAGAGGGAGAGCATGGCGGCGAAGATCTTCCGGTGCGCGTCCCGGTAGAACGTGTCTTCCGTCAGGTAGTCGAGCACCCGGTTGATGCACTCGCCGTCGAGGAGAATCGCGCCGAGCACGGCCCGTTCGGCCTCCACCGCCTGGGGCGGCACGCGGTCGATTCCCTCTCCCTTCGCCTTTCTCGCCGTCGCCACGAGTCGATACCTCCTACGCCGGACGGATCTTCCGGTATTCGTCCCGGAGGGCCTGGAAGTCCTCCCAGACGGGGCGCTTGTACGTCGCGTTGCGCAGGCAGGCGGAGGGGTGATAGGTGCAGATCAGCTTCCGCCCCTCGTACTCGTGCCAGACACCCCTCAGGCGGCCGATCGATTCCGGCCGGCCGAGGAGGGTTTGGGACGCGAACCTGCCGAGCGCGCAAATGATTTTCGGGTCGATGATCTCGATCTGCCTCCGGAGGAAGGGAAGGCACGAGACGATCTCGTCCGCTTCCGGGTCCCGGTTGCCGGGGGGGCGGCACTTCACCACGTTGGTGATGTAGACCTCGTTCCGGGTGATGCCGGCGGCATCGAGGATGCGGTCGAGCAGCTGGCCCGCCCGCCCCACGAAAGGCTCGCCGAGCCGGTCCTCGTCGGCGCCCGGGCCCTCGCCGATGAACAGGAGGTCCGCGTCCGGGTCTCCCACACCGAAGACGAGATGGTTCCGCCCCGCCGAAAGGGCGCAGAGCGCGCAGTCGCCGACGGCCGCGCGAAGCTCCCCGAGGGTCGTCGCTTCCTCTTCCGATTCGATCTCCGAGGACGCCGTCCTCTCGGCCGCCGCCGCGGGGACCGGGCCGGGATCACCATCGAGAACGGGAAGGGTCTCGGCGTCACGGAGTTCGAGCTTGGTGAGGATCGGATCGGGGTAGCCGAATTCGCCCTGCTGGACGAGGTAGCGCCTGAGAAGATCGATCGTCGTCTCTTCGGCCATGGGCGTTCCTCCCGGAGCGGGCGTTACGGCTTTTGCGGCTCGAGCAGCGCGCGGACCCGGTCCGCGATGCGGGCCGCGATCGATTCTTTCGAGGCGAGGGGGACATCCTCCCGGGCGCCGTCCTTGCCGAGGATCAGAACTTCGGTCTCGTCCCGCCCGATCCCGCCGCCGGGGACGTCGGGACGGTTCGCGACGACGAGGTCGAGGCCCTTCTTCTCCATCTTCTCCCGGGCCCGGGCTTCCACCTCCTCCGTCTCGAGGGCGAAGCCGACCAGGGCGCGGATGGAGCCCCGCTTCATCGAGAGGGCGCCGATGATGTCTTCCGTCGGTTCCAGTTCGAGCGTGACTCCCCCCCCCCGCTTCATCTTTCCTTCCGCCGCCTTCTTCATGCGCCAATCGCCGACGGCGGCCGCCATGACGACGGCGTCGCAAGCCGGTCCGTCATCCATCACCGCTTTCGCCATGGCGTCCGCGGTCCGGGCGGGGACGAGGCGCACGCCCTCGGGCGGATCCACGTCCATGGCGCCGGCGACGAAGATCACCTCGGCCCCCCGGCGCGCGAATTCCCGGGCGACCGCCGCGCCCATCCGACCGCTCGAGCGGTTCGTGATCACCCGGACCGGGTCGATCGGCTCTTCCGTCCGGCCCGCCGTGACGAGCACCTTCCGGCCCGAGAAGTCGCCGGCGGCGGCGAGCATCTCCCTCGCGACGGCGGCGATCGTCTCCACCGAGGCGAGGCGCCCCACACCCCGGTACCCGCAGGCGAGGTCCCCCTCGTCGGGGTCGATGATCCGGACTCCGTCCTCCCGGAGGCGCGCCACGTTCCGCTTCGTCGCCCGGTGCTCCCACATGAACTTGTTCATCGCCGGCGCGACGGCGACCGGGCACGTCGCGGCGAGGTACGCCGTGGTGAGGAGGTCGTCGGCGATGCCGCCGGCGAGCTTGGCGATCACGTTCGCCGTGGCCGGGGCGATCAGGAAGAGGTCCGCCCGCTGGGCCATGTCGATGTGAATCGGCTTCGTCTCCTCGCCGAACGCGACGGCGGGGCGGAACTCGCGATCGCTCGTCCACAGGTCCCACGCCGCCCGCCGGCCCGTGAGGGCCTCGAAGCTCTCGGGGCGCACCAGTTCGGTGGCGGCCCGGGTCATCACCGCCTGGACCCGCGCGCCGGAGACGGTGAGGAGGCGCACGACCTCGAGAGCCTTGTAGGCCGCCACGCCCCCGGTCACGCCGACCAGGACGTTCTTACCGCGAATCGTCAACCGGACTCTCCTCGTCGGCCGCTCCGGAGGCCCGCCCGGGCGCCGCGCGCCGTGCTTCCGGGGCGGCGACCTCCCAGTCCACTTTCCCCTCCGCGGCCCGGCGGAGGGCTTCGTTGGTCACCTTCTTCTCCGTGTCGACCATGCCGCCCCGAAGGCGGATCGTGTTCAGGCGCCGCGCCTCGCGGGCGGCCACCACGATCCGCTCGTATACGGTCCCATTCATCCCGTCGTCCGTCCGGATCTTCTCTTCGCTCACCTCGTCGCCTCCTTCAGTCGTTTTGCGCGGCACCGCTCGGCGCGGATGATGGAGAGAACCGTCTCCCGGGCGGTCGCGAGATCGTCGTTGATCACGATGTAGTCATATTCGAACTTGCGGGCCAACTCTTCCCGGGCGTTCGCGAGGCGGGTCCGGATGCGATCCTCCGAATCGGTCTTGCGCTTCCGGAGCCGCCCTTCCAGCACGTCCCACGAAGGGGGGACGATGAAGATCCCGACGGCGTCGGGGTACCCGGCGCGGATCTGCTCCGCCCCCTGGACGTCGATGTCGAGAATCAGGTCTTCGCCTCTCGCGGCGGCCCCCTCGATCTCGGAGCGGGGCGTGCCGTAGTAGTCGCCGTGCACCCGGGCCCACTCGGCGTAGGCGTCCTCGCCGATCCGCTTCGCGAATGCCTCTTCCGTCAGGAACCGGTAATCGACGCCGTCCGTCTCCTTCTCCCGGCGGGGCCGTGAGGTGTCGGAGACGGAGAAGCGGAGCTTGGGGTCCCCCCCCACGGCGAGACGGGCGAGGGTTGTCTTTCCCGCCCCCGAAGGGCCCGCGATGATGATCGCGAAAGCGCTCTTCGGCCCGACCATCGGTCACTCCAGGTTCTGCACCTGCTCCCGCAGGCGCTCGACCTCTTCCTTCAGGAAGACCACCTCCCGAGAGATCTCCACGTCGTTCGCCTTCGATCCGATCGTGTTGATCTCCCGGTGCAGTTCTTGAAGGAGAAAGTTGAGCTTCCGGCCGACCGGGCCCCCTTCTTTCAGGAAGCGCTCGAACTGCACCGCGTGGGAGCGGGCGCGCACGACCTCCTCGACGCAATCGAGGCGGTCGGCGAGAAAGGCCGCTTCGTGGGCCATCTTGTCGTCGTCCACCGGCATGTTCTCGAGGAGCTTCTCGATGCGGCCCCGGAGTTCCTTCAGGGCGTTTCCCGAGCGGACGACGGCGCGCTTTTCGATGCGGCCGAAGCTCGCGATGATCGTCCTCAGCCGATTCCGGAGATCCGCGGCGAGGGCGCGCCCCTCGCGGCGGCGCATCAGCATGAGATCGGCGAGGGCCTTGTGGATACCCTTCTCGACCACGGGCCACACCTCGGCCTCTTTGATCTCCCGGGTGCGGCGGACGATCACCTCGGGAAGGGAGAGGAGGACGGGGAGGTCGATCTCCCCTTCCAGGCCGTGCTCTTTCTTCAGCTTCCGCGCGAGACGGAGATAGGCCTCGATGCGGTGGTTGTCGACGACCATGTCTTCCGCATCGACGGCGCCGTTGATGTCGATCGAGACGTTGATGCGGCCGCGGTCGAGGGACTTCTGGAGAATCTCCCGCACCTTCTGCTCCGAGGCCATCACGGCCCCGTGGAGCCTCATCGAAGACTCGAGGTACCGGTGGTTGACCGAGCGGATCTCGACGGTGTAGGTGAGGCCTGAGATTCTCGTTTCCCAGCGGCCGAAACCGGTCATACTGGAAACGGCCATGAACGACTCCTCTGCCGAAGTGGGGTCAATGATAACCGAGGGATACCCCCCCGTCAACGATGGCCGCTCCCGGCGCCCATCTCGTTGAACTTCAACCGATTCTCCCGGAGGGACTCGTGGACGCCCCCGTCCTCTACCGCATGGTTGTCGCCGCCCGGCCCCGCCTCGAGGGTGCTTCGGTCCGCTATGGCCTCAGGGCGAAGGGCCCCTGGATGACCGCGCCGGTCTATCTCCTTCGATTGCAACCACCTGGGGGAACACTTCTCGTGTCGCTCCGGCCGGAGGCGCCCGGCATCGTTCTCTTCCGCGAGGGGGCGGGCCCGGAGGGGGAGAAGGATCCGGGGGCGGAGCGGCTCGGGAGACTCCTGGAAGGGCGCGCGATCGAGGAGGTGGCGGCGTTCGGAATCGACCGGTTCGTCGAAATCCGCTGCGAGGGAGGCGTGACGGCCCGTCTCGACCTCCGGCCGCCGAGACCGTCGTTCCTGGTGGCGGAGGAGGGGACGATCCGATTCGTCCTCCCGGGGAACGCGAAGGTCCGGCCGGGGGCGGAACTCGCCGGGATGCCCGGCGCCGGCAAGACGGATCTCGCGGAATTCGATCCGGCGACGCTGCCGGAGACGATGGAAGACGAGGACGAGGCGAGGAGGCTCATTCGGCGCTCGGTGCGGGCGGTCTCCCCGGCGTGGCTGGACGAACTCTTCGCACGCTCCCGCTTCGGCGAGGCCCCACCGGACGAAAGGAAGGAGGCCCTTGCGGCGGCGTGGCGGGAGATGGCGGCGGAACTCGGCGAGGAGTCCGGTCTCTTCTTCTATCGTGAGGGGGGGCGCGAAGGGAACCGGCCGTTTCTCTCGGCGATCCCCCTCTTCTCGATCGACGAGGAGGGGGAGGCATTCGACGATCCTCTCGCCGCCGCGATCGTCTGGTGGGCGGAGGCGGACGAGGCGGCGGGCCGGGAAGGGATCGTCGCCGGCATCCGGGAGGCCCTCGGCAAGGAACGGAAGCGGGTGGCGCGCCGGGCGGAGAAGCTCCGGGCCGAATTGGAAGAGGCGGAGCGCTATCCCCTCTTCCGGAAGCAGGGGGAGATCCTCAGCATCCATTTCGGAAAGGTGAAGCGGGGGGCGGCGGCGGTCCGGCTCCCCGATCCTTACGACGGGGGGGAGATCGACATCCCCCTCGACCCGGCGAAGACGCCCCGGGAGAACGTGGCCCGGCTCTTCAAGAAGGCGAAGAAGGGGGAGCGGGGAGTGCCGGTCATCGCCGGGAGGCTCGACGAGGCGGAGAAGGCCCTGCTGAGAATCGAGGAGCTCCGGGCGGAAGCGGAGGAGGCTTCGACGCCGGAAGAGGCGGAAGGGGTGACCGAAAAGGCGCGGCCCTATCTCAAGGGGAAGCCGCCGCCGCCGGTCTGGAAGGAGAAGATCCGGAAGCCGAAGGACCGGGAGCTTGCGGTACACCCCCGGGAGTACAAGGTGGCGGGCGGTTACACGGTGCTCGTCGGAAAGGACGACCGGGAGAACGATCTCTTGACGACCCGGATCGCCCGGCCCGGGGACTTCTGGTTCCACGCGAGCCAGAGCCCCGGCTCCCATGTGGTGCTCCTCCGGGACGACCCGGGAAAATCGGTGCCGGGGGAGGCACTTCTCGCGGCGGCGGCCATCGCGGCCCACTATTCGAAGGCGCGCCACGCCTCGAAGGTGCCGGTGGTCTACACGGAAAAGCGCTACGTGCGGAAGCCCCGCGGCTGGCCCCCGGGAAAGGTCACCCTCACCCGCGAGAAGACCCTCTTCGTCGAACCCGCCCTACCGGAATAGATCTTTGATCGAGCTCCAGGAGGCGTTCTGCTCGCTCCCCGCGGACGGGACGGAGGTGATGCCGCATTCGAAGCCGGCCTTGACGAGCAGGTTGACCGGGCCGTTCGGGTCGGTCACCGGGACCGGCGGGCAGTAGGCGGTCGTCCCCTCGATCCCGAACCAGAAGGACCGGGCCGTCAGCGCGGGCGGCGCGCATCCGAGGGCGGCGTTCTCCACGTTGTTGTCCGACGTGACCCGGATGAAGGAGGCCGCGGTGGGGAACGTCGCGACGATGGCGACACGATCGGCGGCAAAGGCGCCGAAACCGTCGTGGTAGTTCCACCGCTCCACCGGCGTCACGCCCGTGACTTCGGCGAGGGAGGGCTCGATGAGGCACCCGGATGCATCCACCTCGTACAGCTCGTAGTTCACGAAGCCACGCGACGGGGTCGTGAACCGCCAGTACCACCAGAAGTGCATGTTGGTGCAGAAATCGCCCGCCCCTTTCCCGCAATCCGCCGGGAGATCGAAGATCACGCCGATCTGGTCGCCCGGAAGCCCCGTCCAGAACCACGCCCAGTTCGAGCAGACGTCGTAGTAAACCACCGAGCACATGCCGGACGCCCCCCCGATGCCGAAGGAGTGCCCCACATCGGGCACCTGCCCCCGCACCGCCGTCCGCTCGGCATGGGCCGGCCCTGCGAATGCCACACAAAGAAGAACGACAAGGATCGTCTTTTTCACGTTCGATTCCCCGTGTTCGATGAAGATCATTCCGCCACGGCCCCCGTGGGGCCCTCGATCTTCTTATCGGCGTGGGGGATCGGGCGCTTGATGAAGGAGGGGCAGGCCCGGTGGGACCCGCCCCCCATGGAATGGCGCAAACTCGCAACCTCTACCGGAACAACCCCTTGATCGAGCCCCAGGAGGCGGATTCTGTGGAAGTCGTCTGGCAGTCGAACCCGGCTTCCACCATGAGGTCGACCGGTCCGAGGGGATCCTCGATGGGGATGGGCGGACAGAGAGAGGCCCCGTCCTCGACATACCGGAAGCTTCTCGCCACCAGGGGAATCTCCCCGCATCCAGCCGCCTGGTTCTTGAGGTTGTTGTCCGAAGCCATGCAAGCCCCCCCGTCCATTTCGGCCACGATGGCGATCCGATCGGCGGTGAAGGACCCGAAGCCTTCGTGATAGTTCCACCGCTCCCAAGGCGAGAAGTGGAGCAGCTCGTAGAGCGGCTCGCCCACCACGCAATTCGACGAGTCCACTTCATAGACCCGATAGTTCACAAAGGACCGGTTGGGATTCGTGAACCGCCAGTACCACCAGAAATGCGTGTTCACGCACTCCGCACCCGGTTCCTTGCCGCAGTCGGCGGGAAGGTCGAAGACGACCCCCCTGACGTCGTTATAGCCGGCAAAATAGACCCAAATCCACCCGGAGCAGTAGTCGTAGTAGACGACCGAGCAGAGTCCCGTGGCGCCTCCGTCGCCGACATGACCGAGCACCTGGTCCTGCACGGCCAGGGGGGGAATCGGCGCGTCGGCGAAGGAGAACGAGAATGAAAGAAGAGAGAGCAAGGCGAGAACCGAAAGGAACCGCTTTATGGCACACCTCCTTGTCGGCGCCGGGGGGGCGGGACAAATGGTGGAAGGGCGGTCGATTGCATTTTACCAGACAGGGCCTTATTTGTCCATGTTTGAATGGATGGGAAGACCGTCGGCTTTTCGGTGCGCTTCCTCCGTGATATGCTGACGGCGACATTCATCCTGCGGCTTCGGCGCCCGAGGAGACCGGCCATGAAACGACGACTCCAGATTCTCTCTCTGTTTCTCGTTCTCGCGATCGCCATTTCCTGCGCCTCCCGGGCAACGCTGGAGCCGAAGGAAGCGGTGCCGGTTCCGAAGGACCGGATCCATTATGACGACGGGGACACGTTCTCCTTCGACGACATCACGATCCGGGTCCTCGGCATCGACACGCCGGAGATCGCCCACCCGGAGCACGGCTTCCCCATCGGCCAGCCCTTCGGCCCCGAAGCGGCGGAGCGGGCGGAAGAACTCCTCCGTGCGGCGGACCGCATTACTTACCTTCCTTTCCGAAACGATCAATACGGCCGCCTCCTCGCCCACGTCTTCATCGACGGTGAACTTCTCGGCATCAAGCTGATCGAGGAGCACCTCGCCTACGAGACGGTCTCCCACTACGGGGACAACGGCCGCCCGGAGATCGCCGCGGCGATTCTGAAAGCGGCGAAGAAGGCGGGCGATCCCCCCTTCCGTCCCCCCCACGAGTGGCGCCGGGAAAATCGGGTGCAGGCGACGGAGGAATCAGGGAGCACGGCCCCCGCCGATTCCACGAGATAGAGAACGGAAAAGACGCCGGGGTTGCCCCCGGCGCCGCCACATTCGTTCACTTGACTTTGTTCTTCGCCCTTATTCGCCGAGGATCCCTATTAAGTACGCGGCGCTGAGCGTTCCCCGGTGGAAGTCGCCGAGATCGAACTGCTCGTTCGGCGAGTGGACCTTGTCGTCGTTTTGCCCCCAGCCGAGAAGGAGCGTGTCCGCGCCGAGCACGTCCTTGAAGGTCTGGGTGATCGGGATCGACCCTCCCTCGCGGATGAGCAGCGGCCGCGTCCCGAACCCCTTCTCGATCGCCGCCGATGCCTTCTCGAACATGGGCGACTTCGGATCGATCAGGAACGGCTTGCCCCCGTGCATCGGGATGATTTCGACGCGCACCGTCTCGGGTGTGTTCTTCTTCACGTAGTCGGCGAAGAGCTTCGTGATCTTCTCCGGGTCCTGGTTCGGCACGAGGCGCATGCTGATCTTCGCCCCCGCCTTCGCCGGGATGATCGTCTTCCCCCCCTCGCCCTGATACCCACTCCACATCCCGTTCACGTCGAGGGTCGGCCGCACCCACTTCCGCTCGAGCGTCGTGTACCCCTCCTCGCCGAAGAGGGCGGGCACGCCGGTGATCTTCCGGAAGCCCTCCTCGTCGAAGCCGAGCTTCCCGTATTCCTTCCGCTCCCAATCCTCGAGGTCCACCACATCGTCGTAGAATCCCGGAATCGTGATGCGCCCCTTGCCGTCGTGCATCGACCCGATCAGCTTGGCCAGCACGTTCGCCGGGTTCGCCACGGCCCCGCCGAACGAACCGGAGTGCAGGTCCGCGCTCGGTCCCGACAGACGAACTTCCACATAGGACATACCCTTCAGGCCGAAGGTGATCGCCGGCTTCCCGGGACCGAACTGGGACGTGTCGGAAACGACCACCACGTCGCACTTCAGCTTTTTCCGGTTCTTCTCGAGATACTCCCCGAGGTGGATCGACGAGATCTCCTCCTCCCCCTCGAGAATCATCTTTACGTTGATCGGGAGCTTCCCCGCCTCGGCGAGCCACGCCTCGAGGGCCTTCACGTGGGTCATGAACTGGCCCTTGTCGTCCGACGCGCCGCGGGCGAGGATCTTCCCGTTCTTGATCACCGGCTCGAAGGGGGGGCGGTCCCACTCGTCGAGGGGATCGACGGGCTGCACGTCGTAGTGCCCATAGACGAGGATCGTAGGGGCGCCGGCCTTGTCGAGCCGCTCGGCGTAAACGATCGGGTGCCCCGCCGTTTCGCAAAGCTCCACCTTCATGCCGATGGCGCCGAGCTTCTTCACGAGCCACTCCGCCGTCTTCCGGACGTCTCCCTTCCGCTCCGGGTCCGCCGAGACGCTCGGGATCTTCAACAGTTCCACCAGCTCGTCGACCGCCGCCTGCTTTCCGCTCTCCAGGCGCTGAATCACCTTGTCGATCATGAAACGCTCCTTTGTCCATGGAGGATGCGATGGGTTGTCGAACGCGTCCATGATACCCTGCCGGCCTTGCGGCGGCAACCCGCCCCCTCTCATTCCAAAGTGGCTATCTTCCTTGGACTCCTCCTCTGCACCTTGGAACATATGTGCTCGGATGCAATACGTGTCCGGAGGACGGCGGGGCGGGGGTGCGGCTGAGGGAGGGATGGGGGCATAACCGGGGAGCTGTTGCCGTCTTCCGCGACGCCTCCTCTACGAGCCCGGAGAATGGGAGGGTTGACTCCCGCCGTGCGACGAGCGTTCAAGTCTGCCCCTCTATCCCTCCCTCAGCCGGCCCCCCCGCCCGCCGCTGATCGGAGCCGGGCGGAGGAGAGCGCGGCACGAATCGAACGCGCGACCGGGCTTGCCCGCCGAAGCCGCAGGCGAAGGCGGATGGGCGGACGCCTTCCCCTCCCTTATCCGGGCGGCCCCCTTCGACAGGCTCAGGACAGGCTTCGATACGCTCGCTCACTCTGTTCGCGAGCTACTCAGGACGAACGGTATCAGTAGATCCGGCTTCGGCCTTCCTTGCTGATCATTCGGAACCACGGGCGGGTGGCTGCGGCAGGGGTCCGCGAGGAGCGCAGCAAAGCGAGCACTGCAGCGGACAGCCGCAGACAGGACCGCCCGTACGTACGCCCGAACAAGGACACGCCGCCCGGTACCCTACCTTATCAACGTCATCTTTCGGGTCGCCGCGGCGTTCCCGGCTTCGAGCCGGATGAAGTAGACGCCCGAGGCGACATCCCGGCCGCTCCGGTCCGTGCCCCCCCACGTGAAAGACCGCTCGCCCGCGGGCTGCTCCCCCGCCGCGATCACGTCGACCACCCTCCCCCGGACGTCAAGCACGACGAGCCGCGCCGGACCCGCCTCGGGGAGCCGGAAGCGAACCGTCGTCGTCGGGTTGAACGGATTCGGCATGTTCGGCAGGAGCGCCACGAGGCCGGGCACCGCCGCCGAAGGCACGCCCGTCACCGCATCGACCGCGTAGATCGAGTCCTGAATCGTGTACGTTCCCAGACCATTCGTCCGGATCACGACGTCCCCCGCGACCTCGCCCCGGCCCGGAGGGATGGAGCCGCCCGTACCGAGCTCGGTCTGGTAAATGTAGGCGCCATAGTTCACCAGCCGCCCGATCACGGTCGACGTCGGGTGCCCGTAAGGATTCCCGTCGCCCACCGAGATGATCGCCGCCTCCGGGGAGAGGGCGTTCACGAAGTTCGCGTTGGTGTTGCAGTGGCTCCCGTGGTGGTTCGTGCGGAGCACCTCGATGTCCCCGACCTCGTTCCCGACGGAGGTCTCGATGTCGTGATACGGAACGCAGCCGGCGTTGCCCGAGATGTCGCCCCCCACGAAGAACTGGAAGTTCCCCACTTTGACCACGTATCCGACGCACAGGTCGTTTTCGTCGTACTGGCTGTCGAAGGGGGGTGCGAGAAGTCCGTTGCCGTTCACGGCGACGCACCGGATGTCCACCCCGTCCCCGAGGTCGATCACGTCGCCGTCGTTGATCGTCGTCCGGAGCCCTCCGGCGGCGGACACGTAGTTGAAGTAGCTCGTCGTGTTGTACGACCAGCCACGATCGTAGGAGGCCGAATCGACGCCCACCGAGTTGATCACCTCGTCCATGCCCCCCAGGTGGTCGGCGTCGTAGTGGGAGACCCCCACGTAGGTCAGCTGCGTGATGCCGAGGGACGTCAGGTAGGGAATCACCTCGGCGTACCCCTCGCCGTTCCACCCCGCGTCGAAGAGGAACGTCTTGCCGGCGCCCGACCGGACCAGCGTGCAGTCCCCCTGGCCGACGTTGATGCAGTGGATCTCCAGTTTCGGCTGGGCGTCGGTCACGAAGGACGACACGCTGTTGGAGACGCCCCCCTGCTGGTACTGCTCGTCCTCCGCGCGCATCGCGAAGTAGAGCGTCTGCCCCGCGGGGAGCCCCTGGCAGGTCCACGACTCGGCGGAACCCGCGCTCTGGGGCGCCGGCTCCCCGTCCACGTCCGTGGCGGAAGCCCAGTTCCCCTCGTTGATCGGCGAAACGCCGTAGCGGACCACGTAGGCGCTCGCGGTCCCCGAGCCGGCGTCGTCCCCGGTGGCGGTCCACGTGAGGTCGACGGTGCCGTTGTACTCTCCCGGCGAAGCCGCCAGGTCGGTGATCGTTCCCGGAGGCACCAGGTCGAAGGCGAGCACGTCGTAGTTGTCCCTCGGCAGCAGCACGCGCTCCCCGCTTACACCGTGCATCACGCCGGTGAGGATCCGAATCGAATCGCCGGCGGCGGGGATGTTGTAGGAGAAGAGGTCGTCCACGACCAGGGTCTCGCCGGGCGAATCGCCGTCGAACTCGACGACCGTCCAATCCGAGGCGCCGACGGAGACGCAGAGGACCGAGTCGAGCGTGACGAGGACCCCCTCCCACGATTCACCGGTTCCGCTCCCCGTGTTGACGTCCCCCACGGCCACCTCGTCCGCCGTCGGCACGGGGAAACCGCCGCCGAGAATCGTCACGCTCCCCCCCACGCCGCTCGTCGCATTGATGAGCGAGACGCCGTCGAATTCGACGTAGTATCCGGAGACGGTGACGAGGTCGCCCCTCACCGCCCCGTGGGCGGCGCCCCGGTTCACCTGGATCCCGCTGTACGGGCCGGCGGCCGCCTCCTCGGCGAAGAAGGTCTCCGTGAGGGCGCCGGTGACGACCACACTGTCGACGGTGACGAACGTGTACTGGGCGTAGACCCCCTGCTGGATCTCGTAGATCGTCGCGTCTCCCGCCGCCCCCCGCACCGCCGCCGGAGTCAGAAGGAGGGTCGAGAGGAGGAGCAGGAGGCGGGCCGCTCGGCTTCGCGTCATTGGTTCGTTCCCCCGTTCCGGAACCACGGGTTCGTGGGATAGAGTTTGTTCGATCTCTCATGCCGGATCGCGCCCTGAAAACAGACCACCCCGGCGCGGGGATCGTAGGGAGCCGCCGGCGCCGGGGCCATCCTCGGTGGGCCGGCAAGGGTCTGCGAACGGACCCGACGAGTTTCGCCTTGGGGAGACTTATAGAGTGTAACACATTGTTATTGAAGGGGCAAGCCCGTCCCCCCGGGTCATTTTTCCCATGCCTCCCCCGGGGGACCGGGAACGACGGCGAACCCTAGCCTGGATTATGCACATATCTCCTACTGAGATCTCGGATCGCCGCCTGCGAAGCCTCCTTTCCTTCGCCGCCTCCTCGACGGGGCCCGTGGCGCACTTTCATCTTCTCGCGACCGCTCGGAGCGAGAAGTGTTAGTGCGCCGGGGGAGCCCCCCGGGCACTAGGGCTTATCGCTTCGATGGGCGCGATAAGCCCAACTGCCCGAC
>JBDROZ010000106.1:0-27460 GCA_043809585.1 Candidatus Eiseniibacteriota bacterium
TGCTAATTCAAAATCCGTCTCTAGCTCGTACAAAAACTGCCGCTCGACCGTCTTCTCCGCCAGTCGATGCGCCGCGCTCCTGGCCATCGCGCCCTCCTTCCGAACCCGCCGAGGTGCGGGGATGTCCAGAATCTATCCGGATTCCCCACCCCCCGGCAAGTCAACTGGGAGGACATATGCCCTTATCGTATCAGCACCATCCTCGCCGTCGCCGCCCCCTCCGCCGTCTCCACCCTCACGAAGTACACCCCCGACGCCGCCTCCCTTCCCCCGTCGTTCCTCCCCTCCCACACCACCTCGTGCCGTCCCGCCTTCATCACCTCATCCGTGAGCGTCCGCACCCGGGCCCCGCGCACGTCATGCACCCGCACCGTCGCCCGTCCCTTCGCGGGAAGCGCGAACCGGACCGTCGTCCTCGGGTTGAAGGGGTTCGGCACGATTCCTTCGATCGCCACCCGCGCCGGAGGCGGCCCGGCGGCGAGATCCGTCCCCTGGAGGCTCATGCGGATCCGCTCCCCCCTCACTCCGGCGACCTCGATCCACCGGGGAGTGACGACGGGGTCGGTCCCCTCGACACGGAGGAGGAGCGCCTCGTCCGCCCCGCCCCGCTCCGCGCTGAACCAGAACGCCGATGCCCGGCCCCGCTCGGCATCGTACCGCACGATCCCGCCACTTCCGTCCGCCGCGCCGGCGCCCCTCTCCCGGCCTCCCGACAGATCCGCGACGAGCCGCACCGCCCGGAGGGCGAAACCGGTCCTGAGCCGGACCACCCGCGCACTCCCCGGCGCGAAATCGAGATCGAAGGCCCCCTCGATCACCGGACCTTCCGCCGGCTCCTCCGCCGCGAGCAGCCCCGCGAGGAAGACCACGTCGGCCACGTTGATCCGGCCGTCGCCGTTCCCGTCGGCGCCGGCGCTGTCCGACGGGGAGAGCTTTTCGCCGAGCAGGGCATCGACGATCCGCGCTCCGTCCTCCACGTCCAGGCGGCAGTCCCAGTTCACGTCTCCCACCGGCCGGCGCTCCGGATCGAGGGAGACGAAGAGAGGGATCGGTTCCTTCCCCGACAGCAGGGGATCGCTCACGACCAGGAGGCTCCCCGCCAGCACCACTCCGCACCGGTGAGGACCGATCGAAGCGGTCACGCTCTCGACCTCGCCCGATGCGAGATTCCCCGCCGCCGGGTCGAGCGCCACCCACGAGAGGGTGTCGTCGATCGACCAGGCCAGGGAGTTGAACCAGAAATTCTGCAGTACGAGAATCGAATCGGCGTAGGTCGAATCCGATCCGTTCCCGAAAATGAACGACGTACCCGACGTCACCTCCAAGCCGGGGACGAAGGCGATGGCGAACCGCCGGGTCTCGGAAGCCGCCCCTTCTCCGCAAACGTTGCGGCCGGAGACGCGCCACCGAAACTCGCCGATCGAATCGACCTCGGCGAGATTGTAGGACGTATCGGTCACGACCGCGTTGACCACAGGATCGGCGAAAGCGGAGTCCCTCGCGATTTCCACGCGGTACGAGGTCGCCCGGGCCCTCTTCTTCCACCGGAGCCGGAGGGGAACGGGGAGATCATGCGCGCCGTCCGCCGGGGAGACGAGGACGGGCGTCCCGGGGACCGAAGTCGCCGATCCGGGGGACTGGCATCCGCCGGACGTCTCCCCGCACTGGTTGTAGGTGACGACCCGGTAGAAATAGCTCACGCCCGGAACCACATTGTCGTCCTCGATCGAGATCGGCCCGAACCGGGGTCCGACGGTGAACGTGTCGGGGGGCGCGGAGGGTTGATCCGACCGCTGCCGGTAGACGCGGAATCCGAGGATGTTCTGGTTGATGTACTCCGGAGGCCAGAGCCAGGAGACCGTGATCCGGCCGCAGAGGCCGTCGGAGGCCGAACACTGTTGGGGCGCCGAGGGGAGGGCGGGCCGGATCCCCGAGGCGGTGCAGGAGGAGGTCGACACGAAGCAGGCGTTGCCCGCCTCGACGGAGTAGGCCACGGTGTCGCCGAAGGCCGGGGACGGATCGATGAAGGACGACACGCCGGCCGCGACGCTGTCGAGCAGCGCCCCGTCCTCCACCCGGCGGATCCGGAACCACTCGATCTCCGGGTGGACCCAGGTCCAGGTGAGGCGGATGCCGTCGCACGAGCTTGTCGTCGCGGCGCACGCGCCCCCGGGCGCCGGCCCGATGGGGCCGGGGATGCGTGCGGCGACGGTGCACGCCGCCGCGGAGCGGCCGCAGTCGTTCACGGAGAACACCCGCCACTCGTGGTCGACCCCCGGCGAGGCCGCGCCGTCCGTGAGGGCGAGACTGTCCGGCCCGACCGAGTCGACCAGGGTTCCCCCGTCCCGATAGACGAGATGCCCGAACGCCGCCTCCGCTCCGGCGGACCATGCGATGCGCATGGCGGAGCAGGAGACCGGGGTCGCGGTGCAGGACGAGGGGGGCGGGGGAGGCGACGTGAAGAGCCGGCCCGTGTCGGTCACCGCCGCCGACTCCTCGCAGTTGAACGCCCGGATCGTGTAGACCACTTCTTCCAGGCCCGAAAGACCGTAGTCGTTGTAGACCGTCTGCTCCGGACCGAGGGTGATGGTCCCCCCGGGAGGGGAGGAGCGGACGATCCGGAATCCCTCGGGGGGGCCGCCGGTCGACGGCGGCGCCCATTCGAGGCGAATCGTTTCGCAGCGGTCTTTCGAAGCGGTGAAGGAATCGACCGGTCCCGGCGCGGTCGGCATCGTCCCCGAATCCTCACAGGCCGAAACGGAAAGGCCGCACTCGTTCCGAGATCGAACGCCGTATCGGTGCGGCACGTTCGGGGTCGCCGCGGAATCAACGAAGAACGTGTCGGTCTCGACACCGACCCGTACCCCGTCTCGGAAGATCAAGAACGAATCGACGACGCCCGGCTCGGACGGAATCGACCAATGCACGAAAACGACGCCGCACCGGTTATCGGACGCCGAACAAGCGGCCGTCGGAGGCGGAAGACCCACGCGCATCCCTTCGTTCGGGGTCGACGCCTCCGAAATCCCGCACTCGCTCCGGGTCCGCACACCGTACGAGGCGGCGACCATCGAATCGACCGCGCCGTCGATGAAGACCGCGGGCGAGTCGATGGGTACCGTGCCGATCTCTTCCCCGTCCCGGAAGACCGCGTACTCCGTGAAGGGACCGGCGACCGCGTTCCAGGTGATCACCACCGAATCGCAAAGGCCGTCCGTCGCGGCGACGCCCGAGGGCGTCGGCGGCACCGCCCCCCGCCGACCGCTGTCCGCGGAGGCCGCGGCGGAGGAGTCGCACGAGTTCCACGCCACGACCCGGTACCGGTACCACTGCTCGGAATCGCCCGTCGTGTCGAGCCAGAAGTAGGGCGCCTCCGTTCGGACTCCGAGGACTACGTCGTCCCGGTAGATCACGAAGCTGTCGACGACACCGGGCCCCGCCCCGGGGACCCAGGTGATCTCCACGTCGGCGCAGCGGTCGTCGGAGGCGATGCATGAATCGGGCGAGGGCGGAACGCCGATGCGGAATCCCGCGTCGGAGACGGCCCCCGCCGAAGACCCGCACTCGCTTCGCCCCCGCACGGTGTAGACCAGGAGGCTGCCCGGGGGGGCGTCGAAGTCGTCATGGAGCGGGGCCCCGCCCCGGAGCACGGTCGCCAGCGAATCCTCCTCCCGGTAGACCACCCATGAATCGTAGTCGCCCGCCGCCGTCTGCCAGGTCACCCGGATCGTCCCGCAGAGATCGAGGGTGGCGTTCACGGCGAGAGGGTCGGGGGGCGCCGGCCTCACCTTGCCCGTGTCGACCGCCGCGAAGAGCGTGTCGCACGGGTTGTACGCGCCCACCGTGTACGCGTGGGAGGAGCCGGCGGCGGCGGCGGTGTCCTCGTACGCCTCCGCGTTCTCTCCGAGGACGGCGATCAGCGTGTCGCTCCGGAAAACGAGGTAGCCGAGTTCCCCGGCGGAGAGGTCGGTCCACGCGAGCGCCACCCGGTCACAGAGGGAATCGGTCGCCGCGAACCCCGAGGGGGCCACGGGGGTCGCGGGCACCGACCCCGTGTCGGGAGCGGAGGGCTCCGACGGGCCGCAGGGCGTCGTCCCCCAGACCGTGTAACGGTAGCGAACGCCGGGGGAGGCCGTCCCGTCCGTGAAGCTCGGGACCGTGAGGCCGGAGGCGATCGTGTCCACCCGGGACTAGTCGACCGGGCTCCGTCCGACGGAGAAGACGAAGAGGTCCGCCGTCGACGAGTCGTGCCAGGAGAGCGCGACCCCGTCACAGAGAGTGTCCGACGCGGTCAGGTCGTAGGGGGCGTAGAGGCTGTCGCAGAGAACCGAGACATCGTCGATGAACCACCCGCGAAAACCGTTCCGGAGGGAGTCGACGGTGTCGAAGACGAACCGGAACGCCATCTCCCCTTCCACGCCCGTGGGGGCCGAGTAGGATCGGCGCTCCCAGACCGCCGGGGTGGCGTACCCGGTCGAGGTGAGGGGCCGGGAATTCGATCCCCCGCCGGGGACCGCGGCGGCAAGCGCCGAGTCGACGAAGACGTCGAGAACCTGCCACGTCGCGCCGCTGTCGTTCGAGAACTCGACGATCATCCGGTCCGCCGAATCGGGACGAACGCTCTCCACCTCCCACCAGGTCCGGAACGAAAGGCGGACACTCTGCCCCGGGTTCGCGAGAAGGACCGGCGTCTCCGCCGTGTCGGTCCTCGCGGCGAGGCTGGTCCCCCCGCTCCAAAGCGTGTCCGCCGGGTTCCGGGGCGCCACGTACGTTCCGTTGCTCTCGTCGGACGCGACGAGAGAGCCGCTGCCCGCCCACGCCGCGGGCCAGAACCCGCCGTCCGGAAGGTGAACGAAGTTCAACCGGAGCGTGTCGCTCACGCGGATCACCTGGGGGAACGTGACCTCGTGCCAGGCGCCGGCGAAACGCCACCCGCCGGGCCCCGCGCTCTCGAACCCCTCCCGGTAGGGGACGCTCTCCGCCGGCGCGCCCCGAGGAAGGACGAGAAGGAACAGGGCCGCGCCGAGAAGGGCGGCCCGGGTGGAGCGGGCGCTCAATAGGTCCATCGAAGTGCGGTGCGGACGTCGAAGCCGGCGAGATCGACGTCCCCTTCTTCCGCGTCCCCCGTCAACCAGGCGGCGCGGAGCGACAGATCATGGTGCCGGGACAGAACGACGCGCGCCCCTCCCCCCACCTCCCACACCGTGGCGGAGCCGAGGAGGCGTTCATCGACCGGTGCCCCGGCCGGGGCGGGGTACTCCCCGAAACGATGGAGCGCCGCGCCGGCGATCAGGCCGATGCGCTCCGACGAGGGGTGGGCGTAGTCGAGGGAGACCCGCGTGTAGCCGCCCGTCATGCCCCGGAGGAGGTACCGCTCGAGAGAGAGGGAGTCGATCGAACCGGCGCCGAAGGCGCCCTGTTCCGATCCGTCCCCCTTGAACACGAGGAAGCCCTGAAGGTCGACGCGCCCCCCCGAGGGAAGAAGGAGACCGGCGCCGAGCAAGGTCTCGATCTGGTCCCCCTCTTCATAGAACGCCTCCCCCCCCCGCTCGTCCTTCGAGAACGACCGGTACCGGACGTCGACGGAGGCGAGGACCCCGGCGAATCCCAAGTCCCACTCCGATTCCGCCCCCGCGGAGGCGAGAAGTTCGTTCCCCGGTTTGTAGGCCGTCGCCGGCCCCTCGTCTTCGGCGAAGTCGTACTCCCCCTTCCGCACGTAGCCGATCCCCGCCGACGCGGCGAGGCCCCGGACCGGCGAGAAACCGCGGGTGAGGGAGATCCCCGCGTCGAACCCCTCCCCGAACCGCTTGACCGGGAAGCCGAGGACGCGGTTCGTCGCGGCGCCCGCGATCGTCTCCTCGTCCGGCCCGAAGGGGACGGCGCCCGTCGGAAGGCCGAGGGTGAGGGCGGCCCGGTAGCGGCCGCCGTCGAAGCGGTACTCGCCGGTGAGAACCGCGTCGGCAAGACCGGACAGGTCCGATCTCTCGTCGCCATCGTAGGACGCGGAGAATGCGGGCAGGAGAATCGAGAGGTCCGCCGAGGCGCCGAGGCTCTTCTTCATGAAGAGAGGGAAGGCCACCTCCGACACTTTCGCATCCGGGCCGTCCTTCTTCTCGACGGTCCACGCCCGGTAACGGACGTCGAGCCGCCCCTGAACGAAGGGGGGCCGGTCCGCCGGCGCCTCGCCCGCGGCGAAGGCGGAGGCGGAGGCGGAGGCGGCCAGGAAGAGGGCGAGCCCGGCGACGAGGAGACAGTCCCTTCTCATGGCTGCTCCACGCGAACGGTGAGGGCCGCGCTCCCGAAAGCGCGGACGTTCGACAGGTCCGACCCCTCGCCCGCCTCCGGAAGGGGGGCGGGAAGGAGCATGGCCGAGGTCCGGTCCATCCGCCGCGTCCGGCGCTCGTCGTCGGGACGGGCGATCTCGGCGGCGACGATCGACCGGATCATCTCGCGGCTTCCCCGGGTGCGCTCGCCCCGCTCGGCGGCCAGAACGAAGTCGGGATCGAGAAGGACGGCCCGCTCGAAAAGCCCGCGGGCCCGGATGTGCTCGTCCCGGTCCTCCGCCTCGAGGGCGTCGCAGTAGGCGAGGTACGCCTTGAAATTCGTCGTCGGAATGATGGCGATGCCCTGGCGCTCCGTGATGGTCGGCACGATCCCGAGCCTCCCGAGCACATCGAAGGCGATCCGCTTCTCGAGCTCGAAGAACTCGTTCAGGGCGCCGCTCACCGACGAGGGGGCCAAGGTCTCCCCCGTCTCGTTGTTGACGAGGAAGTAGTCGATGCGGATCTCGTTCTCCTCCTCCCGGGGGAGAACGGTGCCGCCGAGGGACCATTGGGCGCCGAGCATGGCGTCCACGGAGGAGACGGCGAGAGGGTCGAACCCCTCCGTCCGGGCCGCCTCCGCCTCCGCCTTCACCGCCTCGTAGGAGAGGCGGGGGACGACACGGAGGCCTTCGACGCGGGAGAAGTCGTTCGCGAGCTGTTCGGCGATCCCCTTGCCGAGGGCGCCGTAGGTTTCGGTTTCGGCGAGAACCTCGAAATAGCGGATCGCGAGAAGCCCCTCGGAGATCTCCGACGGCCGGTCGACCACGGACGCCGCCCACTCGGCGTAGACCCGGCGCACGAGACGGGACATGCGGCCCCGGACGGCCCTCGCCGCCGGCGCCCCCCCTCGGGATCCGGGGTAGGCGTGGTACGAGTCGATCGCCTTCTGCCACTGCTCCCGCCCCTCGTAGGCGAGACCGAGCAGGAGAGGCAGGGACCGGTCACCCGGGCTCAGGCGCTCCGCCTCCTTCAGGCGCAGGATCGCCTGATCGTAGCGCCCCGTCTCCAGGAGGGCCCACCCGAGGTCCCGGAGAATCGCCGGATTCTCGGGGTCCAGCTTCGACCTCTCCTTAAGGATGCCGGCGGCGTCCTCCCACCGCTCCTCCCGGAACGCGCGGGCGGTCCGGTACTCCGTCACCACGGAGCACCCGAGGGTCGCCAGGAGGAAGAAGAAGGGAATGGCTTTCCGTAGGTTCATGCCTTCTCCGCGGAGGGGATCCGAAATACCTGAAGAGGTTACCACCGGGGGGGATTCGATTCCAGGGGGGAAGGGGGGGTCATGGCGAAGGCCCGGAGGAGAACCTCCGGGCCCTTTTGCCATTGATACGGGAAATCCGCAAAATCAACGGATGAGGATCATCTTCTTCGTGAGGTTCGTCTTCTCCGTCTCGAGACGGTAGTAGTAGACGCCGCTCCCCACGTCCCGTCCCTGTCCGTCACGGCCGTCCCAAACCACCCAGTGGTCCCCGGCGTTCAGGTCGCCGTTCACGAGATCCGAAACGAGCCGCCCCGCCGGCGAGAAGACCGTTAGCTTCACCTCGCCCGAACGGTCGAGGGCGAAGCCGATCGTCGTCGTCGGGTTGAACGGGTTCGGCATGTTCTGGTCCAGCGCCAACCGGAGGGGCACATCATTGGCCGCCACATCGGTGGTGCTCGTCGGAATGTTCATCATGGCGGCGTTGACAACCGCCTTCGTCCCGGTCACCTGGACGAACGCCTGGACTATCATGCGATCCGCGTGGTAGGCGGAATCATCGTAGGCGACGGCGAACTCGAAGTGCTGCGTCTCGCCCACGTTGTGGATCGTCACGTCCGCACCGTTCGTGTTCGGCACCATATCGCGGAAGACATAGTAGAACTTCCCTTGGGGCGCGAACCGGAGCCACGACTCCATGATGTTCACGTACAGCTTCATGGAGCTGGCGATAGCGAGGTCGACTTCGAGATCGACGCTGACGTAGATCGACTCCGCGTCCTGGGACGCCGTCAAGTCGACGATCAGCTCGCTCGGAACCTGGGCGCGGTTATTCACGGTCGTCCGCGCGTAGTTATACCACTGCTGGCTCGTACCGAAATCGGACGGATCGTTGAGCCACTGGCCGTCGAAGCGGAAGGTGGGGACGTAGTTGACGCCGTAGAAAACACGCCGGGCTTGCTGCTCCGTGGTGTTGTAGAGCCAAGCAGGGTCGGCCGCACTGGGCCAGTACATGTGATAGCGAACGGGCGCAGCCTGCGCACCGTACCACCCATCCATGATCACGTCCATGGTATCACGGATGGCGTTGCAGTAAGATCAGGTCCAGTTCGTGAAGTTCTCCACGAGAACCGTGCGCTGGGCGCCTGCCGCCGGCAAGGCGACGAGCAGCATCAGACCCAACGCCGCGAGTACACGAAGCTTCATGAACACCCTCCTTATGGTGACGGACGGAAATCGTGGGAGCCGTTTGAGACAGGATTAGTATAACACAGGTTAACAACGAGAGATAGGGGTTTCTTGCCCGCCCCCGGGAGGGATGCTGTCCGGCCTCAAGTGCCCGGCAACTCAAAACATACCAACAGGATCTCGCGGTATCTTCCCGGGCGGAGAACTCGGGAACTAGGGACTTCGGGAACACCCCTCCCCGGAGGGGGGCGTCCGGGCCGGAAGACACGCCTATGATATTTGGAGATTGAAGCGGTTCAGTGGCCGGGGCACGCCCCGGAGGGACTACATCCCGAGAGCGATGATCTCCTTCTCCTCTTCGATCCTGTCGCGCAATTCTTCCCAGGTGCGGACGCCCCGGTAGAACTTCCCGTTCACGAGAATGCCCGGCGTCTTCTCCACGCCGAACTGGAGCCCCTCCATCTTCTCCGCCCGGAGACGGGCGACGAGGTCCTTCTCTTTCTCGTCGGCGTGGAGCTTCGCGAGGTCGAGCCCGATCTTTCCGGCGAGTTCGTCGATACGCGTCCGGGTCAGGTCGGCGTCCCCTTCGAAGAGGGCGTCGTGCATCTCCCAGAATTTCCCCTGCTTCTCCGCGGCCAGGAGCGCGAGCGCCGCGGGCACCGCGTACTCGTGGGCCTTGAGGGGGTAGTTCTTGAAGTAGAGGGCGATCTCCTTCGGCTGCTTCACCACCCTCTTCCGGAGGGCGATCGACGTGACCCGGCAGTAAGGGCATCCGAAGTCGGCGTAGAGCACCACTTGGATCGGCGCCTTCGGGTCGCCCGACACGATCAGGCCCGTCAGGTCGGGCGCGTAGGTCTGCTCCGGAAAGGCGGAGAGCCTCCGGTCCTCGATCTCCTCCAGGATCTCCGACTCGTCCTTGTCGGCACGGACCCGGCGGGCCACGAACGCCGCGATCCGCCGGGCGATCTTGTCGTCCGGGTTCGAGGCGAGACAGGCGGCCACCGTCTTCCCGCAGCCGCCGTAGCAAGGGGCGGTGTTCAGGACCTCTTCGGCCACCTCGAGGTAGATCCCCTTCAAATCGCCTCCCCCGTCGATCCGGTCCCAGGGGATCGCCCCCGTCGCCGGGGCCGCGGCCAGAAGGAACGACACCGGAATCATCCACGCTCTACGCATGACTCGTACGCCTCCGTAGGAATCGATCCAAACCGAACCGCCCGTCATCGAGGAGAAGGACATAGGCGGCCAGAAGGACCCACAGAATGTCGCGAACCAAGGTCCCCGTGCCGATCTGCTCCGCCGCCTCCTGGGAGGCGAAGCACCCGCACGACATCTGATAGCCCCGGGCGAGGGCGATGCCGAGGGAGGTCGTGAACATGATCAGCATGCCGAGGATCAAGAGGGCGTTTGCCCTCGTCCACACCCCCGCGATCAGCAAACCCCCCGTGATCAGCTCGAGCCAGGGGAGAAAGATCGCGAAGAGATTGACCGCCGGAAGAGGAAGGATCTGATAAGTCGCCACCGAAAGGGCGAACTCGTACGGCTCCTGAATCTTGTGAAGGCTCGCCAGCACGAACACGCCGCCGAGGTAGACGCGGATCGGCGCGCCGATCGCCGCCAGGGCCCTGCTTCTCGTCTCTCCGAAGCCCATGCCCTATTCCGCGGCGGCGCCGAGAAGAGCCCGCCAATCCTCGTCCTCGTTCAGGTATTGGACGAAGCCGACCCCCTGGTTCAGGAAGTCGTTCGCCAGGAGCCGGGCCGTCGGGACGTCCCCGATGACGACCACCGTCCGGTCCCCCGCCGCCTCCTTCACCGCCCCGATCTCCTCCTCGGAGATCGGGAAGAGCGGATCGTAGGGAACCGAGAGGGCCCCCTCCGCGTGCTCCGCGCCGAACTCGTCGGGCATCCGGGAGTCGACGAGGAAGAAGTAGTCCGGGTTCTCCTGAAGCTCCTCGAGGGAGACGGCGGCCGCTTCTTCCTCTCCCTCGGGGCACTCGTCGTAAATCTCGTACTCCGAATCGGCGACCCAATCGAGAGAGTCGGCGCGGACGGCGTTGTAGCCGAGGGCGATCACCGACGCCGCGGAGACGATCAGGGCCGATTGCAGAAACAACCCGACGCGCCACATTCGATAATTCATGGTGTCGACTCCGTCTCCTGGATCTCCGGCGGCGAGGGGGCCGGCCCGCGTTTTCCTTTCACCCTCGTCGCCGCCGCGAGTTCCCGGCCCCTCCGGCGGTTCTTGGGCACGGTTTGTAATTGTAGCACCAATACGGGGGTCGGGGGGATTTCTGAGGAAAAACGGCCTCCGAGCCCGCGCCCCGAGGCCGCAGCAGAAAGAAGCGAGCCTTCCCGGTTTACAGGAAACCGTTTTCGCGCATCCAGCCGTCGTTCACGAACTTGGTCATGTAGTTCCGGACCGCGTCGGGAAGGATGCAGAGGGCCTTCTTCACGCCCTTTTCGTTCTTCAGCGCCTCGAGCATCGCCCAGACCACCGACCCGGAGCTGCCGCCGACGAGGAGTCCCTCCTCCCGGATGATCCGCCGGGCCATGTGGAAGCTCTCCCGGTCGTTGCAGTAGATGTACCGGTCGACCAGGCTGTTGTCGAGCACGTCGGGGATGAAGTCGTATCCGATCCCTTCCACTTTATAGGGGAAAACCTCCGTCCGGCCGCCGAGAACCGACCCCTCCGGATCGACGCCGATGATGCGGATCTTCGGATTCTTCTCCTTGAGGTAACGGGCGACGCCCGTCACCGTCCCCCCCGTCCCCGCGCCGATGACGACCATGTCGAGGGAATCGCCGAAGTCCTCCCAGATCTCGGCCCCCGTGCCGTGGTAGTGGGCATCCGGGTTGTCCGGGTTCGAGTACTGGTCGGGCATGATCGAGTCGTCGATCTCCTCGAGCAGGCGGAGGGCGACGCCGAAGAGGCTCTCCGGATCGTCGTGGGCCGCCTCGGTCGGCGTCCGGATGATCTTCGCGCCGAGCGCCTCGAGGGCGGTCTGCTTCTCCTGGCTCATCTTCTCCGGCATGGTGATGACGAGCTTGTACCCGCGCGCGGCGGCGCACATGGCGAGGCCGATGCCGGTGTTGCCGCTCGTCGGCTCGATGAGCGTCGTCCCTTCGCCGATCTTCCCCTTCTTCTCCAGCTCTTTCACCATGCGGACGGCGATCCGGTCCTTCACCGAGCCGCCGGGGTTCAGGAACTCGCACTTCCCGTAGAGCTCCACGGGGAGGTCGGATCCGATCCGGTTCAGCCGAACCACCGGCGTCCGGCCGACGACGTCCATGATGTTGTCGTAGATCATTCCGGTCTCCTTGGTTCCGATCGGGTCGCTCGATCGGGAAGCGTTCATCTTACCAGGATCATTCGAACGGTGCGGACGCCTTCCTCCGTCTCGAGCCGGGCGAAGTAGATCCCCGAGGCCGCTTCGCCCCCGAGATCGGTGAGGCCGTCCCACCGGGCGCTCCGCCATCCCGCCCCTTCCGCCCCCTCCCGCAGGGTCGCCACCGCCCGGCCGGCCGGATCGTACACGACGAGCCGCACCCGGGCGGGGGCCGGCAGGTAGTACGCGAGCTCCGTCACCGGGTTGAACGGGTTCGGCCGGTTCGGCGCGAGAAGGAGGGCCCCCTCCCGCGCCACCGCCACCGGAGCCCCTCCGGTCCGGAAGGAGCGCATCGTTCCGTCCGTCCCGATCCAGGTCATGGTCTCCAGGCGGATCCGCTCCGGACCCTCCCCGCCCGCCGTGAGAATCTCGAGACGGGGCAGGAGGGCGTCGGATCGGACGAAGGGGGATCCCGGACCCGCCGGTGTGACGAGCACCCGGAGCCTTCCCCCCGACGATCCGTATCGGACATCGACCTCCCCTTCGTCGACGCCGAGAGCGGCGACTCCGAGGACGCCGGCCCCTCCCCCGAGATCGATCTCGAGGAACCCGCACCTCCCCCCTTCGGCCATGTCGAAGGAGAGGACCACCCGCGTCCGACCCGGCTCCTCCGCCGGCCGGGACCGGGCCTCGAAAAGGAGGGGCGCCGCTCGGGCCGCGGGCCCGCTCATTCCCTCCCGAACGATCACTCCGGCGAGAAGGACCAGGTCGGCCACGGTGAAGCGGCCGTCGCCGTTCAGGTCGATCCTCTCGATCGGATAAACGGACGGGTCCGTTTCGCCGAGCAGGAAGGCGAGGGCGAGATCGACGTCGGCGAGGTCCCGCCGGTAGTTGCCGTCCATGTCGCCGAAGGGCCGCTCCGCCGGCTTGGTCGTGAACGTGAGGGGGGGCAGGTCCTCGAAGGACCGGCCGAAGACGTCCTCGAGGCCGGAGTAGTCGAACAGGTACGTCTCCCCGTACCGGAGGAAGGAGGCCGGTTCGAAGACGAGCACGCTCCCCCCGCCTTCGAGGGAGCGGTCTCCGGCGACGGCCACGCCGGCGGCGGTGAGCGCCGCGGCGCCGATGGTGGCCCCGTTCACGGGGACGCTGAAGGTGACGCGGATCACGACGTCCACGTCCACTTCGATCTCTCCGTCGGCGGGTGTGCTCGCGAGCGCCGCGGGGGCGAGGCCGAAGGTCGTGAACCGCCGCCACGCCGACGGCACCCCCGTGCCGCAAAGGCTCCGGGTCGCCACGCGCCACCGGTAGCCGCCGCCGAGGGCGAGGCCGGACACGGAGAACTTCGTCACGTTCCCGATCGCCGTGTCCACGACCACCGCCCCCCCCGGCGCCTCTTCCACCCGGAGGGCGTACCCGGCGGCCCCCCCGACCGCCTCCCACGAGAGGAGGACGGGTATCGGCAATCCTTCCGCGCCGTCTTCCGGCCCGGCCGGCGCGGGCGCCGCGAGTCCGGCCCGGGCGCGCCCCGTCGCCCCCCCTCCGGCCGCCGAGAGACCGCAGAAGTTCTCCGTGAACACGGCGTAGACGTACTCCACCCCCTCGATCACGTCCCCGTCGGCGTAGCCCGTCTCCGGCGCCTCCACCGTCGCGATCGCGGCGCCGTCCCGCTCGATCCGGTACCTCGCCGCCGCGCCCGGAGGAGTCGTCCACGTCAGAAGGATCTCTCCGCACCGATCCGTCGTCGCCGTGAGCCCGGGCGGCGCGGTGGGGGGGGCGATCACGGCCACCGAGAAGGGGGCGCTCCGGCCGCCGGTGCCGCACACGCCGACCGCCTGCACTTGGAAAGTGCGCGTTCCCGCCGTCCCGGCCGTCACGACGGCCGAATCGACCGTTCCACCGAGGAGCGCCAAGAGCCGGTCCACGCCGCCGGTGGTCTCGAAGAGACGGTAGCTCAGCACGCCCGGATCGCCGCTCCACCGGAGCGTGAAGGACCCGCCCGCGCAGGCGATCGAATCGGACCGCCCGTCGAAGGCGCTCCCCGGAATGGGCGGCAGGAATCCCCCTTCGTCCCGGGACGTCGCGTTCCCGGTGGAGGGGCCGCATTCGTTGAAGGCGACCACCTCGTAGAGGTACGTCCCCTCGCCGGCCCGGTCCACGAAGCGCCGAGCCGACCCCGAGAGGGCCGGAGCGACGACGATGGTCGTGTCGTTCCGGCTCCGGACCACCTGAAAGCCGTCGATGGGCGTCCCCGTCGCCGGGACCGCCCACTCGACGACCACCGAGTCGCAGGAGGCGTTGGTGGCGATCACCGACACCGGCGCCGGGGGGCGGGTGCGGATCCGCGTGACCGACACGGCCACCCCTCCCGACTCCCCGCAACCGTTGTAGGGGCGCACGCTGTACGTCACGGCCCCCCCCGGCTCGTCCGTGAAGCGGCCGTCGCCGGGCCCCTGGAAGACGAGAACGGGAGGGCCCGTGCCGGACCGGTAGATCCGCACGCTGTCCGGTTGGGCCGCCCAGGAAACGACGACCTCGTCGCATGCCGTCGTGTCGATGGCGACGGCGGCGGGGGGAGACGGGGCTCGGCTGATCGTCACGGTCCACGGGTCGCCCGCCCCCCCGAGCCCGCATTCGTTTCGGGCCCTCACCACGAAGAGATGGGCCCCGATCTCGTCGATCCTGCGGGAGACTTCCGTCTCCGCGACCGTGGTGTCCGCCTCCCCGTCCCTCTCGATCTCGTAGACCGAGACGCCGGGGATCTCTTCCCATCGAAGGATGAACGGAACGCCCGCGCACGCCCCAGCCGGGGCGCCCGTCCACGAGGGCACCGGGGGACGGCTTACGGCGGAACCCGAGTCCGACGACGCGGCGGAGACGCCGCAACGGGACAGGGCCCGGACCCGGTAGAGATAGGACTGCCCGGAAACTCCGGTCGTGTCCACCACGCGAAGGGTGTCCGCGGCGGGGATCCTGGCGATCACGGCCACGCTGAAACCGCGGATCCGCTCGACCACGAAGGTATCGACCGCGGCGCGGCCGTCGCTCGGATAGTCCCACGCGATGACGACCGAATCGCACCCGCCGGTGGCGCTCACCGATTCGGGCGCGGCGACACCGAGGGGAAGGGCGTAGCCGGCCACCGTGTCCGACGGGGCCAGAGTTCCGCACGCGTTCCAGCCGCCGATCACGTATTCTCTCGGGCCCCCCGCCGGTAACGAATCGACCCACGATTCCATGTCGCTCATGTAGAACCGCGCGCCCCCCGCAGGCTCGACCCACACGTCGCTCGCCGGGCCGGCGGACCAGACGATTTCAATGGCGCCGCAAAGGTCGCCGCTCGCCTCCACGCCGTCGGGAGGAGCAGGGGCGGGCTGGACCTCCACGTTCCGGGGGTCGCCCGCGGGGCCCTCCCCGCACACGCCTTCCGCGAAGACCCGGTACGTGTAGATGCCCGGCGCCGCCCGCGCCGTCTCGAAGAAGGTCCCGGCCACCCGGTCCTCCCGCCCGCTCCCTTCTTCGACGACCACGTATCCCGTCGCGCCTTCCACGGGATTCCACTCGAGTCGGAAGGTCTCGCCCCCGCACACCTCGATGGCCGCCGCCCCGACCCAATCGGGGACGCCGGGCGGGCCGAGCCGGGTCCCGGTGTCGACGGCGCCGTCCGTCTCGGCCGACCCGCCGCACTCGTCGAAGGCGAGTACCCGGTAGTCGTACGTCCCCGGCGCCGGGGCGTGTACATAGCGGAGGGCGCCGCCGGGATCGACGAGGCCGAGGCGGGTCCAGTTCGGGCCCGCCCCCGTCACCCGGAAGGAAACGCGGAAACTGTCGATCGCCATCAGGTCCGAAGGATAAGACCAGGTGATGGTCACCTCGTCGCATCCCCCATCGGTGGCGGCCACGTCCGCGGGGGAATCGGGGACCCCGACGTCCCTCTCGCCCGTCACCGGATCGCTCCGGTTCCCGCCGCAGCCGTTCCACGCCTCGATCCGGTACGAATGGGAACCGCTCGCCACTTCCTGGTCCTTGTACTCGGTGACGTTCGGACCGAGATCCGCCAGCGGGGAAGGGGCGCCGTCCCGGTAGACGCGGTAACCCGTTTCGTTCGCCCCGTCGCTCCACGTGACGAGAATGAACCGGCAGCTCGAGTCGGACGCGGCGGGATTCGAAGGGGCCGGCGGGGCGTCGGGGGGACGCGTTCCCGCGGCGGCCTCGCTCCGAGGGGAGGCGCCGCACCAGTTCCGCGCGTCGACCTGGTAGGTGTAGAGCACTCCGGGCGCCGCCGTCAGGTCCCGATGGTAGAGGTCGGTCCAGGGAATGGTCGCGATCGGAACGCCGTTCCGGTAGAGCACATAGTCGTCGGCGTGATCGGCGCGGCTCCAGCGCACCTCGATCCCGCCGCAGAGGTCGTCGGTCACCGAGAGGATCTGGGGCGTCTCGGGGGCATCGTAGGGGCGCGCCCCTCTCGCCGAGTCGGAATATGCGGGAAGGGCCGAGCATCCGTTGAAGGCGCCGACGAAGTAGACATGGGACTCGCCCGGCTCGACGGCCCCGTCGAAGTACTCGGCCTCGTCCGCCCCGAGAGAATCGATCACCGCCGAGTCCCGCACCACGAAGTAGCCCTCCTCCCAGGGGCCGTCCGTCCAGCGAAGGGTGATGCCGCCGCACGCCGAATCGGCTTCCACGGCCGCCGGCCCGCCGGGGGGCGGGATCGCGAGACCCGAATCGGGGGCCGAGAGTTCCGGGAGGAGGGCGCAGCCGTTCCAGGCGGCGATCCGGTACTCGGCGGAGACGCCGGCGGCGATCGACGTGTCGAGATAGGCCGTCTCCCCGGCGTCGAGGGAGTCGATCAGGACCGAGTCGCGGAAGACGAGGTACCCCTCTTCGTCATCCCCGTCGGGCCAGGTGAGGAAGACGCCGTCGCACCGGTCACGGGTGGCCGAAAGGCCGGCGGGGGGGAGCGGCGGATCGGGGGGACGGACGCCACGGGCGGTGTCGCTCTCGGCCGACTCGCCGCAGAGTCCGGCGGCGATCACCGAGTAGAGATGGGAGATCGCCGGGACCGTCCCGTCGTCATCGAACACCGTCGTGTCCGTGGCGGCGAGGAACGCGCCGTCCCGCAGCACCCGGTACTCCACTCCCCCTTCCACGGGCGCCCACGTCACGCGCACGGCGCCGCAGACCGTGTCGCTCGCCGCTACGCCGTCGGGGACGTCCGGAGAGTCGGGGGGGCGGGTCCCCTCGTCGCCGGTCCGGGGACCGGCGCCGCAGATCCCGACCGCCTCCACTTCGTACAGGTAGGCTCCGGGCGGGGGAGTGTCGGTCCACGTCGTGTCCCCTCCGGTCGACGCGATCCGGAGCGAATCGCGATAGACATGAAAGGAATCGGCGCCGGGGACGGCGCCCCACACGATCGCCACCGCCCCGCAGACCATGTCGGAGGCGTCGACGATGGCGGGGGCGGGGGGTGAGTCCGGGGGCCGTTCGCCGGCCGCCGAGACCGAGTCGGACCGGCCGCAGAGGCCGAGGGCGCCGACCCAGTACGTGTTCGCGCCGACTGCCGCGCCCGTATCGCGATAGAAGGGGGAGGCGGCGGGCACTTCGGCCAGGAAGACCGAGTCCCGGTAGATCACGTATCCCGTGTCGAAGGGGGCGGCCGTCCATTCGACTCGGACGAGGCCGCAGGAGTCGGTCGACGCGGCGAGCCCCGAAGGGGGGACGGGAGCGGGAACCGCGGTTCCCGAGTCGAGGACCGCCGCCGACCGGCCGCAGCCGTTGGCGCCGGACACGCCGTACACGTGGACGCCCGTCACCGTGTCGTCGGACCAGGACCCGGCCGGCGCGGGGAGGGCGGCCACCTCGGCCCCGTCCCGGAAGACGACATAGGTGTCCGCGTCCGCCGCGGCCTCCCAGGAGAGGTCGACCCGTCCGCAGATCGTGTCCGTCGCCGCCAGCGAGAGCGGCGCGCCCGGCGCGGGGAATGCGTTCCCGCTGTCGGCGGCCGCCGCCGAGCGGCCGCAGGGGGTCGCCGCGAGGACCAAGTACTCGTGGGAGCCGGACCCGTTCGTGTCGGACCAGGCGAGGGCGGGGGGAAGCACCGAAGCGATCTCGGTCGAATCGCGGAAGACGACATACGTGTCGACCGCCGCGGAGGCGCCCCACGCGAGATCGACCCGGCCGCAGAGGGTGTCCGTCGCCGTGAGGAACGGGGGGGCCGCGGGCGGGGGAGGAACCCGGGCCGAGTCGACGGCCGCCCCCGACCACCCGCACGGGTTGCCCGCCTCCACGCCGTACTCGTACTCCCCGGCGGGCACCGTGTCCCGATAGGCGAGGACCGCCGCCGGAACCGTCGCGAGAAGGGCGCCGTTCCGGGAGACGCGGAAACTGTCCGTGTCCGCCGGAAGGGACCATTGAAGGAAGACGTGATCGCACAGGTCGTCGCTCGCCGAGACGCCCACCGGCGGCGGCGGCGCGTCGGGGGGCCGTACGCCCTGGATGGGGGCGCTGAAGGCCGATGACCCGCAGGGGCCGACCGACCGCACTTCGTAGGTGTGGGGACCGGGGGCCGCGGTGGAATCGCGAAGCGCCGTACCCGGGAGGGCCACGAGGAAGGCTCCATCACGCCGAACCCGGTAGGTGATGGTGTAGGGAACGGAGGACCAGTCGAGACGGATGAAGCCGCACGAGTCCATCGATGCCGTCACCGTCGCCGGCGGCACCGAAACCGGAAAGACGGTGCCCGAGTCGGTCGCCGGCGCCGAGCGGCCGCACCCGTTCGCGGCCCGCACGGCGTATTCGTACTCTCCGGGCGGCGGGGCGTCTTCATAGGAGAGGGACGAAGCGGAGAGGACGATGATCTCCGTGCCGTTCCGGAAGACGGCGTACGAATCCGCTTCGACCGACGCCGACCAGTCGAGACGGACGAGAGCGCACGACGTGTCGCTCGCGACGAGCGTTGCCGGAGGCTCCGGCACGACCGGGCGGAAACCGGTCGCCGAGGCGCTCTCCCCGATTCCCGTCGAATCGATACCGGCTACGAAGTAGAACACGGATCCGGCGGGGGCGGCGGCGTCCCGGAAGAAGTTGTCCTCCGTGTAGAAAACGGTCGAGTCCCGGCTCACATAGAACGAGTCCGCTTCCGGAAAGAGGTCCCAGGAGACCCGGATGCCCCAACAGGAGTCGACCGAGGCCGTGGCGCCGGTGGGCGCGGGCAAAAGGGCGGCCGCGGCCGACGGAAGCCCGAAAGCCGAAAGGGCGAGAAGAAGAAAGGCCCGCTTCATCAGGGAGTTCCTCAGCGAAACCGCTCGGCCGGCGCGGGGCCGGCGCCCGGCCCCACTTATGCGGGGAGGAAGAAAAGACGGCCCCAAGGCCGGATCGAGACACATTCATTCTATCAGAGCCTCGCTCGGGGGGTCAATCCGCCACCACGAACTGCCCGCCCCGGGCGGTACCCAGCCGGCTCCTTTCCTCGACCTCGAACCGCGCCCATGGCGCGAATTCCGTTAATGCCTTGCCATAATTGTAGTTATTGGACTCGAGAACAGTTTGTTGCCCTCGGGGGGGGTCGGGGGAACAAAAAACCGCCCGCGACCACACATTCATTATTGACATCCCGGTCACCCATGACTACCTTCTCGCCCATGAAGACCGCCAAGTCCCGCCCTACCGCGCCCTCCACCCGAACGCAGAAGCGGGCGCTCCGGACACGGCAAAAACTTCTTCAGGCGGCCCTCTCCGTCTTCTGCGAAAAGGGGGTGGATGCGGCCACGATCGAAGAGATCACCGAGAAGGCGGACTTGGGGAAGGGGACCTTCTACCGCCACTTCGAAGGAAAGGAAGCGGTGATGGCGGCGCTGACCGCCGACGCCCTCGACCGTCTCATCGAGAACTTCCGCGCGCCGGGTCCCGAGCCGGCGTCGCTGGAGGAGACGATCCGGCGGATCGTGAAGGCCCACATCGCCTTCTTCGAAAAGCACCGTTCCGAATTCGTTCTCTTGTTTCAGGGGCGGCTCTACCTCAAACTCGACCGGACGGGAGCGGAGGAGATCGAGAGGCCCTTCACCCGGTATCTCGACGAGATCGAACGGGAGGCGACCCCCGCCCTTCCCGATTCCATAGACGAAGAGAGAATTCGCCAGCTGGTCATCGCTCTGGCCGGTTTCGTTTCCGGGTACCTGTCGTTCGCCATGATCGACACGGAACCGCCGGAGATCGAAGAGAGCCTGGACACGTTTCTCGAAGGCTTCATCACGGGAGCCTTAAAGCACGTGGCGAACGATCCGCCGTCCGCCGCGGAGAATCAATCGAACTCTTGAGCGCCGGATGCGCGAGGGAATCGACGGATGCAGGAATCAACGCCTTCCTCCGAGAACGACGCCTCGACTGATCGCCCTCCCAGCCGAGGCGTCCCGCAGCACCTACAATCGAATCGAGAGAGTCTTTTCGACTTCCCCGCGGTGTCCGCTCCGGGGACCCGTTGGAAGGACTGGCGCTGGCAAATGTCCCATCGGATCCGGAGCCTCGAAGACCTCCTCGAGTTCGCCGGAGACTCGCCGGAGACGGTCGGTCTCGACATGGCGACGGCGAAGTTCCCCATGTCGATCACTCCGTATTACGCCTCCCTGATCCGGCGGTTCGACGACTCCGATCCGCTCTTCCGGATGGCCGTGCCCCAGATGGCGGAGCTGCACGACCCTCCGTTCCTCCGGGACGATCCTCTCGAGGAAAACGACGACATGCCGGTCCCCGGCCTCGTCCACCGCTATGCGGACCGGGCCCTTCTCATCGCCACGACGACCTGTTCCGTCTACTGCCGGCACTGCACGCGGAAGCGCGCGGCGGGCGTCCGGGAGACGGCGATCTCCGCCCGCCGCCTCGAGCAGACCGTGGAGTATCTCGAGACGCACCCGGAGATCCGGGACGTCATCGTCTCGGGCGGCGATCCCTTCACGATGACCACCGCGGCCCTCGACCGGATCCTCTCGGCGATCCGCACCGTGCCGAGCGTCGACATCATCCGGGTCGGCACCCGGACGCCGGTGACCATGCCCATGCGCGTCACCGACGAGCTGGCCGAGATGCTCCGGAGTCACCGGCCGGTCTGGGTGAACACGCACTTCAACCACCCCAACGAGGTTTCGCCCGACGCGGCCGAAGCGTGCGAGCGTCTCGTGGACGCGGGGATCCCCGTGGGCAACCAGTCGGTTCTCCTCGCCGGCGTCAACGACGACCCGAGGACGATTGAAGCGCTCTGCCGGGCCCTCGTGCGCATCCGCGTGCGCCCCTACTACCTGTTCCAGTGCGACCTCGTTCGCGGGGTCGAGCACTTCCGCACGCCCCTTTCGCGGGGGATCGAGATCATGGAGTACCTGCGCGGCCGCATGAGCGGTCTCGCCATCCCGACGTTCGTGGTCGACGCCCCCCACGGCGGCGGCAAGATCCCCGTCCTGCCGAACTACATCGTCTCCACGAGCCCGACCCACACGGTGCTCCGGAACTTCGAGGGGACCCTCGTTTCCTATCCCGAACCGAACGCCCCTGTGACGCGGAAGGCGACGGGAACGGACTTCGCCCCCGGGGTGTGGGACCTCGCGAGCGGCGGGGCGACCGTCATCCAGCCCTCCCGGACGGCGCGCGGGAAGCGCCGCCCCCGGAAGAAGAAGCGCCCCGAGGAGACGGGCTCCCGGAAATGATTCGGATTCAGCGGATCTACGGAACCTCGGCGCCGCCCGACCGGAACCGCGTCGAAAGGGTCCAGGCGATCTTCCGGGAGAGCTACCCCGAAGTGGCGGCGTACGCCTCCAAGATCCCGGAGATGCTGAACGACCCCGTCGGCCACCGTTACCGGACGATCCTCTTGGTCAGCGAATCGTCGCGGAGCGAGATCACCGGATTCGCCCTGCTCCATCATTTCCACGAACCCCGGTTTTCCTACCTCGACTTCATCGTCGTGGCTCCGGGGACGCGGGGATCGGGGATCGGCGGCGCCCTGTACGAGGGGGCGCGGGAGTACCTCAAGGGACTCGGCTCCCGGGGTCTCTACATGGAAGTCCTTCCCGACGACCCGGCCCTCGAGAAGCGCCCGGAGAAACTGCCCGAGAACCGGCGGCGCCTCCGGTTCTACGAGAACTACGGGGTGCGCCCCATCGCCGGAACCGCCTACGAAACGCCCGTGTCCGACAAGGACGACACGGTCCCCTACCTGCTCTTCGATCCCCTCGGCAGGACCGACCCCCTCCGCCGGCGAGAAGCCCGGACGGCGGTGCGGCTCATCCTCGAGCGGAAGTACGCCCACATGGTCGGCGAGGAGTACATCGACGCGGTGGTCCGCTCCTTCCGGGACGATCCGGTCCGGTTCCGCCCCCCGAAGTACGTGCGTCCGGGCGAGGAGAAGCCCGAGGTAGGGCCGAGCCTGCTGCTGAAGACCTTCTCCGTCGTGCGGGGGGAGACCCACGTCATGCATCACATGCGGGACCGGGGCTACGTGGAACGCCCGGCGCGGATCGGCGCCATCCACGAGAGCGTTCTCGCGACGGGTCTCTTCCGGGTGGTCCCCCCGAAGCCCCGCGGCGAGGCGCCGATCCGCGCGGTCCACGCGGGCGACTTCCTCGCCTATCTGAAGGCGGTGTGCGAGAAGATGCCTGACCAACAGCCGGTCTACCCCTACGTCTTCCCGATCCGGCGGCTCGATCGGCCGCCGAAGGAACGCGCCGTCCGGGCCGGCTACTTCTGCATCGACACGTTCACCCCCCTCTACCGGGGCGCCTACCGGGCGGCCCGGGAGGCGACGGACGTCGCCCTCACGGCGGCGGACGAGGTGCTCGACGGGCGGCGCGTCGCCTACGCCCTCTGCCGGCCGCCGGGCCATCACGCCGGGCGGCGTACGTTCGGCGGGTTCTGCTACTTCAACAACGCGGCCATCGCCGCCGAGTACCTGTCGAAGAAGGGGAAGACGGCGGTGCTCGACATCGACTACCACCACGGCAACGGCACCCAGGACATCTTCTACGAGAGGGACGACATCCTGACGATCTCGATTCACGGCCACCCGAACGTGGCCTATCCCTACTTCAGCGGCTTCGCCGACGAGACCGGCGAAGGGCGGGGCCGGGGGTGGAACCGCAACTACCCCCTGCCGGAGGACGCGGACGAGACCATGTACCTCGCCGCCCTCGACCGGGCCCTCGCGCGGATCCGGCGTTTCGCGCCGGAGTTTCTCGTCGTCTCCTTCGGGCTCGACATCCTCAAGGGGGACCCGACGGGGACCTTCCCCCTCCCCGTGAGCGTGGAGCGGAAGATCGGGGCGAGACTGGCCGAAACGGGCGCCCCCCTCCTCATCGTGCAGGAAGGGGGATACAACCTTCGCAATCTTCGGCGCGGGGCGCCGGCCATGTTCATGGGGCTCGCGCGGTCCCTCTCCGAGAGGTGAGTGAAATGAAAGGGCTCGATTCGATGCGCGTCGGCATGGTCTACGACCTCCGGTCCGATTACCGGGCCGAAGGATTCGGCGAGGAGGAGGTCGCCGAATTCGACTCGGAGGAAACCGTCCGGCTCCTCGCGGAGGCGATCGAGTCCCTCGGCCACCGGGTGGACCGGATCGGGCACGCGAAGGCCCTCGTCCGGCGGCTCGCGGCGGGGGACCGGTGGGACCTGGTGTTCAACATCGCCGAGGGGGTCCGCGGGCGGTCGCGGGAGGCCCAGGTCCCGTGCATCCTCGATCTGTACGAAATCCCCTACACGTTCAGCGATCCCCTGGTCTCGGCGGTCACCCTCGACAAGGAGGTCGCGAAGAGGCTCGTGCGCCAGGCGGGGCTCCGCACGCCGGCGAGCGCGGTGGTCGCTTCCGAAGAGGACATCGAAAGGGTCGGCCTCCGCTACCCTCTCTTCGCCAAGCCTCTCGCCGAGGGGACCGGGAAGGGGATCGACGGGCGCTCGCTCATCGAGAGTCCGGAGGGGCTCGCGGACGCGTGCCGTATCATCTTGGAACGTCTGCGGGAACCGGTTCTCGTCGAGGAGTACCTGCCGGGGCGGGAGTTCACCGTCGCCGTGCTCGGCACGGGCCCGCGCGCCCGGGTCCTCGGCACGATGGAAGTGACCGTGACGGAGCGCGCCGGGTCGGCGGTCTACGGCTACAAGTCGAAGGAGGAGTGCGAGACCCTCGTCGACTACTCGCCCGCGGCGGACGGAGAGCTGCGGGACGAGACGGAAGAGCTCGCCCTTCTCTCCTACCGGGCCCTCGAGTGCCGGGACGCCGGGCGCGTGGACATTCGCGTCGACCGGGAGGGACGCCCGAGCTTCATGGAAGTGAACCCTCTCCCCGGCCTCCACCCGAGCCACTCGGACCTCCCCATGATCGCCACCCAAGAGGGCATGAGCTACCGGGAACTGATCGGGTCGATCGTGGAGAGCGCGGCGACACGCGTGGGGAACCATCATGGCTGGTAGCCTTCCTTCCGTGCTCGTCCTCTACAACGAGCCCCGCCCCGGAGGATCGTTCGGCCACGCCCTGAGCGACGCGGGCGTGCTCGCCGAGGCGGAGGCCGTGGCGGAAGCGCTCCGGGGGGCGGGCGTGCCCCACCGCGTCGCCTCGGTCCGCACCCTCCGGGACGTGCCGGACGCACTTCTCGGCGGGGAGGAGAAGATCGTCTTCAACCTGGTCGAGTCTCTTCACGGCGACCCGGAGCAGGCGGCGCTCGTGCCCGCCGTCTCTGAGGCGTTCGGCCGATCGTGCACCGGATCGGGAACGGACGCGCTTCTTCTCACGCTCGACAAGGGGTGGACGAAAGGGATCCTCCGTGGGGCGGGGCTGCCGGTGCCGCCGGGGGTGACGGTCCCCCCTGGAGAGAGCGTGCCGGCGGCGGGACTCCCGCCGGGGACCCTGATCGTGAAGCCGGTGCGCGCCGACGCGAGCGAAGGGATCACGGCGGAGAAGAGCGTCTGCCCCGGACCCGGGCCGCGGCTCGACGAAGCGGTCCGGTCGGTGCACGAACGATTCGGAGGGGCGGCGCTCGTGGAGGCTCTCGTGGGGGAGCGGGAGCTGAACGTCTCGCTATTACAGAGGGGGAACGAAATCACGGTCCTCCCTCTCGCGGAGATCGACTTCGGAGCCTTCGCCGAAGGGAAGCCGCGGATCGTCGATTACGCGGCCAAGTGGGAAGAGGGCTCCTTCGAATTTCACCACACGCCGCGCCTCCTGCCGGCTCCGCTGGCGGAAGAGGACGCGGACCGGGTCCGCGCCATGGCCCGGGCGGCGTGGTTCGCCACGGGCTGCCGGGACTACGCCCGCGTCGATTTTCGCCTCGGCGAAGGCGGCGAACCGTTCATCCTCGAGATCAACGCGAACCCGGACATCGCCCCCGACGCGGGCTTCGCCGCGGCCCTCGCCGCGGGGGATGTTCCCTTCGCCCGGTTCGTGCTCGCGGCGGTCCGAAACGCGGCGGACCGGCTTCCCCCCCCTGCCGCGGTCCCGCGAAGGAGCGGCAAACCGGAAGCGGCCGGGATCGAGATCCGGCGGACCACCGCCCCCGACCGGGAGGGAATCATCGGCCTTCTCCGGGCGACCCGCTTCTTCCGGGACAACGAAGTGGACATCGCGATCGAGGTCCTGGACGAGGCGATCGAGAAGGGGGAAGGGGGACACTACCGATCGTACACGGCCCTCCGGGAGGGGCGGCCCACGGGGTGGGTCTCTTTCGGGCCGACGCCGTGCACGTCGGGCACGTGGGACCTCTACTGGATCGCCGTCTCCCCCGAAGAGCAGGGGACCGGCGTCGGATCGATGCTCATGGAACTCGCCGAGAGGCTCATCGCCGAATCGTCGGGACGGCTCGTGATCGTGGAGACCGCGGGGCGGGAAGAGTACGAGCCGACGCGCCGCTTCTACCTCAAGCTCGCCTACACCGAAGCCTCGCGGCTGAAAGACTTCTACGCGCCCGGCGACGACAAGGTGGTCTACACGAAGGTGCTCGATCCGCGGAGCTAACCTCGATCCCTCAGAGACTGCGTCCCTGAATTCGTTGGGCGGGAGCCGGGGGATCAGGGCTGGCTTGCTCAGACAGTCCTCGCGCGCCGGCCCCGGCATCGAGGCGTCCCGCCTCACAGGCTGAGGCCGGCGCGCTGCGGAACTCGCCGCTCAGCCCTAACCCCCCGGCTCCCTACTCGGCCCAAGATGTGTGAGTCCTTTGACGAATCGAGGCCGGTTCTACTCGGCGATGGTCAGGAACGCTCCGGCCGTGTCGGTGACGGCGATGTCCGTGCTCCCCGACGGGGTGGAGAAGAAGACGTCCTCGAGAGAGAGCCGGACCGCCGCCGGCAGGGCGGGGAAGGCGTCCGCGAGATCGACGCTCACCAGGAAGATCAGATCGTTCCCCGCCGGGATCGAACGAACCGGGTCGAGGAGAGTGTCCCCCTCGGCCGGGCGGAGGTCGACGGTGAGCACCCGGAGGGTCGAGTCGGTGGGACGGGCGAATCGTGTGCCGATGAGGGAGTCGGCGCCGGAAACTTCGCCGAGGTAGAGCCGGCTCGAAGGATCCACCTCGATGCCCACCACCGAGTCGATCACCGATTCGTCGAAGCGGAGCTGGAACTGAAGGCCGCCGATGGGCGAGCCGTTCTTGAGGATGATCGGAATGCCGTGGCGCGCGCCGGGGGCGGCCGTGCTCCGGCCGACGGCGAGACCGTACTCCCCCGCGCCGGGGGCCCCTTCCGGCGTGAGGACCATGGAGAGACGCTTCCGGTCGCCGGGACCGAGGCGAACCGTCCGTTCCCCGTCCGCCGCCGCCCGGCCCCCCGATCCGGTCCCGTCGTGGGAGAGCCGGGTGACGACCCGGAACTCGCGGCTATCGAGCAGATCGACTCGAAGCAGGGCGTTGAAATGGGCGCCCGTCCCGTCGTCGGTGTACGTGGGCGCCCAGGAACCGCGCGCCCCGAGGGGGAATGTCTCCGGCGAGTCCGTGTAGGGGGATTCGGTCACGTCGTAAAGGGCGATTTTCAGGGAGTCGGGGGCGGCCGTCTTTCCGGCTCCCTTCTCGACCATCACCGTGACGGTTACCGAAAGGTCGGCCCCCGATCCGGCCGGACCGAGAGGGTCCGCGTCCAGACAGCCCGGCACGCGGAGCAGCGCCCCCCCGAGGACCAGGGCCGCCGCCGCGAAGAAGATCCGGAACCGGTTTCGTCTCATGACAATCGCGCCGACCTTTCTCCCGAGAGACTCTTCGAATCGTACACCGGAGACGGGGTAAAGGGAAGCAGCTGATTCCGTATGATTCCGTAACCGGATACATCTCTTGGATGAATATGGAACCGGCTACCTTATCCAAGCCACGGGAACCGGATACCCCGCTCCGGATTGTTCCTAGAATCGGTTTCACAACCTCCTTCGTCGCGAGATCGCGCGAAAGGTCCGGCGGCAAGGATCAAGGGGGAAAACGCCCGGA
>JBDROZ010000107.1:0-33163 GCA_043809585.1 Candidatus Eiseniibacteriota bacterium
AAAGGAGGCTTCGCAGGCGGCGATCCGAGATCGCAGTAGGAGATTTGTGCATAATCCAGGCTAGGACTACGGAGAAGATCATCGGGCGTCCGGCCCGGGAAAGGAGTGGGGGATGGCGGACATGAAAGGGACCCGGACGGAGAAGAACCTTCTCGCGGCGTTCGCCGGCGAAAAGGGGAAGAAGGTCGTTTGGCGCTGCCGGAACTGCGGCTACCTCCACGAAGGGGAGGAGGCGCCCAAGTCGTGCCCTGCCTGCGCTCACGCCCAGGCGCACTTCGAGATGCTCGGCGAGAACTACTGAGGCCCGTCCCCGATGGGAAGAGACCGGCGGAGGGCGCCGCCCGCGCGGCGCCCTTCCCCTTTCCCCATTTCGCCCGGGGCGTTATAATCTCCCCATCGCGAACGGCGATCTTCGTCCAGCCGCGGTAATTCGTTGAATGGAAACAGCATAGAACGCGAGGAGTCCCCATGCCGAGCAACATCGGTGACCACGAGGCCCGCCGCGCCACCTTCACCTGGGATCAAACCCGGAGGGAGCTCGGCTTTCCGGAAGAGGGTCCCTACAACATCGGCTGGCAATGCGCCGACCGGATCTGCGAAACGGGGGGCGGCGCCAAGACCGCTCTTCTTTGGGAGGCCGTCGACGGCACCGTCAAGAGGTACACCTTCGACGATCTTCGCCGTCTCTCCAACGCCTACGCGAAGTTCCTCACCGGCCTCGGCCTGAAGCCGGGGGACCGGGTCGCGGTCTTTCTCGATCGCGTCCCCGAGCTGTACATCGGTCTCATCGGCGGCCTGAAGGCGGGCCTCGTCATGCAGCCCCTCTTCTCCGCCTTCGGTGAGGAAGCACTCGAGAAACGAATCGCGAACGCCGAGACCGCGGCGATCCTGACCAATCGGAAGCTCGCTTTCCGGGTGCGGAAGATCCGGGAGAAGTGCCCCTCCCTGAAGCACGTCGTCGTCAGCGAGGCCGGCGATCTGGAGTTTCAGAACGGAGAAGTCCCCTTCGATCTCTCCCGGGCCGAGCCGGTGGAGAGTTTCGACGTCTTTCCGGCCGATCCGGAGACCCCCTCGATCCTCCACTACACGTCCGGCACGACGGGCCAGCCGAAAGGCGCCCTTCACGTGCACGGCTCTCTCCCCGCCCAGGCGCTGACGGCGAAGTGGGTCCTCGATCTGCGGGAGAACGACGTCTACTGGTGCACCGCCGATCCGGGCTGGGTGACCGGGACGAGTTACGGCCTCATCGGCCCCTGGTCTCTCGGCGGGACGCAGCTCGTCCTCGAATGCGGCTTCATCGTCGACCGCTGGTACAAGGCGATCCAGGAGCACAAGGTCACGGTCTGGTACAGCGCCCCCACGGCGATTCGCCTTCTGATGAAAGAGGGAAAGGAGAAGGTGACGCAGTACGACCTCTCGAGCCTCCGCCATCTCTGCAGCGTCGGCGAGCCCCTGAACCCGGAGGCGGTGGTGTGGAGCGAGCAGGTCTACGGCCTCCCCTTCCACGACACATGGTGGCAGACCGAGACCGGCTGCATCCAAGTGACCAACGTTCCCGGCATGGAGATTCGCCCGGGGAGCATGGGGAAACCGTTCCCCGGCGTCACCGCCGCGGTCCTCACCCACGAGTTCACGGAGATCACCGAGCCGGAGCGGCAGGGGCTCCTGGCCCTCCGGCCGCCGTGGCCGTCCATGTTCCGCACGTACTGGCGGAACGAGAGCGCCTACGAGAGCAAGTTCAAGAACGGCTGGTACATCACCGGCGATCGGGCGCGGCTCGACAAGGACGGCTTCTTCTGGTTCATGGGCCGGGACGACGACGTGATCAACACGGGCGGTCACCTGGTCGGCCCCTTCGAGATCGAGAGCGCCCTCCTGGAGCACGAGGCGGTGGCCGAGAGCGCCGCCATCGGCAAGCCGGACCCGGTGAACATGGAGGTGGTGAAGGCCTTTGTCGCCCTGAAGCCCGGCTTCGAGGCGAGCCGCAAGCTCGAGATGTCGATCATGAACTTCATCCGGAAGAAACTCTCCCCCCTGGCCATGCCCCAGGAGATCGAGTTCCGGGAGAAGCTGCCGAAGACACGGTCCGGAAAGATCATGCGCCGGCTCCTCCGGGCGGAGGAGCTCGGCGAGGATCTCGGGGACACGTCGACGCTGGACGACGACTAGAAGGGGCTTGGAAGCGAGCGCCATGAGGAGGCGCGGGACCGAATCACGCACGGGGCCAGGGGCCCCCGAAGGAGTCAGTGGATGAGCCAAGACCTGAAGGCGAGCATCATCGAGTATATCCGTGACGAGTACGTCGATGACGACGACATGGAATTGACGGAGGACACGCCTCTCATTTCGAGCGGCATCGTCGATTCGTTCTCGATGGTCTCCCTCAAGATGTACCTCGAGGACGAGTACGACATCACGATGACCGACGACGAGGCGAGCACCGAGGCCTTCGACACGGTGAACAGCATCGTGGTTCTGGTGACGAGGAAGTTGTCGAAAAAATAGGAAGAGACGATCCCGGCGACTAGGTGGCGACATGGCATACACGAAGGCAGTGAAAGAGCGGTTCCGGAACACCCTGAAGGAATTGGCCGAAGCGGGGCTCTACAAGGACGAGCGGTACATCTGCAGCGCGCAGGGGGTGAAGATCACCGTCGAATACCCCCGCGGCTCGGCGCCGATGGAAGTCCTCAACTTCTGCGCGAACAATTACCTCGGCCTCTCGAGCCACCCGGAAGTGGTCGATGCCGCCCACGAGGGGCTAAGCAGCCGGGGTTACGGGATGAGCAGCGTCCGGTTCATCTGCGGCACCCAGGACATCCACAACGAATTGGAGAAGCGCCTCGCCGAGTTCCTCGGCACCGAGGACGCGATCCTCTTCGCCTCCTGCTTCGACGCGAACGCGGCGATCTTCGAGGTCCTCTTCGACGAGAAGGACGTGATCATCAGCGACCGGCTGATTCACGCGAGCCTGATCGACGGCATCCGCCTCTGCTCCGCCCAGCGGGACAGCTACAAGAACGCGGACATGAAGCACCTCGAGAAGAAGCTGAAGATGTGGAAGGAGCGGGCCCGGGACATGATCGTCGTCACCGACGGCGTCTTCAGCATGGACGGGATCCTCGCCCCCATCGGCGAGATCGTGGATCTGGCGGAGAAGTACGGGGCCCTGGTGCTCGTCGACGACAGCCACGCGAGCGGCTTCATCGGGAAGACGGGACGGGGCACGCCGGAACACTTCGGAGTTCTCGGGCGGGTCGACATCATCACCACCACGCTCGGCAAGGCTCTCGGCGGCGCGAGCGGCGGCCTGGTCGCCGGCCCCCGGGAAGTGACCGAGATGCTCCGAAACCGCGGGCGGCCTTATCTCTTCTCGAACGCCGTGCCGCCGCCGATCATCACGGCGGCGCTGAAGGTGATCGACCTGGTCAGCGGGACCACCGAGCTCCGGGACAAGCTGGAGTGGAACGCCAAGTACTTCCGGGAGCGGATGGAGGCGGCCGGCTTCGACCTGGTGCCGGGCGAGACCCCGATCGTCCCCGTCATGCTCGGCGACGCGAAGCTCGCGAACGACATGGCCCGAAGCCTCCTGAAGGAGGGGATCTACGTGATCGGCTTCTCCCACCCCGTGGTGCCCATGGGGAAGGCGCGCATCCGGGTCCAGCTCTCCGCGGCCCACGAAAAAGAGCATATCGACAAGGCGGTCGACGCCTTCGTGAAGGTGGGCAAAGAGCTCGGGGTGGTGAACTGACCTCGATCTTGCAGAGAGTGCGGCCCTGAATTCGGTGGGCGGGAGCCATGGGGCCCACGCGGGGGGCGACGAGGACTGATTCGACCGGATCGCCCGTGCCGCTAGCGGCGCTACTCTCCGAAATCGACCCACTTCCAGAGGCGGTACGACTCTCGGGGCCCCTCCGCCGGGTCCGGGCTCTTCACCGGTATGACGTAGATCCGGCCGTTGTGGTGGACCGATTGCAGGTCATCTTCGCCGCCGGGCTCTTCCGGGGCCAGGGTGAGGCGCAGGACACCCCTGATCCGGCACGTTTCGGTCCCTCCGGGGCACGGGTCGCCCAGGACTTCTTTGCCCGCGGGAACCGACTTCCAATCGTCGAGTCTCTCCACGACCAGATCGAGGGAGGAGACGGTGCGCTTGTCGGGCCCGGAGGGCCGCTTCCCGAACATGGCCGCCGCCATGTCCACTTCTTGATCGAATCCGTAGAGGGGCTTGGTGGAGTCCGGGTCTCCGCCCTTGGCGGAATAGTAAGTGAACGGACGATGGAGGAGCCCGCTCCGTCCCGTAGTCTTCCCGCCGTAGAGGATCCGGTCCCGGTATTCGGAGAGGTCCCGGTTCTTCCAGGCCCTCTCCATGTTCAGAAGGAGATTGTCCGGATCGCCGTACGAGACGTACTTGGCCGATCCGGCGTTTTCGGAGGAGCAGGAAGCAAGAAGGCATCCGGCGAGAAAGATGCCCGTGAAAACCGCGTGAATCGTCCGCATGGCGGGTCTCCTGGGGAACAGGGAACTCATCTTCTCCAATGCTGTATGAGTATACCATCCCGGGGCGTTTCTATCCAGTTTCTGGCGGCCGCCGGTCCTCCGGATTCCCTTGCCCGCCGACTCCGGTGTGGTACGATCGGGCCATGGACCGATTTCGCATCTATTTCGCCGGCGCGATCCGGGGGGGAAGGGGGGACCGAGGCCTCTACCGGGGACTCATCGACCATCTCCGCTCCCGGGGAGAGGTCCTGACGGAACACGTGGGGGACCCGAGCCTCTCCGAGGATGGAGAAGAGGGTCTGTCGGATAGGGCGATCTACGACCGGGACGTCGGGTGGATCGTCGGGGCGAGCGTCGTAATCGCCGAGGTCACCACACCTTCCCTCGGTGTGGGTTATGAAATCGCGACGGCCGAGTCTCACCGGAAACCGACCCTCTGCCTATTCCGGCCGAGCGCCGGAGTCCGGCTCTCGGCGATGATCGAAGGCTCCCACAGGTCCGTGGTCCGTCCGTACGAGACCCTCGAGGAGGCCGTGGCCGCCGTCGACGAATTCCTCGCGAGCGTCCTTCCCCGCTAGGGGGAGTTTTTCCGATCGCCCCGGCGACCGCTCCGTCGCCGGAGCCGCTTCCTCGATCCAGCACTCTCCGGAAGCTCCTCGCTCGGGGGACGTCTTCATGGCCGGGGAAGGCCCTCATCCCGGACGGGGATGGGTGGACCTTCGGCCGGCCGGGTGAGTCCGATGCGATCCTGTGTGGGAACGCCGTCCCGGCGGCGAAAATGGAAGAAGGAGGATACCCCTGTGAAGAGACGCGTGGTACCGATCCTGATCATCCTGTGCGCACTGGTGTGGGTGTTCGGTTGCGGAGGGAGCGGGGAAAAGGTCGAGAAGATGGGTGAAAAGGCGGGCGAAGCGGCGAAGAATGCCGGCGAGGCGGTCGGCGGCGCGGCGGAAACCGCGGGCGAGGCGGTGGGCCAAGCGGCGGAAACCGCGGGCGAGGCGGTCGGCGAGGCGGCGCAGAAGGTCGAGGAAGCCGCCGGGGCCGCCAAGGAGAAGGCCGTGACGGCGGGCGAGAAGCCGAAGACCGGCAAGTAGGGACGGGGCATCGACCGTCCGAGAATTCGGATTACGAAAGAAAGGCCCGGAGGAATCGCTCCGGGCCTTTCGCGTCGCGGTGTTTCTCCGGTCCTTATCCTCCGAGCACCACCGTCAGTATCATGATGACGATCCCGATGAGCGCGCCGCCGGCGATGACGCCCGCGCAGATCGTCTCCTGGTTGTTCACGATGTTCAGGTTCATCCACGACTTCGGATCGGCCCATTTCTTGGCGAAGACCCAGAAGATGAAGGAGCCGAGGAACATGGCCCATGCGTCGCTGAAACGGAGCACGAAGGCGAGGCCCATGCCGACGCCGGAGATCGGCCACCGGTTCTTCGTGGTGATCTTGAGGACCTCGAAGACGATGCCGAGAATGGCGCCGATCGCGACCGCGAGCAGCGCCGTCGGATCGAGAATGCTGAATCCCCGGGTGAGCACCTCCGCCACGGCCCGCCAGATCATGGCGGCGATCATCGGCATCGATTCGGTGCCGAAGATATCGATGTTCCCCCGGAAGAGGGCGAAGTAGAAGATCGGCGTGCAGGCGAAACCGCCCGCGATGATGCCGAGCACGTGGCCTATCGCCTGGAGCCTCGGTTTCCCGCCGAGCATGTACCCCGGCTTGATGTTCATGAGCAGGTTCGACGCGTGGCCCGCCACCTCGCCGGTGATCCCCGCGGTCATGAGGTTCGTCGGCGTGTTGCCCGGCGCGAGACCGGCGTAGGTGAGCTGGGTCAGCTTGCCCAGCGCCCCGGTCGGCGTGATCGCCGTGAGCCCCGTCGAGTTCGCGGCGATGAGGGTGAAGATGAACACCAGCGGGATGGCGATGACGCCGAGCCACCAGTGCACGTCGAAGAAGACGTGGCCCATGATCACCACCGCCGCGCCGACGATCGGAATGCCGATGACGAAGATCTTCATGGGGAGCTCGACGTCCTTCAGGATGTCCTGGTCTTCGACGGCGGTCGACTTCTTCTTGCCGATGTTCTGGAAGGCGCTGATCAGCATCTGGGGCTTGGAGAAGAAGGAGAAGAGGGAGGCGGTGGTCATCATGGCGACGCCCCCCCAGAGGGACCACATGGTGATCCCCCGGAAGCCGGTCTCGGTGATGATCCCCTTCTGGATCAGCATGGGAGCGAGGACGAAGTAGTTCAGCACGGCGCCGATCAGTAGCGAGACGCCGGTCCTGATCCCCATGAGGCCGCCGGCGCCGATCATCACGATCTCCGTGTCGAAGCGGACGGTGAGATCCCGGAGGGAGGTGCCGAGGATCGCGGGGGTCGTGAATCTGTAGAGGAAGTCGTCCCAGTGCTGCCAGTACGTGTTGATCCACTCCCCGAAACGCCGAGCGCCGAGCCCGATCCAGAGCCCGCCGTCCCGGACGAAGTTGATGGCGCCCGAGATGGCCGCGAAGGAGAGGAGGAGCTTCTCCGGAGGGATGCCGCCGTCGTGCTCCTTCTCGCTGTGGAGCGTGTCCATGACGACGCCCGCGGCGCGTCCCTCGGGGAAGGGGAACTGCTCGTCGTTGATGAACCGCCTCTTTAGGGGGAAGGCGAAGAGGACGCCGAGCACCCCGAGCCCGATCATCCAGAAAAGCGTGTGCCACATGGGCACCACCTTCCTCGTCACCATCATGTAGGCGGGCATGCTCGCGATGAGGGGCGCCGTCATATAGCCCGCCGCCGTCGCGATCGACTGCATGATGTTGTTCTCGAGGACGTGGAAGGGGGAGCCGCCGCCGATCCGCGAGAAGGCCCGGTGAAGGGCGAAGGCGAGGATCACCGCCGTGATGCCGACGCCGAGGGTCCACCCGGTCCGCACCCCGACGTACAGGTTCGTCAGCGAGAGCACGCCGCCGAGGAGCATTCCCGTGATCACGGCCCGGGCCGTGAACTGGGGAACGTCCCCCTGGTAGACCTCCTTGAACCACCACTCGTCCTTCTTCTTGAGCGGCCACGTCCGGACCTGCTCGTCCGTCAGGTGCTTGATCGCCATGGACTTCCTCCGATGCGTCCGCGAAGGGCGCGTGTTTCTTTCCTGGATCCCGGCGCGGTGGCGGGTGGGCCGCGCTCCGAGGGTGATTGTAAAGGGGAAGGGGAGGAAGGGGTAGGGAAATGGCGAAGAGCTTCCATGTTGATCTTACGGAGGACGCGGGCTTCTCTTGAGTACCAAACGCATACCGGATGGGATCCCAGAATCCGATTGACACAGAACGTGTGGAAGTGATAGTGTATGAACTCTCAATAGAGTGGCGTCCAGGCGATCGACGGTTCTTTCAGCCGTTGAATGACTCAGAACCCATGTGCCGGAGCACCCGCTCCGCATGCCATTGATGAGACCCAAACAGTAACCGATCTTGTTCGTCGACGCATATCGAACGGATTCGTGGGGACCGTCCGAAAGGGCGGCCCCCGGGTTCTCTTGTTCGCCTGCGGCGAGGCCTCCCGGAGCCTGTCGAAGGAAGGGAGGTAGTATGCTGAAGCTCACCCTGCTCGGGGCCGTCCTCGGACTGACCCCTCTCCTCATCCCACCCGCTCAGGCAGATGTCGTGGTTGCGCAGAGCGTGATCGCCGGGGGAATCGGCGTGGCGTCGAATGCGGAGTACATCGCGGAGGCCACCCTTGGTCAGCCCGTGATCGGTGGTGGTTCCGGGGGAGGTATCTCCGCGGACGCCGGTTTCTGGTACCCGTCGACTTGGGTCTGGACATCGGTGGAAGAGCCCGAAAGCGGTGTCCCCAAGCGCTTCGAGCTCTTTCCGAGCCGCCCCAATCCGTTCAATCCCGTCACGACGCTGGTCTTCACGGTCCCCCGGCCGGGGCGGGTCTCGCTCGTTCTCTACGACGTCCGAGGGAGGGAGGTGCGCACCGTCGTCGACGATGTGTACGGTCCCGGCACCCACGAAGAGGTCCTCGACGCCGACGGGCTTCCGAGCGGCGTTTACTTCTGCCGGATGACGGCGGACCGCTTCGAGGAGAACCGGAAGATCGTCCTGCTGAAGTGATGTCGATGACCCGGGCTCCTCGGTGGGCCCACGAATTTCTCCCCGGTCGATTCTTCTCAAATATGGTGAGGGTAAGTTGATGAAGCGCTTTCTGATTCTCCTCGGAGTCTGCACATTGCTCGCGGCCATGGTCGTCTCGGCGGAGGCGCCCAAGACCATCAGTTACCAGGCGCTCCTCAGAGACACGGGCGGGGGTTTGCTCCCGGACGACGACTACGTGATCACTTTCCGGATCTACGACTACGCCGAGGAACCGGGCGGCGGCGCCCTCTGGACGGAGACCGATACGCTGGCGGTCGCGAACGGCCTTCTCAACGCCATACTCGGGAAGGTCAATTCGATCGATCTCGATTTCGATGTTCCCTACTGGCTCGGTGTCGAAATCGAGGGGGGCGGGGAGCTCGCGCCGCGGATGGAGCTCTCGGGCGGTCCCTACGCATTCCGAGCCGCCGTCTCCGACTCGGCGGCCGGCGTCCTCTGGTCGAATATCCTGGAGATCCCGGCCGGATTCGCCGACGGCGTGGACGACGTGGGGGCCGGGTCAGGAGACGGCCACTCCCTCGACGCCGCCGACGGTGACCCGGTCGACGCGGTCTACGTGGACGACGAAGGCAATGTGGGAATCGGGACGACGACGCCCGGCCAGAAGCTGGAAATCCGGGATGGCTCGATCACGATTGCCCAGCATTGGGACAACGTGCTCCGGACCCGGCAGGACGGCAAGTACTACCAGCTGATCGGAACCTATGGCGGCTTCAACCCGGACGTGGTCCATATCGCGGCGTACAACGCGACGAACCACGAATCCCTGTCGACGGTCGGGGTCTGTATCGGCGGGTTTGAAGGGAACGGGATCTACGTCGACATCCCGAACGGTCGCACCGGAATCGGCACCTCCACGCCTTCGGCGAAGCTGGACGTGAACGGATCCATCAAGACCACGGGATTCCAGATGACCAGCTCTCCGGGAAACGGCTACGTCCTCATGTCCGACGCGGACGGCGCCGCCTCCTGGCAGCCGTCGCCGGGCGGGGTCGGGGGGGGCGGGAGTAGCGGGACCATTCCGATATGGACAGGCTCGACCACGTTGGGGAACTCGAGCATCTTTACGGGATGGGGAAACTACGGCATCGGCACGGTATCCGACAGCACGAGCTTTACGGTCCGGGAGGTTTATATCGACGGCGATCCGTTCCCCCGCGCGGACCATCTCCTGATTCTCCAAGATCAGCGCATAGCGGCTCCCCCCTTCGGCTATCTCAAAGACATCTTTTCCGTCGGCCGGACCGGCGACTCGAAACTGGCCGGCCGCATGGAAATCGAAGGGGGCTCGTCGACGAGCCCGACCCTGAACCTGCTGCAGACCGCCTCGACTGGTACGGCGTTGAAGGCCCAGGGGGGGGCGGATGGGCTCGCCGCCCAATTCCTCGGAAACGTGGAAATCAAGAACCAGGCGGGGACCCAGCTGCTTCTCGAGTTCGGCGAGGGCCTCGACTACGCCGAGGGCTTCGACGTCTCCGGGAAGGACGTTGTCTCCTCCGGTTCGGTGCTGATCATCGACCCGGAAAGTCCGGGTGAACTCTGCGTCAGCCGCGAGCCGTACGACAGGCGCGTGGCGGGGATCGCCGCCGGGGCCAATAACCTCGGCTCGGGCGTTCGCCTCGGCGCAGGCGGGCACGATCTCGACGTCGCCCTCGCGGGGCGCGTCTACTGCAACGTGGACGCCACGGAGTACGAGGTGCGGCCGGGCGATCTTCTTACGACATCGCCCCTCCCCGGTTACGCCATGAAGGTGACCGATCACGATCGGGCGCCCGGCGCCGTCCTTGGAAAGGCGATGGAACCTCTCGCGAAGGGTGAGAAGGGACAGATCCTGGTTCTGGTCACTTTGCAGTAAGGGGGGGGAAGATGACGACCTGTCGAGTCCCGACTCCGCTGAAGTTCCTTCTCCTTCTCCTGATCTTGGTCCCATCGGGTCACACGATGGCGCAGCAGACGGACCCCTGTGAGAACGAGGTCGTGAAGGACACCGTCTTCGCAATCTACCCCGGGTCGCTGGCGGAACCCAAGGACCGAAGCTACCAGTTCGAAGCGGAGTCCCGGCATTCCTACATCTATCGAGAAAGCTTCGAAAGGGAGGGCGCCGTTCGGGGGCTCTCTCCGGCAACCGGTGCGGCGTGGTCGGCTATGGCGGGAAGCGCCCGGGACGGAGATCGGTATCTCTCATTCACGGCGGGACCCGAAGACATTCGAACGGATCCGGCGAACTGGCTCCTGTTCGGTCCTTTCGACCTGAGCCGGGCGGACGAGGCACATTTCAATCTCTACTTCCGCTTCGGTGAAACCGAGGCGCCCTCGGCCGGCGGGATCGCCGTCCTGGCTTCGAAGGACGGGATGCATTTCCACGGGAACGGCTACTCCGGAACGACCTGTAAATGGTCCTACCGCAACTTCGAGCTGGCCGAGGTGCCCGAGCTCGGCGATGTGTGCGGCTCGAAGGCACTGTGGATCGCGCTCCTGCCGATTCCCGGCACTGCGGGATCGAAGGGACCTGTCCAGATCGATTTCATTCGGCTACTCGTTCGTTCGACCGATCACCCCGACCGGACGCCCCAATCCACCTCGAAATCGGAGCGAACGGGAACTGCCTACCGGGAGCTTCTCGAATACTATTCCCCCTATGTCGTGCAGGAACTGACATGCACTATGTATGGGGACAAGATCACCCGTTACGACTACGACGGCGACCTGGGGGCGGACAACAACTGGGACAACTTGGGAAATAACTGCGGGCCCTACTGCGACATTGTGTTTGGCGGTGATTGCGAGCAGGCACGCCCGCTGCCCGCCTATGTGTACGCTTCCTTAACCGAGACGGATACGGACTATTATCTTCAGTACGCTCTCTTTCATCCGGCGGATGATTTTCACTGCAACATCGCCAATCACGAGAACGATCTGGAGGGCATGGTCGTGATGGTGATGAAGGACGGAACGAACTTCGGCGAGCTTCGCATGGTACAGCTCCAGTGGCACAACTGGTTCTACCAGTATGCGCCTCCTGGCAAATCGGGAGAGGGTCGATGGAAGGCGCTGGACACGCGCGAGGACGTGGATGGAGAGATCGAACTCTGGGGTTCCCATCCCGTGGTCTATGTCGAGCCGGGCGGCCACGGCCTTCTTCACGAGCATGCCGAGAATCCTCTATCTACTTACATTCACTACCGATACGGCGATATGGCCGAAGATCCTCAGGCATCTAAGTACGTCAGTTGGGCTTCTCCGAACCTTGTGTCCGACGGCGATCGAGCGAGCTACGATCTCATTCTCACTCGATGCCAGCTCTGGCAGCGTCGCGACTTCGTTTGCGGCTCCGGCTGCATGTTCAGCGAGTATGGAGACGTCGATATCGAGCGATTCTACATACCCAATGTCGGCACCGAGTTCGATCAGGACTCGGATGGGATTTCCTGCGACGGCGGCGGTGCGGCGAATCCGCCCTGGTGGTGGGTCAGCAGCAGCGACGAGGGAGAAGGCCGTTCCCGAGGGGAGTGGTTCCTCGATCCTGCCTTCTATCACGATTGGCAGTTCACCTGGTCTCCGCCGATCAGCACGAATTACGTGTACAACCCGTTCTTGTTCAACCAGATCTGCGGAGAGGTCTACGACATATTAGCCGATATCGATACTCCCTACCATGACTGGCACGAGCTGCATTGTGATTCCGAAGTGCCGTCGAACAACAGCCTCTACGTAGGGCCGGGGGTGAACATTAGATTCACATCGACCGGACAGCGGCTGACCGCCCACGGTCCGCTTCACGTGAACGGCACGGGCGCAGCCGTCATTCTGGCGAGCGACGCGACTCTTTCCGAAGGCGTCCGAATCGTCGGGGAAATGGTGGCCAGGAACGGAGGGACCATCCGATTGATTCCCTGACGAAGAGCAGAAGATATCAGAAGGGAGTGACGCATTCGATGATAATGAGACTGAAAACAGGCAGGGGACGAGGCATACCGATCTCATGTGTATGGATCGCGGCGTGTCTCTTGATCGGCGTGTGTCCACGTGTCGAGGGCCAAATCGTTTCTACGACGGACGCCCGGAAGGTCGCGCAGGCGTGGATCGACATCACCATCGACCGAGAGAAGACGTGGAACCACAGCGCCGGCGCCGAGGCTCTCGAGGCTGTCGAGTTCGCCCGCGGCGACCGCCTTCTCGGGTACTTCGTCCCCGTACGTCCGTCCGGATACGTCGTCGTCTCCCTTCGGAAGGAGCTGGCGCCGATCAAGGCGTATTCGGAGACCGATTGCCTGGATCCGACCTGGGACCAGGGCATGGCGGACATCCTGAAGAGCAGGATGGAGGGAGTCCTGGACGCTATCGAGAATCAACTGGGGCCGATCGGTTCGGTCCGATCCGAGAACCTCGCGGCGATTCTGGACATCGACTATCGGGTGTCCTGGTCCGAGATCCTGGAAAGCTCACCGAACGCCAAAGACTATTCGAGCGGTGAAGTGATGCTCACGACTTCATGGTACCAGGGAGAGCCCTATGATACCCGATGTCCGGACCTTGGATGTAATCCCTCGAATTGTCTCGCCACTACGAACGCCCCTGTGGGGTGCGGAGCAACGGCAACCTCGCAAATTATGAAGTACTGGTGCTGGCCTCCGACCGAATTCAGCGGTTTCGACTGGCCTAACATGCCCGATGACTTCACCGGTTGTGCATGGCCGCAAGCTGAAATCGATGCTGTGTCTGATCTCTGCTCCGATGTGGGCGTCGCGATCCTGAGCGTTTACGGATGCGCAGGTACCTCCTCGAACATGCTCGATATTCGGGACGCCTACAAAAGCGGCCAATTCACGTACAGCCCGTTGTGCGAGGTCGAATATCGTGTACAGCACTCCGCTCAGGAATGGTGGGACCGGATCGTTTCAGAACTCGATAACAACCGGCCGATTCAGTACGGAATCGAAGATCACTCCATTGTTCTGGACGGCTGGCAGGAGGTCGGGGGGATTCCGATCCGCCAATACCATATGAATTACGGTTGGGACGGATGGGTTCCTGATGCCAGCGTTCCCTGGTATTGCCCAGATTGGGCCGCCTTCGGGAACAGCAACACCTGGTACACACTGGATCAGCTTCCATGCAGCGATCCGGACAATCAGTTCATGTGCGCCGGTATCGTTCCCGCTGTCTCTATTTTCCCCGAGCTGAACGGTGACTACCTCGCCGGTTCGCTCAACTATCGCTACTTCGCCTACGACTCGTACGGGCAGAACGCCGTCTTCTACGGAGGGCAGAACTTACAGTTCCTGCCCGAGACGAAGGTCACGTGCACGGGGTACGGGAACGACCGGATCCGATTCGTGGGGTCCGACGTGAGTCCTCCGGATCACTATCTCTATCTCTTCTCGCACGGGGACCTTTCCCGGGGGATGCGCTTCTACGATGGGGCGATGAACGTTTACGGGGGCGGGACGATGCGGGTGCACTGACCCCGAAGAAAGAGAGAGGGGCCGATGAGGCAGAAGCGAGATCGAGGCGGGGCTCCCGGGGCCCGTCCGGCCATGGGGTTCGTCCTCCTGATCATCGCGGTTCTCGTGGGGGGGGCCGCCGCCGACCAGGTGACGTTCCGTGACGCCCGGATCGCGGCGGAGTACTGGATACGCCACACCGAGGAGAAAGACGGGAGCTGGGGGGGGGCGCACGGGGCGTCCGTCGACGCCCTTCGTGAGATCCGAGAGATGGACCGCGTCCTGGGCTACGTCGCGACGGTGGAACCGCGTGGGTATATCGTAATCTCGTCCCTGAAGGAGCTCGCGCCGGTCAAGGCCTTCTCCGTTTCATCGTCGATCGACATCGACGGGGATCTCGGGATGGCGCCGGTGATCCGGTCGTCGCTCAGTCGTACATTGGCAGGCGTCGAAGCGCGGTTCGGGCCCTTGGAGGATCTCGCCGCCGTCGATCTAGGCCGGGTCGTCGAGCGGGACCATCGGTGTGATTGGGATCGGATCCTACGCGGTGAGAAGATCGACTACTCGACGGGGCAAATTCTCCTCCGGTCCAATTGGCACCAGGACCCTCCGTACAACGAGGCGTGCCCGGACATGGGCTGCTATCCACCCTACAATGGACGGGCCGTCGTGGGTTGCGTCGGTACGGCGGCTTCGCAGATCATGTTCTACTACTGCTGGCCTCCCTACGGGCATGGAGACGTGTGCGGCGACGCCTACGACTGGGTAAGCATGAGGGACACGGTGAGCGGCGCCTCGGAGGAGCCGATCCGGGCGGCGACGGCCGAGCTCTGCTACGAGGCGGGAAAGGCGGCGGACACCGAGTATGGCTGCAACACCTCGTCGGCGTGGTTGGGTGAAGCCGCCGGATCCGACATGACCGACGCGTACATCAACAACTTCAGGTACAACTCCGAGACGGACTTCGAGACGCGGTGGCATTGGTCGACCGAAGGGTGGTACGACATGATCAAGACCAATCTGGACGCGAACCGGCCCCTCCAGTACGGATATCTCGGAGAACGGGACGGAGGTATCGCGGCCCACTCCATGGTCTGTGATGGGTGGTACGAAGCGGGGCAGTCCCGCATGGTCCATATGAACTACGGATGGGGAGACAGCTACAACGACTGGTACGAGATCGACGACCTCCACAACGTGGGTTGGGACGAGTGGGAGGGTCTCATTCGGAAGATCAAGCCGAACGTCTCCGAAGGCTCGTGGATCGAGGCGGGTTCCCATGATCCTTCCGCATCGGAGTTTCCGCCCTACGTCTACTTCGAACAGGACGCTTACGGGGACGACGCGGTTTACGAAGCGGGATACCTCGCCCAGTTCCTTCCGGGAAGGACCGTGTCCTGCGTCAGTACGACGGGAGGGACCATCGATTTCCTCGGTTCCTCCGCGTCGGCCACGCTACTCTTCAGCCGGGGCGATCTCTCGAAGGGAATCCGCATTCGGGGTGGGGCGCTGCGCGTCCACCCGAACGGATTCATGAAGGTCCACTAGCCTGGATCATGCACAAATCTCCTACTGCGATCTCGGATCGCCGCCTGCGAAGCCTCCTTTCCTTCGCCGCCTCCTCGACGTAGTGCATGACTACGCCTCCGGTGGCGGCTCGTCCAAGTCAGCTTCTCGTCAGGCGATCCGAGCCCTCGTAACGGAGATTCATGCATAATCCAGGCTAGCGGCGATCCGTCGATCGGCTGCGATTCGTAAAGGGCGCTCCCGGTATCGACCGGAACGACCCCTCGGTCTTTCTTCGTCCCCTCGGTCTGCCCCCTCTATCCCCCGAACACCACGACGGACAGGATCATGATCACGATGCCCATGAGAGCGCCGCCGGCGATGACGCCGGCACAGATCGTCTCCTGGTTGCCGACGATGTTGACCCCCATCCACGACCTCGGGTCGGAGTACTTCTTCGAGAGGACCCAGAAGATGAAGGCGCCGAGGAACATGGCCCAGGCGTCGCTGAAGCGGAGCACGAAGGCGAGGCCGACGCCGACGCCCGAGAGGGGCCACTTGTTCTTCGTCTTGATCTTGAGGACCTCGAAGAGGATGCCGAGGCAGGCGCCGATCACGATCGCGAGGAAGGCCGTCGGATGGAGGAACGAGAATCCCTGCGTGAGCACCCGGGCCACGGCGGTCCAGATCATCGCCGCGATCATCGGCAGCTTCTCCGTGCCGAAAACCTCGATGTTCCCCCGGAAGAGGGCGAAGTAGAAAACCGGTGTGCAGGCGAATCCGCCGGCGATGATCCCGAGCACGTGGCCCATCGCCTGGAGCCGCGGCTTCCCGCCGAGCATGTACCCCGGCTTGATGTTCATGAGCAGGTTCGACGCGTTCGAGGCGACCTCCGCCGTGATCCCCGCGGTCATGAGATTGGTCGAGATGTTCCCCGGCGCGAGGCCCGCGTAGGTGAGCTGGGTCAACTTGCCGAGGGCGCCGGTCGGCGTGATCGCCGTCAGGCCCGTCGAGTTCGCCGCGATCAGGGTGAAGACGAAAACCAGCGGGATCGCGATGATGCCGAGCCACCAGCTGATGTCGAAGAACGCCATTCCCATGACCACCACTACGGCGCCGACGATCGGGATGCCGATGGCGAAGACGTTCATGGGGAGTTCGATCCCCTTCATGATGTCCTCTTCGGCGCTCGACGGGAGCTTCTTACCGCCGATGCCCCGGAAGGCGGAGAGGAGCATTTGGGGCTTGGAGAAGAAGGAGAAGAGCGACGCCGTGGTCATCATGGCGACGCCCCCCCAGAGGGACCACATGGTGATCCCCCGGAAGCCGGTCTCCGTGATGATCCCCTTCTGGATCAGCACCGGCGCGAGGATGAAGTAGTTCAGCACCGCGCCGACGAGGAGCGACACGCCGGTCCGGATCCCCATGAGGCCGCCGGCGCCGATCATCACGATCTCCGTGTCGAAGCGGATCGTCAGGTCCCGGAGCGGCGTCCCCAGAATCGCCGGCGTCGTCACCCGGTAGAGCCAGTCTTCCCAGTGCTGCCAGTACATGTTCATCCACTCGCCGAACCGCCGGAGCCCCATGGCGATCCAGAGGTTTCCCTCCCGGACGAAGTTGATCGCGCCCGAGAGGGCGGCGAAGATGACGAGGAGCTTCTCCTGGGGAACGCCGGCCGGCTGCTCGTGGGGGTTGTGGAGCGTGTCGAGTACCACGCCCGCCGCGCGCCCTTCGGGGAATGGAAACTGCTCGTCGTTGATGAACCTACGTTTCAACGGAAACGCGAAGAGCACGCCGAGGAATCCCACCACGATGATCCACCAGAGGGCGTGCCACATGGGAACGATCTTGCCGGTCACGATCATGTAGGCGGGGATGCTCGCGATAAGGGGGGCCGTCATGTACCCCGCGGCGCACGCGATCGACTGCATGACGTTGTTCTCGAGAATGGTGAACTCGTCGCCGAGGCCGACCCGGCAGAGGACCTTGAAGATGGCGAAGGCGAGGATCACCGACGTGATGCCGACGCCGAGGGTCCAGCCGGTCCGGACGCCGACGTACAGGTTGGTCAGCGAGAGGATCCCTCCGAGGAGCATTCCCGAGATGACGGCCCGCGCCGTGAACTGGGGCATGTCCCCCTTGAAGACGTTCTTCAGCCACCATTCGTCCTTCTCTTTCAAAGACCAGGTGCGGACTTGCTCTTCCGTCAGGTGCTTGATCGCCATGAAATCCCCCGGGTTGTTGGTCATGTCTGGGGTCGTCACGGGCCGGCGGGTCTCGCGGCGGGTAGGGCCGGTCCGTTCCGGTGGGTCGACGGACCGATTCTACCGGGGGGAGGGGGCGGGGACAACCCGAATCGGCCCGGCGTAGTGGATTGGAAGAGAACAAGATGGAGGGCGCGCCCCCGGGCGGCTCCGTCGTGGACCTTCCGATGAGCCCCGAAAACCTCTAAGATCCCGATGATCCGGCGCTCATGACGATTGCCGGCGAGGGAGCGAATCATGACCGATCAGGGGTCCTTTTATGGCAGGCCCGGCCTGAACGTGGAAACGTACGACGCCTTTCAGGAACGATACGCGAACGAGAGCGGCTTTCCCGCCCTGGACGGGGATGTGGAGTTCTACAAGAGCCTCGCCGTTTCGTCGGGGGGGCCCGTTCTCGAACTCGCCTGCGGCACGGGCCGGGTGGCGTGGCCGATCGCGGAGGCGGGGGTGGACGTGGTCGGCCTCGACCTCTCGGAGGCGATGCTCGGCGCGGCCCGCGCGAAGGGGGAAAGATACCCGGCCGATGTCCGTGCCCGGGCGACGTTCGTGAGCGGAAACATGGCCGAGTTCGATCTCGGCCGTGTTTTCCCCCTTGTGGTGATCGCTTTTCGGTCCTTCCAGTCGCTCCTGACGGTGGAGGAGGAGCGGGCGTGCCTCGAGCGGATCCGCCGGCACCTCGCGCCGGAGGGTCGGCTCGTCATCGACAACTTCGACCCCCTGCTTCAGTATTGCCTCCCCGAGGCGGAGTCGCCGGTCATCGACCGGTCCGCGACCCATCCGGTGACGGGGAACGCGGTGAAGATCGAGGTAGTCGAGAGGACCACCGACCCGTACCGGCAGCTGATCACCGAGCACTGGAGGTTCACCGAGCACGACGAGAACGGCGACGTGGTGCGGGAGGAAGAGGACGTACTGAAGCTCCGCTGGATCTACCGCCAGGAGATGCGCTACCTCTTCGAGCTGACCGGCTTTCGGGTCGAGGGGGAGTTCTCCGACTTCCACGGCGACGAGCCGGGCTACGGGAAGGAACAGATCTGGATCGCCCGCGGAGTTCGGTAGGTTTCTACTGCGGTTCCGGCGGACGGCCTGCGAGGGCCGTCCTCCGTCGCCGAGCCCCATGCGCCGGATCATTCGACGTGCCGAGGCAATGCGCGCGGAATTGATGAGAGTGACGTCGGGAACCCGGGTGGGCGGACGTCACCTTCTTTTCTCTCCCGCGTGCGCGGGGGCATGGGCCGAGTTCTAACGGCAGTCCTTGCTGATCATTCCCAGCCACGGGCGGGTGGCCGCGACAGGGGTCCGCGAGGCGCGCAGCCACCAAGCGCCCGATCCCGAAAGACCCCATGTGACCCCGCTCGAAACGAGCGGTTCTCATAGAGCCAACGGATGAGGACAAAGCCGCGACTGGCGAGCACCGCAGTGGACAGGAGCGGACAGGACCTGCCCGTCTGAGAACATCATCCGTTTCATGCGCCGTCTCTCACCCCCTACCCCGCGAGCGGGTCCGCCACCCTCCCCATGAAGAGGATCGCGCCCGTCCACTTGTCCCGGATGAAGAAGAGGAAGGGGTGGTCGGCCCGGAAGACGGGGGGAGCCGAACGCTCGACGAGTTCGAGCGCAACCACCACCCCCGTGGCCGCGGCCGCTTCGGTCCCCTTCTCGTTCACGTCGACGAAGCTGCTGTGGAAGACGTTGGAGACGAAGAGGTCCGTGTCCGCCGTCATCCCGGAGAGGTCCGCGTCGCCCCGCTTGAAGAGGGAAGGCATCCCCATCCCCGCGAGGACCGGGGCGAGATCGAATTCATCGGTCATCCGGAACCGGGGGAGATACACGTCTACCTCCGCGTCCCCCGCGCACCGGAGCCAGGCGCGGAGCTTCTCCTTGTCGAGTGTCCCCTCGATCGCGCCGAGCCCGTCCTTCTCGTCGGGAAGGACGACCACCATGTTCAGGTCCTCCCCGGCGTAGGGAAGCTCCAAGACGCGGACGCCTTCTTCCTTTCCGTACGGGTAGGTACCCTGCCGGTGCATCATCGGCACGTCGATCGAGTCGGCGGCCGTGACGTGGAAGGGAAGGTCCCGGGTGTCGTCTTCCTTGAACGGGTCTTTCCAGCTGCCGTGGAAGTAGATCGCGTTCGTGAGGACGAGCCGCGCGGCGGGCGATAGACTCTTCACCGCCTCCGGGATGCGCCCGTTCGTCCGCTCCCCGATCCAGGCGTTGATCGCCTTTCTCGACCCTTCCGGATCTCCGGCGAGATCGACGGCCTGAATGGGCGCGCCGTACGATTCTCCCGTGATCTTCAGAAATGGCGCCAGGAACGCGGTCCCCTTCCGGCCCCAGAGCCGGTTCGCCATCCGGAGCTCGTAGAACCCGGCGTCGTTCGCGCCGCTTAGGCTGCGAAGGAGCATACCGTAGGAAGCGTCGAACTTCGGGTCTTCGAGAGGAAAGCCGAGGACCCCGGCCATCTCGTCCCGGGTCGCCCCCGCGGCGCCGGCGTAGGTCATGGCGAGGGATGCGGAAACGCTGGTCGGGGAGAAGAAGAGATTGCCCTCCTTGGCGGCGAGGGCGCCGTACAAATCGATGGCGAGATCGTTCGCGGCGGAGACGACCTTCCGCACTTCCGCCTTTGAGTCGGCCGGGATCTCCCGGCTGGTCCATTGACGACTCTTGTCGGTGGCGAGGGAGGGGGACGCGAGAAGTACGAGGACACCGATGGTTATTCCGATACGACGCATGTCGGACCTCCTGAATTACGGAAAACTGGGGTCGGAGCCCGAACAGACTATACTCCGTGAACTCCTCCTCTGCACCTTGGAACAGTCGTGCTCGTGGGCAATACCCGTCCGGAGGACGGCGGGACGGGGGAGTGGCTTCGGGAGGGATCGGGTCATAACCGGGGAGTTGTTGCCGTCTTTCGCAACGCCTCCTCTACGAGGCCGGAGAAAGGGAGGGTTTGCTCCCGCAGCAAGACGAGCGTCCAAGTCTAACCCGCCTCCCTCCCTCGTCCGCTCCCCCGCCCCGCCGCGGAAGGGGAGCACTGCAGTGGACAGCCGCAGACAGGTCCGCCCATTAGAGGGGGGCAAATGGGGACAGTCACCAATCATCTGCATCTGTCGGCACATGTTCCGTTCTCCGCGCACATCGCAAATAGGTGTCTGACCCTATTTGCCTCCAGGACGAACGGGGGCGGGCCGCAGGAACTTCTATGGCTGTTTGAGGCAGCGCGCGGCACAATCGTAGCCGGCCATCCGGCGCCCGGGTGGGCGGACATCATTCTTTTCTTTTCCGCCCCCCGTGGAGAGGACATTCGGGGGGAGAGGCAGTCCTTGCTGATCATACGCAACCACGGGCGGGTGGCCGGGGCAGGGGCGTTAGGCGAGGAGCGCAGCGAAGCGGGCACTGCAGCGGACAGCCCCGGACAGGTCCCGCCCGTATGAGGACTCCTTCTCCCTCCTACTCCGCGGAGGCGGGCTTCACCATCCGGTGGAGCCAGGCCCAGAGCATCACCGCATGGGCGAGGAGCGCGGCGCCCGTCGCCTGGTGGATCGTCGTCACCGTCACGTCGAAGGCCGACGCCGGGCCCCCCTCGGGGCTCGACCCGGAGGCGATCCACGCGAGGATGCCGAGGATCATCTGGGTCCCGAGGATCATGACGAAGACCTTGCCCGTCTTGCTCACCACCGGCACATCTTCGTAGAGCCCCCACGCCCGCGCCCCCGTCGCGACGCCGACGCCGAGAACCACCACGGCGAGGAAGATGTGCATGTGGAGCCCCCCCGCGAGGTGGCGCTGCACCGCGCCGAGGACGATTTGCGCGACGATGAGCGCCGTGGTGAGAGCCGCGAGGCTCCGGTCCGTCCCCGCCGTCCGCTTCGGCGCCGCTTCGGTCCGTCCGAGCCAGTGGTCCGCCAAGAAGACCGAAATCGCGACGAGCAGGCCGAAGAAGATCTGCCCCGTCACGCCGTGAACCAGCGCGAGGAATAGGTTCGGCCGGAGCGCCTCCCGGGCCGTCTCGAGCGTCGGATATCCCGTCACCCGCATTCCGCCGAGGAACCCCTGGATGAGCACGAGAAAAACGGCGAGGAGGCCGAGCCTCTTCAGCCACAACCGGCTCTCCACCCGCAAGAGGTGAAAGGCGAGCCAGATCGTCGTCAGCCCGACGAGCGAACCGAGGAGCCGGTGGGCGTGCTCGTAGTAGATCCCCCCCGACATCTTCGCAAGGGGATAGAGGAACATGTTGTAGCCATACGAGGTCGGCCAGTCGGGGACGTCGAGCCCCGCCTTGGCGCCCGTCACGATCCCCCCGGCGATGAGGAGAAGGAACGTTGCCGCCACGGAGACGCGCGCGAAGGCGCCCGTCCAGTTCCGGGTTCCGCCTCGGGCCCCCCGGCCCCCCCACGCCCCGCCCGCGGCGCCGAGGATCACGCCGAGGGCGATCGTTCCCGGGACCCATAGCCAGGCCGCGGGAAGCGTCCGGCCCGGTCCCGCTCCGCCGAGGAGGCTCCCGAGGATGAGCAGGTTCAGGATGGATGCGACGAGGCCGGTCTTCGCCCCCGCCCTCCATCCGTCGCCGGTCCATCGTCCGGAAGCCGTCCCGCCGAGGAAGAGACAGAGGAGCATGAGAGGAACCGTGATCCATGCCGGCGCCTGCACCGACGGGAACCGGCAGATGTATCCGACCGCCCACATGGCGGTGGTCGTCCCGAACGCGAGCGCCATGAACGCCCCCCGCTCGTATCTCGATCGATCCATTTCGCCCATGATTTCCCTCCGGCCGGTGATAGTCACCGGTTGGCGTACGGTTCTCATAGTCGCAGAAAGGAACGGCCCGAGGAAGGAAAAGTTGCGTAGGCACCTGTCGCATCATAAGATAAGTAAAGAGGTTCGGGGGACACAATACTGAACCCGCAGTTCGAGGGACACAATATCGAATTCGAGTTCCGTATCGTGTCCCCCGTCTTGGAACCCGGGGGACACAATACCCGACTCACAGTTCGAGGGACACGCTACCTGATTCGAATTCGGTATTGTGTCCCCCAGTTTCCCGGAGGAGCGAGACTTGAAGAGGATGATCTCGATCTACCTGGAGCTCGCGAAGGCGCGGTTGACGGCGCTGGTGGTGATGACCGCCGGAGTCGGCTACGTCGTCGCCGCGAACGGACCCTTCTCCTGGGGCCGTCTTTTCTGGACCGTCTTCGGGACCGCCCTCGCCGCGGGGGGGGCGAACGCCCTGAACCAGGTGATCGAAATCGAACGGGACCGTCTCATGGAGCGGACCCGGCGCCGCGCCCTGCCGGATGGCCGCATCGGCCGGGGACACGCACTCATCTTCGCCTCGATCGTATCCGCCGCCGGGCCGGTCCTGCTCGCCCTCTTCGTGAACGGCCGGACCGCCTCCCTCGGTCTCGCGGCGATCGTCCTCTACGTGCTGGTCTACACGCCGATGAAACCGCTTACGCCTCTCTGCACGCTTGTCGGCGCGGTCTGCGGCGCCATCCCTCCGGTGATGGGTTGGACGGCGCGGACCGGCGAACTCGGCGCGGGCGGATGGATCCTCGGCGCGCTCCTTTTCGTCTGGCAGATCCCCCACTTCCTCGCCCTCGCCTGGCTCTATCGGGAGGACTACGCCCGCGGGGGCTTCCGCATGCTCCCCTCCCTCGACGTGAAGGGGATCGTGACGTTTCGCATGATCCTCCTCTACTCGCTCGTCCTCCTCCCCATCGGCCTCGCCCTCACCCTCACGGGAAGCGCGGGACCCATCTACGCGGCGGGGTCGCTCCTCTTCGGCGGGGCCCTCCTCGTTCCCGGCGTGAAACTCTACCGCCGGAAGGGGGACCCGGAGGCGCGCCGCCTCTTCTTCGCCACCCTCCTCTACATGCCCCTCGTTCTCGGTCTCATGGTGATCGACCGGGGCCCCGGCGGCGGGATTCCCGTTGCGGCGCTGGCGGAGGCCGTGTCATCCTGGGAATTCGGGGACTCGATACCGGATTCGGAGGGTGCTCTTCCGCCGCGGTAACCGTTGTCGCAGGCTCACACGCTGGCGAAATGGGCATGGTGTCCCTCGAATCGCGGATTAGGTATTGTGTCCCCCGAATGATGAGGAGGCACACCCCCATGAATCCTCCGAAGCAGAGACGCCCTAGCCGTTTCGGTCCCGCCCTCTGGCTCCTCGCCCTCGGATTTCTTCTCGCCGGCATCGCCGTCGCCATGCACCTGCTGCCGATGCTCCGCGCGTCGAGAGAGAGCGGCGCCGTCGGGGACGGCGCGAGCGTGTCGAGCTACGGGTTCGACTTGGAGCCGTGCCTGATCCCGGCGAACGAGATCGTCGCCACCGGCCTCGCGAAAGGGGCCCTGCCCGCCATGACCCACCCGCCGGTCCTGATGCCGGGGGAAGCAGATTCGATCGGCGGCGCGGAGCGGGGGAAGTACATGGTCTCCGGGGATCGGGTGGTGGGAGTCGTGATCGGGGGGGCGGCGCGGGCGTACCCGCTCCACGTGCTCGCCTGGCACGAGGTGGTGAACGACACGCTCGGCGGGGAACCGATCGCCGTGACCTATAGCCCCCTCTCGGGTGGGGTGATCGTCTTCGGGCGGCGGGTGGGGGACGAGGTGTTTCGCTTCGGCGTCTCCGGCCTTCTCTACAACTCGAACCTGCTCATGTACGACATGGGACCCGGCGGCGCGGGGGAGAGCCTATGGAGCCAAATGATGGGAGTCGCGGTCGCGGGGCCCCGGGCGGGAATCGGTATCGAGGTTCTCCCGTCGGCGGTGATGGCGTGGGGGGATTGGCGGGCCCGGCACCCGAAGACGACGGTGCTCGGCCGGGACCCGCGGCGGGTGAAGGCTTACAAGAAGGACCCGTACGGAAACTACTTCAGTTCCGACCTGCTCCGCTTTCCGGTGAGTCCCATGCCGCCGGAAGGGGGGGCGCCCCTCAAGTCGCGGGTGCTCGCGGTCCGGCCCGGCCGGGATTGGGTGATGTTCCGGTTCGACGAGATCGGGGCGAACGCGGACGGGAAGGGCGAGTGGCGGACGGCGGCGCCGGGCGGGACGCCCCTCGTCCTTCACTATAGAAAGGAGCCGGAGACCGCGTGGGCCCTCGCCGGCGACCCGCCCACCCCCGTCCCGAGCTACCAGTGCTTCTGGTTCGCCTGGTACGCATTTCGAGGCGAATGAGGAGTGCGTGTGATGACACGCACTCCCGGAAAGTCCCGGCGGGACGGGGGATCGGCATCGGGAGGGGGCGGGGCATCACCGGGGAGCCCAAGGAAGACTTGCGCAACGCAGACACCACGCGTCCGGAGAATGGGAGGGTCGCCTCCCGCCGCACGACGAGCGTCCCAACCTGCCCCGCTACCCTCCCTCCTCCGATCCGCCCCCCCGCCGGAAGGAGGGGAGACGGAAACAGAGGAGTGGGCGGGGGATCCGCCCACCGACTGCAAAATTGTCATCCCCGCGGAGGCGGGGAACCAGGAAATCCAATTCCGGTGATCTCCCCCGCCCCGCCGGAAGGAGGGGAGACGGAAATAGAGGAGTGGGTGGGGGATCCGCCCACCGACTGCAAAATTGTCATCCCCGCGGAGGGGATCCAGGAAATCCAATTCCGGTGATCTCCCCCGCCCCGCCGTCCTTAGAACGGGTACTGCACGCGAGCAGAAGTGTTCCAGGGTGCAGAGGAGGAGTTCGAGCAAGCCATCGAGTCCGGAATGAGGCGAAGCCTGCCTCAGACCTTGTTCCCCACGTACAGCACCGCGAAGAGCACGAGCCAGACGACGTCGAGGAAGTGCCAGTACATCGACACGAGGACCACACCCTCGTGCCTCTCCGGCGTGTACGCGCCGGCGTAGGCCTTCGCCGTGGTGCGGAGGAGACCGGCGATCCCGCCGATCACGTGGACGGCGTGGAGCACCGTGAGCAGGAAGAACGTGAAACCGTAGAGGTCCCGCTGGGCGGTGACACTATTCGCCTGGAGGGCGCGCCAGTTCAAGAGTTGGAGAATCAGGAAGAGGAGGCCGAGGAGGAGGGTAGCCGTGAGGCCCCCTTTGAGACATCTCGCCGTCCCCTCCCGCGCTCCCTTCAACGCCCTGTGCATGGTGAAGCTGCTCGCGAGGAGCGCCACCGTGCTCCAGACGAGGCCGAACGGGAGGGGGGGCGTCCCCTCGGGGGGCCACTCGGGGGCCCGGAGCCGGATGATCATATAGCCGGCGAGGCTCGCGAGAAAAAGGACCGAGAGGGATGCGAGAAAGAGCGTCATTCCGAACCGGCTCGTCCCCGCCGGGAGATCGTTCCGCCCGGGATCGGGTCCGTTCGTCACTGGAGCACCCCCGGCGCGTAGCCCGGAATCAGGTCGGGCTGGTAGTGGGCCGTGTCGAGGAGCGCGAGTCCCACGAAAAGCACCACGAAGAGGAGGGAGGCGACCAGCACCAGCGCGTTGAACGGGCTGTCGTAGCGGAGGTGCATGAAGTAGAGCCCCACGAAGGACGCCTTCACGAGGGCGATCGCGAGGGCGATCCAAATGTTGAGGGAGCCGAGATCGACCTTGACGGCGCCGACGGTGACCGCCGTGAGCACCACGAGGGCGAGCCAGACACCGAAGAGGACCTTGAGGGGCACCACGTGAGCGCCGCCGCCGTGACTACCCTTTTCCATCGTTCATCCCGCCTCGTCTCTCCCCGGTCAGTGAATCAAGTAGAGCAGGGGAAAGAGAAAGATCCATATCAGATCCACCAGGTGCCAATAGAGGCCCGCCAGGTCGACGGGCGTGTTGTACTCGGCGCTGAACTCCCCCCGGAGGGCGCGCACGAGAACCCAGCCGATCACGATCATCCCCACAATCACGTGGATGCCGTGAAGGCCGGTCATGAGGAAGTAGACGGCGAAGAAGGTCTGCACGTTCTTCGGTTCCTCGGCGAGGACATGGCCGTGCTTCGCCATCCCCTCCACCTCCGGAGCGAGACCGGGCGGGCCGATCGCCGCGGGGTTCACGTGGGAACGCTCCTCCGCCGGGATCTCGGGCGTCATCTCGAGCGTGGCCGCCGCCTCCGGCGACTCCGCATCCACTCCGTGCCCGTCCCCGGCGTGCGATTCCTCGTGAGTCGGTTTGTACCGTGCGCCCCAGAGGAGCCCGTGCTTCCACTTCGCCTCGTACTCGGCCTTCTTGATGCCGAGGAAGCCGACGCCGCCGAGGAGCGTGAGGGAGAGCATGATCACGAGGAGCCGCCGGTTCCCCATCTGAGCGGCCCGGACCGCCCACGCCATGGAGAGGCTGCTCGTGATCAGCACCATCGTGTTGATCCCGCCGAGAGGAATGCTGAGAAAGCGGTGGGCGTAGACGAAGATCTCCGGGTGGTTCCCCCGGTAGACTGCGTAAGCCGAGAAGAGCCCGCCGAAGAGAAGAATCTCCGTGGCGAGAAACAGCCACATGCCGAGCTTCCCCGACTCCCGCTGCTGCTCCGGCGTGGCGAAGTGATGAAGCAGGGCCTTCGAGTGCCCCCCCGCCCCGCTCCCTTCGGACCGTCTCATCCTAGGCGCCCCCCGCGGGACGTTTCTTGACGTAGCCGCCGAGCGCCTCGTCGTGCGCGTAGAGGTCCATGTCGTACGGATCATTCACCTCCGGCGGCTCGGAGAAGTTGTCGTGGGGCGGCGGCGACGAGCACTGCCACTCGAGGGTCGCGCCCCCCCACGGGTTCGCCGGCGCCCTCCTCCCTCGGAATAGGGAGTGGATCAGGTAGACCGCGATCATCACGAAGGCGACCGCGAGGAGATACGACCCGATCGACGAGACGACGTGGTACGGCTGGAAGCGGTCCACGTAGTTGTAGTAGCGCCTCGGCATCCCCCGGCTCCCCATCATGAACTGCGTGAAGAAGGTGATGTTGAAGCCGAGGAAGACGAGCACCGCCGCCGTGCGCCCCCACTTCTCGCTGTACATGCGGCCGAACATCTTCGGCCACCAGTAGTGGAGCCCCGCGAGAAACGCGATCAGCACGCCGCCCATCATGGTGTAGTGGAAGTGGGCGACGATGAAGTACGTGTCGTGGAGGTGGATGTCCGTGGCGAGCGCCCCGAGGAAGAGCCCCGTCAGCCCGCCGATCCCGAAGAGAAAGAGGAACGAGAGGGCGTAGAGCATCGGCGTGTCGAGCCGGATCGACCCCTTGTACATGGTGGCGAGCCAGTTGAACACCTTGATCGCCGAAGGGATCGCCACGCTGAACGTGAGGGCGCTGAAGATCATGTTCCCCAGGTTCGACTGGCCGCTCGTGAACATGTGGTGCCCCCAGACGAGGAAGGAGAGCACCGCGATGGCCACGCTCGAGTAGGCGATCGCCCGGTACCCGAAGATGTGCTTCCGGCTGAACACCGAGATGACCTCGCTGATCACGCCCATGGCGGGGAGGATCATGATGTAGACGGCCGGGTGCGAGTAGAACCAGAAGAAGTGCTGGTAGAGCACCGGGTCGCCGCCGAGGGCGGGGTCGAAGATGCCGATCCCGAGGGTCCTCTCGACGATCAAGAGGAGAAGCGTGATGCCGAGCACCGGCGTCGCGAGCACCTGGATGATCGCCGTGGCGTAGAGTGCCCAGAGCATGAGGGGCATCCTGTGCCAGCTCATCCCCGGCGGCCGGAGGCGGTGGATCGTCACGATGAAGTTCAATCCCGTGAAGATCGAGCTGAAGCCCAGAATGAACGCGCCGAGGGTCATGGGGATGACGCTCGTCGACGTGGTGGTGCTGTAGGGCGTGTAGAAGGTCCACCCCGTGTCGACGGCGCCGAGGGCGATGGAGAGGACCGCGAAAACCGCGCCGAACACATAGAGATGGTAGCTGAACAGGTTGAGCCGGGGGAAGGCGACGTCCTTCGCGCCGAGCATGAGGGGGAGCACGAAGTTCCCGAGCGCCGCCGGGATCCCCGGGATGATGAAGAGGAAGATCATCACCGCCCCGTGGAGGGTGAAGACCTGGTTGTACGTCTGGGCCTTCATGATCGTCTCGGAGGGGGTCAACAGCTCGGTCCGGATGAGGATCGCGAACACCCCGCCGAGGAGGAAGGCGGAGAGAATCGAGACGAGGTACATCACGCCGATCCTCTTGTGGTCGAGCGTGAACGCCCACGACCGGAAGCCGTGGGAGTGGGTCAGGTAGTCGTCCGGAAGGGAGGCGGTGGTCGTCGCGTTCATGTTCATCCGTTCCCTCGGTCCCTACTCGCTGAGCGTCTTCATGTATTCGATGATGGCCGTGATCTCCCGGTCCTTCAGGCGGCCCTGGTAGGTCGGCATCACGGCCTCGTAGCCGGCGACGATGTACGCCATCGGCTCCAGGATCGATTGGCGGAGGTAGTTCTCCTCCGCCGTGTAAGCCGTGCCGTCGTCGAAGACCCCCTTCCGCCCGTAGAGCCCCTTGAAGCTCGGGCCGATGTTCGACGACCCGTCCGCGGTGTGGCACTGTTTGCATCCCCGGGCGGCGTACAGCTTCGCGCCCGCCTCGGCCGGGCTCATCCGGTCGAGGAAGTCCGACGCCTGCTCGAGCCAGATCTCGAACTCGCCCGGGGGGTGGACGATCACCTTCGCGATCATGTCCGAGTGGCTCGTGCCGCAGTACTCGGCGCAGAAGAGGTCGTACTCGCCGGGCTCCGTCGCCTCGAACCAGACGTTGCTGTAGCGTCCCGGCACCACGTCCTTCTTCACCCGGAACGCGGGGACGAAGAAGCTGTGGATCACGTCCTCCGAAGTCATGACGAGCCGGACCGGCACGTCCACCGGCGCGTGGAGATTCTGATCCACGTAGCCGTTCGGATAGGTGAACATCCACGACCACTTCTGGGCGGTCACGTTGACTTCGTACGAGTTCCCCGGCGGCGTGGCGAGGTTCATGTAGCCCACGAACCCGAGGTAGAAGATCACCCCCACGAGAATCAGGGGGATCACGGTCCACGTCACCTCGAGGGCCGTGTGGTGGGTCGCCGACTTCTCCGCGTCCACGCCCTTCCGGCGCCGGTAGCGGATGACGAAGAGGACCATCAGCCCCACGATCAGCAGGAAGAAGAAGAGGCTGATGTACAGAATGAAGTCGAACAGCCGGTCGACGCCCCCCGCCACCGTGGAGGCCTGCTCGGGCATCCAGAAGGAGCCGTCCTTGAACTGAATCAGAAGGTCGAGCATGATCGGTTCCCGCTCCGGAGCCGGCCGCCGGGGTGCCGCCCCCTTCCTATTCTCCCTTCCCCTTCCGGCCCGCGTCCCGCCGCCAGAGGGAGAGGAGCGCCAGGCCGAGGACGACGAGCGCGATCGCCCCCCCGCCCCGCATGATGTTCATCGCCGCCGGGGCGTACTTCCCCTCGCCGGCGTCGTAGTGATAACAGAACAGGAGGATCTTGTCGAAGGCGGACCCGATCTTCCCTTCCGAAGCCTCCACCAGGGAGAGGCGGAGCGTCTTCGCTTCGTACCGGATGCCGTAGAGAACCCGGGAGAGGCGGCCGTCCGGCGTGGCCACGAAGAGGCCGGCGGCGTGCACGTATTCCCGCCGATCCTCGTTGTACCCGTACCGGAAGCCGACGGCGCCGGCGAGGGCCCGAATGTTCTCCTCCCCGCCGGTCAGGAAGTGCCAGCCCGCCGCCGCCTCGGGCCGGCCGTACTCCCTGATGTAGTTCTGCTTTTTCAGTTTCGCCAGGGTGGGCGTCTCGGTCGGGTCGATGCTGACGACTACGACCGCGAATTCCTCACCCGGCGTCCAGTCGATCCCCTGCATCCCCTCTACGAGACCGCTCCAGACAAGCCCGCAGAGCATGGGGCACGTGTAATACCCGAGGTTGAGGATCACCGGCCGGCCCTCGGCGAAGTAGTCGCCGAGCCGAACCGGCGCGCCGTTCTCGTCGACGAACTCGAGACCGAGGGGAATGAGCCCCCCCGCCTTCTCGTCGATGCCCACGTTCTCCAGCCCGTCCGGCAGCGGCTCGGCCCGTCCACCCCCCCCCGAGTCGGTCTCCGCCGATTGGGCGAAGACGCCCGTCCCGGCGAGGGCGAAGAGGAGAAAGAGGGCGAGGACGCCGCGCGTTTTCGTTGGCATTCGATCTCCCTCGCTTCCGGGGCTTTCCCGCGAGGCGGGACTCACTTTTCCATCGCCGGCATGGCCGATTCGGAAACGACCAGCTCCATGGCCCGGTCAATCGGCAGCCGGACGACGCCGGACTTCTCGTCGACCCAGCCGTAGCTGTGGAGCTCCCCCTGTTGCTCCGCCCGGAGCCGGGCGAGCTGTTCGGGGACCCGTCCGTGAATCTTCCGCCCGGTCTCCGCCTCTTCGACCCGGTAGAAGATCGCCTGCAGCCAGACCACGATCGTGACGATGAGCACCACGCCGATCACGCCGACCACCCAGAGCATCCCGGTCCTCGGATCGTCCGATATGTTCTTCGAAGCCATGCTACGCGTTCTCGAAGGCCAGCGACTCCTCGAGCCGCGGGTCCTTTTCGGGCACCAGGGAACGGGTCTGGAGCCGCCGGGTCGCGGCGGCGATCGAGAGTCCCGTCATGCCGAGGAAGAGCGTGAAATGAACCGGGTGGGGCGCGAGGGCCGCCGGCCCGCCCGCTTCGGGGACGACCAGCCAGTATAGATCCACGCCGTGCATCGCCAGGAGCCAGAACGACCCGAAGACGAGCAGGTTCTTCCTCCGCTTCGGGAACTGGGAGACGAGGGCGAGGAAGGGGACCACGAAGTGGCCGAAGAGGAGCAGGAGCCCGACGAGTCCCCACCCGTCCTGCTGCCTCCGGAGATACCAGACCGTCTCCTCGGGAATGTTGCCGTACCAGATCAGCATGTACTGGGAAAAGGCGATGTAAGCCCAGAAGACCGTGAAGGCGAACATCAGCTTCCCCATGTCGTGATAATGCTCGGCCGTGATCATGTGCGTCATCCGTCCCGCCCGCTGGGTCGCCCACGCGACGAGGGGGAGGAGGGCGAAGAAGCCGACCACGCCCCCCGCCCAGAAGTAGACCCCGAACATAGTGCTGTACCAATGGGGGTCGAGGGACATCAGGAGATCGAAGGCGGCGAAGGTGGTCGTGAAGGCGTAGGCGAACATGAGGGGGGCGCTCGCCTTCTCCATCTTCACCGAGAGTCTCGGGTCGCCGCTCTCGTCCTGCTCCGTCGAGCGGTTCAGGAGCCATCGGGAGGCGAAGATCCAGACGAGGAAGTAGGCCGCCCACCGGGCGATGAAGAACGGCTTGTTCAGGTAGCCGGTTTTCGCCTGGAGGAGCGGGTCGTGAAGGGCCTGGGTCCAAGGATAGAGCCGGTCCATGCCGAAGAGGAGAATGGGCAGGAACAGAACCGCCATGAGTCCCATGTTCGCCGCGATCACCTCCGCGAAGCGCCGCACCACCACGCTCCAACTCGCGCGGGTCAGGTGCTGGAGGATCACGAAGAAGAGGGCGCCCGACGTGACCGAGAGGAACCAGGCGTAGCCCGTCAGGTAGGCGTGCCAGAACGCCTCGCGACCCGGCGGGGAGAGGAAGGCGATCCCCACGCTGATCGCGAGGAAGAGGAGGCCGAGCCCGCCGGTCAGGCGGAAGGACGCCGGGCCGAGCCGCTCGAGGGCCCGCTGGTCTTGAAAGATCTCTCGGGGCAGTCGCATGCTCGTTCTACCTCACCGGAGCCTGCCGCGCATGTCGGGCGGCACGTCGTCGATCGAGGCGTTCCGGCTCCTCTGGAGGGCCCGGACGTACGCCACGATCGCCCACCGGTCGTCCGCCGGGATCTGGGGCCCGTAGGCGGGCATGCTCCGGATCCCGTTCGTGATCGTGTTGAAGATGTGCCCCGCCGGCCGCTCCCGGATCTGATCCGAGTGGTACGAGACCGGGGGGATCCACGTCCCCTCTTGAAGGGCGTCCGCCCGGGCCGAGACGATCCCGTCGCCGTCGCCGCCCAAACCGTGGCAGGGGGCGCAGAAGATGTCGTACCGCTCCCGCCCCCGGTTCATGAGCCGGTCCGTGACGGGGACCGGGATCTTCCGGACCCACCCGCCGTTCTCTTTTCCGCGGTGGAAGGCGTCGTCGTCGCGGAGATCTCCCCGCGCCACGGTCCCCGGCACCTCGGGCCGCATGGCCCGGCCGTCCGCGAAGAGCGGATTCGCCTGCTGGGCCTTGAATTTCGGCTGCTGGTCCATGTCGGGGATGATCTGGATGCGCGGGCGGTCGATCCTCGTGGCCCGCTCCCGCGCGATCAACGCGATCGGGAGAAACGACAGCGCCGTCATGACGGCCAATGCAGGCCAGACCCAGCCCGGCAGCGGCTTCAGGGGTGGCAGCGGAATCCGCGGCATCGGCTCAGT
>JBDROZ010000108.1:0-8688 GCA_043809585.1 Candidatus Eiseniibacteriota bacterium
CCTCACAGGGAGCCCAACCCTCCTCGAGAAGTTCCAAAGCCCGACGCCGACGCTCTTCCAAGAACTCCGGACTGCCGTGTGGCCTCATCATCCACCTCCTGCCCGGAGTATAGGACTTTATTTATGCGATTGTCAATAGCCTTGATCTTTCATAAGATCTCGAGATCCAACGCGTGAGAGTGCGTCAGCCGGGGCCGCACGTAGCCCGAACCATTTCGAGGGCCACCCTCTCGGCGCGATCGGGAAGGCGCTTCCGACATGAAGACGGAGATTCGAAACGGCTTCTTCTTCGGTACCTTCCCGGCCCTGGAGGAGACGCCGGGTTTCGCGCACGGGGTGATCGGCCGGTCCGAGACCGGCGCGGGGAGGGAGGCGGCCCTCGACCCCTTTCTTCCCCCAGGATTGTGCGGGGAGCGGACCGCGAGGATCCGCCAGGTTCACGGCGCCCGGGTGATCGCCCTCTCCGGCGGAGACCCCCTCCCGGAGGGGGAGGAAGCGGACGCGGTCGTGACGGACCTGCCCGGCGTGACGCTCCGGATCCGCGTGGCCGACTGCATGCCCCTCTTCCTCGCCGACCGGGACCGCGGCGTGATCGCCCTCGCCCACGCCGGCTGGCGGGGTCTCGCGGGCGGCGTGGTCGAGGAGACATCGAGGCGCTTCCGGGCGGCAGGGGGGCGGCCCGATCATTCCGAGGCCTTCGTGGGCCCCTCCATCGGCCCTTGCTGCTACTTGGTGGGGCCCGAGGTCGTCTCCGCCTTCGCTGCCCGGGCCCGGATCACGCCCGGAGCCCGATCCCACTCTCATCTGGACCTCTTCGCCATCGCCGGGGATCTTCTTCTGGCCCATGGGTTTCCCCGGACCCGAATCGGCCCCCGTCCCCCCTGCACCGCCTGCGAGGCCGCCCGCTGGCATAGCCACCGGGCCGGGCGCGGCGCTCCGGGCCGCAATCTCGCCTATTTCGCCATTCTTCCCTAGAACTCGTTTCATAACCCCTCCCTGCAGCCGCCCGCAGCAGGGAGGAATTTTGAAATGAGTTCGAGAACCGGTCTCGTCTTCGATCCCCCGGGGGGTCAAGGGATTCTCCCGTTTCTCCGATCCTCGGAGAGGACTGAGAGGACCCGCGGTCCAAGGTCGGGCCGCGGGGCAACGCGGAGGCACGGCATGCAGATTCGTTGGAAGAAACACGAAGACACGCTCGAAGTCGGCCTCAAGGGCGAGCTCGACGCGGACAACGTGGAGGAGCTCAACCGGTTCTTCAAGGACGGGGACGGGACGGGCGAGACGCGCATCGTTCTCGATCTTTCGGAGCTCGACTACGTGGACAGTTCCGGCCTCGGCTCATTCGTGCGGCTCATGAAGGAATCCCGGGCCCGAGGGGGCGACGTCCGGCTCGTCGGGCCGACCAACGAGGTGAAGAAAGTCCTGGAGCTCACCCGTCTCAACCGGGTGTTCGACGTTCGGGAAACGGTGGTCGAGGCGATCGAGCGCTTCTGCCCCGTTCGTTGAGCGGGGGGTCGCCATGAGAGAGCTCGAACTGAGCAGCGAACTCCGGCACTTGAAGCGCGTGCGCGGTTGGGTGCAGAAGGCGTGCCGCGAGGCGGGACTGTCCGACGAAGCCGTTTCGGACATGAGGCTGGTCGTGGGCGAAGCTTTCACCAACTGCGTGGAGCACGGATACGGGTACGACCCGCACGGCCGGGTGCGTTTGACGGGCGATGTGGAAGGGGACCAGTTCGTGATCCGGGTCAGCGACAAAGGCGAGTCCTTCGAGCTCGAAGACCGAGGGGACCCGGACCTCACCGAGGCCCACGAGGGAGGCTACGGCCTCTATCTGATGAAGCAGCTGACGGACCGGTTTGAAGTGTGCGCCGCGGAGAGGCGGGGCACGACGGTCATTTTGGCCAAGAGAATCGACTCCCCGCCGCACCGACCTTCCGGCGACGGGGAGGGGGACGGCTCGGCCGGCATGGGCCGGGTCGCGAAGGAACTGTTCGGAGACATCCGATGATCGCGCGGAGGTGGTCCATGATCCGTTCGCTGACACGGTCGCTGGTGGTGCTCCTGGTCTTCGGCGGCGTTTCCCTTTCGGGAGCCGAGACCGGGGGGGAAGAGGATCTCCTCTTCGGGGAAGGGGAGAGGGTGATCACGCCGGCGCGGCACAGTCTCACCGTGTCGGACGCGCCGGCTTCGGTCACCGTGATCACGGAAGAGGACATCGCCTCTTCCGGAGCACAGACGATCACCGACCTGCTCCGGGAGGTGCCGGGACTCGAGGTGTTCGCCGTCTCTCCCACGGACGTGAACGTCGGCGTCCGGGGGTACAACGGAACGCTGGCGAACAAGATGCTCGTCATGATCGACGGGCGGTCGGTCTACGAGGACTTCTTCGGGTTCGTCGTTTGGCAGACGATTCCCGTTTCCCTCGAGGAGATCAAACAGATCGAGGTCGTGCGGGGCCCGGGTTCCGCCGTGTACGGGGCGAACGCCTACGGCGGCATCATCCACATCATCACCAAATCCCCCCGGGAGCTGGCCGGCACCTCGGTACTTCTCCAGCACGGCGTGGAGGGAGGGCAGGAGGAGGTGGCCGTCACGCGGGCCGGAGGCGCACCGGGCGGGACCGACTTCAAGAGCTTTCTTTCCTGGCGGCGGTCCGGCACCCACGGAATCGAGGAATCGGGCGACAGCCCCGAGGGGGTGCGGGGCTCGTTCACCCTCGCCCGTCCGGTCGGCAGGCGGTCCCAGTTCTCCCTCAGCGGAGGATTCGACGACGGCGAGGGGGTCGCGCTCAACGGCCTCGGCGTCTTCGACTACCAGAACCAACATGTCTACGGAAGCGCCGGGTTCGAGAACCCCGAGTTCCGCGGGCACCTCTACTGGAACCGGAACCGGCACGATACGTACGCCGACGTGATCGCCGATCCGAACCACGAGCCGGAGTTCCGGGACATTCAGGCGGACCTCGTGAACCTGGACCTCCAGTGGATGCGCCGGGGATGGTCCGACGTCTACTGGGTGGCCGGGGCGAACGCCCGTTACCTCGTCTTCGAATCGGGATTCACGGAAGGGAAGAAGGACCAGGAGCTGGCGGGCCTCTACGGCCAGGCGGAGAGGACGTTCCGGGAGCGGAGCGACGTGACGGTCGGCCTCCGGGCGGACCACCATCCGGAAACCGGCATATCCCTCTCCCCCCGGGCGAGCCTGGTCCACCGCTTCGAAGGGCGGCGGTACATTCGCTTCTCCGTCGGCCAGGCGTACCGGAGTCCGACGCTGATCGAGAACTACCTCTTCGTAGAGAATGTGACGGTTGTCGAGGGGGAGGGAATCCCCACCGCGAACGCCGTAGGCAATCCGGATCTCAAGACCGAACGGGTCCTCTCCTACGAAATGACCTATGGAGTGCCCCTCGGGCATCGGGCTTTTCTCAGGCTCGAGGGATTCCGCAATGAAAACCGGGATTGGATTCTCTGGAAACCGACCTCTTACTACTCGGAGGCGGAGGTGGGGCCTTATCTCGGGGGAGTGCTTCCCAAAACCCTCGGCTACGAGAATGTGTACGACGTGACGAGCCACGGGGCGGAGGTGGCCCTCGATTTCCGCTGGAACCCCGATTGGGAGACCCGGGTCGGCTACAGTTACGTGGACTACGAGAACCGCGACGAGATCCCCCCCGAGTTCGTCTTCATGCCGGAGCATAAGGTGAGCGTTCAGGTGACGGGGCGCCCCGCCCGCTCTCTGCGGACCACCGCGGCCGCTCACTACCGGACGGAGGCGCGGTTCGGCGACGACGCCGAACCGATCCCGGAGCAGGTGACCATGGACGGGGCGATCCGGTACGACTTCCTCTACTCGAGGATCTCCACCGAACTGGCCGTGCAGAACCTGTTCGATTCTCGGTACGAGGAGCATCCGGAGGGGGAGACCTTCGGCCGCCGAGTCTACGCCCGGCTCCACTACCGTTTCTAGGAAGCCGGTCGTCGGGGGCGCAGCATGAGTTCTCATCGGGCAATCGCGGCTCTCGGGATCCTCCTCGCGTCGGCCGGTGCCGGCGGCGCCACGGAGATCGCCGCCGTCATGTCGAGCGGCATCGAGCCGTACGCCGTCGCCTACGAGAGTTTCGTCGAGGCGTGCCCCGCCAACCACTGGGTGACCGATCTCTCCGAGACGGACATCCCGGACGACAGGATTCTCCGCGACATCCTCCGGAAGAAGCCGGATCTGATCGTGGCCATCGGATCCCGGGCCTTCCAGGCGGCGCGGGAGGCGACGGACCGCGTCCCCATCGTGTTCCTCATGGTTCTCGAGCGATCGGCCGATCCCCGGGCCTCGAACGTCGCCGGGGCGAGCATTCGGATCGACCCGGAAGACGAGATGGAATACGCGAGTCTCCTCTTTCCGGAGTTGCGCCGGATCGGCGTCATCTACGACCCCGAGAACTCGGCCCACGTCGTCGAGGAGGCGGCCCGGGCGGCGAAGGCCCGCGGGCTCGAGCTCGTCGGCCGGGAGGCCTCTTCGATCGCCGGGACGTTCCAGGCCATGCGGGACATGGAAGGCGAAGTGGACGGGTGGTGGATGATCCCGGACCGGACGACGCTCACTCCGGAAACCGCGGAGTACCTGATCGTGGATTGCCTCCGCCGGGGGGCGCCGCTCATCGCGCCGGCGAAGAAATACGTGGAACAAGGGGCTCACATCGCCCTCGTGCCCGAGTACGCGGGGATCGGGCGGACCGGGGCCGCCGTGGCCTTGCAGATCCTCGCCGGGCGGCGCCCGGCGGAGATCGGCACGGTGTACGCCGGCGAATTCCGGGTGGTCGTCAACGAACGAACGAGCCGGGAAGCGGGCGTTTCGATCGGGGGGGTCTTGGCGAGCCGGGTGGATTATCTCGGACGCTAGAATCGGTTTCACAACCTCCTTCGTCGCGAGATCGAGCGAAAGGTCCGGCGGCAAGGATCAAGGGGGAAAACGCCCGGAGGTGGCCCAAGAAGGCCATTGAGGACGTTTTTACCCGAGTACGCAGCCGCCGGGCCTTGCAGCCGATCGCAGCAGAATGGAGGTTGTGAAACCGGTTCTAAGCCCGGTCCGGCCCGGGACCGAAAAGAGGAACGAACAACCCCTACGAGGGAGAGTGCCGGTCCATGGCGGAAAACAGGAAGATACTGATCGTCGACGACGAACCTTTTATCCTGAAATCGCTCCTCTTCATCTTCAAGAGAGAGGGCTTCGACGTGCTCTGCGCCATCAACGGCGAACAGGGGCTCGAGCTTCTCCGGGAGCACCGCCCCGCGCTCGTCTTCCTGGACATCATGCTCCCCGGGCGGGACGGCTATGACATTTGCCGGGAGATCAAGGAGGACGAGGAGCTGAAAGGAACGCACGTCGTGCTCCTCACGGCGAAGGGGCAGGAAGCGGACAAACAGCGTGCCTTCCAGATCGGCGCCGATGATTACGTGACGAAACCCTTCTCCCCGAGCCGGGTCGTCGAGAAGGCCCGGGCCGTCTTGGCGGACGCGGCCGCCTCGAAGGCGTAGACCCTCCCGTCCCGCCGGTCAGAATCTCATCGAACCTTTGACACGCACTCCCCTTATCCCTTAACCTTGATCCGGCACAAAATCGCGAGTGAAAACGCGCGAGAGTGCGTCAGATGCTGCAGCGCGGAGCATTCACCAAGCGGAGCATATCCAACGATATGTGAGCATCGGTGAATGCCGCGCCCTGCGGCAGATGGCGTGCTATCGCGCGAGCGTCAGCGATTGGCACCGGGATTTTTTGCCGGATTAAGGTTAATCTGTCCCTGCCGTTCGGACCATGCGGAGGACTCCGCCGCGAGCCGGAGGGGGAAGGTCTCCCATGGGCCGATGCGAGGACGCTCCCGTCCCCGATCCCGCCCCCCTCGTTCCCCGTCATCCACCCAGGCCGCCGGGAAGGGGAGAACGAAGACGCCCCGGCGGCGGAGGTTCGCGGTGCGCGTAGTTCTGCAGCGGGTCCGGAACGCGAAGGTGACCGTCGAGGGGGAGACGGTGGGCTCCATCGGGGAGGGGCTGCTCCTGCTCGCGGCGATCTCCCGGGACGATACGCCGGAGCGGGTCCTCAGGATGGCGGAGAAATGCGCGACGCTCCGCGTCTTCGCCGGCCCGTCCGGGCACTTCGACGATTCCGTGGAAGACCGGGGGGGGGCCATCCTCGCCGTCTCCCAGTTCACGCTTTACGGCGATTGCCGGAAGGGCCGCCGGCCGAGCCTTTCCCGCGCGGCGCCGCCCGAAGTCGCGGAGCCCCTCTTCGACCGGTTCGCCCTTGCCCTCCGGGAGAGAGGATTGGCGGTGGAGACGGGGCGCTTCGGGGCGATGATGGGAGTCCATCTCCTGAACGACGGGCCGGTCACCTTTCAGCTGGAGACCTGATCCGATGGAACGGCCCCGAGCGGCGGCTCCTCTCTGGCCCGATCTTCCCGGCGGCCTCGGCCTCGTTTCGACCTCGCCCCGGCGGGCGGAGCTTCTCCGGGCCGCGGGCGTTCCCTTTCGGGTGATTCCCCCGGCCGAGGGTTCGGAGGGCGGGGGGGGAGACGGGAAGGGGGGGAAAGAAGACCCGGAGCGGCTCGCCGCGCTCCATGCGGAAGCGAAGGCCCGGTCGGTTCCGGAGGCGAGCGCGGGAATCCTGCTTGCCGCCGACACGGTCGTCGTTTCCCCGGGGGGGCGGATCCTCGGCAAGCCGGCGGACGGGGAAGAGGCGGCGGCCATGCTCCGGCTCCTTTCCGGCGCCGAGCACCGGGTCGTGACCGCCGTTTTCGCCCTTCGCCCCTCCGACGGGCGATGCGCCGGGGGGGCGGAAGGCACGGCGGTTCACTTCCGGGACCTCTCGGAAGAGGAGATCGGGGCGTACGTCGCCACCGGGGAGCCGATGGACAAGGCGGGGGCCTACGGAATCCAGGGGATCGGGGGGCTCCTCGTCTCCGGAATCCGCGGGTGCTACTTCAACGTCGTCGGCCTGCCCCTCGCGCGGACGCGGGAGATCCTCCGGGCCGTTCTGGAGGCGTAGGGAGGAGATCGGCAAGGTGCCGGTGAAGATGGTGGCCCTCGAGTACGAGACGACCGCGGGGGATGACGTCATCGACCTCACCGAGGACGTCCGGGCGGGCATCGCCGGGAGCGGCATGACCGAGGGGACGGTGACCGTCTTCGTCCCGGGCTCCACGGGGGCGGTGACGACCATCGAATACGAACCGGGCGTCGTCCGGGACCTCCGGGAGGCGGTGGAGCGGGCCGTGCCCCGAGACCTCCCGTACGCCCATGACGCGGCCTGGGGGGACGGCAACGGCTACTCCCACGTCCGGGCCGCATGGCTCGGCCCGTCGCTGACGGTCCCCTTCGCCGGCGGGCGGCCTGTCCTGGGAACCTGGCAGCAGATCGTGCTCTGCGACTTCGACAACCGGCCGAGGCGGCGGCGGGTCGTGCTGCAGGTGATGGGGGAATGACGCTGAACCTCCCGGTGACCGTGGCGTGGACGGACGGTGGGGTTCGCGTGCTCGATCAGACCCTCCTGCCGGGCGAGGTCCGGTATGTGACCTGCCGCACCGTGGAAGAGGCGGAGGAGGCGATCCGTTCCCTCCGAATCCGCGGCGCCCCCGCCATCGGCGTGATGGCCGGCTTCACCCTCGCCCTGGCCCTCCGCATCGAGTCTCCCGGGGACCGGGCCGCGTTCCTCGAGACCGTCGAGCGCTACCGGCGGCGAATCGCCGAAGCGCGGCCCACGGCGGTCAACCTCGAATGGGCCTTGAAGCGGGTCACGGGCGTGGTGACGAGTTCCGACCTGGAATCGCCGACGGACCTCTTCGCCCTCCTCCTCGGCGAGGCGGAGCGCATCGCGGCGGAGGACCGGGAGCTGTGCGACGCCATCGGCCGGGCCGGGGCGGCCCTGGTTCCGGAAGGGGGGGGGGTGCTCACCCACTGCAACGCCGGGGCCCTGGCGACGGCGGGGAGCGGTACGGCCCTCGCGCCGCTCTACCGGGCGTGGGAGGAAGGGAAGCGGTTCGAGGTCTTCGCCGACGAGACCCGCCCCCTCCTGCAGGGCGCCCGCCTGACGGCGTGGGAACTCGGGGAGGCGGGAATCCCCGTGACGATCCTCTGCGACGGGGCGGCGGCCTCTCTTCTCGCCTCGGGCCGCGTAGGGCTCGTCATCGTCGGGGCGGACCGGATCGCCGCGAACGGGGACACGGCGAACAAAATCGGGACCTACGGCGTGGCTCTGGCGGCGGAAGCCCATGGGGTCCCTTTCTACGTGGCCGCCCCGGGATCCACCTTCGATCTCGCCTCGGCGGAGGGGTCCTCCATCCCGATCGAGGAGAGGGAGGAGGGGGAGATTCGCGGCGTGCCGGGCGCGGTGTGGGCCGCCGAGAGGGCGCGGACGTGGAATCCCTCCTTCGACGTGACCCCGGCGCGGTACATCCGCGGGTTCGTCACGGAGAAGGGAATCCTCCGGCCCCCCTTCGGACCGGCGATCCGGAGGGCGTACGGCCCCGAAGGGGGGAGCCCCTAGCCTGGATTATGCACAAATCTCCTACTGCGATCTCGGATCGCCGCCTGCGAAGCCTCCTTTCCGTCGCCGCCTCCTCGACGTAGTGCATGACTACGCCTCCGGTGGCGGCTCGTCCAAGTCAGCTTCTCGTCAGGCGATCCGAGCCCTCGTGACGGA
>JBDROZ010000109.1:0-59765 GCA_043809585.1 Candidatus Eiseniibacteriota bacterium
CGTAGAGCCAGAGGTCCCCATCGACGTAATCGTTCACCTCCACATCCACGATATCCGGCCCGTTGCCGACCGTGCCGTCCAGGTCGAGCTCGACGAACCATTGGGCGGCGGAGGGAACGGACCAAAGAGTGATGGCGGCGACGCAGAGAAGGTATCGGAGAGAAGTCATGGCGGAGCCTCTTCGATTGAACGCTCAACATCATTATAGCACAAGACACGGATGTCCGGGCGTCGGGTCTGAGGCTGAATACTCTCCCGGTTCATCCTCCGATACGATCCTCCCTCCGGTCGGATCACTCAGGACGAACGGGAAGGATGAATCCACGAAAGATAGAACTTCGGAGTGGGCGGGGGACTGGTTCCGCCCGAGCCCTTCGATACGGACCTTCGGTCCTACTCAGGACAGGCCTCCGGCTCGGAAGACATCTGTCTGACCTCAGCGGACCCTGTCCCCCTCCGGACGGGTATTGCCCACGTAGGGAGTTCGGGGGACACAATACCGAATAGGGAATTCAGTATTGTGTCCCCCGAATTTCCAAGGACTGCCGAAGGGAGGGGGAGAGAAGGCGCTCGCCCACCCGGGCGCTTGAAGAATGACAGGGCGCCTGCCGCGCGCCGTCTCACATTGCCGTTCGGGCCTTGTGTTCCTGTCATCCCCGCGGGGCCTGCCCCCGCGAAGGGGGGGGGCGGGGATCCAGGGAATCCGATTCCGACCTCCTTCCCCTACCGGAACAGCCCTTTCACGGCGCCCCAGCTGGATTTCTCGGTCGAAGTCACGCCGATGCGGACGGTGGCGAGCGTGTCGCCGACGTTGTCCACAGAGCCGGAGCCGAAGGTTGTATCGAAGTAGCCGCCGGCTTGAAGGACGATATTGGCGATCGTCTGATCAACGGCGGCCTGATAGTGGATCGTGGCGAGCATGGCGGGGAGGGCGATCGGCTCGCTGAACGTGAAGTCCGTGGCCTGAACAGTGTAGCAGCCCGGATTCCAGATGACCGGCGCGAATGTCCAGACTTCCGGAATATAATACGTGAATCCCTCGTCCTCGAGGGCTCCATCAAAGCTGCAAATGATAAACCCGAAGGAATAGACCCCCGCCGGTCCGTAGAGCCAGAGGTCCCCATCGACGTAGTCGTTCACCTCCACATCCACGATATCCGGCCCGTTGCCGACCGTGCCGTCCAGGTCGAGCTCGACGAACCATTGGGCGGCGGAAGTGGCCGGCCAAACGGCGAGCCAGGCGAGGCAGAAGAGGATCCGGAAGGTGGTCATGGTCCACATCCTCATCGGTTGAATGCTCAATCTCAGTATAGCACTGGTAGCACCCCTCCGGGAAACAGGTCTCTGTCACCGATTACGACTCCGCTCTCTCTCCTTCCGGCGGGGCGGGGGATCGGGTGAGGGAGGGGGTCGGGGCAGGCTGGAACGCTCGTCGTGGTGCGGGAGGAAGCCCTCCCTTTCTCCTGTCGCGTAGAGCCGGCGTTGCGAATGCCCTCCATGGGCTCCCCGGTAATGCCCCGGCCCCTCCCGAGGTCGATCCCCCGTCCCGCCGGTCTCTTTCCGGGAGTGCGTGTCCACAACACGCACTTCCTCCTTGCTCCCCCGTTCATCCCCTTCGATTCGGCCCTTCAGACCGACTCGGGACAGGTTCGATACGATCCTCCCTCCGGTCGGATCACTCAGGACGAACTGGGCGGGGAAATCAGGGGGAATGCACCCCCCTGTAAACTTCCTTCCCTCTTGACGGTTCATTTTCGGAAGAGGATTGTAAGGGGGTCTGTTGTTTTCACATCCAACCCCCGGCGAAGAAAGGAGAAACCGCGATGCGGCCCACGGCGCGTGTCTCTCTCATGTTCGCGATCCCTCTCATCGGTCTCGTCCTCTTCGCCTCGCCCGGGGCGGCCCGGGCGGAGAAGAGCCTCTTCGTGAACCTCACGAGCAACGATCTCAACCGGTCGGCCATGGCGATCATGATCGCCCAGAAGGCGATGGCGAGCGAGAAGGTCCCCGCCGCTATCTTTCTGAGTGTGGAAGGGGTGCGGATCGTCGACATTGGACTTCCCCAACCCCGCCATCTCAACGGCAAGACCCTTCGGGAGATGCTCCAGGAGTTCATGGACGCCGGCGGAAAGGTCTTCGCCTGTCAGATGTGCATGGACGGGGTCGGCGGCTTCCAGAAGGAAGAGCTGATGAAGGGGTCGAGGTGGCGAACGAGTCGGACCTCTTTCCCCGCATGTTCGCCGAAGGGGCGACGGTCCTGAGTTGCTGACCGAAAACGGGGTCACTCACCCCACGAGCGCCGGACCGACGTGTAGAATTCGTCAAGACCTTCAAGTGACCGGTTCAACTGGTCTGTCAGTAGCTGGTGATCGGGGGGAACGTCGTTCCCTCTGGCCGCGGCGCACATCTCGTCCACGGGAATCGCGTTGATCGCGGCCTGCCACTTCAGGAAGAGTTCGTCGGCGCCTCCCGCAGACCTACCCACTTTTTTCTCGGAGGTTCCGCCAAGATCGCCCCGGAGGCGGGACACCGCCTTCCGAAGTTCATCGAGGGATGTGATCAGATCGGCGCCGCACTGGCCGTACCATTCCGACCGACTCTTGCGGGCGTCGATGATCAAGTTCTCGCCGACGGTCATTAGTGCCGTATAAACCTGATGAATGTCCCGTTCTAGTCTCATGGTAGCCAGTGAGAGGGGTGTCCGGACGCAACCGGCGGTCGAGAGGGTTTCCTCACCGGTCTCGTAGCCGAACCGAAGGTAATCGTCTTTCTGCTTCTCCGCCATCGCTACATTCACTCCTCACCGTCCTGATTTCCGCCTGCAGGACCACCTCGCCGCGAGCCGATTCCGCCCCGACTTCGAATCCCTCTACCCCGAAGGATCGGCACGGGGGCGGACAGCATGAGCCGTTTGTGTCAATGAAGAGGGATGATGGCGATCTCTTGGATACGGAAAAGGCGAGGGGCCGAGCAGAACCCGAAACCCATCCAAGAATATCTCATAATTTACTGTTGCATAATCAAATACGAGCACCATCTCATGAACCTCGTAAGGATGCGTCTGCCACAGGCATCCGAGAGGCGTGCGCACCGATCCGACCCGGGTTATCTCGGCGGTCTTCGCCTCCTCAATCCAACGCGTAGTGGAACGGTTCCTGTCAGGAAACGGCCGTGTAGGGAATCAGCGGGTCGGAAGAGGTGAGGGCCGCGACGCCGGATGCTGGCAGAGGTCGATACTTGTAGGAGCCAGCGGGTTCGAGAGAGAGTTCATGATCCCCCATAACTCCTAGAAGGACATCTTGTTACGGAAAAAGCGGTTGACATTCAACATCGACTCTGTGATCATCCAAGTTAAATATATGTTCTCTGTGACAACATACTTTCCATCAAGGCATTTGGGCTCTGTGCCCGTGGTCAAGGGATGACTATCTCGAACCATTGTCCCCTGTGCATGGAAACCGGCGAGGAATGGCCGGTTCGGCGTGAGGACCGTTTCTGCGGAAATTGCGGCAACCCCCTCGTTTCTTTCGTGCCACCCCCCGAGTTCTTCCTCCTTCTCTTGACAGACGACGGAGACAGGACGAGTGCCTTCCTGACCCTCTCCAACACCTCGACGACCCGCTTCGGCCCGGTGAATCAGGTTAAAGTGAAGTTCGAATGGAAGCCCGACCTCGAGAATGAGGTGGGCATCGAGTTCGGCGAAGAGCTCCTCGAATCGGGGGCGGAGATCGTTGTCGAGCCGGAGCAAGTCGTCCAACTCACCCTCTCTCCGTTGATGGAGCCGGAAGACTTCGCGGGAGAACGCGTCCATCGGATCCAGATCAGCACCGACGATCCGAACCGCAAGAGCTTCCAGGTCGATATCCTCATCTCCAAGACACCGCCCGTGCCCGAGTGGCTGACCGAGGAAAACGCGCCCGTGAGCGCCGGCGAGGTGGTCAAGATCGAAGCAGAGGTTTCGAAGGTTCGCGCCGGAGTGGTGACGCCCGCGATTGGACGGGCCGTGCTCCGAAACGGAGGGGGCGGCGCCCTGCTCGTCAAGGAGATCGAGGTGCCGACCGACTACGGCGCGTGGTTCAATGTCTCCTTCAAGGAAGGGGAAGGGATCCGGTCGGGGGATTCGCGGATCATCGAGTTCCAGGTGTCTCCTGAGAAGATCCCGAGAGGTATCTTCGACGGGCACATTTCTCTCGTTTTGAAGGCGGAGGGCGTGGAGCCCCACCCGTTCCGGGTCCGGGTCGTGATTCACCAACCCCCGGTGCTCGAGGTCGTGCTCCCCGAGTTTCAATCGTGGGAGGGAGGGGTGTCGCGCCTCGTATGCGCCCCTTACGGCCGGCAGGACTTCGAGGTCCAACTCCTGAACCGGGGGACGAAGCCGCTGAACGTGACCGGCGTCATCTGCGACAGCCCGTTCCTGCGGCTCTATCTCGGAGGAAACCTGCGGGTGAAGGAGAGAACACTCTCCGAGCCGATTCCCGTCACGCCTGGAAAGACGGAGAGGGCCTTCAAGCTGAGCTGCAATCTCGAGAGCCTCGTCCACGACCGGGACTACCCGGCGGAGATCGTATTCCTTTCTGATGCGGTGAACGCCGAACACCGGGTGCGACTGCTCTTTCACGTGAAGAGGAAGACCCTTGACACGAAGTTCTACCACGACTCGTACATTGGCGTGGACTTCGGAACCTCCAACTCCTGCGTGGCGGTCCGGCATGCCCAGGACGTTCGGAAGGGGATGGAGGAGGCGTTTCGCGTTCTCACGCTCACACCGGAGAGCGAGCTCACGGGCCACGACCCCGATCCGACCACGCTCCCTTCCATGATCTTCTTCCGTGAAACCGACGACCCCCTGATCGGCGAGGCGGCCAAGGGCATCGGGCTCGGGAAGGAGGAACGGCTTTTTCGCTCGTTCAAGCGAACGATCGGCATGATGGTCGAGCAGCAGGTCGGGGGAACGGTTTTCACCTCCGAGGACCTTGCCGAGATCATCTTCGGGAGCTTGATCGATGCGGCGCTCCGGGATCTCGATCACTTTCCTACGCGAGTCGTTGCCACCTGTCCGGCTAACTTCTACCACTATCAAAGAGCATCAGTCCTCCGCGCCTGCCGGCGGGCTCTCTGCCGGCGCGCTCTTCGCGCCCACGCCGACCAGATGCGCACGGACCTGAGAATACTCGATGAGAGCCCGGAGGTGGGACGGCCATTCCGCGAGTTCTTGGAGGAGAAGGCCGACGCTCGCGGACTTCTGGAGGAAGTGAGGGAACGGTTCCTCGCGATTCATCCGGGCATCGACTGGGACCTCGAGAGCACCGCCGACTGCATGCTGCTTCTCCTCTATCTGAGCACCTCCCGCCGGGAGCTGATCGACTTCGGCGACAAGGGGGGGAACGGGTCGAAGAAGATCGCCGCAGAGCGGATCACCCGGGATCTGATCCGCAGTTTCTTCGATGGCATCGGTGTACTGGGCGACCTCGTCGCTTTCGTCAACACTCCGCAGGCCTCGCTCGTTCGAGAGGCGAAGAGCCTCGAGTTGCTGAACATCTTCGAAGATTTTTGTTTCGACGTCCTGAGAAGCCTTCAAATCGCCGACGTTCTCATCCTCGACGAGCCCTCCGCGGCGGCGTACGCCTACGTACTTCACGAGTTCGGACGGCTCGAAAAGAACCCCGAAGGTGAGAGGGAGTACATCGTAGTCTATGATTTCGGAGGAGGGACGTTCGACGTTTCAGTGATGTCAATCGAGACGCGGAACGAGATCCCCCAGGTCGAGGTGATTCACACGGACGGCATCAACGAGCTCGGCGGAGACGATATCGATCACGAAATGATCAACTGGGTTCTCGAGCGAATCGACGTGCCGAAGGTGAACCGGGAGTACGTGGAGACGAACATCTACCGGTTGGACGCCTTGATCCGGATGAAGGCGGGATCGCAGCAGGAAATTCAGGACCTCCGGGTAAACGTACGCCGCGCGAAGAAGGTGTTGAAGGACTGGGCCGAGGGGGCAAAGATCAACTTCTCTACCCTCTCGGCGGAGACCCTTCCGGAGATCCCCGCGAGATTCACTCTGGACGGCCTCGGTGTCGAGAGTGTAGACCTTCTCTTTCAACGCGAGGACTTCCACGGGGCGATCACGGGCAGCATCGAGAAGACGATCGAAAAGACTAGGGACGTTCTCGAGAGGGCGGCCGAAAAGGAGGCGAGAAGCGGCCGTGAATTCCGGCTCGCCCGTTTCGTCCTGGCGGGGAAATCGTCCCGGATCCCGCTAATCCGGAGCATGATTCTCCGGGACGGGAGCATGGGGATCACGGACGACTTGTTCTTCGCCGGATTCGGAAAGATGGAGAAGGCGTGTGTCGCCCGGGGCGCGGCGTATTACGGGTTTCAGCAGGCGGGCGAGACCTCCGCAGGCTTTTCTGTCAGGACCGCGGCCCGTCCGTTGAGCCATACAGTGGGTTACCTGGAAAGGCGGGGACCGAGAGAGAAGTTTTACCCCGTGGGAGGCCTGGAGAAGGGGACGCCCGTAGACGGGGAGATGGCCCGAGGCCACTTGATCCGAGACTTTACGCCGATCACCATTCTCCAGGTCGCTCAGAACGGGGGGAATGACAATCGCGTTGAGGGCAACCGGGACATCATCCGCGTCGGGACGCTGGGCTGGAGGAAGCTCGTTCCCAATCTGAGAAAGGGCGAGAAGGCGGAGGTCGTCTTCCTCGTCGACCGGAACGGGATTGTGCGGGTCGAGGCCGCGTTCCGGGGAGAGAAGATCGGTGAGTTCCGGGCGACGCCGATCGGGCTGCGCGATCTCGAGCCGTTCCTTTGGATCTGAGGACGTGTGGGGACCGGCAAGGAGAAGCCACCCATGATTCTCGGCGCTGACTGGGGGTATCGGAGGGTCGCCTTCTCGGCGCTCTCTCGGGTGCTCGGGGCGAGGCCCGGCCACGTGACGGGCTACAACTCGAGCGAGTGGGCCGAGCCTTCCTGGTTCTCCTTCCATTCCGATGCGACCCTCGGTTCGGCGGGGACGACCCCGGACATAGCGTTCGGCGCCGCCGCGCGCGCCGCCCTGGATGATCGAGATTTCCCGGCGAGGGCGGAAGCCGGGAAGTCGGGCCTCTGGCCGAGAGTGCTCCGCCACTTGGCGGGTAACGAGGAAAGGGCGCGACTCGCCTGCATGTATCTAATCGCGGAGGCATTCCGCCCGGCAATGGCGACGGTGAGGGCCGAGGTGCCCCTCCGCATCGCTGTGGGAGACGAGAGGCTTCCCGATGTCGGGGAGGCGCTCACCACGCTCTCGGCAGAGATGAGCTGCGACGCCGTCGTGCTCCCCTCCTCCGTGGCCCATCTGGGCAACTTGGAGCTCCCGGACTCTCTCATGCGTTGCGCGGTGATCGACTGGGGAGGGGGTGCGCTCCGGATGGCGGGTCTCGAGACGGAACTTCCGGCGCCGGACATCAGGACGGTCCGGATCGTGGCCCGGGAGTCGTATCCAGGCCACTCCGTCGGCGAACTCGAATCCTCTCTCATGGCCTCGATCTGCCGAAAAGGGAGCGGACGGTGGGAGCCTTGGAAGTTTGCGGACACCCTGGACCATCTGTGGGGGGGGGCGGGGGCGTCCCGGCACGAGGGGGCGGACGCCACGGCGGCACGCGAGAAGATCGACCGGTTCTACTCGAAGTCGGCCTCCGTGTTCGAGAAGTTCGGACGTCGGCTTGGCCGGCGGTGGGACCGCGTCGACATCCTCGTCCTGACGGGAGGGGGCGCCCCGCTTCTCGAGAGGGGAGGGTGGCACGTCGGCTGGCCAGATCGGGACGAAACCGTGAGGCTGGAAGCGAGTCACGGCGCGGCCCGGGGCGCCGCGCTGCTCGGAACCGGACGACGGACGCAGTTGCAGATCGTGGAGGAGGGGGCTCTCTCGGTGATCGCGGATGGGTGTGAAGCCGTCCCCCTCTGGGGCGGGCGCGAAATCAACGGCCTCTCCTCTTCGGGGGAGGGACGATCCGCCTATTTGCCGCTCGGCGCGCTGGACCACACACCGGAGTACGTCGCCCTCCAATGGGGTTTGGGGAGGGAGAGTGGAGAGGGGCGAATCGTCGCCACCGTCCCCATCGATCGGATCGGAGGAGGCCGCCGTTCCGTTTGGGCGGGGGCCGACGCGAAATGTTTAGGTTCATCCTTGACCGGGCTATTCTGGATCCGGGATCCCGAGAGCGGGCGGGAAAGTTCGTCCGGCTGGGAGATCGATCTCGGTCTCCGGGGATCCTCGATCCTGACACTTTCCTGAGCGGAACGAGGAGGCGGAAAGGGACCATGGAATCGTTGATGCCTGCAAAGAGGGTTGCTCCGCCGAGCGCGCTCTGGAGATGCCTCGTCCTGGCGGTTTTCTTGGGTGTTCTGCCGGGGCTAGGGACGGCGCAAGACGAGGGCGGGGGCAACGCCTCGGCGGGGGTTGGCCAGGGGAAGGCGGCCCCGCCATGGTACGAACTGAAGGATTTCACTGCGGAAACTCAAGGGAACAAGATCGTAGTTGCGTGGACGAATCCCGTGAGTGAGCTGTTCAGTGAATCAAGGGCGTACATTTCCCAAGACTCGGAGGATCCCGAGAGCGGTGAGGTGCTCATCGGTGAGAAGGAATTGGAGGGAAATCCCGGCGCCCCCGGGGAGAAGATCCGCTTCGAGCACGAGATCGATCCTTCCAAGACCGTTTACTACTGGATTCAAGTCTACGATAACGACAATAGACCCTGGATAAGCAAGCGCGGCTCGAAACCGGCGAAATCGGGCACCGAACCGCACGAGGTGGGGGGTGCCCGGCCCACCCCCCCGCATGACGGGGGGTTCGTCCAAAAACCCCGGTCAAGACTTCAGAAGATCCTAACGTCCTTCACGGATCTTGTTGATTCCGTTCTGGCAGGGTGGAAAACGATCCTCGTGTTTCTCCTAGGGTCTTACTCCCTTCTCGCGACATATCCACTCGTCAGGGCTTACTTGGACGATGAGGAAAAGCTCACGTGGAATCGATTCGGCGATGACGGTAGGGGCAGGAAGAAGAACGCGTTTCCCCCATTTTGGACCTCCTCGGAGGTCTTGGCATACACGAAGGACCTGGGCGGGGATCAAACCGAGATGAAGCGTCTCAAGCGCCGCCTGGCGGAGGCGGAGGAGAACAGTGCCCGAACCTTGGAAAGAAGGCTCGAAGAGGCGAGGGAGATGCACGCGGAGGAACTCGGCCGAGTCAATCGAGACTATGCCGCCGCCTCCGACCGACTGAACGGGACGATCGGTACACTCGAATCGGAGCTTGAGCGCGTCCGGGTGGAACTCGTCGCCAAGGAGGAGGCCCTTGCCGAGGTGGAAGGGAAGCTCTCCGAGACGTTGAAAGAGCTCCGACGGTCGCAGAAGGATCGGGCGGGGCTGGCGGAGGAGAAGAGCCGGCTGGAGTCGAAGCTTCAAGCCATGGTCGCCGGCTTCTCGAAGGCACTCGGGCCTGAACTCTCGTCATCCCTCGACCGACTCCAGCTGCAGATTGTTCCCTTGGTCGTGGGCGATCCGGAGGGCGGAAGAGACGGAGGGGAGCGGTTGGAGAAGCTGACCGTCGTCGTGGGCAGTGTCCGGAACCTCGGCGCCTCCGTCGACCGGAGGGAGTGGACCGAGCTGATCGGAAAGGAAGGGGCGGGTCTGAAGCACCTGCCGGGCGCGATCCGGGAGCTGAGCGAGATCGCGGTGCAGACGGACAACAAGTCGGGAAATCTGTTCGGGTCAGGTACGAGGGGAAGCACCTTCGATTTCCCCGACCCGAGCGACCCAGAGTTCGCGAAGAAGGTCGAGGCCTCCCGTTTCCAATCGCTCACCGCAGCGATCGTCGACAGTCTCGGCCGGGCGAAACGGATCGCGGAGGCGGGCGTCGACATCTCGGTCCTGGAGCAGCAGCTCCGCAAGTACATCCTGGACGAGGCGGCGTCTAAGTTCTTCGTCGCCGAGGCGGAAGCCCGCATGCAGGCGGCCGATCTCGGCCCGAGGCTGACCGAGAAGATCGGCGAACTCAAGGCCCAGCTCGTGAACTTGCTCAGGAAGGAGTACTCCCTCGATCCCCAAGAGATCACGCCGGGCCAGCTCTTCAACGACAAGGAATTCCGCATCGCCGGATCGTCTGGGATCGAGCAGTACCCCACGGTGCGGCAGAACGGCATTGCCGAAGTCGTGACGTGGGGCTACCGGCAGGCTGGATCCGACAAGGTCGTTCAAAAGGCGGAGGTCATCGTTCGGTCGTAAGACGAGCCGAACGGAAGTGAGGCGGATCGTTGGCGCTTAATCTCGCGTTTCTGGACAGCATGACCGACTACTTCGGCGCCGCCGACCATGCCCTCGAGGGTCTCGGTGGTATTCCGTCATTGCCCGTGCTCTCCGTGGAAGAAGGAGATCTTGAGAGGGAGAAAGACGGCGTCTCGAGAATGCTCCTTCCCGAAGTTCCGGGGCTGGACGAAGTGGTTCGCCTGAGACCGGTCGGTTGCGCCCCTCCCGGCCTCGAAATGGTGAATGGTGAGGCTGGCAAGTGGATCGCATCGGACCTCTCCGCCGGTGAGGGCGGCGGGGGTCCTCATTACTATCAAGCGAACCGTGCGGACGGTTCTGCTGTTCTGCTCCTACGCTTCTCGCCCTCCGAGAATGGCGGCGGACGCCTGCGATTCGCGGACGGTACCAGGAGGAGCCCGATCGGCCCGGCCCTCGTCACCCTTTCAGGCCGGCTCGAACGAGAGGGGGGCCAACCGGAAGGCAGGGGATGGCGATTCTCGGAAGACAGACGCTCGGTAGTAGGCGATATCACCGTGACACCAACCACAACGGAGGGGAGGTCCCTCTGGCTCGAAACCGATGACCCATGGCTTCAGGTGGCGGTGGGTAGCGACGACCGCCCTCTCTGGTCGAGCCGAGCGACCGTGTCCGCGGACTCGGGAGACACAGCGCTCTTTCGTGTCTTCCTCCCTGAGTTCCAGGTTGGATCCCTCCGCTCATCGATACGGCTCTGCGCCCGGGACGAAGGAAAGAATATCTCTATTCTCGACGAGCTCTGCCTCACCTTCGTTCACCACTCCATTCCGTCCTTGGATGAGGCCGCCAACCGCATCCGGAACCAAATCGCACCCGTCCACCTTCCTCGTGGGCGAGGCAGGCTCTGGGTCGCGGATATGGACAACCGGCGGACAAAGGCGATCATTCTCACCCTCGGGAGAGGGCCTCTCCGGTTCTCCGACGCGCTCGGAACGGAGGGCCCGATGCGGACCAACCTTCCTGGTCTCTCGAGGAAACTCGTCTACTTCCTCGGGCTCGATCGGGAGCGGGGTGCCCGCCAGGGAACCCAGTCGCTCAAGCTCTCGAGCGGGAATGAGGAGGCCTTGGTTGAAATCCCGATTGCTCGGATCGGAGAAGGCTTTCGGGGCCGGTGGGCCCCGTTGGTGGGAGACAGGGCGGAGCTCCGGATCAAGCCTCTTCTCGGCGTGTTCCTCAGATACGAGGTAATTGTGGAGGGGGTCGAGTGCCCGGTGGAGAAGGACGAGACGGACCGTATCGTGTTTTCATCCGAGGGTGCGGAAGCTCTCCGGGCGGGGAAGGAAGCCATCGTCATCGAACGGGGTTCGGGCACCGTCCATCGGTTCGACTTGACAGGCGGCGTCCCTTCCGAGAAGAAGAGAGGATCGAAGAAGAAAGCGAAGAAGGGGGGAGACTGAGTTTTGGAGGTTGGCTGCCCCTACGTGGAATGCACGACCGACACCCTTGAGAAGGATGTCGGTGCCTGCCCGTCGTGCGGTCATCGTGTGCGCCGCTGTGCGGAGTGCGGATCGACGAACAGGTTGTTCGCCACGTTTTGCCGCATTTGCGGCGAAACCTTCCGACGGGATCATACGAAGTGGACCCAGAGGATGGGTGGGCCCTTGCGAACGGGGTCCGTCGATCTGTGGAAGGGCCTGGAGCCTGCTGCGAAACCGAAAATCACCTGCGGCCTCACCGGAGAGACATCCCCGATCCTAGGCGGCATGGTGAGCGGGTTCGGGATGCTCTACGGCAGAACTCGGGACGGCTCGGTAGTCGAACTTTCCCAAGACGACTTGAAATGTCATCGCACCTGGGTATTCCATGGGATGGGGGAGGAGGAGAAGCGATACAGTACGCCGATTCTTTCCGGGACGGACCTCTTCGTATTCGGAAGCCGTTCGGTGTGCAAATGCCGGCTCATTCGCGAGAAGGGAAGCGAAACCACAGTGGAGATCCCCGAGTCGCTCGTGATTCTCCCGAACCGCGTCGCCGTATCGAACGATCACGTCTTCCTCGTCGTCTACGACAACGAGGTGCGGGGACAGAAACTGATCTGCCTCTCGAGGAACGTGGATCCGAAGGAAGGCATTCTCTGGGAGGCCGAGCCGTTTCCGGACGGGGCGACGATCAGCGCCCCGCTCGTCATCCGGGAGCGGTGCGTCTTGGGCGACTCGGGGGGAAGGGTCTACCTGTTCCAGGGAAAGGGAGGTCCCTTCCCCACAGGGAAGACCTCGGAGGGACGGGAGGCTGGGCTCGGCTACAACGTGAGGGTCGATCCGATCGGTATCGACACCAAGGCCTACTTCCTCTCGGAGGACCTGGACGGGGGACGGGATCGGATCATCTATAAGGTGAATGTCGCCGACTCCATGTTCCCAATTCCGTTCGCACGGCTCGGTGGCTGCTCACCCGTCGCCGTGTGTTACGCAAAACGGTTTTGGTTCGTGCAGCTCTCGGACGGCTACTGCCACCTCGACCCGGGGGGCGGGTTGATCGGCCGGACCTCCGGAGGCGCCATGGTGGGGGTCCGGGACGACGTTCCGCCCACGATCATCGGTCCCTACATATTCACGATGACCTCTTCCGGCCGGGTCCATACCACGGTTTATACCGGCGGCAAGTGTTTTACACGTCCTTATTTTCCAGAGGGCCTTCAGCATGGTGGCGCGTTCACCAGTCTCGTGCCGGGCGACGGCGCTCTCTTCGGGGCGCGGGAGGACGGACTTATCTGCAAAATCGTGATCGACGGCTGACCCGTCAGTATGTGCCTCGAAGGCGGCGGGCGGCAGGAATCCGAGAGAAACGGGGGCGACTGAGGTAATCATGAAGGGAAGAAATCGAGGCCTGGTCTTGTGTCTGGGGGGAATGGTCCTGCTACTTCCCCTTGCCTCAACGTTCGCGCAGCAGGAGACGGCGCCGGGTCAGTCGATGGGTCATGTGGTCCTTTTCGACGTGTCGGGAAGCATGAGGCTCGAGTGGCAGACAGAGGCGAACCGACGGATGATGGAGCGGTGCCTTCTCGCGAACGGCGATGTGATCCGGGACGAGGAGGGTGTCGTCGCCCGGGCGATCACGGCGCACAACGTCGTCGGTGGCCCGGACGATCCGAGCCGCTACTGGCCGCAACAGGGCGAACAGGCCCGGGTCGCGGTGGGAAGCCGGGAGGGGGTGGCGCGCGAAATCACGAATCGGATCGAACCGACCAATGAGAACACCGATCTCCATTCCGCATGGAACGCGGGACGGACGGAGGCCGGGCGATACCTAGGTGCCACGCCTTCCATCGTATGGATGATCACCGATAACTGGCAGGACACGGGGGGAGATGGGCAGGAGGAGATGGACGCGTTTTACGCGTCTCTCCAGGCGGACTCGGTGGTTGCGGCGGTGTACCTTGTCCCCCTCATCCGAAACCCGGACGGGGAGAACGAGAATCTCGTGCTCTACGCGATTCTCGTCACCTCCCGAAACACCAGGGAGTGGGCCTCTCATAGTCTAAAGATGAGACTGGATAAGATGCTGGAAGCGTTCCGGAAGGAGGAAGGCCTAGTCGACTACGCTCTTCGGAGGATCCCTTGCAAGTTCACGATCGACGATTCTCCGAAGATCGAAAAAGGATCAATGGGTTTCGAGAATACCTCCAATATGCCAATCGAGTTCGAGGTGGACGGAAAGACTCTCGTTTTCGAGAACCTGAGGGTCGGGATGCCCGTCGAGGGAAAGCTCAGCTTCAAGATGCGCTCCTATCTCGAGGAGTGGAGCCTTCAGGGGGCGCCACTGAAGCCCGCGTTGTTCCGCTTCTCCCCGCCCCGGCACGGCGTCCTGAAGAAGCCACCGGGTTGCGAGAAGCAAATCACGCCTCCGGTGATCGACTCGAAGCCGGGGGAGGTGACCGAGTCGACCTACGAGATCCGCTTCTTCGGCAGCGACGCCCTTTTCACGCCGGCCATGGGCCGAAGGCCTCTCCGTGTCTTCTTCCCAGGTGCGGAGGACGTGGTCGAGGGGAAGATGTCCCTCGTCATCTCCGTCGATGTGAGCCGGAACATCCGAATCGACGACACCGCTCTCGAAGTGCTAGACGGCAAGATCCATCTCATAGGGGGGATCAAGCGTTTCATTCGGGGGGGCGGGGACTCGACGGACGTTAAGCGAATCGTCGACCTCCCGCCCGCGGCGTACGATCTTGAATTCCACGTACCGACAACCGTCAAGGTCCTCGGAATTCCGGCCGGACTGCTTGTTCTCCTTCTCATCGGCCTTGGTGCCGGCGCAGTTCTCGCCTTTGGTCTCCTGCCAAAGAAAGCGAACATTTCGGTCGACGAGGAGCCGCACGAGGAGGTCGCTGTCCGGGCCTTCGGAGGCATGCACAGGATCAAACGGGACGGCGCGACCCTCGGGGCGCTCTCGGCGCGGTTCTTCGGAGGAACGGCCTTCAAGATTCCGGCAGGAGCCCGGTTCGACGAGGGGGCCGGAAGAACGCGTCTCATCGGCCGGGAGCCGGCGGCGTTCACCATTCTCGTGAAGAATATGGAGTACGAAATCAGAATCACGCCCATCGTGAGGGGGTAGCCGATGATTGGTGTCACTTCATGCCGGGTCTCGCGTGTCCAGTTCACGGGTCTCCTGATCCTCTTCTTGGCAACGGCCCTGTCGCCCCCGCGGGCCCACGGTCAGCAGAATGCCTGGGGGGGGGGTGATGTATTCGTCACGGATGTGATCGGCGTCGAGGTGCGTGATCTGGACCAACGCCTGATCAGGAATTGGGAACGGCTTCTCTGTGTGCGGCTGGACGAAACGTGGCTTCAGCAGATGAATGAACAGGGCATCTTCGTCCCCGATCCCCTCGTCGGCGAAAAGGACGCGGTCCAATACGTGTACGCCGACGAAGAGTACGAGCACCGGTTCGACACGAACGAGAACGGCCGGGTGCGCATACCGGTCGCCAAACCGGGCCAGGACGGCCCAGGGAATGTGGGATACCAGTACGTCTTCCGCGACTGGAAGGGACGCCTCCGCCATGAAGACGTGGATAGGTTCTTCATGCAGCGGGATGCGGAACCCACCCTACCCGGCACGATTTTCGCACCATGGCACACCTACCGGTCGCCGAGAGAGTGGTTGGCCGTAATCGGGCTCTACCTGCTGGCCATGCTGTTCGTCACGTTCGGCCTCTATCGACCCTTCTACGTTTGGAGGCTGCACCGGAGCGACGCCGCCCTCAAGTCCCGTGATTGGGCGGTCTCTCTCTGGCTCTTTTTCGCCTTCGCCCTCTGGGGCGTGATCGTGTGGATGTGGGCGCCAAGGCCCTATTACATTTGGACCACCCTCGGCGTCCTCGGTTTGGTCTGGCTGCTCTATCTCCTGATCAACGCGGCGCGCCCGCGGGAAGAAGGAATCTAACAGGTGGCGGGCCCTGGAAGAGTAGAAGCCGACCCTCCGGGATCATTCGGATGGAGGAATCATGAACGAAACAGGCACCACAAAGGATAAGACAAGGAAGGCACCGGCGGTCATTATCGGCCTCGGGGGAACGGGGGCGGAAGTCCTTCTTCGTGTGCGCAGGAAGTTCTTTGAAGCTTCAGCGACATTGTCATTGGAAGAGTTCCCTATCGTCCGCTACCTCTACCTGGATACGGACGAGGCGGACAAGCAGATCGCCCGCTACAACCAGCACCTCTTTAATTTCAAGCAGAGCGAACAGTTCATGACCACCATCGACCACTGGGCGAGCTTTACCCACCAATTGCAGGATTTTTCAACGCTCAGGAAGTGGTGGTACGAAGACCAGGTCGATCTTCTGCAACCAGCTCTTAATGCTGGTGCCGGACAGATGCGAGCCTACGGGAGACTCGCCTTTTGGCACCACGCAGCGGCAATCAGAAACGCGGTTGGTTCGGCGATTGATTCGGCGAAGAGCCCGGCCAGTCGAAAGAAGATGACTGATCAGGGATTTACAGTCACATCGGAAAGGACTGAGATCTACCTGGTTTGCTCCGTTGCCGGCGGCACGGGGGGCGGGATGCTATTCGACATGGGCTATCTTCTCAGGGACATATCGAAGGGCAAACTCTCGATCAACGCCTTCATCGTTCTTCCTTCGTCCTTTCTCGGCATCCCCGAGGTGAAAGAAGAAAAGGTGAAGGCGAACGGGTACGCGGCGCTAAAGGAACTCGAGTACTACTGCAGCCGGGGCCTCCGAAAGTCGGTGTTCGACGACAAGTGGCAGGACAACCGGCCCACGTCTCCCATCTTCCAGACTTCCCCGTTCGATCGAATCTTTCTCTTCGACGCCAACAACGAGGGGAATCAGTCGCTCGCCGAGCACGTGGCCCGGGGCGGCCTGACCGACATGATCGCCGATAATATCTACCTCGACTACGGCCTCTCCAAGTTCGCCGAAGAGAAGCGATCAGTCTACGTAAACCATGATCAGTTTCTTCAGGGAGAGTACCCGTGGATCCACCACGATCCGGTTTCGGGAAAGGACGTCCTGACCGAGGTATGGATCAAAGCGTTTCAGTCCCTCGGCATCGCGAAGATCTACGTTCCGATCCACCGGATCAAGAAGGCGTGCGCCTGCCGCCTCTGGTCGAAGGTGTTCAATCTTCTCGGTGCCGGCGAATTCGAGGGGGACGTGGCCAAGATCCGCGACGGGCTGCTCGCGAAAGGTGATGTGCCCGCCCACGTGGGGCGGAGGAGGATCGACGAGCGGGAGCGGAAGGTGGACGACTTCCGGGCCCACCTGGAGAAGAGTACCTCGGAAGGGAAATCTCTGGAGAGGGTGATCAGCGAGAGGGTTCTCGAAATTCAGATGTCGATCCAGCGTGGCGACGCGGAGAAAGAGAGCGAGGAGAGGCACGAGTTCCTGGAGAGGAAGATCAAAGGCCTGTACGACCGGCTGTTTGTGGAGCCGAGCAAGAGCAAGAAGGACTATCAGGAGTGGGGCGAGGTGTTCCGTCAGATCGAGCTGAATCGGCGCAACTACGAGAAGGAACTCGAGAAGTCGCTCCGGAAGCTGACGGATAATCTGATGTCCGACGCTGAGAAGGGCATAGGTTACGCTTCAGAAGTCCTCCGGTCGTTCCATTCCTACTTCACCCACGAGACGCACGGTTACTGTCACGTCTTCGAGGACAGGATCAAGTCCGCGGAGAAGTTCGTGGAGGCAGCGAGCCGTGAGTACCAGGCGCGCGTTCTCGCCTTGCAGCAGCACGAGGCGTGGGGCGTCATGGACGGTCCATTCTTGAAGGGGTCTACGATTCGCTATGACATCAAGATGGCCGGGAAGGCAGCGAACGACTACTTCCAGGCGATCTTCGACCGGCGGATTCTCGAGGCGAGCAAAGAGATTTGCGAAGCCATGGTCGAGGTGATCGGAGAGAGCGACAAGGCGGAGTGGACCGGTCTTCTCGGGAATCTCCAGAAGCTCAAGATGAACCTCGACGCTCTCGCCGACGGCATGGCGATCCGGGAGAGGCAATTCAGCGAGAAGGAGCACGACCCGGTCAACAGGTGCATCTACGAAGAGGAACAGCTCCGGGACCGCTACTTCCCGATGGCCCTCGGGCTGAAGAAGGAGGACTGGAAAAACAAAAAGGTGATCGAGGGGGCATGCCGGGACATGGCACCCCGCCTTCTCATGGATCTGGAGGTGACGATCGACGAGGTTGTGCGGCACGGCATCAAGGTGAAGGAGATCCCGGAGGTGGCGGACGCCCTCGGACTTGACGATTTCCAGATCGCCCTGATCTCCCAGTCTCTCAGGCACTTCTCAAAGCTCGACGAAGTAAATGTCATCGACGTCTTCCTGGAAGACGTCCCCGCCGCAGACCAGGGGGGGATGATCGAGGAGCTGCTCGACCTCGCCCTTCCTTGGTTTCAGAAAGACGCGCAGCATGTTGGTTCCCCCGAAATCACTTCAACAGTCGTTGGCTGCCACCGGGAAAACAAACCGAGTCACCAGGCTTGGTGGGCCCAGACCAGCCAGAGTGTCAAGGCGAAGTTTCCAAAGCTCACCGAAAGGGAAATGGCGGAGAAGGACACCATCATCTTCTTCTCCCAGATGACCGGTTTCCCACTCTGCTACGGAAGCAGTGTCCGGGATCTCCGAACTCACTACGAGGAGCTCGTACGGGGGGACCACGACCGGCTTCATATTTCGAAAGACGAGATCAAGTACCCCGATCTCGTCAAGCTGGACGAGCAGGCGTGGATGAAACTCCGGCGGGCGAAGGAGTTGTTCATTCTCGGTATCGCTACGGGTGTTATCCGCGAGCGAAAGGAACCCGTTGCCGGCACGGAGTCGCAGCGGACCATGTACTTCTATGAGTACATGGAATTCGGTGAGAAATTCCAGAAGGACATCGGGACCGTGAACACGGTTATCCGCCAACTGATCGCGGACATGAACCTCGCCGAGGCCGTGCAAACAAATCTGGAGGAGAGACTGTCTATTCTGAATGCGAATCCGAAGGCCAAGGCCGAACTGGGAATCGTGATTCGTGGCTACATCGTCCCTGGAGGTGTTTTCGCCGAAAGAACCTCGACCGACGGAAGCGAAAAGCCCCGGACCGTGCAACCCATGGAATACCTTATCGTCCGTGAGTTGATCAATCGCTACTGGAAGGGTGTTGATTGGGACTCGATAGAGTATGAGGAAGCCGAGAAGAGCATTGCAGAGCGTACCGAACTCCGCGAGGGAGGATTGAGGGCGTTGAAAAGTGCTTGATCGTAGGATCAGGAGCGTCGTAATCGGAGCGCTGGCGTGGAGCGCTCTGTGCTCTGCGCTCCCCGGACCGGCGTTCGGGGGCTCCCTATCCAGTCCGGTGGTTGTCCGGCTGAATCAGTTCGACGTCGTAAATCCCACCGAGGGCTTGGATCTCACGGAAGAAGAGATCACAGAGTTCTTGTGCGAAAAGCTGCGAAACCGGAGCGACTTCGAGCTTGTAATAGAGGCCCCTGAGTCTCTTTCCCTGATCGACTACGACCTACTGGTCACCGTTGAATGGCGGGAGCCCGGTCCGGAAGGCCATCACCTGGACCTCGATATGGACCTTCGGAATTCCCGCAAGGGCGAATCCGTGAAAAGCGATCGGAAGGTCGACTTGTCTCTCACCGAAGGGCAGGAGGCGCTGGACCGTTTCGTGCGAGAATTGCGGGGCAGCCTGAGGATTCTATGCACGAACTATGAGAACGCACGCGTGAGTTTCGATCGCCAGGTCGGGGTCGCGCCCTTCGACAGCGTGGGCATTCTCCTTGGCACGTATAACGTCAGCGTCTCCCATCCTCCAGAGGCGATCAAGGAGTCGCGTTTGGTTACGATAAGCAACGGATCCCGGATGACCGAGAGTTTTTCTCTGGAGGAGAGACCGACCCTCCTGCGGATTCGGACGACGAACGGGGAAGGCACGGTCTACCTCAACGGGAGGTCGGTCTTCGACACATACAAGACGTACAAGAAGCAGGTGGTCGAGCTGAAAGCACGGCCCCGCGGGAAGGGAGCGACCCTCCGGAAGCGTTTGGTTCTGGAGAAGCATGAGGACTACGACATCGTCGTCGATCTCCGGCGCCGCACCGTAACGGGGAAGCATCCTCCAAAGGTGATCGGACCCCGGCGGCCCTTCCTTCACACGAGCGCCTACCTGGGAATCGGGTATTCCGTGGCGATCCCCGAGGACCCCGGGCTGGAGGAGAACTTCAAGGTTTTCCACAACCTATCCGTCGACGTGGGCGGGTGTCTCGGTCTCTTCGCCGGGCAGACCACGTTCTTCATCGGAATCCCCCAGAAGAACTTCAGCGGTCTGACGTTTTCGGACGGGGCGCAGGAGGAACAGGAGATCAAGTCTCTCTATAGGGACGGGATCAGCGTGGAAGGGCGGTTCATTCTGCCGCTCGGGCGAGTGGGGGACAACGCGGTGTATCCCTTCGGGGGAATCGGCTACATGTGGGCGTGGTTCATCGCCTCCGCGGACGAGTGGAGAGGAGTGGACGGGGAGTACCACGGGGCAGGCGACCCCGGGATCAAGGTCGAGTCGTTCTATCCGTTTTGGACGGCCGGATTGAACTTGGGCAGGTTCGCGGTTGCCGGCAGGGTCTCCATCCTGGACCCGGGCGAATACGAGTCCAATTGGCTCGAGTTCGGCCTCACGTGGAATCCCGTAGAGGAGATACGAGATTGATGGTGAAGGCGAAACCCGTCGTTCATCGGGGTGTCGTTGTACCTCTCTTCGTCATGTCGATCGCCGCGATTCTCTCTTGCGAGGGACTCGAGGACGGGAAACTCATCGCCCCCGCCCTGTTCGGATCTCTCGGGGAGACGGTCCATCTAGAAGCCTCACCGGGGATGGTCGTTCAGGAAGGAGGCAACAGCGGTGCGACGTGGATTCGATGCTCGCAGCAAGGGAGAATCGCACACCTTGAGGTGTACGTAGATCTCGTTCACGGGGATCTCGATGACATCGTTGTCCAGTTGGCCTCTCCCCAAGGAACGTCGGTCTACCTCCACTACTTCGACCACTCCTCAAGGGACCAGGGGTACTATTCGACATCGGATATCGCGGCCTGGTACGAGCGCGAGATGCCATGTCATACCAACGGGGATCTACAGGCGTTTCGCGGGGAGCTGAGCTCGGGATTCTGGACCATTCGCGTGTACAACTACGACGAATACTGGGACGCCACCCTTTACGAGTGGCGTCTGGACATCACGCTGCACGACTGAGCGGAAACTGAACCGAGGTTCTTCGTCATTGGCGGTCCCCGTACCGACTCGAACGTTCTCTTCCCCCGCCGGACGGGTTGACCAGCCTGGGGTGTCGTCACGGTCCGCTCTTCTCGCGACGGGTTTCCTTCTTCTCTGCGTCGGTGTCGCCCCGGCGCGTCCGTCCTCAGCAGGCTATCTTGATGGCGTCGCACTCCTCTCCCAGGGAGAATGGGCAGAAGCCGCGGACGCCTTCGACCGAGTGCTCGCATTTGATCCATCTCATGACCGGGCCCGGGCGGGTTACGCACGGGCCGTTGTAGAGGCCCACAGACGTTTCGGTACTCTCACGGACCGTCTCCCCGAGGCCGAGAGGAGGCTCGGGCTCGCACTCAAGGCGAACGAGAAGCCCGAATGGCATCTGCTGATGGGGGATCTTCTCGCCTGCCGCGCGGAGAAGGAGGTCGATCCGCGGGGAAACCTCGAACGGTATCGGCCGGAAACGGTCCGGGGGGCCCTCTCGCTTTGGAGTCGGGCCGGAGAGGAGTTCCGAAAGGGCGGGCGGCCGGAAGAGGCCGAAGAGGCGGGGGTGGAGGTGCGGCGGCTATCGGCGTTCGTGGAGCGCAAGGCGCAGGCCGTCGCCGATCGGGTAGCCAGCCTGTTCGGTCGCTTCCGGGCCGGAGAGATCCTGAGTCGCGAAGACATCGACGGGGCGGACCGGGAAATCGCGGGGGGACTGAGGTACGCGCCCCATTCGGAGAGGCTTCTCGGCCTTCAGGCAAGCGTCGTTTCCGTTCGCAAGGAGGCCCTGGCACGCGCATGGGCAAAGGTACTCGAAGCCCGGAGGGACAGCCGTTGGGGCGATTCGATCGTGTGGGCGGAGTGGGTTCTCGATATCGATCCGGGGGACCTCCGGGCCCTTGAGGCTGTTCGGGAGGGGCGTTTCGAAGAGATAGCGCAGACAGCGGTCACTCTCTTGGAGAGGTGCGAGCAGGGCGAGAATCCCGGCGGGGTGGAGTTCCGCTCGGCCTATCGGGATCTCGGCGCGGCCCGATCGGAGATGCCCGATAATCGCCGCGCGGACAGCCTCGATGCGGCACTCAAAGCTGCATTAGAGGGGACCACAAGGCTGCTGATCGGTCTGATGGACGGTGCGCTCGAGGGAAAGCGCTGGGAGGAGGGTCTGGGGTACTCCGATCGTGTTCTCGATCTCGAGCCGGAGGTCGTGAGAGCCGTTGCCGGGGGCAATCGGGCGCGATCATACCTCGAGGTAATCCGGAGAGAGCTCGCAGATATCAAGACCGCCGAGAAGACGGGCGACATGGTGCTCCTTCGGAGAAGCCTGGCCTGGCTCATCGCGGGCACGTCGGACCCGAATTCGTACGTGGATGGGGCGATTGCGGCGAATCAGGGCATCTTCGAGCAGTCGATCAAGAACAGGGACTGGGAGAAGGCGGAAGACTGCATCGAATTCGGTCTATCCAACGGCGACGATACCGGGAACATGGAGAGTCGCCTCCTCCGGAATCGGTATCTCTACCATCTCCTGGGCGCCGCCGCGATCGTCCTCCTCCTCGCTGCCGGGGCCGTGGTCCTCGCGATCCGGTTCTCTCGAAAGCTGCGGGATAGACTGCTCGTGCGCCGCGTTCGGAAGAGAATCGACAACGGGGACCTCGAGAGGGCTTTCGGCGTGGTCTCGAAAGCGACGAATTCGGCGTCCAAGGGGCGGGCGGACCTGCTCGGCGGGCTTTGGTGTGATCTCCTGGAGTGCGCAGGGACAGAGGAAATCCTCGAGAGAGCCGGCGCCCGGAAACGGGTGACGATGTTCCTCGACCGGCTCTTCGGGGACACGTCGAACACAGGGATGAAGGTGCGACTGGCGAAGGGCTCGATTCGAGTCGGCTGGCCATCCGTCTGGTGGAAGGAGGGGCTCGCCGCATTCCGGGAGAGGCGGGACTCCCTCCGGGTCCTCCAAGAGATGTGGGACTATCCGTTCAGATGTTTCAGGGTGGGGAGGGGACGCCCCTCCGGAGTCCCGGGAAGCCCGAGGACAGGATCGTGCTCTTCGAGGAGATGGCGAATGACGTGGAGGCATGGCTCGGCCGTTTCGAGCAGAGGACCGGCGACCTGGAGGCCACGATCGGACCGTGCCTCCTGGACCCGGACGCCACCGCCGTGAGGCGGGTCTTGGCGGCATCCTACGCCCGGGAAGGGGACTGGAGGAGGGCCTCCCCCTATCTGTTGCCTTTCTTCGAGAGGGTCGAGGAATGGAAGAAGGCCGAGGAGCTCGGCGACTTTCAGAGGAGCTGGTCCGCGCACGTCGCGGCCCGATCCTGGGCCCTTACCCGTGACGAAGCCGGGCCGCTCGCGGAGCTCTTGGCCCGGGGCCTCGTGGAGGAGGATCATCGTGAGGACTGCAGGGGCCGGTTGTACGAGTATTTGGACGGCCTGACAGAATACATGGCCGCGGAGTCAATCCGGATTCTCGAGCGCATCTTCCGAACCGGAGCCCTTCCCCTCGATGGCCGCCTCCGGCTCGGTCGCGCGTACCGGATTCGGGGAGAGCGGCTGGAGGAAGAGAGCGGTCTCTTCCAGGACACGGTCACCCTCTCTCGGGATCTGGATCTGTGGCTCTACTACCTTGAGGTCATCGGTCGCCATGGAGCCGTCGGTCATCTCGAAGAGACGATTGTGAAGGGAGACGGGGACTGCGGGATTGCGGTGGTTCGGCTCGAGGGGACCGTCGCCCGTATCCTGGTCGACTGCAAGACCGCCACGACGCGGCTCGGCCCGCTCCCTAGTGGATCCCCCGCGGCCGAGGAGAATCCGCAGGCGGCGGGCGCGGTCCTCCCTGGCTCCGACGAGCATAACGGGAACCGTGGCCCCGGGGTACCCTGATTCGGGTATACTGATCCCTCCGGATGAACGAGGCCGGGATCGAAAGGAAACCGCACGACATGGGTATTCAGCGGGTCATGGATCGCCCACCTGCCGTCGGTATGCCGGCCGCGTCGGTTTCACTCGTTTTCGTCTTACTCGGTCTGCTCACTGCTATCTCGGACGCCGGACCCGCTCTCGCCCAGACCCCGACGACCATGTACATCGAGGCCAACGCGGTCATGGGCGGAGGGCGCTACGAGGACGCAGCCGGTCTTTTCGAACAGATCCTCCGAATCGACTCCGGTCATCACCGCGCCCAGGCGGGGTACGCGAGCGCGGTCTTCAGCGCCCACTCGTTTCACGGCCGCATGACAGACCGCCTCCCTCTCGCCGCGGAGAGGATCGCCTCCGCGATTCAGTCGGAGGCCCGTCCAGAACGTTGGAAGCTCTTGGGCGATATCCAAAAGGCGCGTGCGCTAGGCATCTGGAATCCGAATCAAGCCCCGGACACGGTTTCGCCGGGTTCGCTTCAGGCGGCCCGCGGATTGTGGGCTCGAGCGGCGACCGCTTACAGGCAGGCGGGAAAATCCTTGGACGGGGGCGAGACCGAACGGGTTTCGAATCGGATCGACACGTACCTCGCCGATCGCTACGAATCCGCTTTGCTCCCGGGACGGAATCTCCTCGGCAGATGCGCGAGCGGATATCTCCCCGTCCGCAGCGAGTTCAATGAGTGCCGGGAATCGGCCGAGGCGGGCCGTCCCTTCCTGCCGGACGACCCGCGGCTAGATCGCCTCGTCTCGGACCTGGCGGCGGCACGGCGGCGAACGCTCGACGAGTTGGCTTCCCTGGCGAACCGGGCGTCCGAAGGAAAGCACTGGGAGGAACTCAAGAGGCGCGCTGATCATATGCTCGATTTGGATCGGTCGGATCAGCGGGGATTCGGGTTTCTCGCGAAGGCCGAGGAGTACCTGCGCCTCATCGATCAGAATGGGCAGGATCTCCGGACGGCCGAGAGCAGCGGCGACCACGAGCTTCTGCGTCGGACAGCCGACTGGCTGATTGAGAATACCGACCGGCCGGAGGAGTTCATCTCCAAGGTAATGGCCGCGAACGAAGGGATCTTCCGGGACGCCATCGGAACCAAGAACTGGGAGAAGGCAGAAGGGTGCCTCTCGTTTTCCGAGCGGTACGGCTGGGACATGGGCAGGATGAAGGTCGAGCTGTTCTTCTATCGACATCTCTACTATCTGGTCGGCGCCACGATTGCGGTTTCGGCTCTCGTCTTCGCTGTGCTCTACCTTCTTGCGAAGAGGCGACGGCGGAAGAAGGAGGACGAACTGGTCAAGGGCGCCGATGAGCACATTCTCTCTCTCGACCTTGCTTCCGCCTGGAGATCGGTCTCGGAGGCGTGGGAAACGGATGGGGAGGGGAGAGGCGACCGGCTTACAGTGAGGCTCTGCCAGATCGTCGAGAGTCCGGGATTCCCCGAGTGGGCGGTCCTGGACGACAACAAGGAAGGGATCCTCGCCTTTCTTTCGGAGGGATTCGAGGCGGCTAGTGATCCGGAACTGAAGGTTCGAGCCGCCCGGGCCCGGGGAAACGCCGGTTGGTCGGAGGACTCGTGGAGCGAGTCGCTGTCCATCCTTCGCAGATGGAGAGACGCCTACCCGGTTATCGACGGTCTCTGGCGTTTGCCTCTCGAGATCCTTCAGGGCCAGGGGCCGTCCTGGCTCTGGTATCCCGACGACGGGGAGCAAAGGCGCGCGCTCCACGAGGCCATGGCCGACGACGTACGCGCCTGGGTCCGCAGATCTCCGAAAACGGCGGCGGATCTCGGGACCGTCATTGAGAAAGCCCTGACCGACGCGTCGGCGGGGGCCGTGAGATGGGCCTACGGACTCGAGTTTGTGAGTCTGGAGATGTGGTCGGAAGCGGAGCATCATTTGCAGGGGTTCCTCTACGGTCGTGAGGAGTGGCCCGATGAAGACGGACTGGACGAGCTCCGCGTCACGTGGGCCCGGCGCCTCACGTCGAAACCGGAACCCCTGTCGGATGAGGAGGCTGCGCTCTTCGCGCGTGTTCTCTCCAGTGCTCGCGCCGACCGGGAGGAGCGGGCCTCGTGGCATCTCCGAGTCGCCGCCTATCTAAACGGGCTCGGATCGGAGAGGCGGGCTGGAGAGACGATCTCGCTTCTCCTCGAACCGTTTCGGCGGGAGTCCCTTCCTCCGGAGGGGATCGAGATGATTGCCGCGGCTCTTCACGAGAGGGCCGCATGCGCGGAAGGAGAGTTGGAAGTCATTGCCGCGGCCCTCAGGGTACGGTTCTCCGAAGAGCACTTCCTCTACCTCGCGCGCCTGACGGCGCGATTCGAGGGCTGGGGGGCTCTGGAAGAACTCGTCCGGTCGGAGGTGGAAAGGCACTCGGTCGATGTGGTGAATCTGGAAAGCGCAACGCGCCAGGAGCTTGCAGCATCCCGATCCGCGAATCCCTGACCGGGCTCGCTCTAGGCCCCTGGCATACGTCTTCGTCTCATCCGGCGTCGTCGTCCGCCGGACAAGATGGAACGAGACCCAGGGCCTTCCTACTGACCCAGCGCCGCTTCCGCGACGCCCGGCGCCTCGGCGATGCAGTGGTTCATGCTGATGCCGCCGTAGGAGTTGCCGGCGATGTGGAGGCCCGGTTGGGCGGCGAGCCGCGCCCGGATCTCATCGAGCCGTGCCGTGTGCCCCGGCTCGTACTGGGGGATGCCCCGGCGGTAGCGGAAGATCCGGTGGATGTCGGGCTTCGCCCGGAGCCCCATGGCGGCTTGGAGATCCCGCGCCACGATCGCGAGAAGCTCCTCGTCGGGGAGGTCGACCGCCACCGGGTCGTGGGCGCCGCCGACCATGCTCCGGAGAAGGACGTGCGTCTCCGGCGCCCGGCGCTCTCCCCAGATCGACGAGGTCCAGAGGCAGCCGAGGATCCGGGGCCCCTCCCCCCGGGGGACGAGAAAGCCGAAGCCGTGGGGCGCTCTCTCCAAATCCTCCTTCCGGTAGGCCGTGGCGACCACGGCGATCGACGCCGACGGGATCGCCTCGAGTAGCGAGGCGAGCTCCCGGTCCACGCCCCCCACCAAGCGGCCGGCGGCGACGGCGGGGCAGGAGAGGACGACGGTCTCCGCCCGCACCGCCTCCCGCCCCTCGATTTCGATCTTCCACTCCCGGCCCTCCCGGGAGAGGGCGCGGACCGGCGCTCCCGTGCGAAGCGAACCGCCGAGCTTCGCCGCGAGCGCCTCGATCAGGTCCTCCATACCCCCCGTGAACGAGGTGAGCCGCCCCCCCGGCCCCGCGGGACCGGACGACTTCGCCCCTTCCCTCTTCTTCTCCTTCCGAATCGCGAAGAGGGCCTTCACGAGCCCGCCGTATCTCGCCTCCAGCTCGGCCATGCGGGGGAAGGCCGCCCGGAGCTCGAGACGCTTCGCGTCCCCCGCGTAGACCCCGGAGACCATGGCGTCCACCATCACCCGGGCCGCTTCGTCGCCGATCCGGCGGGCCGCGAAATCGTAGACCGACTCCGACGGATGGCCCCCTCTCGGGACGAAGGGCTCCTGGAAGATGCGGAGCTTGCCGCCGATCGAGAGAAGCTTCGTCCCGAAGATGCCGGGCGGGCCCGTCGGCACCTCGTGGAGTCTCCCGGCGCGGAAGATGAAGCGGATCGCCGACGACTCCCGGCTCGGCAAGAGCCGGTCTTCGATGCCGAGTCGCGTCACCAGACCGAGGGTGGGGGGGGAGTTGTCGAGGAAGCCGTTCGGCCCCCACTCGAAGGCGAAGCCCTCCTCCCGGTCAGTGCGGATGTTCCCCCCCGGGCGGTCCGCCGCCTCGAGCACGAGCATGTCTTCCGGCGCGAGGCCCCTCTCCCGAAGCTCGAAGCCGACCGCGAGCCCCGACACGCCGGCGCCGATCACCGCGATTCGGGCCATGTCACTCTCCTCGTCATTCTATTTCTCCGGCGCCCCCGCGAGGGCGGTCTTGGTGATTTCGCACAAGGCGTCCAGGAAGATCGGGCTCTCGTTCAAGGCGGGCGACCGCTCCATCCGGCCGATGCCCGCCTCCTCGGCGACTTCGGCGAACTCGATGTCGATCTCGTGGAGGGTCTCGATATGGTCGGAGACGAAGGAGAGGGGAACGACGAGCACGTTTCTCACCCCCTGCCTGCCGAGCTCCGCGAGCACTTCGTCCGTCCCCGGCCCGGTCCACTCGATCGGGCCGACCCGGCTCTGCCAGGCGAGGCGGTGCCTCCCGATCTCCCCCGCGAGCTCGCCGGCGAGGCCGATCACGGTCTCCTTGACCTGCGCCACGTACGGGTCCCCCGACTCGGCGATCCGGATCGGCACGGCGTGGGCGGAGAAGAGCACGAGCAGATCCTTCCGCTTCCTCTCGTCGAACCTGGCGAGCCCCTCCCGGACGCGCTCCGCCATGGCGCGGAGGTAGATCGGGTGGTCGTGGTAGGAGCGGACGACGACCCGCTCCGGCGCATCCGCCATTCCGGCCGCCGCCTTCTCGAGGTCGATCAGGCTCGACCCGGTGGTGGCCATGCACTCCTGGGGGTAGAGGGGGAGCACCACGGCCCGCCGGCATCCCTTCCACGCGAGGTGGCGGAGGGCCGCCCTGGCCCCCGGCTCCGAGTAGCGCATGCACGCCGCGGTGACGAAGGGCCCGTCCGAGAGCCCCTCCGGGAGGCCGGGATGATCGACGTCGAAATTCAGGATCGCCGCCTTCTCCTCCTCCGTGGGGTCCGCCGGAGCTGTCCCGCTGAGGCGCCGCTCGAGACCGAGGGCCTGCACCCGGGACCAGTAGAGGAGGGGGGAGCCGCCGCCGATCTCGCCGTAACGTTTCCTCACCGCCGGCGCGCGGAACGTGGAGAGCATCCACGACCAGAAACCCTGGAGCGCCGGGCCGCCGGGGAAGGGGATGATGTCCCGGTCGCGGAAGAGGGAACGGAGGAACGGCTTCACGCGGTCGAGAGACCATGGACCGCCGAGGTTGAGGAGGACGATTCCCGTTCGTTCCATCGGGGCCCGCCGCCTACACGGTTCGCGAGAAGACCGGCCGGCCGTCCCGCTTCTTCCGCATGTAGGGATCGAAGATCATGCAGACGTTGCGAATGAAGAGGCGCCCGAGCGGATTCACCTGAACGCCCTCCTCGCTCACGTCCACGAAACCCTGGTCCTTCGCCCCGTCCGGTTCCGCCAGCTCGGCCATCTCCTTCTCGAAGTACCTCGAAAAATCGATGCCGAATGCCTCGGACACGTCCTTCGCCATCACGCCGAAGTTGCACATGAGTTCCATGATCACCTTCGCCCGGATCCGGTCGTCCTCGGAGAGCACGTAGCCTTTCTCGATCGGGAACCGGCCCTTCTCGATCGCCTCGTAGTAACGGACCAGCTTCTTCTCGTTCTGGGCGAAAGCCCCCGACACGGACCCGATCGACGAGACGCCGAGGCCGAGGAAGTCGGGCGCCTTGTGCACGGTGTAGCCCATGAAGTTCCGGAAGAGGGTCTTGTTCGTCGCGGCCCGGCCCATCTCGTCCTCGGGAAGGGCGAAATGGTCCATGCCGATCTGGAGGTAACCCGCGGCGAGGAAAGAGCGGATCGCCTCGGCGAAAAGCCCGAACTTCACGTCCCGCCCCGGCAGGTGCTCTTCCATCAGCTTCCGCTGGTTCCCCCGGATCCACGGCACGAAGGCGAAGGAATAGACCGCGACACGCTCCGGGCGCATGGCGATCGTCGTCGCCAGCGTCCGCCCGAACGACTCGATCGTCTGGCGGGGGAGGCCGTAGATCAGGTCGATGTTGACCGAACCGAACCCGAGCTCCCGGGCTTTGTCGACGATGCGCCGCGTCTCTTCCACGGACTGAACCCGATTCACCGCCTCCTGCACCTCGCGCGTGAAATCCTGGACGCCGAGGGAGATCCGGTTGAAGCCGAGAGAGCGGAGGAGCTTCAATTGATCTTCCGTCGTGACCCTCGGGTCCACCTCGATCGCCACTTCCGCGCCGCCCGATATGCGAAAGTGCTCCGAGACCTTCTTCTGAAGCGCCTCGATCTGGTCGAGATCGAGATAGGTCGGCGTGCCCCCTCCCCAGTGGTACTGGAGGAGTTCCCGGCGATTCGGGAGGGCCGCCGCGAGAAGCTCGATCTCCCGGTGGAGATGCTCGAGGTAGAGGTCCGCGACCCGCCGCTTCCGGGTGATGGTCACGTTGCACCCGCAGAAGGAGCACCGCTCCTCGCAGAAGGGGATGTGAACGTAGAGGGAGATCGGACCCCCCTTGGCGTTCGCGGCGTCCAATCGCTCCCGGTAGTCGCTCTCGGTGAACCCGTCGTGGAACTCGACCGCCGTCGGGTACGACGTGTACCGGGGCCCCGGCCTGTCGTGCTTCGCGAGAAGCTCGGGCGTCACCCGCCCCAGAAACTCCGCGCCGTTCCCCTTCTCCCTCTCCGTCATCGTCCCGCCTCCTCCTTCGCGCCGTCCCTCCGGGAGAGCCGCTTCACCGCCTCCACGAGGAAGAGGGCGTTTTCCGGCGGCGTGTGGGGGAGTATGCCGTGGCCGAGGTTGAACACGTGGCCCCGGTCCTTCGGCGCCTCGGCGAGCACCCGCCGGACGCCCCGCTCGATCACGTCCCTCGACGCGGAGAGCATCGTGTTGTCCAGGTTCCCCTGGAGCGCCGGCCCCGGCCCGATCCGCTCCGCGGCCAGATTCAGGGGCGTCTTCTCGTCGATGCCGAAGACGTCGGCGCCGGTCCTTTTCAAGAGATCGTAGACGTGGGCGCCGTCCCGGTTGAAGTAGATGATCGGGACGCCGGTCCGCCGGATCCCGTCGACGAGACGCTTCACCGCGGGGAGCGCGAACCGCTCGTACACGTCCCGGGGGAGGAGTCCTCCCCAGCTGTCGAAGATCTGGATCGCTTCCGCGCCGGCTTCGATCTGGGCGCCGAGGAAGAGCGTCTGCGTTTCGACCAGTTTGTCGAAGAGCTTCTCCGCGGTCTTCGGATGTTCGTAGAGGAAGGCCCGGAACGCATGGAACTTTCCCCCCCCCCCTTCGATCATGTACGCCGCGAGGGTCGCCGGCGCCCCGCCGAAACCGATGAGCGGCACCCGCCCGGCGAGCTCCTTCCGGAGGAGGCGGATCGCGTCCAGGACGTACCCGAGGTCCTTCTCCACGTCCGGCGGCCCGAGGGAGTCCACCTTTGCGGCGGTCCGGACCGGATTCGCGATCGCCGGCGCCGGCCGGAACTCGACTTCGCATCCCATGGGGGGGAGGGGGACGAGGATGTCGGAGAAGAGGATCGCCGCGTCGACGCCGAGCCGGTCGATCGGCTGGATCGTCACCTTCGCGGCGAGCTCCGGCGTCCGGCAGACGGTCCAGAAGTCGTGCTCCGCCCGAACCGCGCGGTACTCGGGGAGGTAGCGCCCGGCCTGGCGCATGATCCAGACGGGTGTGCGCTCGACCGGTTTCCCGAAACAGGCCCGCAAAAAGAGATCGTTCACGTCCGCTCTCCCCCTCCGTTCGCTTACGTCGCGGCCGCTTCGGCGAATGCTTCTCTCGCCGCCGCCCCGGTGGTCCGGAGGTCCTCCTCGGTGTGGGCCGTCGAGACGAAGAGCGCCTCGAAGGGGGAAGGGGCGATCCACACGCCCCGCCGGAGGAGTCCCTGGAAGAAGACGACGAATCGCTCCCGGTTCGACAGGGAAGCCTCCCCCCAAGACCGGACCGGTCCGGGATGGAAGAAGAGGCCGAGCATGCTGCCGACCCGGTGGAGGGTGACCTCCACGCCCGCCTCCTTCGCCGCCGAGCGGAGTTCCCCTTCGAGGAAGGCGCCCTTCTTTTCGAGATCGTCGTAGAGGCCGGGCGCGGTCCGCAGTTTTCGGAGCGTGGCGACGCCCGCCGCCACGGCGAGCGGGTTCCCCGAGAGGGTGCCCGCTTGATAGACCGGGCCGTCGGGCGAGATCATCTTCATGAGATCCGCCCGTCCGCCGTAGAGACCTACCGGGAGGCCGCCGCCGATGATCTTCCCGAGGGTGGTCAGGTCGGGAGTGACGCCGTACCGCTCCTGGGCGCCGCCGGGGCCGACCCGGAAGCCGGTGATGATCTCGTCGAAGACGAGGAGCGTCCCGCGCGCGCCGCAGACTTCGCGGAGTCCCTCGAGAAAACCGTCGACGGGGGGGATGCACCCCATGTTCCCCGCCACGGGCTCGACGATCACCGCGGCGATCTCCTTCCCCGCCTTCGCGAAGACCTCTTTCACGGCGGCAAGATCGTTGTACGGCGCGAGGAGAGTGTTCGACGCCGTCTCGGGAGTCACGCCGGGCGAGTCGGGCTGCCCAAACGTCGCGAGGCCGGAGCCCGCCTTGATCAGGAACGAGTCGGCGTGGCCGTGGTAGTTCCCCTCGAACTTGAGGATCTTGGAGCGCTTCGTGAAGGCCCGGGCGAGGCGGACGGCGCTCATGGTCGCCTCCGTGCCGGAGCTCACGAGGCGCATCATCTCGACCGACGGGACGAGGGCGCGCACCTCTTCGGCGAGGGCCACTTCCCCCGCGTGGGGCGCTCCGTACGACGAGCCCCTGCCCGCCGCCTCCCGCACGGCGGCGGTGACGTCCGGATCCGCGTGTCCGAGAATCATGGGGCCCCACGACATGACGTGGTCCACGTACCTGTTCCCGTCCACATCCCAGAGGTACGCCCCTTCGGCGCGCTCCACGAAGAAGGGCTCGCCGCCGACGGCGCGGAACGCACGGACCGGCGAGTTCACGCCTCCCGGCAGGAAGGCCTTCGCCTTTTCGAACAGTTCGCGGCTCTTCGGTCCCGGCCGCCATACCGGTGTGCTGCTCAAAACCGGACCTCCTTCAAGATGCGCGCCGCGTCCTTCGCGAAGTAAGTGAGGATGATGTCCGCCCCCGCCCGCCGGATGGAGATCAGGGTCTCGGCGATGATCCGGTCCTCGTCGACCCAACCTCTCTCGGCCGCCGCCTTGATCAGCGAATACTCGCCGGAGACATTGTACGCCGCCACGGGGACCGCGAACTGCTCCTTCACCCGGCGGATGATGTCGAGATAGGGAAGGGCGGGCTTCACCATCACCACGTCCGCCCCCTCGTCGAGATCGAGGGCGACCTCACGGATCGCCTCTTCCGCGTTGCGGGGGTCCATCTGGTAGCCCCGGCGGTCGCCGAACCGGGGGGCCGATTCCGCCGCCTCCCGGAAGGGTCCGTAGTAGGCGGAGGCGTACTTCGCCGCATAGGAGACGATCGGCGTCGCCGTGAAACCGGTATCGTCGAGGGCGGCCCGGATCGCGCCGACCCGCCCGTCCATCATGTCCGAGGGGGCGACGACGTCGGCACCGGCCTCCGCGTAGGCGACCGCCGCGCGGGCGAGGAGGGGGAGGGTGGAGTCGTTGTCCACGTCGCCGTTCCGGATGACGCCGCAGTGCCCGTGATCGGTGTACTCGCAGAGGCAGACGTCCGCCCAAACCTGCAGGCCCGGGATCTTCCCCTTCAAGGCCCGGATCGCGACCGGCACGATCCCCTCCGGGTCGTACCCCTCGCTCCCCACCGGGTCCTTCTTCTCCGGGATGCCGAAGAGGATGACGCCGCCGACGCCCTTCCCGTAGGCGTCCGCCGCCTCCTCCACGAGGAGGTCCACCGAGAGCTGGTCGCAGCCGGGCATGGAGGGAATCGGGTTCCGGACGCCCGAGCCGTGCACGGCGAAGAGGGGGTAGATCAGTCGTTCCGGGCCGAGTTCGGTCTCCCGGATCATCCGTCGCATCGCGGCGCTTTGCCGGAGACGGCGGGGTCTGTTGTCGGGAAAACTCATGGTTCGTTCCTTTTCGATCGGGCGCGAGTCCGCCACGCCTCCGTCAATGCCTCGAGAAGCCCCGAGTCGTCCGGCCGGTCCGCCTCGGCGATGCGGGTGAAACCCGCCTCCCGGAGGGCCGCCCCCGTGGTCGGACCGATGCCGACGGCGATCCAATCATCGAATAACGCGCTCTTCTCCCCCCGGGCGATCCCGGCGAAATACGCCACCGCCGAGGGGCTCGCGAAGACCGCCGCGTTTCCCTCCCTCAGCCGGCCTTGAAGGGCCGCCCGTTCCGGGCCGCCGGGCGGGAGGGTCCGGTACGCCTCGAAGGAGAGGACCACGCAACCCGCTTCCTCGAGGAGCCGGCGAAGATCGTCCGACGCCAGGTTCGACCGGGGGTGGAGGATCTTCGTCCCGGCGGCCCCGGCCCCGATCATGGCCGCGGCGAGGGCCGCCGCGCCCTTCCCCCCGGAGACCAGGTCCGCGCGCCGGCCGAGGTCCCTCACGCACCGCTCCGTCGATACGCCGACCACGGCGATCTTCGGGAGGCTCCCCTCCTCGGGGATCCCCTCCAGGAGGGCCCGCGCCGCGTGCCGGCTCGTGAGGGCCACCCAGTCGAAAGAGCCGAGGTTCCGCCTCGCCTCCTCCAGGGGGCCCGGATCTTCGGGGCCCTCGATGCGGAGGAGAGGGACCGAGTACGCTTCCCCGCCGAGTCCCTCGACGGCCGCCGCGAGGTCCGCGCCATCCTCCCACGGACGGGTGATCAGGACCCGCGCCCCGCGGAGGGGCCGGTCGTCCGCCGAGGGACCGGGCTCAACCATCGCCGAAGTCCCCCCTCAGCACTTTCCGGAGGATCTCCGTCGCGCCCCGTTCCGCGAGGACCTCCGCGAGCCGCCGGCCCGTCTCGACCGGGTCCTCCCCTTCGACCTTCTCCCGGAGGACGGTGACGCCGTCCGGCCCGCCGACGAATCCCTCGAGATCGACGGCTCCGTCCCGGATCGTCGCGAGGGCGCCCACCGGAACGTGACACCATCCGCCGAGGGCCTCGAGAAACTCCCTCTCCGCCGTGACCCGCCGGTCCGTCTCCTCGTGGTGAAGAGGCCGGAGGAGATCGGCGGCGCCGCGGTCGTCGGAACGGATCTCCACCGCCACCGCCCCCTGGGCGGGCGCGGGGAGCACCGTTTCGACCGGAAGGACTTCGGAGACCAGGTGGTCCAGGCCGAGCCGCCGGAGCCCCGCGTAGGCGAGCACCGTGGCGTCGAAAGCCGGTTCCGGCGCCGTCTCCCCCTTCTCCGCCGCGATGCCCACGGCCCGGAGGCGGGTGGGCACGTTCCCCCGGAGATCGGAGGTCCGGAGGTCCGGCCGGAGGTGGAGGATCTGCGATCGCCGCCGGAGGCTCGACGTGCCGAGAGCGCCCCCTTCGGGAAGCTCGGCGAGCGTCCTCCCGCCGTGGGAGACGAGGGCGTCCCGCGGGTCCTCACGCTCGAGCACGGCGGCGAGGCGGAGCCCGCCCGGGAAGCGGACCGGGAGGTCCTTCATGCTGTGGACGGCGATGTCGCACCGTTCGTCCAGGAGGGCTTCCTCGAGTTCTTTCGTGAAGACCCCCTGCCGCGCCATGCCGTGGAGCGCCGTGGTCCGGTCCTTGTCCCCGAGGGTGCGGACCGGGACGACGTCGACCTCGAGGCCGGGCCACGCCTCCCGGAGGAGACCGGCCACCCACTCCGACTGCCAGAGGGCGAGCCGGCTCCGGCGCGTTCCGATGCGTACCCTTCGATCGGTCACTTCTTCTCTCCCCGTCCGGAATCCGTGTCGAGCCCGAAGAGCCGGCGCACCCAGATGAGCTTCTCGCTGTTCATCTCCGGGCTCTTCGCGGCCGACCGGATCTCCACGGTCGGGTAGTGGAGCAGTTTCTGGATCAGGTCCCGGGTCAGCCGCTCCGCGAGCGCCCGGTCCTCTTCCTTGAATCTCGAGAGGGATCTTTCGAGCTCCCGCTCGCGGACCTCCTCGAACCGGCTCCGAAGGTCCCTGATGAGCGGTCCCGCCTGCACCCCCGCCCGGTGCCGGAAGAACCCCTCGGCCTCCTTCATGACGATCTGCTCCACCGCGGGCACTTCCTTCATCCGGCGGTCGAGGTTCTGGTCCACGATGCGGCGGAGATCGTCCATGTCGTTCAGGAAGACGTTTTCCACCTCCCCCGCCGCGGGGTCCACGTTCCGGGGGAGGGAGATGTCGATGAGAAGGAGCATGCGGGAGGCCCGGGATCTCATCGCCTTCTCCACCTTCTCCCGCGTGAAGAGGGGCTCCTGGGAGTGGGTGGCGCAGACGACGAAGTCCGCCTCTTTCAAGAATTCGTGCCGCTCCTCGAAGGGAACCACCCGGGCGTTCACTTCCTCGGCGAGCTCTTCCGCCCGGGCGAGGGTCCGGTTCGCGACGGCGATCCTCTTCGGCCGCCGCTTGTCCAGGTGCTGCGCCACGAGCCGGCCCGTCTCGCCCGCGCCGACCACGAAGGCGGTGCGGCGCTCGAGATCGCCGAACACCCGCTGGGCGAGATACGCCGCGGCGGAGGCGACGGAGACGACCCCGGCGCTGATCGCCGTCTCCGTACGGGCCCTCTTGCAGGTCCGGGAGGCGGCGGCGATGAGCTGGGTAAGGTAGCTGCCGGCGGTCCCGGCGCTCCGGGCGATGGCGAGGGACGCCTCGATCTGGCCGGCGATCTGGGTCTCGCCGAGCATCATCGAGTCGACGCCGCACGCGACTTGAAGCAGGTGGTCCACGGCGTCCCGTTCATGCCGGTGCACCACGTGTTCCGGCGACAGGCCGCGCCCCCGGCGGGAAAGACCGAGGAGCCACGCCTCGACCGATGCCGCCGCCGCCGCCGTGTTCTTCGCCGTGGCGTACACTTCGGTCCGGTTGCACGTGGAGAGGAGCATGACCTCGCGGAGGCCGGCCATCTCCCGGATCGCCGGCAGCGCCTTTCGGACCTCTTCGGGGGAGAGGGCGATCGACTCGAGAAGGGAGAGAGGCGTGGTCCGGTGGCTCGAACCGACGAACAGAAGGTTGTGGATGTCCTGCCCCCCGCCCTCCTCCCGCCCGCTCGGATCCGGACTCTCGCGATCGGGGGTCCCCGGCCCTCCCACGGATGCCTCCGGGTGACGGTCGCTCATCTCGATCAGCCTCCGAACTGGTGGAAGGTGACGAGGAGGAGGCGGAGGGAGAGGAACGAGACGATGAGAAGGAGGAAGCCGGTCAGCGAGATCGAGACGACGCGTCGCCCCGCCCAGTGGAGAAGGTGGTGGCAGACCACCGCGAATCCGTAAACCGCCCACACCACGAGGGTGAGCAGGAACTTCGGATCGGTCCGGAACTCCGGCGCCACCCGGGCGGCCCAGAGCGCGCCGAAGATCACCGCGAAGGAGAGAAAGACGAACCCCGTTGTGGTCGCCCCCATGGTCATTCGGGCGAGGACGTCGAGGGAGGGGAGGCGCTCGAAAATCAGACCGAACCGCTTCGCCCGGAGGGCGCGGTAGAAGACCCGGTACATGACGCCGTACACCGCCGACAGGAGGAACGCCGAATAGGCGAGCGCGATCGACCCGGTGTGGAGGCCGAAGAGAGGGTCCTTGAGAACCGGGTTGATCGAACGGCCCGGACGGATCCAGACCGACGAGATCAGCTGGAAGAGGAAGATCAGCGGGAGGACGAAGACGCCCATGGACTTGTTCCTGTGGGCCGTCTCGACGATCAGGTAGACCAGGGTGAGCGCGAGGGCGATGACCGTGAAGACCTCGAAGATGTTCGCCATCAGGTGGTGCCGGTAGCTCACGCCGAGGAGGATCACGTAGAAGCTCTGGAGAACGGCGATGATCACGAGAAAGGGCGTCGCCGTCCGGTGGGCGAAGGGATCGCGCCGCACGAAGTAGACGCTGTAGTTCACCCACGCCATGGCGAGGAAGATGGGGAGGACGTGATTCAAGACCGACAGGACGTTGTTCACCGGATCCGTTCGACCGAAGGGGTTCCGTCCGCGGCCCACGCCCCGGGGGGCGGGGGGTGAATGTATGAAAACTCATGCCGGAATAGGCGGATACGGGATTCCTGTCAACCGGGAGGGGGAGGGGGCGGGGGGGCGCCCGAGGGCGCCCTTTCCCCCTTTCCGCCCCCTTTCGCCCCGGAAGCGGGTTACAATCCTTCTGGACCGCCTCCGCGGGGGAAGGCAGAGGGCCTCTCGCCTCTCGTTTCCGCTTCTCGCGACTGAATCCCCCGTGTCCCCCTCGGGCGATCGGTAGAGCGAGAGGAGCGGCGGGAGTGCGGCACCATTGGAGGAGGGTCGGGGCCCCCGATGGAGCGAAAAAACCTCTGGAGCCCTCTGGGAAGCCGTGGTAAATTAAGAGTTTCCCGTGAAAACCGCCCGCGGGGGCGGGTGGAGAGGGCTCTTGTTCGAGGAACTGAGCGGAAAGCTCGAATCCGCCTTCCGGAAGCTCCGGGGGAAGGGGAAACTCTCGGACAAGGACGTCCAGGCCGGTCTCCGGGAGATCCGGCTTGCGCTTCTCGAGGCGGACGTTCATTATCAGGTGGTCAAAGACTTCCTCGCCGCCGTGAAGGAGCGGGCCGTGGGGGAGGAGGTGCTCGGCAGCCTCACCCCGGGCCAACAGGTGGTGAAGGTCGTCCATGACGAGCTCGTCCGTCTTCTCGGGCGAAGCTCCTCGGCGATCCCGCTCGCCTCGCAGCCCCCCACGGTCGTCATGCTCGTCGGGCTCCAGGGGTCGGGAAAGACCACCGCCGCGGCGAAGCTCGCCGCCCGGTTTCAGAAGCGGGGGAAGAAGTCCCTCCTGGTGGCGGCGGACGTTCACCGCCCGGCGGCGGCGGAGCAGCTCGCCCAACTCGCGAAGGGGGTGGGCTGCGAAATCGCCCGGGGCGCGGGCGGCGAGCCGGCCGAGAAGATCGCCGGCGATGCGGTCCGGGCGGCCCGGGGGAAGTCGTTCGACGTGGTCATCGTCGACACGGCGGGCCGGCTCCACATCGACGACGACATGATGGCCGAGGTGGAGCGGGTCCGGGCGGCGACCGAGCCTCACGAGATCCTGCTCGTGGTCGACGGCATGACCGGCCAGGACGCGGTCAACGTGGCGGGCGCCTTCGAAGAGCGGCTCGGATTGGGCGGCTTCATCCTCACCAAGATGGATGGGGACGCCCGGGGGGGAGCGGCTCTTTCGATCCGCGAGGTCACGGGGAAGCCGGTCAAGTTCCTCGGGATGGGCGAGGGGATCGAGGCGCTCGAGGAGTTCCATCCGGAGCGGATGGCCGGGCGCATCCTGGGCATGGGCGACGTGGTCTCCCTCGCCGAGAAGGCCCACGAAGCGTTCGACGAAAGAAGGGCCCGGGACCTCGCGGAGAAGCTGCGGCGTCGGGCGTTCACGCTCGACGACTTCGCGGACCAGCTCCGGAGCGTCCGCAAGATGGGCCCTCTCGACCAGATCCTCGGCATGCTGCCGGGGGCGGCGAAGTTGCCGAAGGGTCTTGCCGTGGACGAGAAGGCCCTCGGCCGGGTCGAGGCGATCATCTCCAGCATGACCGTGCGGGAGAGGTCGGAGCCGGAGGTCCTGAACGGGAGCCGGCGGAAGCGGATCGCCCGCGGGAGCGGGACCACGGTCCAGGAGGTCAACCAACTCGTCCGGCAGTACGAGATGATTCGGAAAATGATGCGGCGCGCGGGCAAGGGCCGGCGGGCCGGCATCGCCTTCGGATTGTAGGCGGGGCCCCTCGGCGGGCCGGATCGGCAACGAGAGGGACGGGCGTCGCCCGGTCCCGGGAGGAGAGACTCAAGGTGGCGGTCAAGATTCGACTGGCGAGACACGGCAGGAAGAAGAGGCCTTATTACCGGATCGTGGTGGCCGATTCGCGGGCGGCCCGGGATGGTCGCTTCATCGACATCATCGGGACGTACAACCCGATCCTCAACCCGGCCAAGGTCCAGGTGGACCAGACGAAGACCTTCAAGTGGCTCGGCGAAGGCGCGATCATGACGGGCACGGTGGAGAAGATTCTGGAGAGGAGCGGCGTGCTCGCCAAGTACAAGGCCGGGGAGCCGGTCTCCGCCGAGGAGAGCAAGATCACCCTCGATATCTTCGCCCATCCCCTCGACGAGCACGGTTCGAAGCGGAAGGGCCCGCGGAAGCAGGCCGCGACGATGACGGCGGAAGCGGAAGCGGCCGGGAGCAAGACCCCCGCCGAAGAGCCCGCCCGGGCCGATACCGCGACGGACGCCCCCGAAGCGGGCGAGAGCGAGGAGAAGTCGGAGTAGTGAAGGACCTGATCGAATACATCGCCCGCATGCTCGTCGACGATCCGGACCAGGTCCGCGTGGAGGAGGCGGCCAAGGACGACGCCACCGTTTTCCAGCTCCACGTGGCCAAGAACGATCTGGGCAAGGTGATCGGCAAGAACGGCCGCACCGCCCGATCGATCCGGTCCCTTCTCGGAGTCCTCTCCGCCAAGGAGGGCCGGAGGGCGTCCCTCGAAATCGTCGATTGACGGAACCGGAGATTCGATGAATGGGACGGAGCGGATCCGCATCGGCGCCGTGGGCGGAGTCCACGGTCTCCGGGGAGAGGTCCGGCTTCACACGGATCGCCGGTTCGCGGAGGCCGCCGGCCGTCTTACCCGCGTTTTCGTTCTCCGGGACGGTGAAGGGGAGGCGCGGGAGCGCGTCGTCGTCGCCGCCCGCCGCCACAAGGACGTCCTCCTCGTCACCCTCGAAGGAGTCCCCGACCGGACCGCCGCGGAAGCTCTGAAGGGCGTCATCGTCTTCGCGGGCCGGGAGGATCTCGCCGCGGCCGGAGCGGAGGCCCCCTACCCGGAAGACCTTCTCGGCCTCGCCGTGACGGACCGGAAGGGGGAAGAGATCGGCGTTCTCGAGGACATTCTCGAATACCCCGGCTACGACATGTTCGTCGTCGCGGGGCCGGACGGGGACCACCTCGTCCCGGCGGTCCCCGAGTTCGTCACCGAGGTCGACCTCGAAGGCGGCCGAATCGTTCTCACCCTTCCCCCCGGCCTCCTCGACATCAACCGGGACAAGACGCCCGGCTAGCACCGGTGGTGGCCATGCGCTTCTACGTGATCACGATCTTCCCCGAGCTCTTTCCCGGGCCCCTCGCCGCCGGCGTGACGGGGAAGGCGTTGGACGCGGGAAAGGTGGAGATCGTCCCCGTCGACCTCCGGGACTTCACCGACGACCGGCACCGGACCGTGGACGACGCGCCCTACGGAGGGGGACCGGGAATGGTGATGAGGCCGGACCCCCTCTTTCGGGCGGTCGACCGGATCCACGAAGAGGGGGGGGAGGGAATCCCCGTCATTCTCTTGACGCCCCAAGGGGAGCCGCTTCGCCAGGACCGGGTGAAGCAGATCTCCGAGGGAGAGGAGTGGATCGTGGTGTGCGGGCGCTACCGGGGCGTGGACCAGCGGTTCCGGGAGGCCCGGGTCGACCTGGAAATCTCGATCGGCGATTTCGTGGTCTCCGGCGGGGAGATCCCCGCCATGGTCCTCATGGACGCCGTGATCCGCTGGATCCCCGGCGTTCTGGGGAACGAGGATTCGGCGGAGGACGACTCCTTCGCCGGTGGACGGCTCGCCGGTCTCGACTACACCCGGCCGGCCCTCTACCGGGGCATGGAAGTCCCCGAGATCCTCGTCTCCGGCGACCACGGGAAGATCGCGAAATGGCGGAGGGAACGGGTGGAGGAAGAGACCCGCCGCCGCCGTCCCGATCTCCTCGAAGAGGATTAGAACTCGTTTCGAGACCCCTTCCTGCCGCGGCCGGCTGCAGGGACGGCCCTCACCCCTGGCACCCGCCCATCGAAATCAAGTCTGAGGTCTTGTGGAATTAGCCTTGATCTTTCATAAAATCTCGAGAGCAAACGCGTGAGAGTGCGTCAGATGCGGCAGCGCGCCGCATTCACCAAGCAGAGCATATCCAACGATATGTGAGCATTGGTGAATGCCGCGCCCTGTCGCAGATGGCGTGCTATCATGCGAGCGTCAGCGTTTTGAGCCGAGATTTTATGAAAGATCAAGGTTAGGATGAGGATCCCCGCCATGACGACTTCCCGTTCCGAGATCCCCGTCCCCGCGAAGCCCGCCGCGGGCCCCGGCCCTTTCCCCCGCCTCTCCCTTCCGTGGGTCCGGTCGTGAGCGATTGCTCCTCGTTCGAAGCGGTGATCGAGAAGATCGTGACCGGCGGCGCGGGGCTCGCCCGGGCGGACGGGGAGATCGTCTTCATCGCCGGCGTCCTTCCCGGGGAGCGGGTGCGGGCCCGCGTGGTGCGGCGGGCGAAGGGTTTTCTCGAAGCGGAGGCGATCGAGATCCTCGATCCTTCCCCCGGGCGCGTGGCCCCCCCGGAAGGCCCCCCGGGGTCCCTCGCCGGCGCCGACTTCGTCCACATGAGTCTCGCCGTCCAGCACGAGGTGAAGCGGGAGATCGTCCGGGACTGTTTTTCCCGCATCGGCAAGATCGACATCGGGCCGGCTCTGGAAGGGCCGGAACCGGCGGGGCCCCCTTGGGGCTACCGGAACAAGATCGGCCTCCACGGAGACGGAAGCGGGGGATACGGCATGCACCGGCCGGGCACGGGGGATCTCGTTCTCCTCACGCGGAACTTCCTCCTCCCCGATCTCTTTCACGAGGAAGCCCTCCCTCTCCTCCGGCGGCTCCCGCCGGCGCCGCGGGCCGAGGTTCGTTTCGACGGACGGGGCCGGTTTCTCCTCTCCCTCGAGGGCGCGAAGGAGCGGGGGGGCCGTCTCCGGACCCGGGTCTCCCGGGCCTCGGCCGGGGAGTCGTCTCCTCCCGGCTTGGCGGGCGTCATGGTCGACGGCCGGGCGGTTCGGGGGGAGGACCACCTCGACATCGCCGTGGGGGGCCGCCTCTACCGGGTCCACGGGCGCAGCTTCTTCCAGGTGAACCTCGCCGGCGCGGAAACGCTCGTCCGCCTGGTCGCGGGGTGGATGGGCGAGGCCGGTCTCACGCCGGATTCACCGGGCCTCGGGCTGCTCGATTTGTACGGGGGGGGGGGACTCTTCGCCGTGGCCTTCGCGGACCGTTTCGAGAGGACCGTCCTCGTGGAGAGCGAAGGGCACGCGATCCGGGATGCCCGGGAGAACGCGCGGCGCGCCGGCCCGGCGGGGAGCAGGGTGGAGGTGATCCGTTCGACCGTGGAGTCGGCCCTCCGGCGATGGACCGCGGGCTTCCCTTACGGCGATCCGGGGAGAGCGGTCGCCCTCGTCGATCCTCCCCGGGCCGGTCTCGCCCCGCCGGTCCTCGAGGCCCTCGCGTCCCTCGGACCGGCGCGTCTCTTCTACGTCAGTTGCGATCCGGCCACACTCGCCCGGGACTGCCGGATCCTGTCCGCATCGGGATACCGGGCGGCGCGGGTCCGCCTGATCGACATGTTTCCGCAGACCTCTCACGTAGAGACCGCGACCGAACTCGTTCACGCCCGAGATTAGATAAAAGAGCGAGGGGCCGGGTGTCCGGCCCCGAGGTGCTTCGTTCGCGGTTCTCCCGGCTCATCGGAGAAGAACGATCTTCTGTCGCATCCCTCCTTCGCTCCCGTCCAAACGGAAGAAGTAGACGCCCGAAGGGGACTCGACTCCCCGGTCATCCCGCCCGTCCCAGAGAATCTCCCCGGTTCCGCCTTGCGCGGGCGCGTCGAAAATCCGCACCGACCGTCCTCTCGCGTCGTACACGCCGAGGCGGCGGCCGTACGAAACGCCCGGGGGGAGGGTGAAAGAGATCCTCGTCGATCCCCGGGTCGGGTTCGGTCTCGGCGGATCGAGTCGGAGGAGCGAAACACCCGCCTCCGCCCCCTCCACGCCGACCGTGGGCGTTCCGACGAACACCCGCGCGCCCACGGCGTCGACCGGCAGGATCTGGACCCGGTTGATGTCCATCACCGCCCAGCTCAGGAACGTGATGTCCGTGAAGCCCTGGGCGAGGGCCCGGAAGCGGAGGACCAGCAGCTCACCGGGGGGCTGAATGAAACTGTCGAAGGGGAAGATCACCTCGAAGACCTGCCAGGTCCCCGAGGATTCCTCCTCCACGTTGAAGAACGACTGGTATCCGGAGGCGACGTACAGGGACCCCTCGAAGGCGTCCACGAACTCGATCACTCCGGGATCGAACTGGAAGATGACCTGAACGTTCGACATGGTGTCCGGTTCCGCGCCGATGACGACGCTGAGATCGAACTCCACGCTCACGTCGACCGACGTGCTCTCCGGCTCTAGGCTGAGAACCGGGATCGCGTTCGCGCGGGAGGACACGAGGAGACTGATCAGAACGAGTCCTAGCCAGCCGAGCCTGCGGGGTCTCGAATCATTCACCGGAGAATTCCCTTTCTCTGGTCGCGGCCGCCGCGATTCCGGCCGAACCCGGCGGGGAAGGGGGCGGTCCGGAGGACTCTCGTCCCCCGGGCGCCCCGGTTTCCGCGCCGGCCGCTCTCAGGTCTTACTTCAGAAGAACCACCTTCGAGGTGGTGTCGTAGGATCCGGAAATCATCCGCACAAAATACGGTCCGCTTCCGACGGAACGGCCGTTGTCGTCCCGGCCGTCCCAGGCCACCGTGTGGCCCCCCGCACTCATGGTCTCGTCCGCGAGGGTCCGGACGAACCGGCCCTGGACGTCGTAGACCTTGAGTTGGACCCGTGCCTCCCGGCCCAGCTCGAACTGTACCGTGGTCACCGGGTTGAACGGGTTCGGGCGGGCCCCCACGAGACGCGTCGAGGCGGGCGCCGCGCCGGCCGATCCGCCGTCGCTCTCGATCGCCGCCGCGAGGCTCGCGCCTTCGGTGGAGCGGAGGTCGGCGCCGGCGAGGGTCACGTTCGCCTCGTCGTCCGAGTGGACCCGGAAGAGGATCCGGGCGATCTCGCCGTTCCCCAGGATCGCGCGGCCCGCTCCGAGCGCCGCCAGGTCGATCCACAAGTCGCCGCGGTTTTCCTCGCCGCTCTCGAAGAAGAGAGGGCCTCGCGTTCCGGCCAGAGCGTCGGAGCGCCGGGTCTCGACCCACTCGAGGCGGGAAGGATCGAAGGAAAGGCGGACGCTCGCCGCCTGGATCTCGTCGTCGTTCCCGGAGAGGGAGAGGCTCACCACGTAGCCCTCTTCGCTCTCCACCGGCTCGAGACGGAGCGTCGGAGTTCCGGACTCGGCCTTTCGGGCGAGCCGGACCACGGGCGCCTCTTTGCCGGCGGCGGTGACGACGCCGTAGTTCATGGCGAAGATCACGAGCTCGGGGAACTCGATCTCGTCGTTCGGGATCGGGATGCCGAGACGGCTGCCCCCCTCGGAGGGACCGATGTCGAGTTCGTCGTGGGGCGGAACGGGCGGGTTGCCCGTGTCGTACCGGCGGTAGCCGGAGGAGAGGGCGTTGATGTCGAAGAAGTCCACTTCGCCGTCATAGCCGCCGCCGCCCGACTGGGTGACGTCGCCGAGCCAGTAGTTGGTCGCCCGGGCCCCTTGGCCGAACGCGGCCGGGAGGCTGTCGGTCGGCGGCGTGCCTCCCTTCAGGTTGCCGGCGCAGTCGTAGGTGAAGGCGTGATAGAAGTAGATCGAACGGTCGGTGACGACGTCGTCCAACGACTCGCCCGTTCCGTTGTACACCTCCACGCCGTCCCCCGGGTTCGCCGGGAAGCCGGCCGCCGGCTGGACGTACTCGGGATACCCGTACGGGGCCGAGGCGTCCCACGCCTTCCGGATCACGACCACATGGTCGAAATCGGTGAGCGGGTTCGTCCAGGAGAGATGCACCTTCCCGTTCCCCGGCGCGGCGCTGAAGATGGTCACCGGCGACGGATCGACGGTGTCCTTGATGAAGGACCAGGACTCTATCGTGCTCGTGTTGCCGAGCTCGTCGACGCAGTAGAACTCGACCGTGTGGTTCCCCTGGAAGAGGGCGACGAACCCGGGCAGGATCCAGGACGGGTTCGTCCGGGAGTCGCCGCCGTAGGAGATGAAGAGGGTGGCGCTCGGAGTCCAAGGACCGCCGTCGACGCGATAGAAAGCGTGGTCGAGGGCGCCGCACGGGTCATTGGCCGAGAGGTCGAGAATGGGCGGCGTGTTCTTGCAGAGGCCGTCCGGGAACGGGCCGTTGATCGTGAAGATCGGATCCCCCTGGTCGACGAGGACCAGGCCGGGCACGGCCACGAAGCCCGAGAGGGAGTTGTTGTCGTTGTCCACGGCATCCAGAATCGCGACGTCGAAGACGCCCTTGCCGCACCCCACGGCGGTCAACTCCACGGTGAACATCGACCCCGGAACGCCGACGCCGGGCTGGCTCCCGAGGAGGACGCAGTCGACGGTGATCTCGTTCGTGCCGGTTTGATGCACTTCGAACCAGGTCGTTCCCTGGTCGGAGAGGAGGTTCCCCTGGACGACCTTGCTCGAATCGGTGCTGTAAAGCGAGCCGTCCCATGAGAACTTGACCGAGTAGCCGTAGAGGAGGCCGCCGCCCCCCCCCTCGTACCGGATATCGAGCGTGTCCACCGGATTGGCCCCGGCGAGCTCGAGCGGGTCGGCTACGCAGAACACGGTGCCGATGTCGTGGGCCGGCGGCGTGTAGTAAACGATGCCCGAGGCGCCACCCGCGAACTGGATCATGAGCATGGTGGCGGTCAGGTCGAAATCGTCGGCCGAGTCGAAGGGGCCGTCGTCGAAGACCTGCCAGATCCCGCCGGTCAGGCGGAACATGGGAACCACGTGCCAGGTGTCGTCGCCGTTCTGGGTGATGACGAACCGGACGTCCATCGGGCTCGATCCCTCGCCCGCGGCCAGCTGGTGGGTGCTCATGACCCCGGAGAGGTCCTTGTCCCACGCCTTCAGGAGGTGGGCGCCGGCGCCGCCGCTGTGGGCGTCGATGGTGATGGCGAACTTCTCGAAGTCCGTCCCCGGACCCCGGTCACCAACGTACAACTCGAAAGTCCCCGTGAAACCACTGAAGTCGAGGTCCGGGAACGTGATGACATGGGTGTTCCCGTCGCTCAGGTCGAGGGTCCCGAAAGTCCCGTCGTAGAAGAAGCGCAGGTAGCCGCCGGTGATGCTGTCTCCATAGGAGACCTGCGGCGCGGCGGCGACCAGCGCCAGTGCGAGGATCACCATGATCGTGACTTGCCGGCTCATGAGTCTCATCGTCTTTCGCCCTCCATGGCTCTTTGACTGGGAAGCCCCCTTTCGTTGCGAGGGGAGCGTCTGATTTCTCTCGGACGAGATCGCTGCGGTATTCGTCGTTCTGGTCACTCACCTCCTCCGTTTCGAACCATCTCCTTAGACATGTTTTTCCCGCGTCCTCTCCCTCTCCCGGGTCCCGTCGGCGGAGGCGAAGCTCCCGCGGTGGGTCCGGCACCCATGGGGACCTATTCGAAAACCGGAAGAACCGGGCACCGGGAAACCGGAAACGGCGACAACTCGACTCCGGCCCCCCCGGGGGCTTCCGAATCATGTCGTTCGATTCTTCCTGTCGGAAGGGAAGCACGGACTGGGAATCTTTAAAGAACATGGTATCTCCTTATATCGCAAATTGCAAGAGAAATCATAACTTAGGTCTCAAACACCCGATCGACGACGGGCGGATCGGGGCACGGTCCCCACCGGTCCCCGGTCTTCCCGGGGAGGAGCGATCTCCTTCGAGGATAAGGGGATGGACCTCTGGGCCTCCGGGACCGTCGAGGGCCGGGTTTCCCGAATGGTATGGGGATTCAAAGGTTAGGCTTGCCCGGCGGGTGCTTCTGTGCTAGACTTCTCTCCAGTCGGATTGATCGGTCCATTCCCTCGATTCCGTTCCCCCCGGATCGGCAAAAGGTGGTGTGTGGCGGGATTCCTGGCTCGTCTGATGCTCGGCATCGCCCTGGTCGCGATTCTCCCGCGGCCCGTTTCCGGCGTGCCCTCCATCGTGGTCCTGGAAAAGACCAGGGGCGGCTGCCTCCTCTGCGATGACTTCAACGACGGCGTCATGGACACATCTTCGAATCTGCCGGCCGGGACCAAGTGGAACCCCATGTACGCCGATTCGAACCTCTATTTCCGGGAGGTGAACGGGTACTTTCAGGTACTCGGGCAGACGGGGCCGGAGTTCAAAGGGCAGCACAAGGGGATCCAGACCAACCCGTTCGCCTATCAGGGATGGTCGATCGCCTCCCTCGAGACCTTGGAGTTGGTCTCGATCGTCGACATGCGGAACCTCGATCCGATCAGTCCCGCCTACGACACCCTCGGATCGCTGACCGAATCCCGGATGGCCCACCACTACTGCAGCAACTGCAACGCGTCGGCGGGCGATTTCAACGCCACCATCACCATCGGCTTCCTTCTCGGGACCGCGACCGGACCGGGGTGGGACCCGCCGGGGGGGAAGTGGGGGTACCGGGCGAAATGGCACGAGTACGCCGACCGTTACCTCGACGCCCTCGACACTCTCTGGGGGAACGAGCCGGACGTCTTCTTCGCGACCATGGTCGACAATTACGGCTTCGATGCCGCCGACTCGACGTTGACGACCGGATACGTTCGTCACGACGGGCAGTGGGTTGTCGTGGGGAGCCGGAAGCTCTTCATGAGCACCTGCCGGAAGACGGAGCTGAAGTCGATGAGCGGGTGGGCCCGGAACCGGAACATCGATTACCGGTGGGACAACTACCGCCTGTTCCCCAATTCGAAGCGGTACCCGGTCGTGTTCGATCTGGTGGACGTGAATCTGCACCCCATTCTGGAGAATTACTCGCTCAGCATCCACCGGACCGACACGGGCGCCCTCGTCGACAAGGACACGCTCGACATCGATTCCCGTTTCCGCCTTTACCTCGATCACACGGAAATGGTCATTCCCGCGGGACTCGAACTGGTGCTGCTCCAGGAGCTGGTCGACACGGTGGGCGTCATGTTCCTGCCGGCGAGCGGCGTCTCGGGCTGCTACCCGAACGACGCCTACCGGATCATCCTCGACACATCCACGGTCCCCACCGAGGTGGGCGCCGGCGATCCCCCCGCCCGGGCGCGGCTCTTCCCCAACGCGCCGAACCCGTGGAATCCCATGACCCGGATCGAGTACGAACTCCCGTCCGGCCCGGATACGGTTCCGGTTCGCCTCCGGATCTACGAGCCGTCGGGGCGCCTCGTTCGCGCCTTGGTCGATGGGGAGATCGGGGGGGGGCGGCACGAAGCGGTCTGGGACGGGACGGACCGGAACGGCGAATCGGTCCCGAGCGGCGTCTACCTCTACCGACTGGAAGTGGAGGGCGCGGATCCGCTCACCCGGCGCATGGTGCTTCTCCGCTGAGCCTCGTCCCCGGCTTTCCGCCGGGCCCGCCCCATCACGGTCCGCTCCCGGTTCTTCGCCCCGGCGCCCTCCTGACGAGGATCGAATTCGGGGGGTTGACAAGCCCGGAATATGTGATAAATTCAGAGGCTGTCCGGGGAGTGATTTACCCCCGAGAGGATGGAGAGAATCGATGGACGCGATCAGACGACTCGAGTCGGACCAGTTGCGCACCGACCTTCCCGAGTTCGGCGCCGGCGACACCGTCGCCGTCTCCGTGCGGGTCCGGGAAGGGGACAAGGAGCGGATCCAGCTCTTCCAGGGAGTGGTGCTCCAGCGGCGGGGGAGCGGATTCTCCGCGACCTTCACGGTCCGCAAGGTGAGCGGCGGGATCGGCGTGGAGCGGGTGTTCCCGGTCCAGTCCCCCACCGTGGCCGGCCTCAATGTGCTCCGCCATGGCCGCGTGCGGCGGGCCCGGATATTCTTCCTCAGGGACCGCATCGGCAAGCGGGCCCGGTTGAAGGAGAAACGGGTGTAGTGACCCGGCCCCCCGAGCACGGCATCTCGGCGAGGTTGCTCGGCCGTCTCCTCGAAGCGATCGAGGGGGAGACGGCCGTTTTGTATGCTTCCCGGAATTTCCGCCGCCGCTCCCCCGAGCCGGTTCTCGAAGAGGCGCTTGGTTGGAGACGGGGGGGAGGAGGGGTGGTCGGCGTAGACGAGGCGGGCCGGGGCCCCCTCGCCGGCCCGGTAGTCGCTGCGGCGGTCCGCTTCGCGCCGGGACGGGTCACGGCCGGGCTCGACGACTCCAAGCGGCTCACGCCCGAAGGGCGGTCCGCGCTCTTTCCGAGGATCCTCCGGGAGGCGGATGGGGTCGGCCTCGGCCTGGTCACGGCGGGGGGAGTGGACCGCTGGAACGTGAGGGAGGCGGCGCGGCGCGCCATGATCCGGGCGGTCCGTGATTCGGGGCCGGCGCCCCGGTGGGTGCTCGTCGACGGCACCCTCTTCGAGTCCTTCCCCTGGCCCCAAGCGGCGGTGATCGGCGGCGACCGGCGGTCCCCGTCGATCGCGGCGGCGTCGGTGGTCGCCAAAGTGGTCCGGGACCGTCTCATGGAGTGCTATCACCGCATCCTGCCGGTCTACCGGTTCGACCGGCACAAGGGCTACCCCACGCAGGAGCACGCGTCGGCGATTCGCGAGTACGGCCCCTCTTCGATTCACCGCCGGACCTTCCACGTGCCGGCCCTCGTCCTCACACTGCCCCTGGAGGAGAGTGGACCTTGACCGTCGACCGCCGGAAGGTGGGGAAGGGGCACGAGGAGAGGGCGGCCCGTTATCTCCGCAGGCGGGGATACCGGATCGTCGCGGCGAACTTCCAAACCCGGCGGGGCGAGATCGATCTGGTGGCGGAGAAGGGGGAGTGGATCGTCTTCGTCGAGGTCCGGTACCGGGCGCGGCCCGACTTCGGATCGGCCGCCGAATCGGTGGGATCCCGCAAGAGGCGCCGCCTGGTCCTGGCCGCTTCGGAGTACCTCGCCCGTCACGGAATGACGGAGCGCCCCTGCCGTTTCGATCTGATCGCCCTCTCCCCGGGAGAAGGAAAGAACCCGGTGATCGTGCACCTCGAGAACGCCTTCGATCGGGACGGGCGTCCCACCGGCTCGTGGAGCGGCGGTCGCGGGCGATGAGCGGCCGCGGCGCCCTCCTCTTCGCCGTCTCATGGGCCCTTTCGGGGGTTCTCCCCGGCCTTGCCGCCGCCTCCCCCTCCTGGGGGGATTACCGGCACGAGTATCTTCTCCCCGAGCAGAGGGATTCACTCTTCCGTCTCTACGGATTCGCGGGGGTGAGCTTCGCCGCCGAGGAGGCCTTCCCCGGCGATGGGGGGAGCGGGTGGAGCTCGGGCGTCCCGGATCGTTCCGCTTCCGGCCTCTGGGTCGCCGGCTCGGCGGGGGAACGGATCGGGTACTTCGCCGAAGGGGCCTACTACTACGAGGCGAATCGCCTCGAAGCGGGGCCGGCCCGGATCGATATCCGCCTCCACGGGGAAGGGCTCCACCTTCGGGGGGGACGATTCCACTTCCCCTTCGGGCTTGAACCGCGGAGCGCCCCCCCCCGGATCAACCACTTCATCGAGCGGCCTCGGATTCGAAGCGCACCGAAAGCGGGAGTAGGGGCTTACGGCGAGATCTTCGAGGGTGTTCTGAACTGGTATGGGGGGGTGACGGAGGGGTTTCCCGCCGAGTGGGCGGACTCGGTCACCGGCCGCAGGCCGGGCGCCCGGGACGGCGAGGCGTGGGGGGGGCGGCTCGGCCTCTCCCCCGGACCCGGTCTCGAGCTCGGATTCTCCTACGCGGAGGAGGAGGGGGGCGGTTTCGGTACGATTCTCCGGGGGGCCGACTTCTCGGTCCGGAACGGTCCGCTTCTTCTCCAGGCCGAGTGGGCCCGTCTCCGGCGGTGGGACGGCGGCGCGGGGGAGAAGGCCGATGTCGCCTACGGACGGCTGGGGCACCGGATCGTGGAGTATTCAGAGCGCTTCGAAGCGATCGAGGTTCTCCTCGGCGTCGACTATCTCGATCCCGACCGGGAAGTCTCCGGGGACCGGATCGTCGAGTACCTCGGGGGGATCTCCGTCGCCCCGCGCTCCTCGGTGATCTTCAAGGGGATCTACCGGGTCCGCTACGTCGAAGGGGCGAGGAGCAACCGGGCGCTGGTGGAATTCCTCATCTTCTGGTAGGCTCGTCCGGGCCGAGGACCGGCGGAAGGACTACCCCCTTCGGACAAGGTGTGGTAAGATTGCAATGTGATTCCCCGCCAAAGTTTACGAGGAGCCCATGAGTTTTCGCTGGAAGACAGGAGCCACTCTCTTTCTCGTCCTTCTCGCCGGGATCGGCTGCTCGGAACGGTCGCCGAACGACCCGGACGGGAACGGCAACGGGAACACGGTCAAGGACGCCCCCTTCTGGACGAAGGAAGGATGGGCCCGGTACGAGAGAGAGGATTATAACGGCGCCCGGAATGCCTTCAGCAACGCCCTCTCGAAAGACTCCCTCTACGCACCCGCCCACAGCGGGACCGCCTTCACCAATATCGAGTTCGGATTCACCGGTCTCGCGCTCTCCCAGTTCGAGAAGGGGATCGCCCTCGACAGCGCCCTCGTGGAGTGCTATTACGGCGCGGCTTACATGGCCCACACCCAGGCCGTCGCCTTCCCCAACCTGACGGTCGCCAATCTCACGAAGGCCGCCGGGTACGCCGAGGGGGGGCTCGCCCGCGGAGGCGATGCCTTTGAATTCGAGCACCACGAGAGCGTGAACGCCCGGAACCTACGCGTGCTTCTCGCCCGCACCTACTTCGCCCTCGCCCAGTACGAGAACGCGAAAGAGAACCTCGACATCCTCGACCCGAACAACGGGGTGCTCTCGTCGAGCGCCACTTACTTGCAGGACCTTCTTCTCGCCATCGAAAACCTGGAGGACGTGAACCGATGACGGTCAGGGTCCTCGCGGCGGCTCTTCTCGCGGCCCTCGCCACGGCGGCCCCCGCGGCGGCGGCCCCCGCGCTGGGCGATTCGCTCGAGCCCTTCGGGGCGGACCTCTTCGCGGAGCCGCTGGACGCGGTCCTCCTCGGGGAAACGGCGTTCGTCCTCTACCCCTCGGGGCTCGTGGCGCTCGACGTCACATCCCATCTCCGCATCGAGGAAACCTGGCGGGGCTACCTGCCCGGCGAGGGGGGGGATCTCTTCGCGCGGGACACTCTTCTCTACGTCTCCCGCGGGTCGGGGGGCCTCTTCACGCTCTCCGTTTCCGATCCGGCGAACCCGGTCTTCCTCGACACCATCCGGGCGCCGTCGAGCTTCGGCCGGATGGACGTCGGGTGGAACCGTCTCTATGTCGCGGACGCGGACAGCGGTCTCATCGTCTATGATCTGCAGGGTCCGATCCCGTCGCGGCTTTACCGATACGAGGCCGGCGAGAAGATCAAGGACGTGGTGATCGACGGCGGGATCGCCTATCTCGCTCTCGATCGGAGCGGCGTCCAACTCGTGGACATCACCTTCTTCGCCCCTTCCCTCGTCTCCGAAATCGACGACATGGAAGGGGCCCTTCATCTCGCCGCCGCCGCCGGACGCCTCTACGGCGCCCTGCCGGACAGCACCATCGTCGTAGCGGACGTGTCGGACTCGACCGACCCTCTCCCCCTGCCGGACCGCTTCGATGGGGGCGGTCCGATCGGGGACATCGCGTTGCTCGACACCTTTCTGGTGGCGGTCCGGGAGGACCACGACCTCCTCCTACTTCGGGCGAACTCGCTCGGCGGGGGCGCGATCGGGGTCGAGTCGGGGGTGGGCGTGATCGGTAGGATCACCCCCGCCGAAGCCGGCCTCCTCGCCATGAGCGACGAGGCGGGGTTCCAGTTCTTCGACTTGATCTTGCCCCAGAGCGCGACCTACGTGTCGAACATCTCGTTCTCCGGCGTCGCCGTGTCGGGACTGGCCGTCCAAGGGGACACGGCCTATCTGTCGGGGGGGGGGAGCGGCGTCTTCCTCGTCGGCCTTCAGGACGAGGTGGCTCTCGATTCCCTCGGGCGAATCGCCACGACGTCCACAGTGAACGCCGTTGCGGTACGGGAGGGGATCCTCTACTCCGCCGAGGCGGGGGGGCTCCGAATGTACGATGTCGCCACCGGGGGGCTGCTCGGCTCCCTCCCTCTCTCCGGCAGCTCCCAGCAGGTCGGACTGATCGGCGACTACGCCTACGTTTGCGGAGGGACGACCGGGCTTGCCGTGATCGATGTCGGCGATCCGGAATCGCCCGCCCTGGTCGACTCGATCCCGAACGGCGGGAACGGGAACCGGTCCACCCGGGATCTCGCCCGGCGCGGCGACATCCTGGCCATCGCGGAGGGGGGGGCGGGGCTCCGGTTCGCCGACGTGTCCGATCCCTCCCACCCCGTGGTGGTCGGATCGTACGACCCGGCCGACTACGTCGTGAGCGCCGCCTACTCCGGCGCCGGTCATCTGTACGTCACGCTCCGCTCCACGGGCGTTCTCGTTCTCGACACGAGCGATCCGGCCGCCCCCGACTCGGTGGGGATCCTGGAGCTGCCGGGCGCGCTCCTTCTCCTGAACTCCGGAGTCCTCGGCAGTGTCCTCTACGTCACGGAGAACGTCGGGTTCGGGCAGCCGGGAAACATCCACGTCGTTTCTCTCGCCGATCCGGTCCGCCCTGCCCTCATCCGGACGCTGATCTCCGGCGGCTCTCCGAGCCGGGTCGTCACCCGCGGGAACCGGGCGTACATCGCCGCCGGTCTCGGCGGCATGGAGATCTACGGGTTTTTCGAAAACTACGGGTTCCTCCGGTCGGGCGTGTTCGATCCCCATCCGCGGACGGAGATCGTCGCCTCGTCGGAGGGCCGGATCGTCGTTGCCGACGAGGAAGGGCGGGTCTGGTCTTTCTATCTCGGGGAGGGGGAGGTTCTCGTCCGAGGGCAGTCGCTCGATCTCGGTTCGCCCGTGGCGGATCTGGTCATGGAGGGTACGGTCGCCTTCGCCTCCCTCCCCGACGCGGGCCGGATCGCGCGCCTCCGGGTTCCCTCGCCCGGAGCCGTGGGCCTCGACTGGTCCGCCGAGGTCTCCGGCGCTCCCGACGGCCTCGCCCTGGCCGACTCGGTCCTCTACGCCGCCCTCCGCTCCGGCGGACTCGGTCTCTTCGACGCCCGGAACGCGGACACCCTCGTCTCCTTCGGCGCCTTCACGAGCGGCGGCGGATTCAATCTCGGCCAGTCGTCGGCGGAGCGGGTCTTCGTCGACAGCGGTGTGGCGTACGTGACCGCCTTCGAAACCGCCCACAGTCTGTTCATCTTCGACGTGTCCGACCCCGCGGCCCCCGCGCCTCTCTCCACCTACGCGACTCCGTACAGGGCCCTCGACGTGGCCGCCCGGTCGGGATACGTCTACCTGATCCTCCGGATCGACGGGTGCCACGTCGTCGACGCCCGGAATCCGGCGACTCCGGTCTTCGTGATCGCGCGAAACGACTTCCTGCCGACCACGCGACTGGAGATCGTCGACGACGTGCTCTTCTCCACCCGCCGGGAATCGGGGGTCAGCGTGTTCAACGCGGCGAACGCGATCAATCCGGTGCTCGTCTGGAGCGAACCGACGCCGACCGCCGGGAGGGACCTGACCGTGTTCGGGACCTATCTCGGTCTCGCCGACCGGAGCGCCCTACGGGTTTACAGGCAAGGATTCGCGAACTCCGATCAGGCCGCGCCGAACTACGCCGTGGGGATCCTCCCGAACGCCTTCGTGAACGCCTTCGTCGATTTCGTGGTGGTCGTTTCGGAGGCGCTCATCGCGAAGCCGGAGATCCGTTTCACCATGGGCGATGTCGACTCGCTCCTCACCGTCTATCGCATCGACACTCCCCGGAACGTCTACCATTCCACGTACCGGCTCGGCGAGACGGGGATCGGCACGGTGACCGTCGCCGGCGAAGATCTGTCGGGGAACAAATCGCAAACGAACAAGAACTTCTCCGTCTCCTTCTTGCGCGGCTCCAAGGGGGGATCGATCTACGACGAGACGGGGAAGGTGTCGGTCCGGGTCGCCCCCCGCGCGGGGGTCGAGGAGGAGGCGATCCTGCTCATTCCGGCGGAGGAAGACCTCTTCGCCGGGGACGGGTCCGATGCGGCCCACGGCCCCTTCCGGCTCCATCTCGGTCGGATGGAAGGTCCCGCGGAGCTCACGGTCCGGGACCTCGTCCCTTCGGAGGGGGCCGAGGCGCCGGGCGTTTACCGGAAAGAGGGGGAGACGTGGGTGCCCGTGGCCGCCGTCTACGATCCGGCGGCCCGGGTGCTGAGGGCGGAGCTCCCCGGCTCGTCTGTCTTCTTCGTCGCCGCGGTGGGGGAGGCCTCGCCCCCTCCCGCCCCCCCGGCGGTGCTCGAATCGAACCGGCCGAACCCGTTCAACCCGTCCACGGAGGTGCTCTTCCGCCTTGCCGAGAAAGGGCGCGCCCGAGTCGCGGTCTACGATCTCACGGGCCGTCTCGTGCGGGTGCTCGCCGACGGAGGGTTCCCCGCCGGACCGTCCGTTCTCGTCTGGGACGGCGCGGGAGAGAGCGGCCGGGCGGCGGCGAGCGGAGTCTACTTCGTCCGCCTCGAAGCGGCGGGCCGGACCCTCACGAAGAAGATGCTCCTCCTACGATAAGGGCCCCCGTTCCAACTCCTTCCCATCACAATCCGTTTCGTTTACTGTGGGCCCGGGCGGGACGCCCGGAGAAGAATGATGGTTTCCAGCGTGACAAACCGTCGCGACGACCGGCCGGTCATGGCGATCCTCGTGGTTTTGGCCCTCCTCCCCGCCGCGGTGTTCGGGGAGGGGCCGCCCCGTTCCCTCCCGGTTTCCCCGCGGTCTCTGACCCTGGAAGAGGCGGTCCGCATCGGCCTCGAGAACAGCCGCCGTCTCGCCGTGGCGCGGACCGCGGAGGAATCGGCCGTCGAGGAAGTGAAGGAAGCCCGGGCGGCGTTCTTTCCCGAGATCTCGCTCCAGGCGAGCTACGTCCGCCTCGACGAGGCCCCCTACATCCCGGCGAACAGCTTCCTTTCCCTTCTCGATGGGTTCCGCAGTCCCTTCGAGTCGCTCGTGCGTCGCGGCGTGCTCGAGCCGGCCGCGCTCGAGGGAATCGCGGGGGGGCCCCGCCGCGTGGTCGTCGGCGACGAGAACAACTACGCCGCCGGCCTCCGGCTGAAGCAGCCTCTCTTCACCGGCTTCGCCCTTCGGGGGGCCTACGAGTCGGCGAAGCGGCGGAGCGAGGCGGAGCGCTGGAGCGTTCGCCGGGAAGAGGAGGGCGTGAGGTTCGAGGTGAGCGCGGCGTATTACGACCTCGTGAAGGCCCGGGCATTGACGGAGGTGGCCCGGGAATCCCGGGAGAGGCTGGCGGCCCATCTTCGTGACTTGGAGGTGCGGCGGGAGGAGGGGGCCCTTCTCCAAGTCGACCTGCTCCGGGGAAAGGTCGAACTCTCCCGGGCGAAGCTGGAGGAGAGTCGCGCCGGGAACGGGACGGGCCTGGCCGCCTCCCGTCTCTGCCACCTGCTCGGGCTTCCCGTCGATACCCCCCTCGATCCGGCGGAGACGCCCGGAACCCTCGGGGCGCTTCCGGACGATCCCGCCGGCATGGGCGCCGTCGCGCGGGATCGGAGGGCGGACCGGGCCGCTCTCCTCGCGGCGATCGAGGCGGCGAGGGCGGGGGCCCGGGTTCCGCGGGGGCGCTTCTATCCGAACCTCTTCTTCGTGGGGAGCTACGACTGGAAGAGGCCGGACCGGGAGTTCGAGGACGATTTCTATGATTCGTGGAACGTGGGGCTCGCCCTCGACTGGACCCTCTTCGATGGGGGGGCGAGGCGGAGCCGGGTGGGCCGGGCTTCCCTGGAGGAGTCGCGGCTCCGCGAACTCCTCGGGCTCCTCGACGACTCCATCGCGATCGAAGTGAAGCACGCCCTTCTCTTCCGCCGGGAAGCGGTCGAAGCGCTCGCCCTCGCCGAGGAGCAATGCGCCGCGGCCGAGGAGTTTCGCCGGGTCGTTCGGGAGGCCTTCGATGGGGGGGCGGCGACGGCGACGGACCTCTTGGACGCCGAGACGATGCTGACCGCCGCCCGAGGCGAGCGCGTCTTTGCCCGCGCGGACCTTCATCTCGCCGAAGCCCGCCTCGCCCATGCCGTGGGCATGCATCTCGAAGCGGACGGGGAGGGCCTCCGTTGAGCGGCGGGATCGTGCTCGAAGGATCCCTCGAGCGGATCGTCTTCCGCAACGAGGAGAATCACTGGACCGTGGGCCGCCTCAGGGACGAGAGGGAAGGCCGTCTCATCGCCGTGGTCGGCAACCTCCCCGGCGTCTCGGTGGGGGAGAACCTCCGGCTTCACGGAAAATGGGTGGTGAACCCTCGTTTCGGCGAGCAGTTCGAGGTCGAATCGTACGAGGTGCGGCCCCCCGTCACGGAGGGGGGAATCGAGAAGTACCTCTCCTCGGGACTCGTGCGGGGGGTCGGCCCGGAGATGGCGAAGCGCATCGTCGCACGGTTCGGCGTCGACGCCCTCGAGGTGATCGACCGCGATCCCGCCCGCCTCCTCGAGGTGGACGGCATCGGCAAGAAGCGGCTTTCCATGATCGAGGAGGGGTGGACCGGACAGCGAAACGTCCGGGAGACCCTCGTCTTCCTTCACCAGCTTCCCATCGGCCCGGCCCTCGCGGCGCGCATCTACGAGGCGTACAAGGACGACACGGTCCGGAAGGTCCAGAGCGATCCCTATCTCCTGGCCGACGAGATCTGGGGCGTGGGATTCCAGACCGCCGACCGCGTGGCGGGCGCCCTCGGCGTCGAGAAGGACTCCCCCCGGCGGGCCGAGGCGGGGGTCCTCTACTGTCTCGGCCGGCTCTCCCAGTCGGGCCACGTCTGCTATCCCCGGGAGGAGCTCGCCCGGACCGCCGCGACGACCCTCGAGCTGGAGGAGGAGGCGGCGGACGAGGCGGTGGGCCGTCTGCTCGGGAGCGGGAACGTGATCGGCGAGGAAGTGTCGCCGGGCCGGGAGATGATCTACCGGGCGGAGATGCTCGAGGCCGAGGTGAGCGTCGCCGCCCGCATCCTCCGATTGCAGAAAGACCCGCCCGCTTCGCCTCCGATCGATTCGTTCCGCGCCCTCCGCTGGCTCGGCGAGTCCTTCGCCTTCGCCCTCGGCGACGAGCAGAAGGTCGCCGTCGAGGCGGCCGTGGACGGAAGGGTCGTGGTGGTCACCGGCGGCCCGGGCACGGGGAAGACGACGCTCGTCCGCTCCCTCCTCGCAATCCTGGAGCGGTCGGGGGAGGAGGTGCTCCTCGCGGCTCCGACCGGCCGGGCGGCGAAGAAACTCGAGGAGGCGACGGGCAAAGGGGCGAAGACGATCCACCGGCTTCTCGAGTTCGATCCCCGGGCCGCCCTCTTCGGGCGGAACGAGGAGAGCCCGCTGACGGCGTCGACGGTGATCATCGACGAGGTCTCCATGGTGGACATCCTCCTCATGGCGAGCCTCCTCGCGGCGCTCCCGCCGGGCTGCCGGCTCGTGCTCGTCGGCGACGTGGATCAGCTGCCGTCGGTCGGACCGGGGAACGTCCTCCGGGACCTGATCGAATCGGAGCGGGTCCGCACGGTCCGTCTCACCCAGATCTACCGGCAGGCGCGGGAGAGCCGCATCGTCGTGAACGCCCACCGCGTCAATCGGGGTCTGATGCCTCTCGAGGGGGAGGACGCCGCTGATTTCCGGTTCATCGAAGTCGAGGGGGGGGAGCAGGCCCTCGAGTGGATCAATCGTTTTCTCACCGGCGAGATCCGGAGCCGGTACGGTTTCGATCCCGTCCGGGACATGCAGGTGATGGCGCCCATGCACAAGGGCGTCGCCGGCGTGGCGAACCTGAACCGGTCGCTCCAGGCCCTTCTCAACCCGCGGGGCTCCGAGGTGCGGCGGGAGGGCAAGGTGCTTCGCCGGGGGGACAAGGTGATCCAGCTCCGGAACAACTACGACCTCGATGTCTTCAACGGGGACGTGGGGATGATCACCGACATCGACCCGGAGGAGGACCGGATCGAGGTGATCTACGGCCCCCGCCGCGTTCTCTACGGTTTCAACCAGCTCGACGAGGTGACCCTCGCCTACGCCGTGTCGGTGCACAAGTCCCAGGGGAGCGAGTATCGAGGCGTCATCGTGCCTCTGCTCGGCGAACACT
>JBDROZ010000110.1:0-21393 GCA_043809585.1 Candidatus Eiseniibacteriota bacterium
CGCTCAACCCCCTCCCCGGGTAACGGCTGAAGGAGAAGTGACTCGATAGCCCGATGTAGTGAAGACCTCTTGAATCGTTTTGTTGATTTATAACGACTTAGGATCCCTCAAACTCCCGAATCCGCGAAGTCGGGTTAGGGCCGGACTTCTGGTCGGCCGACTATTTGGCATGGCTGACGAGGATCTTGCTCTTTCCGGTTCGCCCCCGTTCGATCGCATCGACGTACTCTACGTCCACCCGGATCATCTCGCCCATGCAAGTAAAAGCCTCCTCTATCCTTGCCCGAATACGCTCGACCATATCCGGATCGAAGCCCTTCCCTTTCACGATCCGGAGCGTCAGGTGATCTCTCCGCTCCTGCACCGCCTGGAACTGGGCGATGGAGTAGACGTTCATCTCCGCCTCGGAGTGAACCGCCTGGTAGATCGGCGACGGATTGGTCTTTTTCCCGCTGGGCAAAAGGATGAAGTCGATTTCCCGGCCGTCGAGCCGCCCGATGAGCGGCCAGCTTCTGCCGCACAGGCACGACCCACCGGATGGCGTGCCGTAATCTCCTATCCGGTAGCGGATCAGGGGCTGAGCGAAATTCTGAAGTCCCGTCACGACGATCTCCCCCGTTTCCCCCGGCCTTACAGGGTCGCCGTCCTTCAAGAACTCCAGAACGGCCCAGTCCGTGATCATGTGGAGGCCGGCGTGCGCGTCGCACTCGAACGCGAGGGCCTTGAACTCGACCGACCCGTACGTGTCGTGGACCTCGAGCCCGAAGGTCTCGCGGATCACGGACCGGTGGAACTCGGTCAGGTTCATCCCCTGGCTCAGAATCCGGCGGGGGCGGATGCCCGAAACGTCGTACTGCCCCAACACGGTCAGGAATGAGGGGTAGGAATAGAGGACGTCCGGCTTCGCCTTCCGGAGCATCTCGATAGCCGAGCGCGTATCCGAAAGAGGGGGCAGGATCACGTGGTTCGGGAGGACCGGTCCGGCGGACGCGGCAATTGTGACGAACCGATCGTTCCACCGGACCCCGCACTCGGAGAGCGCGTATGCCTTCACCCCGAGGCCGCGCCCGTACGCTTCCTCGTCCATGAGCACACGGAGTGGTACGCCCGTCGATCCCGAGGTGAAACACGACCGACACCGAAGCGGATCGATGCCCTCGGCCACGAACGCCCCCGGATCCGCGCGGATCTCTTCTTTGTCCGTCATCGGAATGCGGCGGAGGTCGTCGAGCGTTCGGAGATCATCGGGTCGAAAGCCGGCCCGGTCGAAGAGGCAGCGGTAGTACGGTACACGGCGGTATGCGTGACGGACGAGGGCGCTCAGCCTTCGCCATTGAATCTCGCGGAGTTCCTCTTTCGATTTCCACCGGTGCCGCCGGAGTTCACGGAAGTAATGGAACGCCTTTGCGCCAGCAAGGAGGACCTTCGGATTTGCGTGTTTTCGGTAGCCGCCGAAGGAACGCAGGTTCATCGCGCCCCATCCCTGTCGTAGATCTCGTCCTGTCCCCCCCGCAAATCCGGTCGGCCTTGGCCGGGTTGACCTTACGGCGATTATGGCTCAGGCTTAGTTTCATGATATCATAACTACTGAGCCTCGCATCGTCGCTAGTGAAATCCCGCCGGGCGCTGGTCCTCGAGAACCTGGCACTTCGGCATCAACTTCAAGTACTGCAACGATCTGGGAGGAAGCCCCGACTGAACCGGCCAGATCGTGGCCTATGGGTTCTACTCTCAAGGCTGTGGGCCGGTTGGAGAGACGCCCTGGTCCTCGTCGAGCCGGCGACCGTGGTCGGATGGCACTGACAGGGTTTCCGGCTCTACTGGAGATGGAAGTCCAAGAAGCCTGGCAGACCGAAGGTGCCCATCGAGATCCGCGTCCTAATCCGAAGAATGTCTCGAGAGAATCCGCTCTGGGGGGCACCTAAGATCCACGGGGAGCTGCTCAAGCTCGGCATAGATGTCGGGGAAAACGTCGGTCGCCAAGTACATGTTCAAACCCACGAAGCCGCGGTCTCAGACCTGGCTAACGTTTCTCCGGAATCACACCGACGCCATGGCCTCGATCGACTTCTTCACCGTGCCGACGGCGACGTGTCGGATTCTCTACGTATTCGTGGCCTCTCACATTCACGGCGGAAGGTGCTTCACTTCAACGTCACCGACTCCCCTACCGCTGCATGGACAAGCCGTCAATTGATCCAGGCCTTCCCTTGGGACACCGCTCCGAAGTACTTGCTCCGGGATCGAGACAAGATCTATGGGCATGAGTTCCATCGCACCGCTCGCAACCTCGGCTTCGAGCAGATCAAGATTTCGCCCCGGTCCCCGTGGCAGAATCCCTACGTCGAACGTGTAATTGGCTCAATCAGGAGGGAGTGCCTGGATCACATCATCATCTTCAGCGAGAACCACCTGCGGAAGGTACTGCGCGGTTACCTCGACTACTATCATGAGTCGCGGACGCACCTCGGCCTCGGCAAGGACTGCCCTGAGACACGACCAGTTGAGACTTCCGAGATGGGCAAGGTCGAAGCGATCCCGATGGTCGGTGGGCTGCATCATCGCTATACGCGGATCGCGGCCTAGCCAAATCGCGATTTTCGCTCTCATGCGCAAGGGACCAGTCTGTCTTAGATGGCCCTGACCGGCCAAGGTGCCGGGATGATCGCTCACCAGACCGGTTCGATTCACACCTGGCCAGGTCAACTACGTGAAACAGGCGCTGAATTAGCTGGAGACTGGAGACCAAACGACCAATCTAGAGGGCAGATGGGATTTACGACAGGGACAGGGCCGCCGCCGTCGTCGTGATGAAGAGCGGCGAACGCAAGGAGGGCGTCATTCGGGAGGTGACGGCGTGGGGTCTTAGACTCCAAACATCCGAGGGTGGTTCCGTGATCGACATCTTGTACGAGGATTCCGACCGAATCGAACTACGCAAACGTGACTACCCTGGAATCGTCTTTGGAGCCGTGCTCGTATCTATCGGATTCTCGATCGTGGTGCTTTTCGCACTTGCCATGTCAAATTGGAATCCAGGTTGATTTCGGCAGTCCCCTTCGGAACACAGTACGCTCACGCGATCGGTGTCATACCTATGGGAAATGCCTGCCGGGTGGGCGAGCGGGGGGAGGCGGAGGATGGCCACCACGTTGGCCTTGACAGATTCGGCCTTCTCATGGAAGGGACAGGCCGCATCGTGTATTTCTCTTGCAAAATGACGCTCCCAAAGGTTTCTGGTGCATAATTCTCAGAACTCGATTCTCAAGCTGCCCGGTTGTTCCGGTTTGATAGTAGAGAAGCGTTGGAAGGAATAATTCAGGTTAAGGAAAGGATTCACCGATTATGGTCAGTAAGGCGAACAAAAAAAAGGAACCCAAGAGCCTCGCAGCGCCTTCGGAGGGCTCGCAGGCTCTTGACTCCGCCCTCGCCCAGATCGAGAAACGGTACGGCAAGGGCTCGATCATGCGACTCGGCGACGACGAGGTGCGCCAGAAGATCCACACCATACCGACCGGATCGCTCTCTCTGGACATCGCGCTCGGCGTCGGGGGCGTGCCCCGCGGCAGGATCATCGAAATCTACGGCCCCGAGTCGTCGGGCAAGACGACCCTCATCCTTCACATCATCGCGAACGCGCAGAGGGCGGGGGGGATGGCGGCGTTCATCGACGCCGAGCACGCCCTCGACCCGGTTTACGCCCGGAAACTCGGCGTCGACGTCGATTCGCTTCTCGTCTCCCAGCCCGACACGGGGGAGCAGGCGCTCGAAATCACCGAGATGCTCGTGCGTTCCGGCGCGATCGACGTGATCGCCATCGACTCCGTCGCCGCTCTCGTGCCGCGCGCGGAAATCGAAGGAGAGATGGGAGACTCCCACGTGGGGCTCCAGGCCAGGTTGATGTCGCAGGCGTTGCGCAAGCTCGCCGGCATTACGAGCAAGTCGAGAACGTGCATCGCTTTTTCGAACCAGATTCGAATGAAGATCGGCGTCATGTTCGGCAACCCGGAGACGACCTCGGGGGGCATCGCACTCAAGTTCTACTCCTCGGTCCGCATGGACATCCGGCGCATCGCCTCGATCAAGAGCGGTGAACAGGTCGTGGGCAACCGGACGAAGGTCAAGGTCGTGAAGAACAAGATCGCGCCTCCGTTCCGCATCGCCGAGTTCGACATCATGTACGGCGAAGGGATCTCGCGGGAAGGAGACCTGGTCGACCTCGGCGTCGAACTCGAGGTCCTGCAGAAATCCGGGACATGGATCTCCTTCGGGGAAGAGCGGATCGGACAGGGGCGCGAAAACGCAAGGCGGTTCTTGAAGGACTACCCGGAAGTCGCCGACAATATCGAGACCATGATCCGGGAGAAGTCGGGCCTCCTCCCGGCGGCAAATGAAGAGGATGGGAAAGAAAAGCCGCATGACGAGTGAGGAATTGCGGCAGGCCTTTCTCGACTTCTTCCGGGACCGGGACCACCCCGCCCATCCCCCCCTCTGTCCCTCCCGGAAATCCCGTCCGCCTTGCCCGGCATGACGTTGCGTTTTCCGCGTCTCAGCCGAAATTCCGAGACTTTACGGAAACTGCAGGGGGCACGGATGGGGCTTGGCATGCGCCTGCCGACCGGACGAGCGGGGGGAGGGGGGGGGGGTCGCCTGGGAGGCAGATGGGGTTTGCGGTAGGGATAGGTGGTCATCGTGGTCCTCCTGGCCTTTCCGGCCACGCCGCGCCCCCCTTGACGCCGAGTCCCCCAGAGGTATAGGCTCTATCTACCATCGATCAGCTCTGCATCTCGACCTCGCAACAGATCTGCGTGCTGATGTGTTTCCCGTCCGGGTACGCTGCAACTTTCCAGATATGCGGCAAACCTCGAATGCCTATCCGGACAGATCCGAAAAGGCGGGCAGCGCAAGGTCCTCGGAGAGATCAGACTCCGAAGGCGCTGGCCCACGAGCCAGGGATAATCTAGAACAGCCTTGGAGACAACCAAGAAGGAGGTTGCCAGGATGCAGGAGAATCGGATTAAAGTTGCGCCCAATACTGTTGCGTACGCTGACGGGGAGAAGAACAAGCTAGTGGTGGAATTCGCTATCCCAGGAGCGCCAACGGACACCATCGATCTGAAGCTCCTGCCAGACAGTGTCCACCTGACCGCGCCAGCAAGGGACATCGAGTATGTTTCAGCACTGGCTCTGGCCTGGCCGGTGAAGCCTGACAAAGCCGAAGCGATCTATGCGCATGGCTTGCTCCGAGTCGAAGTGCCCTTCAAAGATCCGATGGAAGATGCTGTGAAAGTCGCCATCAAGGCAGGTGGCGCGGAAATCAAGACCAAGGAAATCGAAACCTAACGTCAATGACCGCTCTATCGTCGCCACGTGTTTTCGCGAATCGACCGCCGGGCGTCTTCGCGGACAGGTCGCCACCTGTTTTCGTGGGAAGGTGAGCCAGGGGCGGCGAGCCACAGCGCGGGGTAAGCGCTCCCTGCCGACCGGGCTCGCGTGGGGAGCGGGCAGCAGAGCCTGGCGACGGGGGAGCGGGCGGAGCGGCTGGCCAGTGAGTCTGATGGGGTTTGCGGTAGGGACACCCGTCGAATCAGTCCCTTGATGTGGCCAGTACCCTGCTCAGGAACGCGCCAGATTCGGACCCGACGGACCATCGGCCCGAGTCGTGGCCGACCCAGCCTGAACAAAAGGCACGTACGCCCGGTCGTCTTGGAGAATGTGATGGAGCCACCATGCCCGGAGATACTCAAGGAGCGCCTCGGGCACGCTCTCCACGCCAAGAGTCGTCGCGGTGCAAAATTCCACGGTCTTCTTTCGGTAGGCCCGGTGATGACGTTTGTGGGGTTCGAGATCCGGGTAACCTAACTCCTCAAGGAGACTCTCTTCGTAGCGGAGGTGCTTCTGAGCGTAGGCGGTCATCTCGGTGAGGAGATCCCCGATCGTCTCCGATCGCACGGTGGCTTCTTTCTCGTCGATGAGACGATTGATCATTCTGAAGATCTGCCTGTGTTGCTCGTCAATCTCCGCGATACCGAGACTGCAGCTCTCCGACCACTCCAACCGGTCCATAAGGCACCCCTTTCGGTAGGGGATCCGCAATGCCGCAGATCGGTGTGGCCCGGCACTCAGCGGATCCCGCTCACTCCTTCCTCGTCATATTATCGGCAGGGGGCTGCGCTTGCTCCATTCCTACCCGGCTCAATTATTCCATCCGCGTTGGTCTACTTGACCTTACGGCGATTGTGAATCCAGAAGCAGTCCTACTGACTGCGGGCACACCGAAACCCGTAGTCGCTGCCCGTGAGCCACGGGTAGACGTAGCCGTCCCGAGCCGAACAGCGCAGGCTGCCCACGTAGCTGACCCACGAGCCCCCGCGCAACAACCGATACGAGCCGGAGCCCGGTCCCGTTGGATCGGTCACAGAGAACGTTCCCAGATCACACAGCTGCCAGTCGTTGCACCACTCCCACACGTTCCCGGCCATGTCGTAAAGCCCGAGTGACGAAGGCGCCGCAGGGTACGAACCAACAACGGACGTAGAACCTACACAACCAAAGTAGTTCGCCCGACTGCAGGACGGCGAGTCGTTCCCCCACGGATAGATCCGCTCATCGTCGTATTGTGCGGCGAATTCCCATTCGGCGTCCGTCGGAAGACGGTACCCCGCCGCCGTGTACGGATTCCCTCCGTTACATTGCCACGTCGAATGACTATACGCCCTCGTGAGCCCGGCTTCCATGCTCACCCAATCGCAATAGGCCGCGGCACCGTACCAGGAAACTGCGACCAGTGGATAGTCCTCTTTTCCAGGATCGACCCTGAACGATCCTGCGCTGAAGTAAACCTGGCAGTAGGAGTTGGCCAGATCAACCAACTGGACCGTGCTCCCGTCCAGATTGTCGTTGACCGAGGAGGGCGTGGCCGTCACGTAACCCTGGTCGTAGGCCACCTGGACCGCGTCCCTGTACTCCTGGTTCGTCACCTCGTGCTGTCCGAGGTAGAAGTCGTGCGTGAGCGCAACCTGGTGCTGGCTCGTCCCGCAGTACGCCGCACCGTCCCCCATGATGAAGACTCCGGCCGGGACGAGCACCATCAGCACGGGCCTTTCGTCGAACGTGATGCTGTCGATGTCCGCAAGTGCGTGTGTCTCGACGGTCGCCCCCTTATGAATCCGCATATTCCATCCGCCCTGGCTCACGGAGGCGCTGAGTATCAGAGCCGGTAGCAGGATCAGCATGATGCGCCGCAGCATTGTTCTCTCTCCTCTTGTTCGCTCACCTTTCCGTCTCCAACCCCATTCGTCGCTTGCTCGCCCGCACTTGACGACGACCGTTCCCTATCGCAAGAGAACCATCTTCCTGCTCTCCGTGACCCCCGCCGCGGTCAGCTGCGAGAAGTAGACTCCGGCGGGAACCTCCTGCCCGGAGTTGTCCCGACCATCCCAGATCACACGCTGGGGGCCGGACGGTTGTTCCCCCTCCACGAGCGTGCGGACCAGCCGCCCGTTTACCCCATAGATCTTGAGCTGCACCGCTCCCGCGTCCGGAAGCTGAAACGCGATTCTTGTCTCCCGCGAGAAGGGATTCGGCTGGTTCGGAAACAGGTTCAAGATCTTAGGCAGCGCAGCCGCCACCGCAGGATTCTGGATGCCAGTCACGATATCCGAGAAATCAATTCGTTGGATCGTCACAAGCGGATAGAGGTCAAGCGCCCCGCCCGTCACCACCCGCAAGGTGTCGTTCAAGAAATCGACCCGCTCAATCTCGCTGACGGGGTAGCAGGTGTGTGCGCCTCCCTCCACGTAGATCGCCAAGACCGGCTCCTCCCCCCAGACCGCTCCACCGAGCGCCAATGCCAGGAGAAGCGCGGCTCCCGCGAGGATAGATGGCAGTCTTCTTATCATGTGTTTCCTCCTTTCCGTGCTGGATCATCTTGCGGTCGGCAGGTAGCGCCCTCTGGATCTCCACCGCAGAAACCAGAACCTCAATGCCCAGCACCATCACTGACTGCGGGCACACCGAAACCCGCTGCCGTAGTCCGGGTACGACGGGACGGTGCCGCCCCGGAACGCGCAGGGAAGGGTGTACGAGTCGCTGTACCACGAACCCCCGTGCAACACCCGATCCGTGCCCGAAACAGGCCCCACCGGATCGATCACGGGACCCGTTCCCAAGTCGCACACCCACCAGTCATTGCACCACTCCCACACGTTCCCCGCCATGTCCGAGAGTCCCAGAGCGGCTGGCGCATCCGGATAGCTCCCCACCGGGGATGTTGTACCAATACAGGAATAGAAGTTGGCTCTGCTACAGTCCGCTGACTCATTCCCCCACGGATACCACCGCTCATCGTCGTACTGCGCCGCGTACTCCCACTCAGCGTCCGTGGGAAGACGATGCCCGGAGGCCGTGTATGGATTCCCGCTATTGCACTGCCACGTCGAATGGTCGTAGGCTCGTGCAACTCCCACCTGCACGCTCAGCCAGTCGCAGTAGGCAGCCGCCCCATACCAGGACACCTCAATCACAGGGTGGTTCTCCTTGCCCGGATCGACTGTGAACGTTCCCCCGCTGAACGAGATCTGACAATACGAGCTGGCCAAGTCGACCAACGTCGCCGTGCTCCCATCAAGATTGTCGGTAACGACGGACGATATGGCCGTGACATACCCCTGATCATAGGCCCACTGGAGAGCGCATCGATACTCCTCGTTCGTGACCTCATGTTGGCCCAGATAGAAATCCCGGGTCAGCGTCACCTGATGCTCCCGCGTTCCGCAGTAGGTCGCCCCATCGCCCATGACGAACACCCCGGCAGGGACGCGCACCATTGGCGGCGTCTTGTAGAAAGAGAGACTGTCAATCTCCGCAATAGGGTGCCCCTCGACGGTCGCCCCCTCGTGGATCCGCATCCAGTATTCGCCCTCGCTCATGGATGCGCTGAGCATCAGAGCAGGTAGCAGGATCAGGATTGTGCGCCGTAGCATGGTTCTCTCCCCTCACGTTCGGTCACTTTTCCGGCTCAAGGCTAATTTTCCACTCGCATGCCCGTACTGGCTGGCAGACCTCAGTGGATCAGCACCATCTTCCTCACCGCCCCGTGTACTTGCCCGCGTGGAGGCGCGCGGCACCCCGATCCCCCGCGAGCGCTCCCACAGGCGCGGCCCCTGGCGAGGAGACGCCGCCTGACCGATAGCCTGCGCGCTATCGCACCAGCACCATCTTCCTCGTCGCCGTGAAGTCACCGGCCTGGAGGCGGGCGAAGTAGATGCCGGAGGGGATGGCGCGGCCATGCTGATCCCGTCCGTCCCACAGAACGACGCTTTCTCCGGGGCCGTGACGACTTCTCACGAGCTCGGCAATCCGTCGCCCGCTCGTGTCGTACACCTCAAGTACGACGTCCTGCGGTTCAGAGAGATCGAAGCGGACACTCGCGGTGGGGTTTAACGGATTCGGCGAAACCGGAGCCAGGAACATCCCACGAATCGAGGGAGAAGAAGCCATGATTACGTCGGTCACGACACCCTGAGTGTCTGTCTTGACCAGGTAGCCTTCCCACGAAGCGTCCGCCGTAGCAAGTACGCCCGCGACAACGTACCCGCTGTCCCCGGTTACGTCGAGCGCTCCCCCCCCGTCGCTGCCGTTCCGCCCGAATGTTCTTTCCCACACGACGGTACCGAGGGAATCGGTCTTCAGCAGACAGACATCGCCCGAATCCGGACCGACCGGATCTGTCGTAAAGGCCAGAACGAATCCCCCGTCGGGGGTTTGCGCCACGCAAGATCCGCGTAAAGTAGGGGCACCCGAATAGGTCTTCGCCCAAAGAGAATCGCCCGCCGCGTTCAGGCAAAGGAGAAGAGCGTCCCTCGACCCCGGATTACTGCCAGCAGTCCCGCCAGCAACAAGATAGTCACCGGCCCTCGTGCGGATCACCGTCGTTCCGGCGTCGTAATCCGCCCCTCCATAGTGGCGTTGCCACGCGGGATTCCCCAGCGAATCGGTCTTAATGACATAAACGTCTGTCGTGTCCGGCGCCGACTGGCCCATCACGCCGCAGATGATGTAGCCGCTCTCCGGCGTCTGTTGGACGAAGTATCCCCGGTCAACGCCATCTCCCCCAAACACGCGCGCCCAGCTTCTCCGACCGACCGAATCCGTCTTGATCAGCCAAACGTTGTTGCCTCCGGGAGGCATGTAATTGCTCGTCTGAGCTGCAATGATGAAGCCTCCGTCCGTTGTCTGCTCCACCCAATAGCCACTGTCCCCGTCGAATCCACCATAAGTCGAATCCCAGAGGACATTCCCAAATCCGTCGATGCGGACCAGCCAAACGTCTGCGCTGCCATGGCCGTAGGAAACTGTCTCGCCGACGAATACGTATCCCCCATCACTTGTCTGGCGGATGCACTTCGCGTCATCGAGTGAGTCCCCACCATAGAACCTCGTCCACAGGGTATCGCCGTCGCCGTTCGTCTTCACAACCCATACATCCCCTCCACTGAACCCCAACGAAAACGTCCCACCTGCGGCAACGTATCCCCCATCCTCCGTTTGCTGAACGGACATGAACATATCGAGATTCGAGCCTCCGTACCTCCGCTCAAACTCCCCACTCGCTACACTCAGGGTAGAAAGAGCAAGCAACGCAAAGATAACCACTAGAGGCACCATCCCGCGAGTTCTCTCTCTCATCGCTCTCTCCTTCTGCCAGAGGCAGATTGCCCACGTGCTTCGATGCACACTTGTAGGATCATGTTCCTACTCCGACCACCGTCAAACGGCAGAACCGGTAGCCGATAGACTGAACACCATGCCAATGCATGAGACGCGACCACCAGATCATGCGATATGGAAATGCAGCAACAATGCGATGGTATAACTAGTGTCCTGAATCATAGGTCCGAAGTCATGTTTTCGGACGTAATCCCTTGGGAGACAATGCGAATCTCCGCAAGAGTAGGACGACGGATTTCTAACTCAGGACAGTAGATGAAGTATACCACATTCAAAGGTTTTTGCACAAGGTGACTTTAGAGCCCAGAACCCCGGCCGCTCAGGCCCCCACCGCAACGCTCCAACCGAAGTCCTTCTTCACGCCCCCTCGGTGGTCTTCGCGGGGAAGTGTCGTTGTCGCCGAGGGGGAGGTTAATCGTCGTTGACCAGACCTACGCCGAGGTCTTCCTGAGCCTCACGTCCCCCTCCTCTCTTCAGGGTCGCCCTCGCGTTAGTCGTCATTCCCGTAACCCTTTGTGGCTAGGTTTTTAAACTAAGCGATGCTAGGTTTGCATTCCCGCAAACCGCGCCTCTGTAAGTCATTGATATTGCTGGAATTAAAACTGGCTCCCCGAGTAGGACTTGAACCTGCCACCGAACGATTTGCGAAGGGGTGCGGGGCGGGAGTGCGGGGGGCGCGGGAATGGGCATGGTGAACGGAGGTGGACGGCGGCGACGGATCGACGGGCGCCCTACTCTCGCCGTGCGTCTCGGCTCGGGCGTTCGAGTTCATAGCGCCGGATCTTGTTGCGGAGGCCACGGAGGGAGAGACCGAGGTCGCGGGCGGCCTGGCTCCGGTTGCCGCCGGTCCGTTCGAGGGCGGCGCGGACGCGGCGCTTCTCGAGGGCTTCCACTTCGTCCTTGAGGGTCAGGGCGGCGCGGCCGGGTGAGACGAAGCCTTCGCCGGCGGGGGCGACTTCGGCGGAGAGGTGCTCCACATCGATCGTGTTCTCCGGCGCGAGGAGCACGGCGCGGAGGATCGACTTCTCGAGCTCCCTCACGTTCCCCGGCCATGCGTATCGCAGGAGAACCCCCTCGGCGGCGGGCGAGATCCGGAGCATGGGCCGGTCGAACTCGCGGCGGTAGCGATCGAGGAAGTGCCTCGCGAGAAGCCCCACGTCTCCGGCCCTCTCCCGGAGGGGGGGCAGGCGGAGCATGATGTCGTTCACCCGGTAGTAGAGGTCCTTCAGGAACCGGTCGGCCGCCATGTCCTCCCGGAGCTTCATGTTCGACGTGGCGCAGATGACGCGCACGTCCACGGCCCGGTAGTGGTTGCTGCCGACGGGACGGATCATTCCCTGGTCGAGCACGTGAAGGAGCGACCGCTGTACGTGAGGACCCGCCTTGCCGATCTCGTCGAGGAGGATCGTGCCCCCGTCCGCCTCTTCGAAGAGCCCCTTCCGGTCGACGGCGGCGCCGGTGAACGCGCCCTTCATGTAGCCGAACAGCTCGGACTCGAGAAGCTGCTCGGGGAGGGAGGAGCAGTTGATCGTCACGAAGGGGCGTTCCGCCCGGGGACTCGAATCGTGGATGGCCTTCGCGAGGAGCTGCTTGCCCGTCCCCGTGTCCCCTTCGATCAGCACCGTGATCGAATGCCTGGCGATTCGCTTTGCGATGTCGATCACCTCCCGGGTGGCCCGATCGCGGGTCACGATGCTGTCGAAGGGGGAGACCGAATCAGAGCGGGAGGGGGTCATCCGATCGAGGAGGGTCTCCGCCTCGGTCACCCCCGCTTCGTCGCCGAGCTTCTCGAAGGCGCGCATCGCCCCCTCGAGATTCGAACGGGCCTGGCCCGCGGCGCCGGCGCGCATCCAGTGACGAGCGAGTTCGACCGAAACCGCGGCCGCCTCCCGGACGTCGCCGATCTCCTCGAAGAGCCGCTTGGCGCCGAGAAGATCGGTGAGGACCTTCTCGTCGTCCCGGTCCTGTCTTCCCGCTTCGATCCGGCCCGCCACGACCCGGGCCTTCGCCAGCTCCCGGTGGTAGCCGATTCGCTCGAAGAAGCGGACCGCTTCGACGATCTCCTCCGCCGCCTTCGACCACTCCTCGCGAAGGGCGGCGGTCTCGGCGAGGATTCGGCGCTGCCGTCCCTCGAGGGCGAGATCGCCGACCGCGGCGAGGGGGCCGGTCATCTCGATGGCGAGACGCTCCGCCTCGTCCGGCCTGCCCCGTTCCAGATGAAAGTCGGCGAGATCGAGGGCCGCGGCGGCGGCGAGATCGCCGCTCCGCGCGATGCCTCGGGCGATGCGAAGGGCCTGGGTCAGCCGACGCTCCCCCTCTCCGTCAAGGCCGCGCCGGGTCGCGCCGAGCCCCTCGAGCCCTTCGATCAGGACCCGCTCCCGGGGAAAGCGCCCGCCGGCGCACATCTCGTCCGCCCTGTCCATGCACTCCCGAAAGTCCTCCATCGCCCCCCGGTCGAGGAAGAGCCGCGCGAGTGCGATGAGCGCCCGGGCGGCGCCCAGCTCGTAACCGATTTCAACGAAGATCCGGAGCGCCTCCCGCGTCGCCGCTTCGGCGTCGTCACCGTGGCCGAGACGGTACGACAGGTTTCCCCGGTTCAGGCTCGCCGAGCCGTGGAGATAGTAGAAGCCTTCGTCCTCGGCCCGGCGGCGCGCCCGGTCGAGGGAGCGGAACGCCTCTTCCCAACGGCATTCCGACTTGGCGAGGGTGCCGAGGTGGATCCATGTGCGGCACTCCCCTTCGGCGTCCCCCGCGATGCGATAGTGGATCATCGCCTCTTCGTAGTGGTCCCGGGCCTCCGATGACCTTCCTTCCCGCTGGGACACGATGCCGAGGAGGGAGCGGGCGGCGCCGATCCGGTCGGGATCGCCCGACTTCTCGGCGAGGGCGAGGGCTTGAACGGCCCGGGCCCCCGCGGCCGGAAGTTCCCCCCGCTCGAGGGCGATGCGCCCTTCCAGCAGGACCATGCCGGGCCGCTTCCCCTCCTCTCCCACGAGACGCTCCGCGATGCGGCTCGCCTCGACGTACTCTCCGGTCCAGAAGTAGCACCAGGCGAGCTTCTCCGTCAGGCCGGCCCGGTCGGCGTCGGAAAGATGGACGGCGTCGCCGAGGGCGGCGCGGAATTCGGCGATCGCGTCGGCGTAGCGGCTGCTCTGCAGGTAGAGTTCCCCGAGGTCGCCCGACGATTCGGTGCCGGGCGCGACCGGATCGATGCCGAGCATCTTGCCGATCTCGGCCAGACTCTTCCTCAGTTTGTTCGGTTCCCGAAAGCGCATATCCTTCTCCGCCGATTTCGATCCCGCCGGGGCCCCGGAACGCCCGTTAGTAGGGGAGGACCCCCCACACCTTCAAAACGAGGCGCGCGTACGATCCGCCGTCCCGTGCCCTGTCGAGAAGGGCGTCGAGAACGGTGGACGGCTGGGTGCCGACGATGATCGGGAAATCGTCCGGGTCCGTCTCGCCGTGGCCGTCCGGATCGATCTGCCCGGTGAGCCCCGGTCCGGGAGGGTACTGATCCCAGGCTCCGGCGGGAACGGACCCGAGGAGAAGGAGCGCGATGGCGAAGAGAGCCGGAATCGCCGATTTGCATTTCATGAATGCACCTCCTCCTATAATGGACAAGACGTTCTTCCTTCGTTTTCTGCAGAGGGACAGCGCGCGACCGGGAACTATCGCCACCCCCATCGCGCTAATTCGACTCTACCCAAGAATTTGCGCGGTCACAAGGGGACCAGGCCGTCGAAATCCGTCCACGAAGGGGAAAGAAGAAGGCCGGGGAGAGGCGATCTCCCCGGCCCGGAATGCTGGAACCTTCTAACTACCTGACCAATAACATTTTATGGGTGGCGCTGAAATCCGGCGCCTCCATCCGGGCAAAGTAGACCCCCGACGGGACGGTCCGGCCCGCCTCGTCCCGACCGTCCCAGACCACGTCGAAGCGGCCCGCCGGGCGGACGCCGTCGGCGAGGAGGGCGATCCGGCGGCCGGATACGTCGTAGACGGCCACCCGAACCCGGCTCTGGGTCGGTAGCTCGAACCCGATGGTCGTCAATGGGTTAAATGGATTCGGCGTGTTCGGGTGCATCCGGAAGGCGTCCGGTGCGCGCTCCTCATCCACGGCGACGCCCGTGGACAGCTCGTCCTCGACGATGACGTGGAATCCGGGTGCGGCAAGCCCCGTGACGATCTGAGTGAAGCCGGAGGGCCAGCGGATCTCGACCGTGTCGACCTGGGTGGCCGCCCCGAGGCCGAACTCGAGGGGGAGCGACGACTGCCCGCCCCCGACACCCCCCGAAACCTCGCGGATCTGGACCGCCGCCCCCGCCACGACCCGCGCCCGGGCCCCGATCGCGGAGCGGTTCGAAGCGGTCCCGACGAGGATGAGGTGGACCCAGCGGTTCCCGGCGTTTACGTCGTTCCGGAAGAGACGGTCCGGGCCGAAGACGCCGGCGAAGAGATCGAGGTCCCCGTCCTGGTCGATGTCGGAGAGGGTGACGCTCCGCACGTCGTCCGTGGCGTCGAAGAGGAACGGCTCGGTGCCGTCGACGAACGCGCCTCCCCCGTCGTTCCGGAAGAGCTGCACGCCCATCTCGGTGCCGATGAATATGTCGAGATCGCCGTCGAAGTCGACGTCCCCCGAAGCGGCGGACCGGGCGACCCCGGCGAGGGCCGGACTCCAGGCGGCCGCCGTGAACGAAGCGCCGCCGGAATTCCAGAACAGGCCCGTGCCGGCCCCCTCGTTCCACACGAAGAGATCGAGATCGAGATCGTTGTCGAAATCGCCCCAGAGGGCGCCGACGCCGAATGCGGGATTCATGAGAGGCGCGGGCGTCACGTCGGAGAAGAACCCGAACCCTTCGTTCCGGAGAAGGCGGCTCTCGCCCGGCGAGCGGCCGAGCCGGTAGAGATCGGCGTCGCCGTCGTTGTCGTAGTCGCCCCACGCCACGGCGCCGGGCTCGTCGGTGTAGTCGAGGGGGAACAGGGTCACATCGACGAAAGGCCCGACGCCCACGTTCCGGAGAAGCCGGGACGGGGTCATGTCGTTGATGAAGAAGAGGTCGACCTTCCGGTCGTTGTCGAAATCGGCCCACGCGCCGCAGACGGTCTTGGTCGGATCGCCGAGCGGTTCGACTGCGACGTCCGTGAAGCCCCCGCCCCCGTCGTTCTGGAAGAGCCGGTTGGTTCCGTCGTTCGCGAGAAAGAGATCGATTCGGGCGTCGTTGTTGAAGTCCGCCCAAACGGCGCCGTATCCGTCTCCTTCATCCCGAAGTTCCGCGGGGGTCTCGTCGGCGAACACCCCGGCGTAGTTCACGAGAAGGGCGTTCTCTCCCGGGCCGCGCACCACGTAGAGGTCCTGGTCGCCGTCATCGTCGAAGTCGGCCCACGCGGAAGCACGCGTGTTCTCCACCGCCGGCGGCAACCATGACGACGCGTCGTACCACGCCGGCGGGATCGGCGGGGGGAGCACGGTTCCGCTATCGTATGCGGCGGGGGACTGGCCGCAGCCGTTCTCGGCGAGCACTTCGTACAGATAGACGCCGGCGGCGACGGTGTCGTCGTAGGTCGTGCCCGGCGCGGGGACCGTCGCGACCGGCCCGCCGTCCCGGTAGAGGAGGTAGTTGTCCGCGTCCGGCACCCCCGCCCAATCCAAACGGACGAAGACCGCCGACGTGTCGCTCGCCGTGAGCCAAGCCGGAGCGCCGGGGGCGGGAAGAACGGAGCCGGAGGCGACGGTCGAGTCGGAGTACCCGAACTCGTTGCCCGCCGCCACACCGTACTCGTAGGTCCCGGCGGCGACGGTATCGCGATAGAGTACCGCCGGGGCGGCGACGACGGCGATGGCCGCCCCGTTCCGGTAAACGCGGTAGTCGTCGGCGAGGGGGACGGCGGTCCACCCGACGACGACCTCGACGCACGACGTGTCGCTCGCCGTGACCGCGACCGGCGGGTCGGGCGGCGTGCCGAAGTAGAGGGGATGGTCCGAGACAATCGAGTACGCCTGGGAGGACGAAAGGATCCCCTTGTGGGAGACGACGGCCCGGTAGACGCCCGCCGACGGCGCGGCGACGACGACCTGCTCGCAGTTATCCCGGAAGTTGTCCCCCTTCGTCGCCGCCGAGGCGGGGCTCGCGGGGTTCAGCACCCACGGGGAGTAGGTCGTCACCGTCGGGGACTCGACGCGGAGATCGAGGTCGTTCACGAGCATGATGTCCGTCGGGTCGACGGCGGCCGCGGGGGGCGTTCCGGGCGGGTCGGTCCAGGCGATGGAAACCCGGATCGAATCGCCGGCGGCGGCGCTCATATAATACTCCCGGTACGCGCCGTTCGCCAGCGTCGTCTCGTGGATCGTGCCCGGCTCGTCGACGTCGGACGAGATCATCTCCGCCCCGTGGAGCGTGTTGATGAGACCCCAGCCGTGCATGTAATCGGGGCCGGGGTTCGGACCCGCCTCGTCGGCGGTCTGCACGAGCACCGCCTTCATGGTCGACGAGAGGGGGGTGAGGCCGTGGGTGATCTCGTAGTGGCGGACGAGGAGGTTGATCGATCCGGCGGCGTTCGGCGACGCCATCGACGTGCCGCTCAGGGTGGTGTAGTCCGAGTTGTTGTCGTCGTCCGTCGAGTAGAGGCCGAGGCCGTTGGCCACGAAGTCCGGTTTGATGCGGCCGTCATCGGTCGGACCCCATCCGCTGAAGTAGGCGACATCCACGTCCGCGGGCTGGGACCAACCGCCCGGGATGTCGTCCACGGCGCCGATGGAGAGGATGTTCTTCGCCGTTTTGTTCCACGAGATGCAGTCGTACCCGTTGGTGCCGCCGTCCGGGTTGCGCGTGGCTGTGCTCCACTCCCAGCTTCCCGAGCCCGGATTCCAGTAATAGTGGCCGCCCCCGGGGCCGGGCCCGTCGTCGTCCCGGTCGTTGCCGGCGGAGGCGACGATGGTGTAGTACGGCGCGTTGTGGGCGATCTCGTCCCACTCCCGGGTGACCTCGTCGTAGAAGCCGAAGCCGTAATCCTCGACGGTGCTCACGTCCACGTCGCCGTACCAGTACCAGTCGCTGCCGCTCCAGGACCACCCTGTGGCGTAGCCGTAGGAGTGGTTCGAGACTTCCATGCCCGCCGCGGCGGCGTCGGCCATCTCGCCGTTGTCGCTGTTCCAGTCGTAGCAGGCGAGATCGGCCTGGTACGACATCCCCTTCGCGTTCGCCTGTACGCCGGCGGCGATCAAGGTCCCCGCCACGTGGGTGGAGTGGTAGTGCGTCGTCGACGCGCCGTCCTCCTGAGAAGCCCGGCCGCCGAACTCCTGGTGGGACGTGCGGACCGCGCCGGCGTCCCAGACACAGAGATCGCCCAGATTGGTGGTCGATCCGGTGAGGGAGAACCCGCCGCTCCCCCCCGGCCAGACATCGTCCGTCGAGAGGGTCCGGGCGGCGTTGATGTTTTGGGTCTCGTAGTACACGGGAATCCTGCCGTCCCGGAGATACATCAGCTGGACGTCCTCGATTCCGTTCAGCGCCCCCTGAGGTCCGGTGGTTCGACTCAGCAGATCGTAATACAGGGGCGTCCGCCCCGCTTCGAGCTCGTCCCGGAATCGCTCGGCGAGACGGGTCAGCTCCTCCACGTTCGTCGCGGGTCGATCCTCCGCGCCGGTGGCCGGGACGAGAAGGACCATCATGGTCAAGGCGGCGGGAAGGGCGAACCGAAAGAGCGACGGCTTTCTCATCGGAAACGATCTCCTCTCTCTTGGGCGGGACGAAGGCGCCCCCGAGCGCGCGGGTGCGCCCTTTTCCATCGAACCTGGGGGAGACGGAATCAACGGGGGAGAGACATCGGGACATGCCCGATCAGAGAGCATTAAGGATAGCATTCAGGCGCCCAAATGTAAAGTATTGATTTTGATGGGCTTTGCTTCGAAAATCTGCGCAGAATGCCCCCATTCGGGGATAAACACAGAAACTGTCCTAACCGATGACCGGGCGGGGGGTGCGGTCGTGGACGGAGCGGAGAAACTCGGTCTGGACGCGGATCTCGAATCCGCGAACTTGTTCTTCCGAACCGACATAAACGGGATAACCCCGCCGGATCAGGTCGTAGGCGAGGTTCGGCGAGGCGTCGTTCAAGACCACGAGGCGGATGTCGGCCCGGGCTACCTCTACCGCCACCGCCTCGCTGATCTCGATCCGAAGCTCCTCGTAGCGGCTTCCATCGACCAGGGGATGAAAGAGAACGCCCAGATCGAAAGTCCTCGGCCCGGGGAAGGCGGGATGCCGGAGGGCGTCGGGGAGGCGGAAGACGGCGGCCACGTCCCCCCGCTCGGCGAAGATGCGGGGGATCGCTCGGAGCGTTTCCCGGTCCGTTGTCGCGGCGCGGTTCATGTTCCGATTATCGGCCTCCCTCACCCTCCGGTCCAGTCCCAAGTCGACCCGGACCCGGTGGAGATTAGTCCAACCTTCTCTTATTATGTAGAGGTGGCCGAAACGGCCGGAAAGGAAGGTGCCCGATGGCCCAGTCCATCACCAAAGACCAGGCTCTCCAGGCGCTCGGCGCCGTTCAGGACCCCCATTTCGGCCGGGATCTCGTCTCCCTCGGCTTCGTGAAGGATGTCTCCGTCGACGGCGGGGAGACACGCGTCCGCGTCCAATTCCCCACCCCCCGGTTCCCCTCCCGGGAAGAGGTGCACCGGCGGTGCGTCGAGAAGCTCCGCGCCGCGGGCGCCGAGTCCGTGGACGTCGAATTCACGACCGACGTGCTCGGATACCGCCCCCCCGACCGTTCCGACCTCCTCAAGGACGTCCGGAACGTGGTTGCCGTGGCGAGCGGCAAAGGAGGCGTAGGCAAGTCGACCGTCGCCACCAACCTTGCCCTCAGCCTCGCCCGGACCGGCGCCCGCGTCGGCATGCTCGACGCCGACGTCTACGGCCCGAGCATGGCCATCATGCTCGGCGTCGACGGCCGGCCCGAAGTGACCGGCCACAACACCATGCGCCCCCTCGACGCCCACGGCATGAAGGTCATGTCCATCGCCTTCCTCACGACGAAGGACACGCCGGTCATCTGGCGCGGCCCGATGGTGCACGGCCTCGTCTCTCAGTTCCTCACCCAGGTGGAGTGGGGCGAGCTCGACTACCTCGTCATCGACCTCCCCCCCGGAACGGGGGACGCTCAGCTCACGCTGACCCAGTCGGCGCCCCTCGCCGGAGCGGTCATCGTCACCACTCCCCAGGACGTCAGCCTCATCGACGCCCGCAAGGGCCTCAAGATGTTCGAACAGGTGAATGTGCCGGTCCTCGGCATCGTGGAGAACATGAGCTACTTCCAGTGCCCCCACTGCGACGGGCGGACCGAGATCTTCAGCCACGGCGGCGGACGAAAGACGAGCGAGGAACTCGAGGTCCCGTTCCTTGGCGAAGTCCCGATCGACCCCGAAGTGGTCGCCGGGGGCGACACGGGCAACCCGATCGTGGCGAAGAACCCAGGCTCCCCGGCGGGCCGGGCCTACGCCGAGATCGCGGAACGGGTCGCCGTCTCTCTCGGGCGGCTGGCCCTCCAGGCGAAGGACCAGGCGTCCTTCCACATCAAGTGGTGAGCGCCATGACCGAAGGACACACGCCGAGGCGCGCGCCGACCAAGATGGAGAAGACCGGCCGGGACACGCTCCGCATCACGTGGGACGACGGGATGACGTCCGAATTCAACGTAGCCACCCTCCGCCGGGCCTGCCCGTGCGCCTCCTGCGTCGACGAGTGGTCCGGCGAGCGAACCCTCGACCCCTTCACCGTGCTCGACACCGTGCGGCCCATGAGCATCGAGCCCGTCGGCCGCTACGCCATCAAGATCACCTGGACCGACGGCCACGACACCGGCATCTACACCTTCGAGTATCTTCGGTCCCTCGCCGAGGGGGGCCCGGCCAAGGGGAGGTAGGGGGCATCTTTCTTTCCTTCCCCCTTGCGTCCCTCCCGAATATCCACCTATACTGACACCGCCGGAGACACCATCCGTATCACACCGCGCTTGACCGCGCACGACGAGACAGGCAACATCATCCCGGTCGGCGGCCCCGAAGGTCGGTCCCCGATTCGTGAACGCTCTCGCGGCCCCGCCCCCCGGCGGGCCCTGGGGAGGAGCGGAGCTTGGAAACGAAGGAAATCCTGTCCGAGAGCGAGATCAAGAAACGCCTCGGCGAGCTTCCCCAGTGGAAGAAGAACGGCAGGTCGATTCAGCGGGTCGTCGACTTCCAGGAGTATCTCGAGGCGATCGATTTCGTCCACATCATCGCCGAGATCGCGGAGCTCTCGAATCATCATCCCGACATCGAAATCCGTCACACCCGCGTCTCCGTCAACTGCACCACCCATCGGTGCAAGGGCGTCACGTACCGCGATTTCGAGTTGGCCCACAAGATCGAGCGGCTGATCGAGGAGACGCTGACCGACTAGCCGATCCGCCTCCGCTCCGAGGTTCTCCCTTGCCGACCCCGGACCCGTCAATCCCGAAAGACACCGCCGCCGCCGGGCCTCCCGGACCGATCGCTTTCGATCTCCGATGGGTGCGCGGCGCCGGTCCGGACGGCATCGGGCGCTACGCCACGGAACTCTTCCGCGCCCTTCACCTCTCGGGCGCCGGCGCCGCGCCCCCGCCGATCGGCCTCTACTCCGATCCCGCCAT
>JBDROZ010000111.1:0-127226 GCA_043809585.1 Candidatus Eiseniibacteriota bacterium
AATCTCCTACTGCGATCTCGGATCGCCGCCTGCGAAGCCTCCTTTCCGTCGCCGCCTCCTCGACGTAGTGCATGACTACGCCTCCGGTGGCGGCTCGTCCAAGTCAGCTTCTCGTCAGGCGATCCGAGCCCTCGTGACGGAGATTCATGCATAATCCAGGCTAGGCCGTTGATTTTACGTTGACAAATGAGCGCGGAGCCCTAAAATATAAGTTTTGACTCACAGAACGGCGCCCTGGGGCGCCCTTGGAGCAGGGGAGGTAGAAGACGTTGAAAACCAAGATGTTCCGGCGGGAGGATGTGGACCGGCATTGGCTCGTGATCGACGCCGAGAATCAGGTCCTTGGCCGATTGGCGTCGGCGGTGGCCGTGCGGCTCCGGGGAAAGCACTCGCCCCTCTACACGCCCCATGACGACGTGGGGGACCATGTCATCGTGGTGAACGCGGAAAAAGTCGCCGTCACCGGCCGGAAGGCGGAGCAGAAATCGTATCACGGGCACTCGGGATATTTCGGCGGCGTCAAGAAGACCGGCTTCGGCGAACGCATGAAACGCTCTCCCGAGTCGATCATCACCCTGGCCGTGCGCGGCATGCTGCCGAAGAACCGCCTCGGCCGGAAACTCATCCGGAAACTGCACGTCTACAAGGGACCGAAACATCCCCACGAGGCCCAGGTCCCGGAATCGTGGATGCCGTAACGTCCCCGTGAAGAGAGGGGAGAGGGAGTGAAGAAGAACGTGGAGAGCACCGCCACAATCAGCGCCACGGGCCGAAGAAAGACGGCCACGGCGCGCGTCCGGCTCGTGCCGGGCGAGGGAAAGCGGATCGTCAACGGCCGGGAGATGAAGGAGTACTTCCCCCGGGACACGCTGCACCGCGTCATCGAAGAGCCCTTCGACGCCGTCGGCGGCGAAGCCCGGTTCGACGTGATCGCCACCGTCCACGGGGGCGGCCTCACGGGACAGGCCGGCGCGATCAAGCTCGGCATTTCGCGGGCCCTCGTCGAACTCGACGTGTCGCTGCGGAAGCCCCTCCGGAGCGCCGGACTCCTCACGCGGGACTCGCGGGCGAAGGAACGGAAAAAGTACGGGCTCGCCGGTGCACGCAAGCGATTCCAGTTCTCGAAGCGTTAGTCCGGCGCCAGGCGCCGAGATCACACGCCGCCCGATTTCCCGCCCGGTGCCCTGAGGGGTGGGCGGAGAGAGGGGAAGGCGGCGGAGGCGAAAACCAAAGCAGGAGGCGACGAACCCTTGACCGAAGTCACTTTGCAGGACCTTCTCGAAGCGGGGGTTCACTTCGGGCACCAGACCCGGCGGTGGAACCCCAAGATGAAGCCGTACATCTTCATCGAGCGGAACGGCATTTACATCCTCGATCTTCAGAAGACGCTCACCCTCATTCAGGAAGCGAAGCGCTCCGTCGAGCGGGTCATCCGATCCGGCCGCAGCGTCCTCTTCGTGGGGACCAAGCGGCAGGCGAAGGACGTCATCGCCGAGGAGGCCCGGCGCTGCGGCATGTATTATGTGAACGAGCGCTGGTTCGGCGGAATGCTCACGAACTTCCAGACCATCCGCAAACGCGCCGACTACTACGAGGATCTCCTCAAGATGCGGGACGAGGGGAAGTTCTCCCTCTTCTCGAAGAAGGAAGCCCTCGGCCTCGAGAAGAAGACCGTGAAGCTCGAGAAGGTCCTCAAGGGCGTGGTCGAGATGCGCGAACTTCCCGGGCTGCTCTTCGTCGTCGACACCAAGAAGGAGCATCTCGCGGTGAAAGAGGCGAACCGCCTCGGCATCCCCGTGGTGGCGATCGTGGACACCAACTCCGATCCCGATCCGATCGACCACCCGGTGCCCGCGAACGATGACGCCATCCGGTCGATCCGGCTGATCACGCAGGTCGTCACCGACACGATCCTCGAGGCGCGACAGCAGTTCGACAAGGAGAAGGGCGAGGCTCAAGCCGCGAAGAAAAAGCCCGCCGAGGCGGCGACCGAGGGCTAGAACCCCCCGGCGGTCCTCGAACTCGGGAATCTGAGGACAACCCCGATCTACATCATACGGAGAGGAAACGAAGGATGAGCATAAGCGCGGATCAGGTGAAAAAGCTGCGCGAACGGACCGGGGCCGGAATGATGGACTGCAAGAAGGCCCTCACCGAAATGAAGGGCGACATGGACAAGGCGGTGGACCACCTCCGGAAGATCGGCGCCGCGACGGCGGCGAAGAAGGGAGGGCGCGCCACGAACGACGGCCTCGTCTACTCCTACATACACCCGGGCGGACGGGTCGGCGTGCTGCTCGAGGTGAACTGCGAGACCGATTTCGTCGCGCGCACCGGCGAATTCCAGACCCTGTGCAAGGACATCGCCATGCACGTCGCCGCCTCGTCGCCGGTGGCGGTCCGCCGGGAGGAGGTCGCCGAGGAGGTCGTCGCGAGCGAGCGGGCCATCTACGAGGCCCAGGCCGAGGCGTCGGGCAAGCCGGAGAAGGTCCGGGAGAAGATGGTCGAGGGCCGGCTCGAGAAGTTCTTCGGCGAGAGCGTGCTCCTCGAGCAGCCGTTCATCAAGGAGCCGAAGCAGAAGGTGTCGGACGTGGTCGCCGCGGTGATCGGCAAGCTGGGCGAGAACATCACGGTCCGGCGCTTCGCCCGCTTCAGCCTCGGCGAGTAGGCGGGGGGGGGAGTCTTGGGCGCACCATGCCGGCGGGTTCTTCTCAAGCTTTCGGGCGAATCCCTCGCGGGACCACAGAAGACCGGCGTCGACCGGGAGACCCTCGGGCGACTCGCGGACCAACTCCGGGAGGTGCACGCCGCCGGCATCGACCTCGGTCTCGTCGTCGGCGGGGGGAACATCTTCCGGGGGCTCCGCGGGACCGCGGAGGGGATGGATCGGGGCACCGCCGACTACATGGGCATGCTCGCCACGATCATCAACGCCCTCGCCCTGCAGGACGCCCTCGAGCACCAGGGCATCGACACCCGGGTGATGACCGCGATCCGGGTGGACGCCGTCGCGGAACCGTACATTCGTCGAAAGGCGATCCGTCATCTCGAGAAGCGGCGGGCCGTGATCATGGCGGGAGGGACGGGTAACCCGTTCTTCACCACCGACACGGCGGCCGCCCTCCGCGCCGCGGAGCTTCGTGCGGAGGCCCTCTGGAAGGCGACGCGGGTCGACGGGATCTACTCCTCCGACCCGGAAAGTGATCCAAGCGCCGTCTTTTTTGATACAATCACTTACATGGATTTCATCAACAAGGGTCTCAAGGTCATGGACTCGACCGCCGTCACCCTTTGCATGGAGAATTCCATCCCCATCGTGGTGTTCAACATGGAGAAGGAAGGGAATATGGTGCGCCTCGTGCGGGGGGAAAAGGTGGGGACCACGGTGAAGGAGGCGATCGGATGCCCGAAAAGCTCTTGAAGGAAACCGAGGAGCGGATGAAGAAGGCGGGGGAGAGCCTCTCCCGGGAACTGTCGGGAATCCGGACCGGAAAGGCGAACCCGGGTCTCCTCGATCCGGTCAAGGTGGATTACTACGGGACGCCGACCCCCCTGAAGCAGCTCGCCAACATCGCCGCGCCGGAGCCGCGGCTCCTGGTGGTCCAGCCGTTCGACAAGAACGCCATACAGGAGATCGAGAAATCGATACGGAAGGCCGATCTCGGCCTGAATCCGTCGAGCGACGGGAACCTGATCCGTATCCCCGTTCCGGCGCTCACCGAGGAGAGGCGGAGAGAGCTCGGGAAGACCGTGAAGAAGCTGGGCGAGAGCGCCAAGGTGGCGGTGAGGAACATCCGCCGGGACGCGAAGGACCATCTGAAGAAGATGGAGAAGGACGGCGCCGTTCCCGAAGACCAGTCGAAGCGGGAGCTGGACGAGATTCAGGACCTGACGGACCGGTACACGGAAGAGATCGACAAGATGGTCGCCCGCAAGGAAGCGGAGGTCATGGAGGTTTGAACCTCCCCCCCCTGGGGGAATCGTCCCGGAGAGAAGCCGTTGAGCGACGAGAGGGCCCGAGAGGCCGAAGACCGGAAGGAAGAGATCCTCGCCCACGGGAACGTCCCCCGGCACGTGGCGGTCATCATGGACGGCAACGGGAGGTGGGCGGAGAATCGGGGGCTGCCCCGCATCGCCGGCCACCAGGCCGCGGTGGAGTCGGTCCGCTCCGTCGTGCGCGGGGCCGGGGAACTCGGCGTCGAGGTCCTCAGCCTCTTCACCTTTTCCATCGAGAACTGGTCCCGGCCGAAGGCGGAGGTGGCCGCCCTCATGGTGCTCCTGGAGGAGACGCTTCCCGCCGAGGTGCCCGAACTGAACGAGAGCCGGGTGCGCCTCCACGCGGTCGGCCGCATCGGGGACCTCCCCGAGTCGGTCCGGAGGGCCCTGGACGAAGCGAAAGCGGCCCTCGCCCACAACGACGGCCTCGACCTGATCCTGGCCCTCTCCTACGGCGGGCAGGCGGAGCTGGTCGACGCGGCGGCGGCTCTCGCCCGGGATGTGGCCGAAGGGCGTCTCCGCCCGGAAGAGATCGACGCGGAGCGGTTCCGGGAGAAGCTGTACACTCATCCCTTCCCGGCCCCGGACCTATTGATCCGGACGAGCGGCGAACGGCGGATCTCCAATTTCTACCTCTGGCAGTTGGCCTACGCGGAACTTGCGTTCACCCCGGTCCTTTGGCCGGACTTTCGAGCGGAGCACCTCTATCGTGCCATCCGGGATTACCAGAACCGGGAACGCCGCTTCGGCGGAGTCTCCTCCGCCGGAAAAGGGCGGTAGAAAGCCCGGCGCGCTCCGCTTCCGGGTTCTCTCGGCGGTCCTTTTCCTTCCCCCCTTCGTCTTCATCACGAAGGTCGGCGACCTCCCCTTCTTCCTGCTCGTGCTGGCCATCGCACTTCTCGCGACGGTGGAGTCGTACCGTCTCTTCCGATCCCGCGGAGTCTCTCCTCTTCTGCCGTTCGGGCTCCTCGCGGCGGTCGCCCTTCTCGTGATCCTCCGGGAGGGGCGGGCGGACCGGGCGTTCTTCTTCCTGGTGCTCTTCTTTCTGATCGCCCTCCTCTCGCTCCTCCCGCGAAAGGGGCCGGCCCCCTTCAGCAGGGTCGCCGGGGCGATGTTCATTCTGGTCTACGCGGCCGGTCTGCCAGGCTTCCTGGTGCTCCTCCGCGAGTTGCCTCGAACCGCTCTCTCTTCCTATGGTTATGGCGAGGGCGCTTCCTTCGTGTACCTGCTCTTCCTCACGGCGTGGGGATGCGACACCGGAGCCTATACGGTCGGGCGCCTCTTCGGGCGTCGCAAGCTCGCCCCGTCGATCAGCCCGAAAAAGACCGTGGAAGGGGCGGTCGGCGGCCTCCTGTTCGCCGTGGCGGGGGCCGTGGCGGCGAGGGCATTTCTCGTCGAGGGCCTCTCCCTAGCGGATGCGGCCTTTCTCGGAGTCGGGGCCGGTGTTCTCGGCCAGGCGGGGGATCTGGTGGAATCGGCGCTCAAGAGGGAGGCGGACGTGAAGGACTCGGCCCGTCTCATCCCGGGGCACGGCGGCGTGCTCGACCGGTTCGACAGCCTCTTCCTCGCGGCCCCCTTCGTGTACGGCTACCTCCGGTTCGCCCTCGGCGGAGGGTCCTGAGATGAAGCGCCGGAAGATCGTGATCCTCGGTTCCACGGGGTCGATCGGAAAGAGCACGCTCCGGGTCGTCGACGAACATCCCGACCGCTTCGAAGTCGCGGCCCTCGTCGCCGCCCGGGACGACGAAACTCTCGCAGCCCAGGCGGAGCGGTACCGTCCGGAGCGGCTCGCCCTCCGGGACGAGGCGGCGGCCGAGAGGCTCGCGAAGAAGACGGGGATCGCGGTCGCCGGAGGGGAGGAGGAGATCCTCGAACTCCTCCGGGCGCCGGGGGGTGACATCCTGGTGAACGCCGTGGTCGGCGCGGCCGGGCTCCGCCCGACCCTCGAAGGGATCGGGCGGTTCCGGCGGATCTGCCTCGCGAACAAGGAGAGCCTCGTCGCCGGCGGGGCGTTGGTCATGGAGCGGGCCCTCCGGGGAGGGACGGAGATCCTCCCCATCGACAGCGAGCACGTCGCGATTCACCAATGCCTCGGCGGCGGCGAAGCCCGCGGCGTCCGGCGGATCATCCTGACCGCCTCGGGGGGGCCCTTCCGGGGGAGGACCGCCGAGGAGCTCCGAAGCGTGACGGTCGAGGAGGCCCTCCGCCACCCGACCTGGAACATGGGGAGGAAGATCACCATCGACTCGGCAACGCTCATGAACAAGGGGCTCGAGGTGATCGAGGCGATGCACCTCTTCGGTCTGCCCGTGGAAAAGGTGGACGTGGTGGTCCACCCCCAGAGCGTGATCCATTCCCTCGTGGAGTTCGAGGACCGCTCCTATCTCGCCCAGCTCGGGGAGACGGACATGCGCCACCCGATCCGCTACGCCCTCTGCTGGCCCGAACGCCCCGCCGTTCGCGAGGGGTTCGACCTGACCGCGGTCGGGGCGCTCACTTTCGAGGAGGCCGATGGGGGGAGTTTCCCCTGTCTCCGGATCGCCCGGGAGGCCGCGCGACGGGGGGGGACGGCGCCGGCCATTCTGAACGGGGCGAACGAGACGGCGGTCGGAGCCTTCTTGGCCGGCCGGATCCGGTTCTCGGACATTCCGAGAGTGATCGAGGGGGCCCTGGGCGAAGTGCCGGTCGTGGACCGCCCCGGCGAGGAAGACGTGTTCGCGGCGGACCGGGAAGCGAGGCGGGTCGCCGGCGAGGCGATCGGGGCCGGAAGGAGTACCAAGTGCTGACATCGATCGCCGCGCCCGTCTTCGTCATCGGCGTTCTCGTCCTCTTTCACGAGCTCGGCCACTTTCTCGTCGCGAAGCGGGCGGGAATCCGGGTCGAGACGTTTTCCATCGGCTTCGGCCCGGCCATCGCCTCCTTCGAGCGGGGCGGGACGGTCTACAAGATCTCGTGGGTCCCCTTCGGCGGGTACGTGAAGATGTCGGGCGAGGATCCGGACGAGGAGCAGGAGGGACCGGAGCCGTGGCGGTTCCACCGGAAGAGCGTTCCCATCCGGCTCGCCGTCATCCTCGCGGGGCCCGCGGCGAATTTCGTTCTCGCCGTCGCCGTCTACTCCTTGATCTTCGGTGTCTACGGAGTGGACACCATCGAGACGACGCGCGTCGGCCAGGTGCTCCCCGACACCCCGGCGGCCCGGGCGGGCCTGCTCGAGGGTGACGTCATCACCGAAGTGGACGGTGCGCCGGTTTCGGATTGGCGGGGCCTGGTGGAGGCGATCCGCGACGGCGGGGAGAAGGGGGCGGCCCTCGTCGTTCTCCGTGACGGGACGGAGCTCCCGATTCGACTCTCCCCGCGGGGCGATGAGGCCCTCGGATTCGCCCCCGAACTGGACGCCCGGGTCGGGGAGGTGTTCTCGGGCGGGCCCGCGGCGGAGGCCGGGCTCGAGCGGGGGGACCGGATCGTCGAGCTCTCGGGCGTCCCGATCGAGGGTTGGGACGATCTACGGGAGACCCTGGAGCCCCTCGCGGGGGAGACCGTGGCGCTCCGGTACGAACGAGCGGGGGAGATTCGGGAGACCGTCGTCTCTCCGGAAGCGATCGAGGAAGAAGGAACGGACGGCGGAACGCGGACCGTCGGCCGCCTTCAGGTCGGCCAGTACACCGAACGGCGCCGGATCGGCCCGATCGCCGCTGTGAGGGAAGGCGTCCTCCAGACGGGCTGGGTGATCCGGAACGTGGTCGACTTCCTTCGCATCCTCGTCACGGGCCGGGCGACGGCGGACATGGTGGGCGGCCCCGTATCGATCTTCCACCTCTCCGGCGAGAGCGCCCGCCACGGTTTCGACACTCTTCTTTCGCTGCTCGCGTTTCTTTCGATCGAACTCGGAATGCTGAACCTCCTCCCCGTGCCGGTCCTTGACGGCGGGCATCTGGTCTTCCTGCTCATCGAGGGTGTGCGCCGCCGTCCGCTCTCGTTGAAGCAACGCGCCCTTCTTCAGCAGATCGGGCTTCTCGTCATCCTGGGGTTGATGGTGACCGTCACGGTTCTCGACGTGGGGCGGCTGCTCGGCTAGGGAATCGTCTTCGCCAGGGAATCGAGGACCTCCCGCCACCGGCCGGGGTCTTTTTCCATGCTCAGGACCATGAGGGACTCGACCCGGGCGGGTCCGCCGAAGAGGTCGATCCGGCTTCGGAGCGAGTCGAGGGCCGCTTCATCCGGCTCCGGTCCGGGGGCGCCGAGGGTGGCCAGCCGAAGGTAGATTCCTTCCAAGTCGCCCCGGTCCGGATCGGGTGAGGACCCGCATCCCGCCGCCAGGGCGAGAGCGAGGAGAAGGGTGAAAAAGAGCCCCATGGCATTCCCTCGGTTCCATTCGGGGTCGGGGTTGACTATTATGGGGCTTTCGAGGGGGCGACTCAAGGGGCCCATGCCGGCGCGGACACTCTCCATGATGCGATTGCCGATCAGCCGAAGAGTCGGACTCCCCCGAGCGGGGGCGCCCTTTCCTTTCCTACCCCCTCTCTTCCTCCTGATCGCGATCCTCGGCCCCCGGCCCGCCGCGGCCTACGATCCCCTGACGATCCCCTCCACTCCGGTCCGCCGTCTCGAGATCGACGGAAACCGTTTCCTCACGGAAGACGATATCCGGGACCGCATGAACCGCACGAAAGGCGGGTTCATCCGTTCCGGCCGGTACCGGCCCCGCTGGCTGGAGAACGACCTGGAGGAGGTGATTCGATACTACACGAACCTGGGTTTCCTGGACGCCCGTGTCGCCGAGAAGGAGGTCGCTTGGAATCAGGGGCGGGAGAGCGTGGACATCCGGATCCTCTTCGAGGAGGGGGAGAGAACCCTCGTCGACTCGATCCTCTTCGTGGGGTTGCCGGAATTGAACCGGGACAAGCTGCGCTCGCGGCTCTCCCTCACCGTCGGTTCTCCTTACAACCGGGAGGCGGTCGGGAGAGAACGCATCCGGGTCTTCGCTTTCCTCGGGGAGCAAGGGTACGCGGAGGCGGAAGTCGGCTTCGAGGAGCGGCTCCGGCCCGGCGCGGCCACCCTCGTCTACGTCGTCGACGCGGGGCCGAAAGTGCGAATCGGTCCTGTGCGGGTCGTGGGCTGCGTGAACACGAGACCCCGGTTCGTCACCCGCGAGCTTCTTCTCCGGGAGGGGGATTGGTACAACCGGCGGAAGCTGCTGGAGAGCCGGGACCGGGTGTACCGGACCGGTCTCTATTACAACGTGGCCATGACCCTCGAGCCGCTCCGGGAGGGGAACGCGGCGCCCCTCCGCATCGACGTCCGGGAGAAAGACAACCGCTGGTTCGGCTTTGGCGGCGGCTTCGGCACGGAAGATCTGTTCCGCTTCTCCCTCGACTGGACGAACCGGAACTGGTTTCGGACCGGCCGCCGCCTCGGTCTCGAAACGGTCTTCTCCGAGCTCCTCGCCGACCGCCCCTTCGAGCAGCGATACGAATTGACGTTCATCGAGCCTTGGATGTTCGGCACCCGGACCGCCGGCACCTGGCGGGTCTCCCACGAGCGGATGAACGTGGAGAACTTCGTCATCAAGGAGGAAGACCGGATCGTCGGACGGTACCGGCTCGACCAGACGGCGACGAGCTTCACCCTCACCCGGGAGCTCTCGGACATCTTCAAGGCGTGGATCACCTACTCGCTCGAGTGGGCGGACGCGAAGGATCCGTCGGAACCGGTGGATCCCGATCTGCTCCGTCCGGACGTGACGCGGGCCCTCAGCTTCACCGTCGAGCGGGACGCCCGCGACCACCTCCTCGATCCAACCCGGGGAAACCGGTTCCACACGTCCCTCGAGTTCGCCGGGAGTTTCCTCGGCGGGGACAACGAGTTTCTGAAGGGCCTCGCGAACGGGGCGGCGTACAAGACCGTGCTTCCCCGGACGGTGATCGCGGGAAGGCTGCAGGTGGGGGGTATCCGCAAGCTCGCCGGGGACGACGCGCTCCCCGACTACAAGCGATTCCGTCTCGGGGGCGCCAACACGGTACGGGGCTACCGGGAGCAGACCATCGGACCCTCGGACGTGCAGCTTCTCGCGAACGTGGAGGTTCGGTTCCACATCCTCTGGCGCATCGGGGGAGTCCTCTTCCTCGACGGGGGCAACACCTGGAGCTCATGGCGGGAGATCAGGAGCGCCGATTTCCGCCTGCACAAGGACTTGGCCGACACGGACATCACCGATTTCCGTTACGGGGCGGGGGGCGGGCTCCGGATCTATACGCCCGTCGGGCCCCTCCGGGTGGACTACGCGCGGAAGCTGAAGCCCCGAATCAAGGAGACGGGCGAGACCGAGTCGAGGCAGGTGTTCCACTTCAGCATCGGGCAGGCGTTCTGAAATGGCGAAGCGACGGACCGTCATGACGCTCTTTCTCGGGGGGATTCTCCTGGTTCTCTCCCTCGTGGCGGTCGCCCAGTTCGACCGTCCCCAGGGGAAGCGGGCCGCCCTCGATTGGATGTCCGAGGAGATCGCCCGCCGGACCGGACTCCGAGTGACCGCCCGGTCTTTCGGAGGTTCGTTCTGGAAAGAGTTGGTCCTCGAGGACGTGAAGGGTGAAACCGAAGACGGAAGGATCCGATTCACCGTTCGCCGACTCCACGCCGGGTACCGGGTCGCCGAGTTGATCCGCCCCCCCCGGAGGCTCCGGTTTCTCCTCGCCGAAGATCCCGTGATCTTCGCGCGAAGGGGCGGGGAGAACGGGGACGGGGACGGCGGAGAGGAGGCGCCCCGATCGACGCCGCTCGTTTCTGTCGACCGGCTCGCCTTGGTGAACGGGAAGCTGACCGTCGATTCCCTGAGCGCCGTGGACATCGGCCTTCATGCCCGGGTGGAGAGGGAGGAAGGTGGGGGCGCGCCTCGACGTCGACTCCCTCCGCGGCGTTCTCCGGATCGGCGAAGAGACGTCGTTCGAAACCCTCCTGGAGGGGACGGCCCGGCTCGACGGGAAGGAGGTCCTGTCGGTCTCCGCCCGGGGTTCCGTGGGAGGGAGCCGGTTCGAGCACGAAGGCGCGTATCGACTCGGCGGACCTCTTCGGGCCGAGGGGGTCCTCCGCCTCACGCCGATCCTCTGGGAAGATCTTCTCCCCCTCGTCGGGGGGAGGCTCGATCCGGAGGGGTCCCGGGGGGAGATGACTCTCCGATTCGACGGGAGCCGGGATTCCCTCGCCTTCTTCCTCGAGGGGGAAGGGGAGGCCGGCGGTCTCTCGTTCCGCACCGTGACCGCCTCCGGCGTTCTGCGGGGTGACACATTGCGGTTCGAGGAGTGGAACAGCTCGGTGAACGGAGCGGCGTTCACCGGGAGCGGGTTCCTCGATCTCGGCGGTCGTGAGAGAAATGTGATCCGCCTCTCCTTCGACCGCGTCGACCTGTCCCGGTTCCCGGCGAAATACGGCTCCGGCCTCTCGACCGACCTCGGAGGCGTTCTCGACTGGGAAGGCACGGGGCGGGACCTGACCAATCTGGAGGGACGGATCACGCTCCGGCTCCGGAACTCCCGCATCGAGAATGTTCTCCTCCGGGAAGTGGAGGTGCGGGGGCGCGCCCTCCGCCAAGGCCTCGCCGTCGAAGCGAGCGTGATCCGGACGGCCCATTCGGAGCTTCGCTTCTCCGGTTTCGTCGGCCTGGACGGCTCATTCCGGGGGAATGTGGACGGAGAGATCCCTTCGCTCGGCGAGTTCCGCCAAGCGGCGGGCCTCGATTCCCTCGGCGGGCGGGCGGACGTCTCCGCGGAGGTCGCCGGCACGCCGGACCGGTTCCGGGCCGTGGGCGGGGCGCTCGTCACCGGCGGCCGGGTCGACCGGGTCCGCTCCCGGGAGGCCATCTTCGACGGCTGGTTCGAGAAGGTCGGCGGCGAGCTTTCGGGAGGATCGAAGACGTTCGTCCGGGACGCCTCCGTGGCGGGCGAGCGGGTCGATTCCCTTCGCGTCGAGCTCCGCTTCGAGGACGGCGTTCTCCATCTGGACGACCTCTCGGGATGGCGCGGTCCGTGGCGGGTCCAGGCCCGGGGATCGGTTTCCGACGACGGCGCCCGCCGCGCCCTCGCCTTCGAGGACGCCGCCCTCTGGCGGGGTGACTCGACCTGGGCAAGGCCGGGCCGGGTGCTCTTCTGGGAGGATGAGAAACGGTTTCGTCTCGAGCCGGTTCATTTCGTCTTCGGGGGGGGGCAGGTGTGGGTGGAGGCACTCCGCGGCGAAGACGGGGTGGTGCGGGCGGCCCTCAAAGTGGAGGACTCCGATCTCGGCGTCCTGTCGTCACGGACCGGACTTCCCCCGGACCTCCTCCGTTCCGTGGACCTGGATGTGTCCGCCAGCGGGACCGGAGAGCGGATCGAGGGGACCGTGGTCGTCCATTCCCGACCACCCGGATCGCCGGACCTCCCCTTCCTCGCCGTCGACGGAGCCGCCCGCTGGGGCGAATCGCGACTCACCGTGGATTCGCTCGTCTTCCGGGGGATGACCGCGGAATCCAGTATCCTGGTCGGCGGGACCGTGGATCTTCCGGCGTCTTCCGGGGGAGGGATCGGCGCCCTCGTCTTGGAGGCCCGCCGCTTCCCTCTCGAGGACCTCGGATTTCTCACGACCCGGCTCGCCGGAGCGGAAGGAGAATTGAACGGTCGGATTTCGATGACCGGCGATCTCGACCACCCGGCGCTCGACGCCTCGTTCACCGTCGAAAGAGCCCTCGTCCACGGCTATCCCGTCGGAACGGTCCGGGCCGACTCGGTCCGCATCCGCGGCGACAGCCTCTCCTTCGCCGTGCGGTTCGACCCGGAGTGGGGGAAGGGGAACCGGATCGGCGGTCTGCTCCCGGTCCGGATCGTCCCTCGGGAAAAGGTCTTCGAACTCCCCCCCGAGGGGCCGATGGAGGTGGACTTCTTCGTCCCGAAAGGGGACTTCGCCTTCCTCGCCCTGCTCACCCGGAGGCTGGATGAGGGGAGCGGCTCGTTCCGGCTCGACGCGAAACTCCGGGGGGACCGCTCCGACCCGAAATTGGGAGGCGTGTTCGAGCTCGAAAACGGACTCGTCTTTCCCGCGGGGACGGCGGCTTTCTTCGATCGCGTGACCGCTCGGTTCCTTCTCGACGAAGAGTACGTGACCGTGGTCCGTTTCGAATCCCGTTCCGGGGAGCGGGGACGGCTCAACGCGTGGGGCCGGATCGATCTGGAGAACTTCCGGCCCGTGACCTACGACGTCCAGTTCAAGGCCAAGGAGTACGACCTCATTCTCGCCGACGGCGTGCAGCTCCGCTTTGACGGCCGGCTCGCCCTCCAGCCGGACACCACGGTCTTCCGGAAGGTGGTCCCCCACTTCTCCGGGGAAGCGGACGCGAAGGCCGCCCTCGTGCAAAGGGAGTTCACCTCCGACGGGGACGGCCTCAGGACGTCCGTTCTCGATCCGACGAGCGACCCCACCTGGACCTGCGACATCTTCCTCCGGGCGCCGGGCAACTTCTGGATCCGCAACCGGACGTTCGACGTGGAGATCGGCGGCGAGGCCCAGGTGCGAAGGTCGACCCAGGGGCTCGGAGCCCTCGGCCAGTTCGACGTGCTCCGCGGGACGTGCTGGATCTACAACAACGAGTTCCGTCTCCGGGAGGGGACGGTGGTCTTCACCGATCCCGACGACCTCCGGGACGTGCAGGTCGACGTGACCGCCCACACCGACGTGATCGGCGAGAGAATCGAGGTGCGCGCCTTCGGCGACGCGGACGACATCCAGCTCGAGCCGACCTCCCAATCGGGCTACTCGGAAGGGGAGATCCTGAGCGCCCTCACCCTTCGCGCGGCGCCCGAGCAGGACGTGAATTCCGGCCAGGTGCTCTCCTCCTGGTTCACGACGCTCGCGAGCCGCCTCAGCCGCGAGATGACCCGGGGGCTCGGCGACATCGGGACCATCGAAATCGGGACGAGCGAGGACCTTCCGGAGATCCGCTACGGCAACTACCTTTCCAGCGATCTCTATCTCGGCTTCTCGCAGAAAGTGGGGATCGGGGAGGAGAGGGCGGATCAGCAGAGGAGCCCGACCACCGAAAACCTGCCCGTGCCGGAGCGGCAGCTTCGGGTCGAGTACCGCCTCCGCCGTTCCCTCCTCATCCAAGGGGAGGCGGGGACGCTCTCCGACGGCAATCGCTTTCTCAACCTGGACCTGAAGGTCCGGATTCCCTACTGACGGAGGAGATCGCGGGCATGAGCATCAAGGGACCGGGCTGGAAGGAGGGGCTGAACCGCGACCAGCTCGAAGCGGTCAACCACGAGGAAGGCCCCCTCCTGGTGCTCGCGGGCGCGGGGAGCGGCAAGACCCGGGTGCTGACGCACCGCTTCGCCCGTCTCGTTCACGCTGCGGGGGTGCCGGCGGCGAATGTCCTCGCCGTCACCTTCACGAACAAGGCGGCGGGGGAGATGAAGGAGCGTATCGCCGGTCTGGTCGGGCGCCTCCCCTTCCGACTCTGGGTCGGCACCTTCCACTCCATCGGCGTCCGAATCCTCCGGCAGAGCGCCCCCCTCGCGGGCATCGACCGGGACTTCACGATCTTCGACGCCGACGACCAGAGGAAACTGGTGAAAACGATCTGCCGGGAGCAGGGTCTCGACCCCTCGGGCGAGCGGGTCGACCGGGTGCTCGGCGAGATCCGCCGGCGGAAGATCAGGGATCTCGGGGGGGAGGGCCGGGAGAGGGAGGAGGGGCGCGGCGAATCGGAGGGGTCCGCGCTCTTTCCTTACTACCAGTCGGGTCTCCGCCGCATGAACGCTCTCGACTTCGACGATCTCCTCGCCCTTCCGGTTCGCCTCTTCCGGGAGAGTCCGGAGGCGCTCGCGGCTTACGCGGAGCGGTTCGAGCACGTGCTGGTCGATGAGTACCAGGACACGAACCGGATCCAGAACGAGATGGTGCGTCTCCTCTCGTCCGCCCACGGAAACGTCTGCGCCGTGGGGGACGACGATCAATCGATCTACGGGTGGCGGGGGGCGGACGTGGGCAACATCCTCCGATTCGAGGAGAGCTTTCCGGGGGCCCGGGTGGTTCGGCTCGAACAGAATTACCGGAGCACCTCGGTGATTCTCGACGCCGCCCACGGCGTGATCGAACAGAACCGGGGCCGCCGGGGAAAGAAGCTCTGGACCGAGCGGAAGGGAGGAGAGCTCGTCGGCCTCCTCCGCTTCCGGAGCGAGAGGGACGAGGGGCTCGTGCTCGCCCGGGAGATCCAGAGGCTGGTCGATTCCGGGTGCAGCCGGGCGGGAGACGTGGCGGTCTTCTACCGGACCAACGCCCAGTCCCGGGCCCTGGAGGAGGGGCTCCGGTCCCACGCGGTCCCCTACGTCATCGTGGGGGGCACCCGGTTCTACGAGCGCAAGGAAGTGAAGGACGTCCTCGCCTATCTCCGGCTCTTCCAGAATCCGAAGGACGAGATCTCCTTCGACCGGATCTTGAACGTTCCGGCCCGGGGGATCGGCGCGCGCACCCGGGAACGACTCGGGGAGTTCGCCTCGTCCCGGTCGATCTCCCTCCTCGAGGGGGCGGCCCGGGCGGACGAAATCGAGGGTCTCGGAAGCCGGCCGAAGAGCCTTCTGCGGAACTTCGCCTCCTTCGTGGAGGGCCGCCGGGCGAGGGTCGCCGGCACCTCTCCCCACGACCTGACCCGGGATCTGGTGGAGGATCTCGAGTTCGTCCGTTTTCTCGAGGAGCGGGAGGGGGAGAGGGGGGCGCTCCGCGCGGAGAACGTCATGGAGTTCGTCTCCGCCGTGGCGGATTTCGAGTCCCGCCATCCCGACGCCGCGCTCGCCGACTTCCTCGCCGAGATCTCCCTTCTCACCGACGCGGACTCCCTGGAGGGGGAGAACGACGCGGTCACCCTGATGACCCTCCACAACTCGAAGGGCCTCGAGTTTCCCCGGGTCTTCATCGCCGGCGTCGAAGAGGGGCTCTTGCCCCACGTCCTCTCGACGATGGACGACGACGGGGTGGAGGAGGAGCGCCGTCTCTTTTACGTCGGCCTGACGCGGGCGAAAGACCGGGTCGTCCTCTCCTACGCGACGAGCCGGCTCCGGTACGGGGAGATCGCCCCCTCCTCCCCGTCCCGTTTCCTCGACGAGATCCCGGAGGAACTGATCGAAGAGGATCGCCGGATCTCGAGATTCGCCGGCGCCGCGCTCCGGCGCCCCGCGGCGCCCAAGGGGGAGGCCTCGGCCGACATCTTCCCGGATTACGAAAACGAGTCTCAGGAGGCGGTGCCGTTCCGCCGGGGCGACCGCATCCGCCACGCCAGCTGGGGGGACGGCCACGTGACCGTCATCGAAGGGAGCGGCGAAAACACGAAGATCACCGTCGCCTTCGTCCGGGGCTTCACGAAGAAGATCATGGTCCGCTACGCTTCCCTCGAGCGCCTCGAGTCGGGGTGAACCGGGCCTTTCCGCCACCTCGAAAACACTTGACGAATCGCGCGCGCTGATCGTATATTAAGTCTTGCGAACAATTTAGGAGAATTTCTTCGGAAAGGTTCTTCGGGGCGGGGTGAAACTCCCCACCGGCGGTGACAGCCCGCGAGCGGAGCGCGACGCGCTCTGCCGACTCGGTGGAATTCCGGGGCCGACCGTGAAAGTCGGGATGGGAGAAGGCCTGCCCGGCAGCGGTCTGTTTGGACCCCGCGGGAACCTCTGTCCGCGGGGTTTTTTGTGTATGAAACGACCGGTCCCGACGAGTCCCCCGATGACTCTCGCCCTCCGCCTCGCGGGCCGCGGGCGCGGAACCACATCCCCCAATCCGATGGTCGGCGCCGTGGTGGCGAAGGGGGACCGGGTCGTCGGCAGTGGATATCACCGCCGCGCGGGGGGGGGCCCACGCCGAGGTGATCGCCCTGGGCCGCGCGAAAGAGGAAGCCCGGGGGGCCTCGCTCTTCGTCACCCTCGAACCGTGCTGTCATCACGGGAGGACCGGTCCCTGCACGGAGCGGATTCTCGAGGCGGGGATCTCGGAGGTGGTGGTGGCCATGGTCGACCCGTTCCCGCCGGTGGCCGGCAAAGGGATCGCCAGGCTCCGGCGGGCGGGGGTACGGGTCCGGGTGGGAGAGGGGGAGGAGGAGGCGCGCCGCCTGAACGAGGCCTATCTCTTCCGGCTCCGCGAAGGCCGGCCGTGGGTCGACCTGAAACTGGCGGCGACCCTGGACGGCAAGATCGCCGACGGGAGCGGGCGCTCCCGATGGATCACGGGGGAGGGGGCCCGCCGGCGGGTGCACGATCTCCGTTGGGGCTCGGACGGAATCCTCGTCGGCGTGGGAACGGTCCTTCGCGACAATCCCCGACTCACGGCGAGGAAGGGGAACGGGCGCCGGGCGCCGCTCCGGATCGTCCTCGACTCGATGCTCCGAACGCCCCCCGGGGCGGCGCTGCTCATGGGAGGAGACCCGGAGAGGACGGTCATCGCCTGCCGGAGGGACGCGCCGGCGTCGCGACGAAGAGCGCTCGAACGGGCGGGGGCCGTCCTCTGGACCGTGCCCGGTCTTCGGGCGGGGGGCGTCTCCCCCACCGCGGTTCTCCGCCGCCTCGCGGGGGCGGGCGTGAACCGTCTCCTGGTGGAAGGGGGGGGGGGAGGTGGCCGGGGCTTTTCTCGCCCGGGGGCTGGTGGAACGTCTTCACTACTTCATGTCGTCCCGGATCCTCGGATCCGGGAAGGACTCGATCCGCATCGTTCCCCCCCGGCGTCTCGCGGGCGCCCTCCCCCTCCGGCCCGCCGGGGTGCGCCGGCACGGCGACGACCTCGAGCGGATTCTCGAGCGGGAGAGGGGGGAGATCTGACATGTTCACGGGCATCATCGAAGAGGTGGGCCGGATCGCCGCCCGCCGGCAGCGGGGGGAGGCCTTGGAGATCGAGGTGGCGGCGGAGGTGGTGACCGAGGACCTCGGGCCCGGCGACTCGGTGTCCGTCTCCGGCGTTTGCCTCACCGTGAAGGAGATCGTCCCCGGCGGCTTTCGGGCCGACGTCGTGAGCGAAACGACGCGCCGGACTTACCTCGGCCGTCTTCGCCCGGGGGACCGGGTGAATCTGGAGAGGGCTCTTCGCGCCGGGGACCGGTTCGGCGGGCACATCGTCCAGGGGCACGTCGACGGCGTCGGGGCCGTCGCCGGGCTCCGGCCGGAGGGGGAGGGGAAGACGCTTCTCGCCCGCGTCCCGGGAGACCTGAAGCCATACGTCGTCGAAAAAGGTTCGGTCGCGCTCGACGGCGTCAGCCTCACCGTGGCGGGCGTCGAGGGGACGACGCTCCGGATCGCCCTGGTGCCGACGACCCTGACGAAGACCACGCTCGGCGAAAAGAGGCCGGGCGATCCGCTGCACGTGGAGACGGACGTGATCGGAAAGTACGTGGAGAAAATGACCCGCCGGGAGGGGAAGGGCCTCGCCGAGTGGCTCCGGGAGAGTGAACATGAGTGACCGCACGGATCCGGGACCTTTCGCCACGATCCTCGAGGCGATCGAAGCGATCCGGGACGGCCGGATGGTGATCGTCGTGGACGACGAGGACCGGGAGAACGAGGGGGACCTGATCATGGCCGCCGAGAGGGTGACGCCCGAGGCGATCAACTTTCTCACCAAGGAGGCGCGGGGCCTCATCTGCGTTCCTCTCGTCGAGAAGAGGTGCGAGGAGCTCGGTCTCGAGCCGATGGTCAGCAAGAACACCGCCATTCACGGCACCGCTTTTTCCGTCTCCGTCGACGCCGTACACGGCACGACGACGGGCATCTCCGCCCCCGACCGAGCCGCCACGGTCCTCGCCCTCGTCGACGAGAGATCCCGGCCCGAGGACCTCGCCCGGCCGGGCCACATCTTCCCCCTCGCCGCGGCGAGCGGCGGCGTGCTCCGGCGGGCGGGGCACACGGAAGCGGCGGTCGACCTCCCCCGGCTCGCGGGATTGAAACCGGCGGGGATCCTCTGCGAGATCCTGTCGGACGACGGGACCATGGCCAGGGTGCCGGAACTCGCGGTCCTCGCCGGGCGTCACGGGATCCCGCTCATCACCATCGCCGACCTGATCGAGTACCGCCTCGCGAGCGACGCCCTCGTGAACGAGATCGCCTCCACATCCCTCCCCTTGGAGGAGGGGAACTTCCGCCTCCGCCTGTTCGAGGACACCGTCGGCCGCCGGCACCACCCGGCCCTCATCCTGGGCAGAGTGGACGACGGCGAACCGGTTCTGGTCCGCGTCCATTCCGAGTGCCTGACCGGCGATGTCTTCGGCTCCCGCCGCTGCGACTGCGGGGGCCAGCTTCACGGCGCCCTCGCCCGGATCGGCGAGGAGGGGCGGGGTGTGTTCGTCTACATGCGCCAGGAAGGGAGGGGGATCGGCCTCGAGAACAAGGTGCGCGCCTACCACCTGCAGGACGAGGGTCTCGACACGGTGGAGGCGAACGAGCGCCTCGGCTTCCCGCCGGACCTTCGGAACTACGGCTTCGGCGCCCAGATCCTCAGGGCCCTCGGAGTGCGGAAGATCCGGCTTCTGACGAACAATCCGAAGAAGATCGTCGGGCTCCAGGCCTACGGTCTCGAGGTGGTGGAGCGCCTCCCCATCGAGGTCGAGCCGAACGACACGAACCGGCGCTACCTGGAAACGAAGAGAGAGAAACTGGGACACTGGCTCGAGCCCCCCGCCGGCCCGGCGAAGCGGAAAGGGGCCTAGAGGAGGAGTAGGGAGATGGCTTCCACGGTGGAAGGCAAACTGGACGGGACGGGCAAGCGGTTCGGCATCGTCCTCTCGCGGTTCAACGACATGATCGGCCGGCGCCTCCTGGACGGGGCCCTCGACTGCTTCGTGCGCCACGGGACGCCGGCGGATCGGGTGCGCGTGGTGCGCGTGCCCGGCTCCTTCGAGATCCCCTTCATGGCGAAGCGGATGGCGGAGAGCGGGAAATTCGACGCCGTGGTCTGCCTCGGCGCCGTGATCCGCGGGGAGACGCCCCACTTCGATTATGTCGCCTCCGAGGTGACGAAGGGGATCGGGCGGGTCGGCCTGGAGACCGGAGTGCCCGTCATCTTCGGCATCGTCACCGCCGACACGATCGAGCAGGCCGTGGAGCGGGCCGGCGCGAAGCAGGGGAACCGGGGATGGGACGCCGCCCTCGCCGCCCTCGAGATGGCGAACCTGACCGGGGAGGACTTCGGCTAGTGGGCAAGCGCCGGAGGGCCCGTGAGCTGGCTCTGAAGGTCCTTTACCGGATCGACCTGACCGGGGAGAGCTGGGACGAGGTGAAGGGCCGGCTGGAGGAGTACGATCGTGTCGACGGCGTGAGGGATTTCGGCTCCCTGCTCGTCGAAGCGGTCTTGGATCACCGGGACGAGCTCGACGGGATTCTGACGGAGACGGCGGAGAACTGGCGGATCGACCGCATGGCCCTTCTCGACCGGAACGTGCTTCGTCTCGCCCTGGCCGAGTACCTCGTGATCGGCGAGACACCCCGGGCGGTGGTCATCGACGAGGCGGTGGAGATCGCAGGGACCTTTTCGACGGAAGGATCCGGCGCCTTCGTGAACGGCATTCTCGACCGGATCTTTCGGAACCGGAACGCCGGGGAGCTCGGAGGGAGTCCGGCAGCGGAGGAGGGGCCGGCGGGCCGTTGACGGGCCCGAAATGGCTGTGCTATGGTGCCCCGGTTCTCTAGCCTGGGGGTCGGCACGTTCGGAATCGATCGGAGGGCCCATCATCGGCAGGCTCCGCATTCTCGTGGTGAACTGGAGAGATCGGAAGAATCCGGAGGCGGGGGGGGCCGAGGTTCACCTCCACGAAATCTTCGGGAGGATCGCCTCCGCGGGCCACCATGTGACACTCCTCGCCCACCGGTATCCCGGGGGGGCCCCCGAGGAGATGGTCGACGGCCTGCGGGTCGTCCGCATCGCCGGCAAGTTCGATTTCAATTTCCACGTGGTGCCGTACTACAAGAAGCGCCTCCGGGCGGAGCGCTTCGACGTGGTCGTGGAGGACCTGAACAAGCTCCCCTTCTTCCTGCACCGGGCGGCGGAGTCCCCTTCGGCGGCCGTGCTCCACCACTTCTTCGGCGACTCGATCTGGAAGGAGACGAACCCCCTCTTCGCCTCCTACGTCCGGCTCGGCGAGTGGGCGGTGAAGAAGACGTACCGGGCGGTCCCCTTCTGCGCCGTGAGCGAGTCGACCGCCGCGGAACTCGTGGCGAGCGGATTCGATCCGGGGCGGGTGCGGATCATCCACAACGCGGTCGACCACGGCGTCTACCGGGTGGACGAGAGCGCCGCCCGCGTGAAGGGCCGGGTCATCTACCTCGGCCGCGTGAAGAGGTACAAGGGCATCGACTTTCTGATCCGCGCCCTCGCCCGGATTCGCCGGACCCGGCCCGAGGTCCATCTCACGGTGGTCGGTTCCGGCGACGACCTCCCCCGGCTCGCCCGCGTGGCCCGGGGGCTCGGGGTCGACGGCGCGGTGGAGTTCACGGGATTCGTCGACACGGAAACGAAGGTGAGGCTCCTCCGGGAATCGGAGATCATGGTGACCCCTTCCCCGAAGGAAGGGTGGGGGGTGACCACGATCGAGGCGAACGCGTGCGGCACGCCGGTGATCGCGAGCGACGTCCCCGGCCTCCGGGACGCGGTGCGGCGGGACGAGACCGGCCTTCTCTTCCCCTACGGGGATGTGGCCGCCCTCACCGCGGCGATGGAGCGGCTGCTCGCGGACGACGAACTCCGGGGGCGTTTCTCCCGGGCGGCGATCGAATGGGCGGCCCGATTCACCTGGGAGCGATCGGCGGAGGAGACCCTGGCGTGGCTCGAAAGCGTGATCGAGAACGCCCCGTCCGGCCGGTGACGGGAGCCCTCCGCCCGGCGGGGCGGCCCAACCTCGTCGCCTTCGGCCTCCTCGCGGGCGTTCTTCTCCTCTTCTACTGGAAACCCCTGATCGGCTTCCCCGGGGAACGCACCTTCTTCTGGGAAGACTTCCTCTATCAAAACTACCCGTACCGCGCCTTCGAGGCGGAAGAACTGCGGCGGGGGGACTTCCCCTTCTGGAATCCTTACCAATTCGGCGGCATGCCCTACGCCGCCGACGTGCAGGCCGCTGCGTTCTACCCGCCCAATCTGGCCCTCACCCTCTTCGTCAAGGAGGGCGCCCTCGACCCCCGCTGGGTCGAGGCCCTCAGCGTTTTCCACGCCCTCCTCGGCGGGTTCTTCTTCTACCTCCTGCTCCGCTCCCGCGCGGCAGGCGTGTGGGCGTCCCTCCTCGCGGGGATCGGCTGGTCCCTCTCCGGCTTCTTCGTGGTTCGCATGATCCACATGAACGTCCTTGCCGTCGTCGCCTGGGCGCCTTTGCTCTCGCTCCTCTTCCTGCGGGCCGTCGAAAGACGGTCCGTGGCGGCGGCGTCTCTCGGGGGCGTCGTTCTCGGCGTCTCCCTTCTCGGCGGGTCGCCCCAGTACTCCCTCTACCTGCTCTTCCTCCTCGGTCTCCACGCCCTCTACGAGACGGTCCGGCCCGCGGAGGGAAGGCCGGGGGCCGCCCGGTTCGCGCCGCTCCTCTCGCTCGGCGTGATCCTCCTTCTCGGGTTCGGCGTCGCCGCCGTGCAGCTCATCCCCACGGAGGAACTCTCCCGCCTCTCCCTCCGGGCGGACATGACCTACGAGGAATCGACGGAGTGCAGCTTCGGCCCGGCGAGCCTTCCCACGCTCCTCCTGCCGAAACTTTACGGGAGCGCCGCCGGCGGGAACACCCGGGGATACTGGGGGCCCCGTCCGTACTTCTCCTCCTGGGAGCTCTCCGCCTATCCCGGCATCGTGGTCCTCGTGCTCGCCCTCGTCGCTCTCGTCTACCGACCCCGGGGGAGGGCGACCCTCTTCTTCGCGCTCCTCGGACTGTTCGGTCTCCTCCTCGGACTCGGCGCCTACGGGCCCCTTCACCGGCTCTTCTTCGAACTCGTTCCGTTCTACGGCAAGTTCCGATGCCCGGGCCGCGCCTTTCTTCTCACCGGGGTCTCCCTCGCATTTCTCGCCGGCCGGGGCGCCCACCTCCTCCTCGGCCGCCCCCCCGGGAACCGAAAGAGGAGGACGGTCCTCGCCACCCTCCTCGCCGCCATCCTCCTCGCGGGCCTCGTCTCCTATCTCGCCTTTCGTCCCGAAGCGAACGCCTCCCGGACCCACCCGCCGGACGCCGGGAGAACCGCGCTCCTCTCTTTCCTGCTCTTTTTCGGCGTTCTCACCGCGTCGGGGGGCGCGGTCCTCTTCTGGGCCTCTCGGGGGCGCCCTCTCGGCCCCGTCGTCCGGGGGGGGCTCCTCCTCCTTCTCGTCGCGGAACTCTTCCTCTACGGCTACGGTTTCAACGACGGAGGACGGGACCCGGACCAGTTCTACCGGGGCCGGTCCGACGTCGTCGATCTCCTCCGAAAGGAGAGCGACGGAGGGCTCTACCGGGTGAAACAGCGGGCGCGGGAGGGAATGGTGCTCCCCCGGAACATGGGGAGCGTCAACCGGATCCCGAGCGTGGACGGGTACAACCAGCTGAAACTCCAGCGCTACGAGGACCTGCAGGTGGCGCCCGAGGTTTCCTTCGAGCGCATGATCGATCTCTTCGGCGTGCGGATCTACACGCTTCTCGATCCGGAGACGAACGGCCTCGGCATGGCCCGGAATCCCGACTGCCTCCCGAAAGCGTTCTTCGTGGGGGAGGCGGAGATCGTGAGCGGCGAAGAGGAGGCGATCCGCCGCGTGGGGGCCCCGGACTTCGACCCGGCCCGCGCCGTCGTTCTCGAAGGGGGGGCGCCCGGGCGGGAGTCCCCGGGGGGGACCGGCGAGGCGACGGTCGTCTCGTGGGGGACGAACCGGATCGAAGTGACGGTGACGGCGGACGGGCCGGGGTGGCTCGTCCTGAACGAAGTGTACTACCCCGCATGGAAGGTGACCGTGGACGGCGAGGAGAGGGAGTCCCTTCCGGCGGATCACGCCCTCCGGGCCGTCCGACTCGAGGCGGGGGACCACCGGGTGGTCTGGGCCTACCGCTCCGGGTCGTTCCGGCTCGGCGCCGCGGTGAGCGCCGCGGCCCTCCTCGCCGCGATGGCCCTCCTCTTTGTCGCCGCCCCCCGGAGAGGGGAGGGGCCCGCCCAGTTGATCCGCGGCATCGCCGGGGGGGACCGCCCGTGACGGTCCGGATAAAGAAGGCCCTCCTTTCGATCGCGAAGGTCGCCCTCTCCGCGGCTCTCCTCTACTACCTTCTCCAAGGGGGGACGTTGCAGCGGGTGATCGAACTGACCCGCGACCGGTTTCACCTCGCCCCCTTCCTCCTCGGGGTCGCCGCCTTCGCGATCAGCAACGTGCTCGGCGGGCTCCAGTGGAACATCCTTCTCCGGGCGCAGGGGATCGAGATCGGTCTCGGCCGGGCGATCGCCCTCTACTTCGTCGGCCTCTTCTTCTCCAACTTTCTCCCCGCGAACATCGGAGGGGACGTGGTCAAGGTGGTCGACGTCTACCGTTCCTCCGGCCGGGGGGGAGGGGCCGTGGCGGCCACCGTGATGGACCGGGCCATCGGCCTCGCCATGCTCGCCGCCCTCGCCTGCTTCGCAGGACCCTTCGCCCTGCCGGTCCTCGGGCACCAGTCTTTCCTCCTCCTCCTCCCCCTCTTCCTGTTCCTCTTCGTCGGAGCGGTGCTCATGATGCTGAGCCGCCGGGTCGGGGGGCTCCTCCTCCGGATCACCGCCGCCGTGCCGGTCCGCTTCGTCAGGGAGAAGGGGGAATCGGTGCTCACCGCGGTCCTCCAGTTCCGCGGCCGGCGAAGGGCCCTTCTTCTCGCCCTGGGGATCTCGCTCCCCGTCCAGACCCTCCGCATTCTCGTCCACTTCGCCGCCGCCCGGGCCATCGGCATCGACGCGCCGGCGCTCTACTTCTTCCTCTTCATCCCCATCGTAGCCGTCTTCATCGCCCTGCCGATCTCCATCAACGGGATCGGGGTAAGAGAGGGGTTCGGGGTCCTTCTCTTCCGGAAGATCGGGATCAGCACGGAGGCGGCCATATCGATCTCTTTCCTGGCCTACGTGATCGGCGTCCTGGTCAGCCTCGCCGGAGGCGCGATCTTCGTCCTCCGATCCCGGGAGGTCCGGAAGAGAAGGGCCCTCGCGCCGTCCTTGCGGGAAGAAGTCGAATCGCGTTAGAATACGGCGGTTACGGATGGATGGGGAGTCCTCGCGCGCGGGACGGAGGCGATCGATGACCGAAGGAGAACGAGCGGGAGCGGCGGCCTTCGAGATACCCCGCGGTCCGGACCGTGGGAACCGGGCCGTGGCCTGGGCCTCGACGGTGGCCCTGCTCGCCCTCTACGCGGTGACTTTGGCCCCGAGCGTCTCCTTCTGGGACTCGGGGGAGTTCATCGCCGCCTCCTACGGCCTCGCGGTCCCCCATCCCCCCGGAACCCCGCTCTACGTCCTGATCGGCCGGATCTTCAGCCTCGTGCCCTTCCTCGACGTGCCGGTCCGGGTCAACCTTCTCTCCGCCGTGCCCGGGGCCTTCGCCTCCTTCTTCCTCAGCCTGGCGCTCCTCTCCATCGGGCGCCGGTTTCCGGGGTGGATCGGGGCGGACGGGACCGACCGGTGGCGCCTTCGAATCGGAGCGGGGGCGGGGGCCCTTTTCGCCGGGCTCGGTTCCACCTGTTGGACGAACGCGACGGAGGCGGAGGTGTACGCCCTCAGCCTCCTCGTCATCGCCGTCTCTCTTTGGCTCATCCTCCGGTGGGATCGCCGGGGGGGGGCGACCGTCGGGCGCCGTCCCTTGATTTTCATCGCCTATCTCCTCTCCCTCTCGATCGGCATCCATCTCGGCACCTATCTCGCCCTCCCGGCGTTCACCCTCTTCGTGCTTCTCGTGGACCGGCGAGCCCTTCTCGATACCCGCCTCCTGGCGCTCCTCGCCTTCGTCACCCTCCTCGGCCTGACGGTCCACTTCTACCTGCCCGTCCGCTCCCATCTGAACCCGTCCATCGACGAGGCGAACCCGGAGACGAGGCAGGCCTTCCTCGACTTCCTCCTCCGCAAGCAGTACAAGCCGAACAACCCGCTGGCGCGGCAGGCGTCGTGGACGTTCCAGTTGAACATGTACTGGGTGTACTTCCAGGAGCAGTACGGCCGATGGCTCCCCCTGCTCGGCCTCGTCGGCGCCGGCCTCCATTACCGGAAAGAGAAGAAGACCTTCGCCCTCTACGGGACTCTCATCCTGATCACCAGCCTCTTCCTCGTCTTCTACATGAACTTCACGGACTCCGAGGTCAGGGAGCGGGACTACTTCTTCGCCCCCTCCTTCTTTCTCTGGGGGGGATGGATGGGGTTCGGGATCACGGCGATCCTCGGGGCCGTCCGGGCCGGGTCGAAGCGCCTGTCGATCCCGGAGAAGCCGGCGTTCGCCGCGGCGGCGGCCCTTCTGCTCGCGCTTCCCGTATCGGTGGCGGCCATGCACTTCCACTCCCACGACCGCCGGGGGGACCTGGTCGCCCACGATTACGCGTGGAACATTCTCGAGTCCCTGGGCAGGGACGCGATCATCTTCACCAACGGCGACAACGACACGTTCCCCCTCTGGTCTCTGCAGGAGGTGGAGGGGGTGCGGAAGGACGTGCGGGTGGTCAATCTGGCGCTGCTCAACACGCCGTGGTACATCTGGCAGCTGAAGCATCTCGATCCGAAGGTGCCGGTCGGGTACTCGGACGAGGAGATCGAGGAACTCCGGGCCTTCCGCACCCGGGAGGGGGAGATCATCTACGTCAAGGATCTGGCCATTCGGGACATCGCCCGGACGAACGGGTGGGGGCGGCCGATCTACTTCGCCGTCACCGTGGCCGATCTGATGGGGCTCGACAAGGAGAAGCGGCTCCGGCTGGAGGGGCTCGTCTTTCGCCTCGTCCCCGACCAGCAGGAGATCCTGGTGGACGTGGAAAAGTCGGAGGAGAACCTCTGGCGGCGCTACCGATACCGGGGCATCCTGGACGAGTCGGGAGAACTCGACCGGAAGGTGGCGCACGACACGAACCAGCAGAGGCTGATCGGCAATTACTCCGCCGCGTTCAGCCGGCTCGCGATCCAGCTCCGTAACGAGGGAAGATACGAGGATGCGATCCGGGCGATGCAGATGGCCGGGAAGATCTCTCCCGGCTACCCGGTCTATGAAGCCCTCATGGGTCCCCTCTACGTCGAGGCGGAGCGATGGGAGGAGGCGGAGGCCTTCTTCACGCGGCAGCTCGAGGAGGGTCCCGAGTCGCTCCCGCCGTACCTGGGTCTCGCCTACATCCGGGAGAGGGAAGGGAGAGGGGAAGATGCGGAGACCCTTTATCGAAGGGGCATCGGCGTCGCGCCGAATGAAAGGGAGGGGTATCTGCGTCTCTGCCGGCATCTCATGATGAGCGGCGATCTCGGCGGCGCCCGGGGCGTCCTCCGGGAGTGGCTCGCCATCGATCCGGACGACCGTTCCGCGGTCGATCAGCTCCGGGAGGTCGAACGGGCGATGCGCGCGGCGGGCGAGGGAGGATCCGTCGATGGCGGGTAAAGCGCTCGTGACCGGCGTCGCCGGGTTCATCGGATCCCATCTGGCCGAGGCCCTCCTTCGCGAAGGGTGGGAGGTCGTCGGGATCGACGCCTTCACCGACGCCTACGACCCGGCGGTGAAGGAGAGGAACGCGGCGGCTCTCCTCGGCCGGGAGGGGTTCCGTCTGGTCCGGGGAGATCTGAACGACGCGGATCTCGGCCCCCTGCTCCGAGGCGCGGACACGGTTTTCCACCAGGCGGCCCAGGCGGGAGTGCGGACGAGCTGGGGAAAGGACTTCGATCGCTATCTCTCGGCGAACATCCGAGCGACTCAGCGCCTTCTGGAGGCGTGCCGGGAAGTGCCTCTCCGGCGCTTCGTGTTCGCCTCCTCCTCGTCCGTCTACGGCGAAGCCCGGGATCTCCCGCTCCGCGAATCGTCCCCTCTCCGGCCCCACTCCCCCTACGGGGTGACGAAGCTGGCCGCCGAGAATCTCGGACACCTTTACCGGGCGAACCACGGCGTTCCGTTCACCGCCCTTCGCTATTTCACGGTCTTCGGTCCCCGGCAGCGGCCCGACATGGCTTTCCACCGTCTCTTCCGGGCCGCCTACGGAATGGGGGAGATCACCATATTCGGCACCGGCGAGCAGACCCGGGATTTCACCTACGTGGGGGACATCGTCTGCGCCAACCTCCTCGCCGCCCGCGCCGATCGGGTCACGGGGGTCTTCAACATCGGAGGCGGCGCCCGGGTCTCCCTGGCGGACGTGATCGGGCGGATCGAATCGATCGCCGGCCGGGAAGTGAAGAGGCGCTCCGTGGGCTGGGAGAAGGGAGATGTCCGGGACACGTGGGCGGACTGTTCCGCGGCGGAGCGGGAGCTCCGCTATCGTCCGGAGACGGGTCTCGACGAAGGCCTCCGGCGGATGGACGCGTGGTTCCGGAATGGGCTGCGGGAGGAAGACCCGTCGTGAGCGCCCCGCCCCTCGTCTCGGTGGTGATCCCCGCGTGGAACGCGGGGCGGTCGATCGCGGGAGGAGTGGCGGCCGCCCTCGGCCAGGAGGGGGTCGGCGGGTCGATCGAAGTGATCGTCGTGGACGACGGCTCGACGGACGAAACGGGCGAGGCCGCCGGGGGGGCGGGCGCCCGGGTGGTGCGCCAGGAGAACGGGGGCCCCGCGGCGGCCCGGAACCGGGGCTGGCGGGAGGCGGCCGGCGAGTGGGTCTTCTTCACCGATTCCGACTGCGTCCCCCGTCCCGACTGGGTCGCCCGGCTCCTCCCGGCCCTCCGGGAGAAGAACGTGGGGGCCGCCGGCGGCACGTACGACGCGGCGAATCCGGATTCGTTTCTCGCCGCCTGCGTGCAGGAGGAGATCGCCCTCCGCCATCTCCGCATGCCCCGTGAGGTTCGATTCCTCGGCTCCTTCAACCTGGCCGTTCCGCGGCGGGTGCTCGAGGAGACCGGAGGGTTCGACGAGGAGTACCGCCGGGCGAGCGGCGAGGACAACGATCTCTCCTACCGGATCCGGAAGCGGGGCTACCGGCTGATCTTCGATCGGGAGGCCCGGGTCGCCCACCGCCATCCGGAGAAGATCGGGCGCTACCTGAAGGAACAGACGAGGCACGGGTACTGGAGGATGAAGCTGTACCGGGAGCATCCGGAGCGGATGGGCGGCGACGACTATAGCGGCGCGGCCGATTTCATCGAGCCCCCGGCGGCCGCCCTCTTTCTGCTTCTCCTTCCGCTCTCCCGCCTCCCCGTCGTCGGGTCGGCGCTTCTCGCCCTCTTCCTCCTTCTCTTCGCGGCCGCCCTCACTCCCACGGTCGTCATGGTCCGCCGGGGGGGAGGGCGGTTCGCCGGCTTTCTTCCGGTGAAGATGGCCCGCGCCTTCGCCCGGGGGGCCGGAATGGCGGTGGGGATCGTCCGATTCTGGATCGTCCCCCTCCGCCGGGGGGGGCGGCGTGAGGGGCGCGGGGGAAGGAATGGCGATTCTCGTTCCCGCATTCAATGAGGAGAAGACGATCCGCGAGGTGGTGCGGGAGGCGAGGGAGGCGATGCCGGCCGCGACGATCGTCGTGATCAACGACGGGTCCCGGGACGGCACGAGCGCCGCGGCCCGGGCGGAGGGAGCCGTGGTCCTCGACCTTCCGTGCAACCTCGGGATCGGGGCGGCGGTGCAAACCGGCTACAAATACGCGCTCCGCTCCGGCTGCCGCGCGGCGGTCCAGGTCGACGGCGACGGCCAACACGTTCCGTCGGAAATCCCGAAGCTCCTCGCCTCTCTCGAGGAGGGGGCCGATCTCGTCGTCGGCTCCCGCTTCGTGGAAGCGGGCGACTACCGGGCTCCGTGGATGCGCCGTCTCGGGATCCTCTTCTTCTCCATCACCGTTTCTCGGCTGACGGGTCGGCGCTTCAAGGACACGACCAGCGGATTCCGCGCGGCGAACCGCCGCGTGATCGAGTATTTCGCGCGCCATTACCCGAGCGACTACCCCGAGCCGGAGGCGATCCTCCTCCTCTCCCGGGCCGGCTTCGACGTGCGGGAGGTGCCCGCCCGGTTCCGCGAAAGGGGAGGGGGCCGCTCCTCGATCACGGCCCTGGACGGTTTCTTTTACATGGGAAAGGTCTTTCTCGCCCTCGTGATGGGAACTCTCCGCCGGCCCCCCGAGGCCGGGAAGGAGGAGTGACATGATCGTCCGAATACAGATCGTATCGATCCTCGGGTCCCTCGGGCTCCTCCTGCTCATTCTGGAGTTGATTCGCCGGAGAAAGCTCGCCGAGCGGTACTCCCTCCTCTGGATCGTGACGGCCCTCGTCCTCTTCGGACTCTCGGTATGGCGAGGTCTCCTCCACCTGTTCGCCCGGGCCGTCGGGATCTACGACCCGCCGAACGCCCTCTTTCTGGTCGGCTTCGTGTTCGTTCTTCTGCTCATCCTTCACTTCTCGGTGATCGTCTCCCGCCTCTCCCGGAGGAGCCGCGAGCTCGCGCAATCCCTCGCGCTCTTGAAACGGGATATCGAGGAGATGAGCCGGAGCGGCGAGGGGGATTGACGTGGCGAGGGGAAAGAAGGCGGAGGTCCGGAAGAAGGGGGGCGGAAAGCCCCGCGTGATCGGCCGGGGAACGGCGGCGGCGATCCTGCTCCTCCTGGTGCTCGCCGGTTGGGGAGTTCGCGTCCTCTTCCTGGACGCCGATCCCCCCTTCTCGATCAGCTGGAGCCAGGGCCCCTTCACCGACGGCGCGGTCGTCGTTCACGACGCGAGGAGCAAGGCGCTCTTCGGAGAGTGGATCACGGACTACACGAAAGACGTCTATCTCTTCCCCCTCTCGAACATCGCCGCCTACGCCGTCTTCCTGGCCGCCGGCGTCAACCGGGCCGCCGCGGCGTGGCCGAACACGCTCTTCGCGGCCCTTTCGATCGCGGCCCTCTCCCTCGGCCTTTGGAACTCCCTCGGGCCCCGGCGGGCGATCCTCTGGGCCTATCTCGCCTCGTTCAACTACTTCCTCGTCATGTTCCAGAGGATCCCCATCGCCGAACCGGCGATGATCTTCCTTCTCTCGTTGTCGTTCCTCTTCTTCACCCTCGGAGGCCGATGGCGATGGGCCCCGCTCCTCGCCGGATTCTTCGCCGTCGGCGCCCCCCTCTTCGGGAAGGCCCACGCCTACTACTTCCCCGTCGCCCTCGGACTGACTTATCTCCTCACCCGCCGCGGGGAGGAGGGGGAGGGGGCGCGGATCCGTCTCGCCCTCGCCGGGATGGCCGCCGCCGCCGCCCTCTGGCTCGCCGTTCTCTTCCTACCCGAGGGGGGGCATATCTTCCGCCATCTCGCCCACGAGTCGTACGGGAAGCACACGGGGGGCCCCGCCGGCGCCGCCGTGGAGCTGCTGCAGAACCTCCTCGGCATGGGGACCTATACCAAGCTCTTCGAGAGGATGCCCGTCCTCGCTACGCTCGGTTTCCTCGGATTCGCCGGACTCCTGGCCAAGGGGCGCCGTCTCTTCCGTGAGGAGGAGCCCGCCGCGGTCCTCCTCTTCCTCTGGTTCACCGCCGGCTGGCTGGCGATCGCCGCGGTCCGCCTTCCGGCGCCGCGCTACCTCTCCGCCCTCGTCTTCCCCCTTCTCTACCTGGCGACCCGGCCCCTCTCCGCCCTCGCGGAGGGGAAGACGCTCACCTGGAAGATGCCCCGTTCCCGCGCCGGCTCCCTCGTCGCGGCGGCCCTCTTCCTCTTCGCCTTTTACCAGCCCCTCTCCACCTTCGGCACGCCCATGCTCTCGCGGTTGAAGCTTTCCGGCTGGGGCTCCGGGATCTACGCCCTCTTCGTCCGGGACGAAGCGTACAGGGAACTCGTCTTCTTCTGCCTCGTCCTCGCGGCGATCCTCATGCTGGCCGCCCTCGGGCTCATCGCCCTTCGGGGGGGGGAGAAGCCGTTTCGGGTCACCCCCTCCCGGGGGGGAGGCCTGGGTCTGGCCGCCCTTCTCCTCGGCCTATCCGTCTTCGTCAACATGGGGAACTGGTACTACTGGGCGGCGACCCGGACCCACTACCTGCGGGACGGCTCCCGGGACCTGGCCGACTGGATGGGGCCGGGCGCGCGCCTGATGGGCTCTTACGCCCCCACCCTCGGCCTGGATAACCGGCTCCGGGTCTTCCCCTACCTCGGAGACATCGGGGAGACGGACGTCTTTCGGAAATACGGCATCACCCACGTGGCGGTGGTGAGCAAGGGGGACCACACGGAGGTGAAAGAGAATTACCCCGAGATCTTCGAAAGCTGGAAGATGGTTCTCTCCTATCCGATCAAGTGCAAGTACTCGGACACCATGGGCATCTTCCGGCTCCCCGCCGAGACGGAGGGGGCCAGGATCAACGACTACGAGCCCGGCCTCTTCGAGCAGGGCGTGGACCTCGCGACGGAGCGCCGGTGGGAAGAAGCCCTCGACCGTCTCTCCCGGTTCACCGTGGAAAAGCCGGGAAACGCCGATGGACACTACCTGGTCGGTTTCATGTACAATGAAATCGGCCGTCCGGAGGAGGCGATTCGCTCCATCGAGCATGCGATCGGCATCCGGCCGGAGCGCGCCTATTACTACTTCAAACTCGGCGAGATCTACGCGGACCTCGGCCGGAACGCCGAGTCCCGCCGGCTTCTCGAAATCTCCAACCGGTTGAACCCGCGGGACTCCGAAGTGAGGGATGCCCTCGACCGGATGGGACCGGGCGCGCGATGAGGATGGATCGAACCATGCCCCCCACGGCGACGGAGGGAGGAAGGACCATGGAAGCTCCTCCGAAGGAGAGCGAACGGGCGCCGGATCTGACGGTCGTCGTCCCCCTGTATAACGAAGAGGAGTCCCTCCGGGAGTTGAAGGAGCGGATCTGCGTCGAATTCGACCGGGGGGGATTCCGCGGGGAGATCGTGTTCATCGACGACGGGTCCCGGGACGGCTCCTTCGCCGTGATCGAAGAACTCGCCGCCTCCGACGAGCGGGTCCGGGCGGTCAAGTTCCGGGGCAACTTCGGCAAGGCGGCCGCCCTCTCCGCCGGGTTCAGGGAAGCCCGGGGGCGGATCGTCATCACCATGGACGCCGACCTCCAGGACGACCCGGCGGAGATCCCGCGGCTCGTGGAGAAGGTCGAGGAGGGGCTCGACGTCGTTTCGGGATGGAAGAAGACACGCCGCGACCCGTGGACCAAGACACTCCCCTCACGCCTATTCAACAAGGTAACTGCTTTGATTACAGGAATTCCCATTCATGACTTCAACTGCGGACTGAAGGCGTACCGCCGGGACGTGGTCAAGGAGATCCAGGTTTACGGAGAGCTTCACCGGTACATCCCGGCCCTCGCCGCCTGGAAGGGGTTCCGAATCGGGGAGCTCGTCGTCACCCATCACCCGAGACCGTACGGGCGGTCGAAGTACGGGCCCCGCCGGTTCATCGCCGGCTTCCTCGATCTTCTTACCATCACGCTTCTCACCAAGTACAACCCGAAACCGCTCCACCTCTTCGGGCTGGTGGGAACGATCATGGGGCTCGTCGGCGTCGTGATTTCCCTCTACATGGTCTCGCTGAAGCTCCGGTACGGGGACATCCAAGGCCGGGTGCCGCTCCTCACCCTGGGCGTCCTCCTCATCATCATGGGGATGCAGTTCCTATCCACGGGACTCCTCGCCGAAATGATCGCGAGCCAGCGGGCGCCCCACGACACGGAGTATACCGTGGAGAGGAAGCTGGGCTCTTGAAGGGACGACGGAAGGCCCGGCCCCGCGGCGGCACGGCCGCGGCCGACCGGTGGGCCCCGCTGAGGCGGGGGCTGCCATGGGTGGCGGTGGCGCTCTACCTCGCCCTCGGCGCCTACCGGTTCGACCCGAAGCCCTCGGTCAGCGGTGACAACGCCCAATTCCTGATTCTCGGCGAGTCTCTCGCCACCGGCCGGGGCCTCTCTCACATCAACGAGCCGGTCCCTTCTCCGAACACCAAGTACCCCTTCCTCTTCCCCCTGATCCTCGCCGGGGTACACGTGATCGCGCCCGGGTCCGTGCCGGCCGCCAAGGTGGCGGTCTTCCTCCTCGGCGCGGTCTCGATCTTCCTGCTCGCGAGGATCTTTCTCCGCCTCGGACCCTTCCCCGTGGCGGCGGCGGCGACGGTCCTGACCGCGATCCACCCGGTGCTCCTCGAGTTCTCCCACCAGGTACTCTCCGAGGTCCCCTATCTTCTCGTGAGCGCCCTCGCCCTCACCTTCTTTCTCGATTGGGAGGACCGAAGGGGAACGGCCTTTCTCGCCGCCGCCGCCGCGGCCGCCCTCGGGGCGTACTTCACGAGAAGCATCGGGATCGCGCTCGTCGGATCGGTCCTTCTCGTCCTTCTCCACCGCCGCCGGATCCGCTTCGCCCTCGTGATCTCCGCGGTCTTCCTGGTCGCCGGCGGTTCTTGGGGCTTCCGGAATCGCGCCGTGGGGGGGGGAGAGTCGTACGTCCGGCAGTTCCTCATGAAGAACCCGTACCGCGTCGAAGAAGGGGCCCTGACGTTCCGATCCTTCGTTCGGGAACGGGTGGGGGGCAATCTGTCGAAGTACGGCGGATTCGAGGCGGGCCGGGGTTTGGTGCCCGCCCCCTTCACCGGGATCCTCCCCTCCGAAGCGGGGTGGCGGGCGTGACTCTCCGCGGCGGTCTGCCTCATCGCCCTCGCCGGTCTCGCCCTTTCCCTCGCCAAGGGGATCGGGCTGGCGGAAGTGTACACCCTGGTCTACATCCTCCTCTGCCTCGCCTGGCCCGAGGTGTGGACGAGCATTCGCTTCCTCCTCCCCGTGCTCCCGCTCCTCCTCTTTTACGGCCTCCGGGGCGTCTACGCCGCGACCCTTCGTCTTCCGAAGCGCTCCGGCGTCGCTCTGGCGGGGGTCGTCCTCCTCGTTCTCGCCGCCGGAAGCGTGAAGGCGAACTTCGACGAGAAGCGCCTCTTCCAGGGGGACTACCCGGCGGTCTGGAAGAACTACTTCGAGGTGGCCGACTGGGTTCGCGAGAACACGCCCGAAGGAACCGTCGTCATCTGCCGGAAGCCTTATCTCTTCTACCTCCGGAGCCACCGTCTGACGAGGCCTTACCTCTGGTCGCCCGAGAAGGAAGAGGTGTGGAACAAAATGATGGAGGATGGAGCGGACTATGTGGTCCTCGCCCCCCTTTCGGCGACGACGAGCCGCTATCTCATCCCCATGGTCAACGCCTACCCCGAGCGGTTCGAGGCGGTGCTCCATCTCCAAAACCCGGACACGTGGCTCCTCCGCGTCATCCCGGAGGGGAACCGGTGAATCTATTCGTCCAGTCGATCTACTTTCCGCCCCGCCTCGGCGGGATCGAGAACCACGCGTACTATCTCTGCCGGGGCCTCGCCGAACGGGGGCATCGGGTGCGGGTGGTCACGTCCCGCACGGAGCCGGAGTCGGCCCCCCGGGAGAGGGAGGGGAACATGGAAATCCGCCGCGTGCCGATCCCCGGCCGGAACCTCCTCGGATGGACATGGAACGCCCTCGCCTCCTTCCCGGCGGCCCTCTCCGGGGGGTGGGACGCCGACCTGATCCATGCCCACACGTTTCAGGCGGTGCCGCCGGTCCTCCCGATCCGCCTGCTACGGAGGACGCCTCTGGTCGTCACCATCCACTCGTCCCATTTCCTCCGGATGGTGAAGAAGGCCCACTGGCGGGTGGTGTTCCGAGCGCTCCTCGCGCCGGCGGACCTGATCCTCGCGACGAGCGTGGAACTCGCCGACGAGGCGCGCCGGGTCGCGCCGAAGACACCGATCCACGAGGTGGTGAACGGGATCGACACCGAACTCTTCCGGCCCGTCCCTCCGTCGATCGAACGGAAGGAGGGGCGGAAGATCCTGGTCACCACGCGCCGCCTCGTCAAGAAGAACGGGGTGCGTTACCTGATCGACGCCATGCCCCGCATACTGGAAATGATCCCCGCCGACCTGTATCTTGCAGGGATCGGACCGGAGAGGGAGGATCTGGACCGGCGGGTCGCGAAGCACGGCATCGGCGACCGGGTCCACTTTCTCGGCGGCGTGCCGAACCGCGAACTCCCGCCCCTTCTCTCGTCGGCGGACGCGGTGGTCATTCCCTCGCTGGTGGAGGCGACTTCCATCTCCGCCCTCGAGGCGATGGCGTGCGAGCGGCCCATGGCCGCCTCCCGCGTCGGCGGCCTGCCCGAGATCATCGACGAGAGGAACGGCACCCTCTTCCGGAGCGCCGATCCGGCGGACCTGGCCGAAAAGATGATCGCCCTTCTCTCCCGGCCCGGGGAGGAGCTACGCCGGATGGGGGAGGAGGGGCGACGCCGGGTGACGGGATCGTGGAGCATCGAGGCCTTCGTGGACAGGCACGAGGCGTTCTTCCGGGAGCTGACGGAGAAGAGGCGTGGCTGAAACCGAGAAGACGATCGTCGTCGTGATCGGCACGAGGCCGGAGGCGATCAAGATGGCCCCCCTCGTCCTTGCTCTCCGGGAACGCCCGGAGCCGGGGCGGGTCGTGACGGTTCTCACCGCCCAGCACCGGGAGATGTCCGACGAGGTTCTCGATCTCTTCGGGATCGTCCCCCGACCACGATCTCGACATCATGCGCCCCCACCAGTCCCTCTACGAGACCACGGCCCGTCTCCTGCCGGGGCTCGAGAAGGTCTACCGGAAGGAGGAACCGGACCTCGTCCTCGTCCAGGGGGACACGACGACCACCTTCGTCGGCGCCCTCGCGGCGTACTACGCGGGGGCGGCGGTGGGTCACGTCGAGGCGGGCCTCCGGACCCGGGACAAGCGGAACCCCTTCCCGGAGGAGATCAACCGGCGGCTGACCTCGGTCCTCACGGACCTCCACTTTCCCCCCACCGACCGGGCCCGCCGGGCCCTCCTCGAGGAGGGCGCGACGGACGGGGCGATTCACGTGACCGGAAACACGGTGATCGACGCCCTCTTCTGGGTGCTCGAGCACAGGGGCCGGGACGTCCCTCTCCCCGAAGGGGTGGATCCCTCGAAACGGTGGATCGTCGTCACCTCCCACCGCCGGGAGAACTGGGGGGAACCGCTCCGGGGAATCTGCTTCGCCCTCCGGGACCTGGCGGAGAGGTACCCGGACACGGAGATCATCTACCCCGTGCATCCGAATCCGAACGTCCGGTCGACCACGGACGAGCTCCTTCGGGGGCGGGAGAGGATCCACCTTCTCGAGCCGCTCGACTACGTGCGCTTCGTGAAGCTGATGGAGGCGTCGCGGCTCCTCATCACCGACTCGGGGGGCGTCCAGGAAGAGGCGCCCTCTCTCGGGAAACCGGTTCTCGTGATCCGGGAGAAGACGGAGCGGCCCGAGGCGGTGGAGGCGGGGACGGTCCGCCTGGTCGGCACCTCCCGGGAACGGATCGTGGAGGAGGCCTCGCGCCTCCTCGACTCGGACGAGGAATACGCCGCCATGAGCCGGCGGCACAACCCGTACGGCGACGGCAAGGCGTGCGGCCGGATCGCCGATGCCATCGCCGCATGGTGGCGGGACGCGAGAGATTAGCGGGTCGTGACGGTTTCGGAGGGCACCCCCTGAAGAGCGGGGGTCCGCGGTAGGGGGGCGAACGATGAAAGGCAGAGGCGAGAAGAAGGCGGGGAGGCACCCGCGGTCCTCGGAAAAGGGCTCCGGTGCCGTCGCCGGCGCCCCCCGTTTGGGCGACCGGGGATGGGACGTCGCGGTCCCCGGCATCTTCCTCCTCTTCACCGTGCTTCTCTTCGCCGCTTTTCTGTTCGGCGACAAGATGCTCTTCGGAACCGACACGCTGCCCATGGGCTACGCCGCCCGCAAATACCTCACCGACGTCTGGAAGGCGACGGGCACCATGCCCCTCTGGAACCCGACCATCCTCGGGGGGATCCCGATGGTCGACGGCCTCATGGGCGGGGACATGTTCTACCCGACCAGTCTTCTCCAATTCCTGATGCCCGTCCACCGCGCCCTCGGATTGAAGCTCGTCATTCATATCTTCCTGGCCGGCTGGTTCTTCTATCTTTTCGCCCGCGGGAAAGGCGCATCCCGGGGGGCGGGGCTCGTCGGGGGGACGTCCTACATGTTCGCCCCCTATCTGGTCTCGCTCATCTACGCGGGGCACGACGGGAAACTCTTCGTCGCTTCCCTCCTCCCCCTCGGCTTCTTCGCCCTCGAGCGCCTTCTCGATCGCGCCCGGTTCCGGGACTTTCTCCTCTTCGGATTCACCGTCGGGCTCATGATCCTGACCGCCCACCTCCAGCTCGCCTTCTTCGCCTGCGGCGCCTTCGGCCTCCGCTGGATCTGGCGGCTCGCGGGCGATTGGAAAAGGGGCGAGAGAAAGCGGGTCATCCGCACCACGGCGCTCTTCTTCGGCGCCGCGATTCTGGGCGTGGCGATCGGCGCCGTGCAGACCTATCCCGCCTACCGGTATACGAGCCGGTTCTCCCCCCGGGCGGGAGGGGTCACGTACGAGTTCGCCACCAGCTGGTCGATCCACTGGGAAGAGGCGGTATCCCTCGTCGTCCCCGAGTTCGGCAACTACCTGGGCGACTACTGGGGCAAGAACCCGTTCAAGCTGAACGCCGAATCGCCCGGGTTCATCGCCATGCTTTTCGTGATCGCGGGGTTCTTCCGGATCCGGCGGGACCGGGAGCTTCCTTTCTGGTACGCACTGCTCCTGATCACGTTCGTCTACGCTCTGGGGGCCGAAACACCCTTCTTCCGGCTCATTTTCATGGTGGTGCCCAAGTTCTTCCGGGCCCCGTCGACGATTCTCTTCCTCTTCTCCTTCGCCGCCTCCTTCACGGCGGTCCGCGTGCTCGATGCGTACTGGCAGGGGAAGGACCGGCGCGCCCTCCTGACCGGTTTCGGCGTGATGGGGGGATTCCTTCTCCTGATCCTCTTTCTCGTCTCGATCGGCGAGCCCTTCTTCCGAATCTGGGGCGCCCTCTTCCAAGAGGGTCTCGTGGGACAGCGCCTGGCCGCGGCCGTCGCCAACGCGCCGAACGTCCAGGCGGGAGTTCTCGTCTGCCTCCTTCTCGGCGCCCTCTTCATCGGTCTCGCCGAAGGGGCCCGGCGGAAACGCTGGCCCCGGGAGGTGGTCGCGCTCGGTTCGGCCCTCCTCGTCTTCGCCGGCGCGGTCTGGACCGACCGGCACTTCGTGAAGGCGGTCCGTCTCCAGGATTTCATCCGTTCCGACGGCCTGATCCGGAGGATGCAGGAGGACGACGACGTCTTCCGTCTTCTCTCGGCGGTTCCGAACCTCCAGGGAAACTACTTCTCCGTTTTCGGACTCGAGGCCGCCCGGGGCTTCTTCGACAACAAGACCCGCTGGTACGACGAAATCTCCGGGCCCGAACACATCCGGAATCTGCAGGTCCTCTCGCTCCTGAACGTGAAATACATCGTCTCCGGCCCGGGCGTGCGCCACGGTTCGTTCGACGAGCTCCTGACGGAGGGGGGGAGGACGCTCTACCGAAACCGGGCGGTTCTCCCCCGGGCGTTCCTCGCCGAACGGTGGGAAATCGTCCCCCGGGAGAGTATGATCGGCCGCATCGAGTCGGAGGGGTTCAACGCCCGGGAAACGATCCTCCTCGAGGAGGATCCCGGTTTCGTCCCCGCCCCGGTCGGGGAAGGGGGGGGCACGGCGCCGGTCCGGTGGGTGGAATACACGCCGAACCGCCTCGTGATGGAAATCGATGCGCGGCGGCCTTCGCTCCTCTTCGTTTCGAACGCCTGGCTTCCGTACTGGGGGGCCCGGGTCGACGGCGAAGAGGCGCCGGTCCTCCGGGGGGATTATGCTTTCCAGGCGGTGCCGGTCCCGGAAGGCGCGAAGGAAGTGACGCTCCGGTTCCGTTCGCCCCCCTTCGTGGCGGCCCGGGCCGTTTCGCTCGGAGCGGTGGCGTTTCTCCTGATCGGTGCGGCCGGGACCGCGGTGATATCCCGGAGGAGGGGGGGGGTCCGGTGAGTGAGGGCCGCAGACGGACGATCATCGTCATCCCCACGTACAACGAGAAGGAGAACATCGGGCGGATCGTTCCCGAGATTCTCGGCATCTCCGAAACCCTCGAAGTGCTGGTGGTCGACGACAACTCGCCCGACGGCACCGCGGCCGTGGTGCGGGCCCTGCGGGAGAAGAACCCCCGGATTCACATGCTCGAGCGGCCGAGGAAGATGGGCCTCGGCAGCGCCTACGTGCAGGGGTTCCGGAAGGCGATCGATCTCGGCGCCGACTACGTGATGGAGATGGACGCCGACTTCTCCCACGATCCGAAATACCTTCCCGACTTTCTCCGCCTCATCGACGCGGCGGACGTGGTGATCGGTTCCCGCTACCTAAACGGCGTGAACGTGATCAACTGGCCCATTTCCCGGCTCATCCTCTCGTACGGCGCCAACCTCTACACCCGGATCATCACGGGAATGCCGATCCTGGACGCCACGGGGGGCTTCAAGTGCTTTCGCCGGGAGACCCTCGAGGCGATCGAATTCGAAACGGCCCGGTCCGACGGGTACTCGTTTCAGATCGAGCTGAACTACCGCTGCTGGAAGAAGGGCTTCCGGATCCGGGAGATCCCCATCGTCTTCGTCGACCGCCACTCGGGATCGTCGAAGATGTCGAAGCGAATCATCTGGGAGGCGGTCTGGATGGTCTGGCGACTCCGCTTCGGCGGCCTCTTCGGGGGAGGGCGGTCGTGAACGAAGGGCCCGGCGACGGGGGAGTGAATCCGCGCCTCTCCATCGTGGTCGTCAACTACAACACGAAGGACCATGTCCTCGAGCTCCTCCGCTCCCTCGAAGAACATCCCTCTCTCCACGAGGCGGAAGCCATCATCGTGGACAACGCCTCCTCCGACGACAGTGTGGAGGAGATCGGCCGCCACTTCCCGGATGCGAAGATCGTCCGGAACGAAACGAATCTCGGCTATTCGAAGGGGGTCAACCGGGGGATCCGGGAGGCGAAGGGGGAGTTCTTCCTCGTTCTCAATCCGGACATCCGACTGCGGGACGGAAGCCTCGACCGGCTCGTCGAGTACGCCTTGGAGAACCCGGACGTGGGAATGGCCGGGTCGAAGCTGCTCAATCCGGACGGGTCCCTTCAGTACTCGAGCCGCGCCTTCTACACGTGGAGGACACTCCTCTGGCGGCGCACGCCGATCGGCAGGCTCTTCCCCGACTCCCCGGTGATCCGTGAACACCTGATGCTCGACTGGGACCACAACAGCACGCGGGACGTGGACTGGATGCTCGGCGCCTGCCTCCTCGTCCGCCGGGACGCGGTGGAAGACGTGGGCCTCATGGACGAGCGGTTCTTCCTCTACTTCGAGGACGTGGACTGGTGCTACCGAATGAAGGCCCACGGCTGGCGCGTGGTCTACGTGGCCGATTCGGTCATGGAGCATCGCCACCGGCGGGGCTCCGCCCGGCCGTTCAGCCGCCAGAAGGCGTTCCACCTCTCCAGCATGTTCCACTTCTTCGAGAAGTGGAGCCGTTCCCTCTACCGGTGGAAAACCCGCCGCCACTTCGCGAGGCTCGGTTTCGCGCTCCTCGCGGATCTGGCCGCGGTGAACGCCGCCTTTCTCCTCGCCTACGCCCTCCGGGTCCTTCTCGGCGCCATCTTCACGAAGCCGGTCTTCCCCCTCTCCACGTACGGGAACTTCCTTCTCTTCGTGAACCTGACGACCCTGCTCGCCCTTCTCGGCACCGGCTTCTACCGGGAATCGGACCGCCCCCGGGGGGCCGCCCTTTTCGTCGACCGGTTCCTTCGGGGGGCGCGGGGCGCCACGGTGGTCTATCTCATCGTCATGGCCGCGACCTTCCTCACTCAGTCACGGCTCTACTCGCGTGTCCTGGTGACGATCTTCGTCGCCCTCCTGGTGGCGATCCTCCCCGTCGGGCGCCTCACCCTCCACGCTCTCTACGGGCGCTTCCGCCGCGGCGCCTACGACCTCCGGCGGGCCGTCGTGATCGGATCGAACGACCTCGCCCGGGGGCTCGCCGACCAGCTCCGCACGTTTCCCGATCTCGGCTTCGACCTGGTCGGGTTCGTGACCGAGCCGGGCGACGCCTTCATCGGAAGGGGTTGGCTCGGCACGACCGACGACCTTCCCCGTCTCGTGCGGCGCCACCGGGTGACGGACGTCTTTTGCGCGGGAAACCGGGACCCCATCGAACTGGTCTCGCGCCTCCTTCTCCGGCTCGCCGACGCGCCGGTCACGGTGCGGGTCGTCTCCGATCTGTCGGCGATCACCGTCGCCCGAGGGGAAGCGGAGGAGTTCCTCAACCTGCCGATGCTCCGGTTCGAGAGGCGCATCCTCCTCCGCTACCGGGCAGGAAGAAAGAGGGCCTTCGATCTCCTGCTCGCCCTTTCGGCGGCGCTCTTGACGGCCCCCCTCTTTCTCTTCCTCGCCGCGACCGGGCTCGTTTCCGGCGCGCGCCCCCTCCTCGCCTCCGAGATGCGACCCCACTTCCGGGGGGAGCGAAGGCGCCTCCGGACCCTCCGGGTCCCCCGGGAAGGGGAAGGGGGAGGGGGAGGGGCCTTCCTCCGGCGCGTCTACGGCCGCATGCCGGCCCTCACCCTGATTCCCGCCCTCGGGCAGGTGGCGGCGGGCAAGTTCTCGTTCGTCGGGCCCTATCCCGAGGAGCCGGAGAGAGGTCGATTCCTCGACGAGTGGCAGCGCCTCCTCGTCACGTTGCGGCCCGGGCTTTGGAACGTATCCGCCGTCGCCGGGTACCCATGGGTTCCCTTCCGTGACCCCGTCGGCCTGAACCTGTATTATCTGCAGTGCTGGTCGGCCGGATTGGACCTTCACATCGTGCTTCGGGAGTTGCTCCGCCGGTCCGGGGCGGGAGGGGAGACGAGACCATGAGACGTTGGAGGGGCTTCATCCCGGCGCTGCTGATCCTCGCCCTCGCCCTCCCGGCGGGCGCCGAGGACGTCTGGGAGGCCCACGTCACCCAGAAGAACGGCCGCGCCGTCGCCCGGGAGGGGGACACGGTCTTCCTCGCCTCCGGGGGGGGCGTCCTCGTTCACGACGTAAGAACCGAGAGGGACACCCTCCTCCTCCCCGTTCACGGCCTGGCGAGCGTGGACGTCACGTCCGTCGCCGTCGACGGAAGCGGAAACAAGTGGTTCGCCCACGGCGATCCGGAACTCGGCATCTCGGTTCTCTCCGCCGACGGAGAATGGTCCCTGGTCTCCTCCTTCGAGGGTCTCCAGCTCGGCACGGGGAAGAGGGTGAACACCGTTTACGCCCTCGGCGACTCGGTCTGGGTCGGCACCGAGAGCGGCGCCACGCTGTTCATCGACCGGCATCGGGAGTTCATCGTCTCCCAGGAGAAGGAAGGGATCGTTTCGGACAACATCAACGCCATCGTCTCGGTGGAAGGCAAGGTCTGGTTCGCCACCGATCAAGGCCTCTCCCGGTTCAGCCGCGCCGCGGTCCGAAACTACACCGTCGAGTCCGACGCGCTCCCCTCGCCCGAAGTGCTTTGCCTCGCGGCGGACCGGCGGGGGCGGATCTGGGCGGGAACGGGAATCGGCTTCTTCGTGGTCGAGGAGAACGAGGTCACGGTTCCCGCCGGCCTCGAGATCCTCCAGAACCGGCGGATCCGTTCGATCGCCTTCGAGGACTCGGCCGGCGTCGACGTCCCCTGGTTCGCGACCAGCGACGGGCCCTACCGCCGAAGCGTGCGCCGGGTCGCGCGGGACACCGGCGGTTCGATCATCGAACCCGAGGAGGTGACCCAGGTCTACGTGGACCTCACGGGCAACATCTGGGTCTCGAGCAATGTTCGGTCCCTCTTCCGGTGGGTCCCCTCGGTCGTCGCGTGGCACGAGTACTACAGGACGAACACGATTCAGGAGAATTTCATCGCCGACATCGCCTTGGACGAGAAGGGCATCGCCTGGTGCCCCATGGTCGGCAATCGGGAGCTCGTCCAGTCCCCCGGCCGCCGGTTCACGGCCTACAACGGCCTCTCGTGGACCACTGTAACCGCGAGCGTGCTCGGGTCGGATTACGCCCTGATCACCTCCGTCGCCATCGACAGCTCCGGCCACCGCTGGTTCGGCGTCGCCAGGGCCGCCGCCGGGGCTCGGACACTGATCAAGATCGACCAGGCGTCGGGAAGCGCGGTCTCCGCGGCGAGCGTCACGATCTTCGAGATCCGGGCCGCCAATTTCGCCGAGAACCAGAGAGCCGTGTTCAATGTGGAAGTGGCACCGGACAACTCGAAATGGGTGGCGGTGACGAAGGAGGGATTCGCCGCCCTCGGACCCCTGGAGAACGAGGACGACTGGGCCGGCTTCTCGAGCGAGAGCCGATGCCTCTCCTCGGAGGGAACAGGTCCGACCGCCACGGACCTCACCTTCGGCGCCGACGGGCGGGTGTGGGGCGCCTTCGAGCGAAACCGGGCGGTCGTGATCGACTACAAAGGGACCCTGACCGACCGGAGCGACGACGAGTGCACAGTACTGACCGAGAGCAACTCGGAGATCCCCTCCAACGCCCTCTACACGGTGCGCGCCGATCCGCGGGGGAGAATTTGGTTCGGCACCCAGGGCGGCCTCTCCATGTACGATCCCTCGTCGGACTCGTGGAACGTGTACACCTCCGCCGCGTCCGCCGGGGGCCTCCGGGACAACCGGTGCCGCGCCATCGCCTTCGACGGCCGGGGAAACACGTGGATCGGGACCTTCGGCGGCGGCCTGTCGGTCCTCCTCCCCGACGGGGAGACCTGGCTCGAGCCGTGGACCGTCGCGGACAACCAGCGTCGGGGGAGCGGAATTACCAGCGACCAGATCATGTCCCTCTTCATCCGAACGAACCCGGAGACGGAGGAGGAAGAGGTTTGGATCGCCACCTGGGGAGGGGGAGTCATCCGCCTCGTCGTGGATTGGACGGCGGTCGATCCGGAGACGCCGGGGGGCGCCGGCGAGCGGCCGCCCGTCGTCGCCTATCCCAACCCGTATCGGGAGGGTGAATACGCATCGAGCGTCGAAGGGGTGTATTTCCTGTACGTTCCGGATCGGGCGACGATCGAGATCTACACACTCACGGGCGAGTTCGTGAAATCCGTGGACGGGCCGATAAGCGGGACGGACCCCAGATACCTGTGGGATCTGAAGAACGAGAACCGCGTCCCTATCGCCTCCGGCGTCTACCTGTTTCTGGTGAAGGAGAACGGCGACGTGATGGACCGGGGCAAGATCGCCTACCTCCGGTAGGGCGGAGGCCGTTTTCCATGATTCGACTTCTCGGGCCTCTCCAGCGAATCCGCGAGCGTTGGCCTTGGGCGCGCCAGTTCGTGAAGTTCTGCATCGTCGGCCTCACCGGCCTCGCCGTGGACACGGCGGTTTTCGCCCTCTTCACGGAGGCCATTGGTCTCGATCCCCGGCTCGCCGCGATCCCCGCCTTCGCCGTGGCCGTCACCTGGACCTACGCGATGAACCGTCACTGGACCTTCCGCGCCGCCGGCCGGGCGGGCGCGGGCGTCTCCTACTTCACCTTCGTCGGCGTCTGTCTCGGAGGCCTCGCCCTCCGTCTCCTCACGATGCACCTCCTCATGGAGTACGCGGGACTCGCCTCGGGGCGCCGTTACTACCTCGCGAATCTCGGGGGCATCTTCGTCGCCACCTTCTCCAATTTCCTCGGAAGCAAGTTTCTCGCATTCCGCCGTCCGGCGAAGATCCCCGCCCCGCGCGCCTGACCCGCTGCACCCCGCCGTACCCCGATCGCAGATCGCGATGAGGACCCGCATCTCGCACCGCTTTTTCCTCCCCACCCCGCTCCCGGGATCATCGAAGGACGCCGAGAATCCGCCCCTTTTCGATCGAACCGGCTCTCCTGTCCCTTGTCGGGGAAATGAGCAGCGGGCGGTACAAAGATTGCTCATTCCTGGTTCCGGCGGATTGGTTTCCGAGGGGGTGTGCCTCTTGAAGAACATCACGATCATCGACCGGCGGGCCGATTCGATCCGGAAGCTTGCGGAGAACCTCGAGGGGCGGGGGTACGGCGTTCGCCGGTTCACCGACGAGAGGGAAGCGCTCGGCGAAATCCGGGAGCGGAAACCCGACCTGGTCATCTCGGAGCTGGCGCTAAGGAAGTTCTCCGGCCCCGAGATCCTCCGGGAGATCAAAAAGATCGACCCGTCGATCCCGATCATCATCGTGACGGAGCACTCGAACACCCAGGACGCCATCGACTCGATGCGCGAGGGGGCGTACGACTACTTCGCGAAACCTCTCGACACGGAGAAGGCGCTCCGGGCGATCGAGAAGGCGCTGGACATCCACGTTCCCGAAGAGGGACCGGTGGCTGACGGGGCGGATGTGACCGTCCGGGGCAACCGCCTGGTCGGGAAGAGCGCCGAGATGGTCGAGATCTACAAGCGCGTCGGGCAGGTGGCCGCTTCGGACGCCGCCGTGCTGATCCAGGGGGAAAGCGGCACGGGAAAGGAGCTCGTCGCCCAGGCGATTCACGAGAACAGCAAGAGGCGAAACGGCCCCTTCCTCGCCGTGAACTGCGCGGCGATCCCAGAGTCCCTCCTCGAAAGCGAGCTCTTCGGGTACGAGCGGGGGGCGTTCACCGGGGCCATGACCCGGAAGACGGGCAAGTTCGAACAGGCGGACGGGGGCACGATCTTTCTCGACGAGATCGGCGACATGAGCCTCTCGATCCAGGCGAAGGTTCTCCGGGTCCTCCAGGAGCAGCGCTTCGAGCGGGTGGGGGGGCGCGAAAGCGTCACCGTCAACACGAGGGTCGTGGCGGCCACGAACAAGAGTCTCGTGGATTGCATGAAGAACGGCACATTCCGGGTCGATCTCTTCTACCGGCTGAAGGTGGTTTCCATCTTCCTTCCCGGCCTGCGCGAGCGGGGAGACGACGTGATTCTGCTCGCCGACTACTTCATCCAGAAGTACAACTACCAGCTCGTGAAGAAGGTGAGAGGCCTCGCGGAGGGGGCGGCGGATCTGCTCCGCGAGCACGACTGGCCGGGCAACGTACGGGAGTTGGAGAACAACATCCAGACGGCGGTCCTTCTCAATAAGAGCGGGGCGCTCTCGCCGGAGGACTTTCCGGTCTTCGCCGAGCGGAAGGAGGGGGGCGTTCATGCCGCGGAGGAGGCGGACGGGACGAGTCTTTACGAGACGTTCCGCCGCGTCCTCGGGCCCGTCTTCGGGTCCCTCTCTCTGGCCCACCGCGGGTTCGTCTACGACCGAACGATCTTCCAGTTCGAGAAGGCCATCATCGAGATGGCACTCGAAAGGGTGCATGGGAATCAAGTGCGGGCGTCGAGGCTGCTCGGGATCAGCCGGAACACCCTCCGGAATCGCATCGAGCGATTCCGGGACGACGATCAGGCGGGCCGGGGATGAGGGCAGGGTCCTTCCGGGCTTAGAGCCGGAGGTCACGGAACGACAATGAGATACGCCCTCCTCCGGTCTTGACACCCCGTTGACGGCGGTGCTACTTTGAGGCGTGATGGCGGTTTCCGGGCGGTCCGGACCGCCCGGAAAAGGACACGCCATGACAACTTTCAGGAAATCGCTCCTTCTCCTGGCCCCCCTCGCGCTCCTCATGTCGGGGGACGCGCGGGCCCAGGAGGCAAGGGAAACCGTCTACCGCATCGGCGTGGGGGACCGGCTCCGCGTATCGGTGTGGCAGGAGCCCACCCTGGACCGAGAGGTGGAGGTGGGCATCGACAGCACGATCGTCCTCCCCCTGGTCGGCCCGATCCGGGCGGGCGGGTACACGCCGGCCGAACTCTCCCGTATCCTCACCGACCGGTACTCCCTCTACAAGCGGGACATCTCCCAGGTCGAGGTGGTGGTGGTCGAGTACAACAGCCGGGAGATCTTCGTGATCGGCGAGATCTCGGTTCCCGGCCGCTACACGTTTCAGGAGATCCCCGATCTCTGGAACGTGATCATGACGGCGGGGGGACCGGGGACGGCGGCGTACCTGAGCGAGGTGAGGATCCTCCGGGGAGAGGGGGAGACGAGGCGATCGATCCCCGTCGACCTGAACGCCTACCTGCTCGGCGGCGACCGGGGGGCGCTCCCCCGACTCCAACCGGGGGACACGGTCTACATTCCCCGGACGAACGTCTTGGGGGTCGACGCCTTCGCCGACAAGGTGGTCTACGTGTACGGCGAGGTCGCCCGCCCCGGTATGTACATGGTCGGAAGCCGGGAAGACCTGGTCGGCGCCCTTCTCCTGGCGGGGGGGCTGACGCCGGACGGCGACCAGAAGAGAATTCGTCTCGTGCGGAAGGACGGCGGGCGCCGGGTGGTCCGCGAACTCGACCTCGAGGATTTTCTCCGGCGCGGGGACGAGCGCTCGAACCCGCCGCTCAAGGGGGGGGACACGATCGAGATCGGCGCCTCCCGGGGGACCTCTTTCCGGAGGATCTGGGAACAGTACAGCCCCACGCTGACCATCTTGACGACGACCTTTACGGCGGCTCTGGTCTACGACCGCCTGGCGAACAATAGGTAGAGGGGACGCCCGGAGCGGACGGAACCGATGGAAGAGACCCGCAAATCCCTCGACCCGAGGATGCTCGGCGAGATCATCGCCAAGCGGAAGTGGCATCTGCTTCTTCCCCTCGTGGTGGCCGCCGGGGCGTCGGTCTTCCTCGTCGAACGGCTCCCGAATGTCTACCGGGTCGAGTCGACCATCCTCTTCGAGGACCGGGCCCTCCTCTCCCGGGAGGTGGAAGGGCACCTCCTCCCCGGCACGCGCTCCGATCGGGGCCGCCGGGAGGACCGGATGGACGAGGCGAATCTCCTCCGGATGAAAGTGCTCGCCCCGAACTTCCTCGGCGCCCTCGCGGAGGAGATGGGCTTCTTGGAGGATCCGGAGCGGCTCGAGGCGGCGAGGGAGAAGAAACGGACCACCGGGGATCCGAAGAGCGCGGAAGAGATCATGCGCCAGGACGTCACGTCCTGGATCACCCACATGCTCGAGATCAACCTCTCCGGCCCCGACGTCTACCAGCTCACGATCGAGGGGCGGAACCGGAGGCTCCTCTACGATCTCTCGAACCGGATCAACACGAAACTCATCGAGCTGGTGCAGACCGAGCAGATCGGGCGCCTCCAGGCGGCGTCGGAGTTCACGGACGAGCAGATCGCCGTATACAAAGAGAAGGTCGACGACGCCAAGAGGGAACTCCAGCGATTCCTCGACCGCCAACCGGTCGCCTCGGGAGGGGGCGCGCCTCTCCGGGTCGACCCGGGGACCGCGTCCCGGCTCGCCGAGGAGACGGAGTACGAGATCCTCCGGATCCGGGAGAGACTCGACGAGACGGCATCGACCCTGGCCCAGAGTTACGGATTCGACCTGGACGATTTCGCGTCCCGGGCCGCTCCGGCCACCTCCCTTCTCGAGGAACGCCTCCGCTCTCTGGAGCGCCAGCTCGGCTATCTTCTTCTCGAGCGGGACTGGAGCGATCCGACGGTGATCGCCCACAACAAGCGGATCGGGGAGACCCGGGCGGAGATCGAGGAGGGCCTCCGGCGCTTCGCGCGATCCTCCCTCGCCGACGGGTCCGGCCGGCTCCAAGACCTGGCGGCCGAAGGAGCGCGGGACCGGTCGTACATCGCCGCCCTCGAAGTGCGTAGGGGAACGCTTTCCCGGCAGGCCGTTCCGACCCCGTCCGGCACGAGCCCCTCCACCCTCGCCCGCAGGGACCAGGAGCTCGAATTCCTCGAGGAGCAGGTCCGGATCAACGAGGAAATCTATCGCTCCTTCGTCCGCCAGGCGACCTCGACCCGGATCTCGGAGGCCGTGGAGTCGGACCAGCTGAGCCGGACGCTGCAGGTCATCCAACCTCCTCAATGGCCGCGGAACCCCGTCCGGCCGAACAAACCCCAGATGTACGCCCTCGCGGGGGTGCTCGGCCTCGCCCTCGGCGTGGCGCTTCTCATGGTGGGCGAGTACATCGACACGACCGTGAAGGACGTGCACGAGGCGGAGGAGCTCGTGGGGGCGCCGATCCTCGGTACGATTCCCTTGATCGAATACGAATACCGGGAGGAGAGAAAGGCGAGGTCTTTCAGGAGGGGCCTTCTCTACACGATCCTCGGCGGGATCATTCTCGGGGCGATCATCGGCTGGTTCCTCTACCGGGGGGGCGCCGACGCCGCGCCGGACGAGAACGGGACCGGAGCGGTCTCCGCGACCGCGCGGCCGGGGGACGCGGGATGACCATGGGCGAGATCTCCATGAACGGGTGCAAGCTCCTCAGGAACTACGATCCCGAGATGCCGTCGGCGATCGAATTCCGCCGGCTCTATTCGCGGCTCCGGTACAAGCTCGAAGGGAAACCCCTTTCTCCTCTCATGGTCACCAGCTCGAAGCACGAGGAGGGGAAAACGACCACCGCCGCGTTTCTCGCGGTCACCGTGGCCCGCCAGGAGGGGGGCCGGGTGCTGCTCGTCGACATGGACCTCCACCGGCCCCAGGTTCACCACATGTTCTCCCTCCCTCTCGACCCGGGGGTGAGCGAGATCTTCCAGGGCAGGGAGACGATCGAGAGGGCGACCCGGGAGACGGGACTGCCCGGTCTTCATGTCGTCACGAGCGGCAGTATGGTGCGCCACCCCTCCGCGCTCTTCGAACCGGAGCGGATCCGGGAATTCCTCCGGGAAGTCTCTTCCCGGTTCGACCTGGTCATCCTCGACGCGCCGCCCCTCCTGCCGGTGACGGACACCATGGTGCTCAGCATGGAAGTGGCGGCGGTGCTGTTCGTAATCATGGCGGGCAAGACGCCCCGGGACGTGGTGACCCGGGGGAAGGAGATCCTGAGGGACGTGAACGCCCCCCTTGCGGGCGTGGTGATCAACAATTCGAAGGGCGTGCTCCCCTACTACTACAACTACAAGTATTACGGCTACGGCAAACCGAAACCGCCGAAGCCGTAATCGAACCAGGCGGGCGCCATGAACCGAAGCGGCCGGCCCACGGTCGATCTCACTCTCGTGATCCCCGTCCAAGACGAAGAGGGGAATGTGGATCTTCTCTACGAGCGAAGTCTCCCCGTCCTGGAGAGGCGGGGGGGAGGGACGTGGGAGATCATCTTCGTCGACGACGGGAGCACGGACCGGACCTTCGCCCGCCTCGCCGAGATCCACCGCCGGGACCGGCGGGTGCGCGTCGTTCGCCTCCGGAGGAACTTCGGCCAGACCGTGGCCCTCGCGGCGGGTTTCGACCACACCCGGGGCAGGCGCGTCGTCACCATGGACGGCGATCTCCAGAACGACCCGAGGGACATTCCGTCGATTCTCGCCAAGATGGACGAGGGGTTCGCCGTCGTCAGCGGATGGCGCCGGGACCGGAAAGAACCGTTCCTTTCCCGCCGCCTCCCGTCGATCGTCGCGAACCGGCTGATCTCGTGGCTCTCGGGCGTGGGCCTCCACGACTACGGGTGCACGCTGAAGGGATACGAGCGGAGCGTCGTCGACCGCCTCCACATCTACGCGGAGATGCACCGTTTCCTTCCCGCCTTCGCCGCCCTCACGGGCGCCCGGACCGCGGAGATCGAGGTCCGCCATCACCCCCGCCACTCGGGACGATCCAAGTACGGGCTCTCCCGGGTGGGGAAGGTGATCGCCGATCTTCTGGCCCTGCAGATGCTGCTGCATTTCTCCAGCAAGCCCCGCTACTGGTTCAACTACATCGCCCTCCCCTTCGGTGCCCTCGGCATCCTGATCGGCGCGTGGGCGGCGTACTGGTACGTGCGGGAGCCGTTCGCCGGCCCCGAGATCGTTCTCCCGGGCACCACGTTCCTTCTCTTTTTTCTCTGGTTCTATCTCGTCTCCCTCGGCTGGTTCGCCGAGCTGGTCTCCGCCACGGGGAACTACCGGCAGGGGAGGATGATCTCCGGTGCCGGCGGAGGGACGCCATGACCCCGGGCGGCGCCCGCTACTCCGTTCTTCTCTATCTCCCCTGCGAGACGAATCGGATCGAGAAGATGGTGGACGTGGTGGTCGAGGCGATGGACGGCCGATCCTACGAGATCGTCCTCCTCGACGACGGCGCGGGTGGGGGCCGGAGCTGGCGGGAGGCGCTCCGCACGAAATGCCCGCGAATCAAGGTGGTGCGCTTCTCCAAGACCTTCGGCGAGTCGGCCGCCGTGGACGCCGCGCTCCCCCACGCGGAAGGGGAGGTCATCATGACCCTCCCCTCCCGGATCCCCTTCTCCGCCGAGGAGGTCCGTTCCCTCATCGACGGAGTGGAGGGGGGGGCGGACCTCGTCATCGGATTCCGCTCGGGAGACCCCGAGCGGGGCGTGGAACGGTTCCCGATCCGCATGTACCGGTACCTCACCCGCCGGGCCACGGGGGTCTCCTTCCGGGACCTGAACAGCGGGGTGCGCGCCTTCCGGCGCGAAGTGGCGGAAGAGATCTCCATCTACGGGGAGATGATCCGCTTCCTCCCGGTCCTCGCCGTCGGCCGGGGCTACCGGGTCGAACAGATCCCCCTCACCGGCTCGTGGCCGAAGTCGAAGGGCCGCGGCGGCCTGCCGAAACCGACGGTCTATCTGAACCGGATGATCGACGTGCTCACCCTCTACTTCCTCCTCCGGTTCACGAAGAAGCCGCTCCGCTTCTTCGGCCTCGTCGGCGCCTTTCTCCTCTTGCCCGGCGTGCTGATCAACCTGTACCTCTTCGTCGACCGCATCGTCTTCTCCCACGGCATCGCCGGCCGGCCCCTCCTCCTCCTCGGGATCCTTCTCCTCGTTCTGGGGGTGCAGACGATCTCGATCGGCCTGATCGGCGAGATGATCATTTTCACCCACTCCCGGGAGACCCGGGACTACAGCATTCTCGAGGTGCTCGAGGAATGAACGTGCGCCTCCTGGAACCGGGGGAGGAGGCGGCGTGGAACGCGTACGTCGAGGGCCGGCGGGAGAGCCTTCTCGGCCATCGGGCCGAATGGCTCTCCATTCTTCGAGACTCCCTCGGACACGACCCCCGCCCCCTCGTCGCCATGGACGGCGAGGAGATCCGGGGCGTGCTCCCCCAAGTGATCGTGCCCGGCCTGATCGGCGGCCGCGCCCTCGTCTCCCTCCCCTGGCTCGACGGGGCAGGCCCCCTCGGAGACGACGACGAGACGGTCCTCGCCCTGCTTCGGGCCTCCCGGGAGACGGGGATCCGCGAGCGCTGCGCCTATCTGGAAATCCGGGCGCTCCGGGAGTGGCCCGAGCCCCGGCCGGTGAGGAAGGAAAAGGTCCTCATGGTGCTCCCCCTCCGGGAAGAGACCGCCCTCTGGAAATCCTTCTCCGCGAAGGTCCGGAATCAGGTCCGGAAGGCGGAGAAGGAGGGACTGACCGCCGGCGCCGGGGGCCCGGAGCTTCTCGGCGATTTCTACTCCGTCTTCTGCCGCAACATGCGTGACATCGGAGTCCCCGTCTGGGGGAAGGAGTTCTTCGCCGCCATGATGGACCGGCTCGGAGAGCGCTCCCGGATCGTCATCGTGCGGAGCGGAGGCAGGCCGGTGGGAGGGGGGATCCTTCTCTTCCACCGGGAGAGCGCGGTGGTGCCGAGCGCCTCGTCCCTCCGGAGCCACTTTTCCCTCTGCCCGAACCACCTGCTCTATTGGACCGCCCTCAAGGCGGCCGCCCATGGGGGGGCCCTCCGTTTCGACTTCGGCCGCTCCACGCCCGGGAGCGGAACGTGGCGCTTCAAGAAGCAGTGGGGGGCGGAGGAGGTGCCCTGCTTCTGGCACTACGCCCTCCTCCGGGGGGGAAGGATCCCGGAGAAGAGCACCGAGGGCCCGAAGCTCCGCCTCGCCGTCGCCGCCTGGAAGCGGATGCCCCTCTTCCTCGCGAACCGGATCGGTCCCGCGCTCGTGCGGAGGATCCCGTGATCGGGCCCGCGGGATCCCCCCGGGGGGACCGGCGCCTCCCCGGCGTTCTCCTCTTCGCCGCCGTGGTCGTCGCCGTCGGGATCGGCGCGGGCCTCGCGGTCATCTCCCTGCCGACCAAGGTCGGCTGGGCCGCCGCCGCCGCGCTCGTCCCCGTGGCGGCCCTCGCCATGATCGTCCTCCGGAACCCGTACGCGGGGCTTCTCCTGATCTACACGCTCGAGTACTTCCGGCCCCAGGACCAGATCATGGCTCTCATGCCCCTCCGGCTCCCCTTTCTCGCCACGGTGGGGGTGTTTTTCGTCCTCGTCATCACCATCATCCGGGACCCGAAGCGGGGGATCGTCTGGCCTCGTCAATCGTGGACCCTCGTGGTCCTCCTCGCCTTCATGGCGCTTTCCGTCATCACGTCGGTCAACAACTTCTACGCCTATAATTTCTTCCGGGGCATGATCCTGACGTTCATGCTCTACCTGCTCACGGTGAACCTCGTCGACTCCCCGCGCCGTCTCCGGATCCTGATCGGGCTCCTGGTGGCCGCCCATCTCTTCCTCTGTCTCAAGGGGATCAGGCAGTTCGTGGTGGGGAACAGGTGGGGCACCACGGGGTCGGTGGGGGGCAACTTCCTCGGCGACGAGAACGACTTCGCCATGGCCCTCATCGTCATCTTCCCGTACATCTACTTCGCCATCGAGAAGAGCGTCCGGGGGCGCTCGAAGTTCTTCTGGATCGTCGGCGCCCCTCGTCGTCCTCACGACGATCATGCTCACCATGTCGCGGGGGGGCTTCGTCGGGATCGCGGTCACCCTTTTCTACTGCTGGGTCCGGAGCAAGAGAAAGCTGGCGAGCGCCCTCGGGGTGGTCTTCCTCGTCGCCATCGTGGCCTCCCTCGCGCCGGAATCCTATTTCGGGGAGATCGGCTCGATCAAGGAAACCGACTCGGGGACCGCCCACAAGCGGCGGGAGTACTGGCTGGCCGGGATGCGCATGTACGCCGAGAAACCCCTCATCGGAGTGGGACCGGGGAATTCCCCCCTCTACATGCCTCAGTACCTCGACATGCCCCACGCGTACACCCAGTGGGGCAGGGCCATGCACGGGACGCTGCCGCTCCTCGCGGCGGAGATGGGGACCGTGGGCCTCATGATCTACGCGGTTCTCTTCTTCCAATGCGCGGGCGATCTCCGCCGGATGAAGAGGTCCAAGATCGGGGCGAGGGACCCGGAGGGGGGACGATTCCTCGAGTACTTCGCCGACGCCACGTCGACTTCCATTCTCGGGTTTCTCACGGCGGCCACGTTCCTGTCGGCCCTGTATTATCCGCACATCTACGTGCTCGCGTCCTTCTGCGCCCTCGGACGGCGCCTCTCCGTCGGAAAGCTCGGAAGGGGGGAGGAATGACGGGCCGGCTCCCGCCCGCGGGCCGCCCCCTCGGGGGAGACGCGTGGGGGGCGGCCCTCTCCGGATTCCTTCGGCCGCGGGAGGAAGGGGAGCGTTTCGCCGCCGCCCTCGGGGAGCGCTTCGGCGGCGCCGTGATCCGGCTCCATCCTTCGGGACGGGCGGCCCTCCGGTCGGTCCTGCTCGCCTGCCGCACCCTTCGCCCCGAAAGACCGGAGGTCGTCCTCGGGGCCTACACCTGTTGGTCCGTGCCCGCGGCGATCCGCCGGACCGGCCTCGTTCCCCGCCCGGTCGATCTCGATCCGGAGACCCTCGATTTCGACGCCGCCGCCCTGGCCGGGGTGGACGGGGAGAAGGTCGCGGCGGTGGTGACCCATCACCTCTGCGGCCTTCCGAACGACACGGCCCGTCTCGAGGAGGCGGCCCGATCGTGGGGCGCCTTCCTCGTCGACGACGGCGCCCAGGCTTTCGGCGCCCGCTTCCGGGGGGGGGCGGTGGGAAGCGCCGGCGCGGCGGGCATCCTCTCCTTCGGACGGGGGAAGGGGCTGCCCGCCCTCGGAGGCGGAGCGGTGGTGATCCCGGGCGGTTCCCCCCTCGCCGGGGTCATTCCCGACGGCGCGCCGCCGGTCCGGGGAGGGGGGGGCGTGATCCTCGCGGTCCTCCACGGCCTCTTCTTCCGGCCCTCGCTGTACGGGATCCCCGCGGTCCTTCCCTTCCTCCACGTCGGCGAGACGAACTACGACGAGAACTTCGCGGAGGGACGCCCGTCGGGTTCCGAAGCGGCCCTCGGGGCGAGACTTCTTTCGTCGGAACCGGAGGACCGGGCCGGGAGGATCCGGATCGCCGCTGAATACCGGGAAGGGTTGGCGGGCGTGCCGGGCATCCGGATTCCCACCCCGATCGAAGGGGCCGAGCCGTCGTACATCCGCTTCCCGCTTCTCCTCCCGGCCCATGCGAAGGAGCGGTTCATCGCCCGGGCGGCCCCCCTCGGGGCGAGTCCCTACTACCCGGCCCCGGTGACGGCGATCCCCGCGGCGGCGCCGATCGAAACCGGCGGACCCTGGCCCGGCGCGGAATCGATCGCCGCCCGGCTCGTGACGCTTCCGGTCCATCCCCGGGTGGGGGAGAGGGAACGGCGGAGGCTGATGGAGATGGTGCGGGAGGCGGTCCGATGAGTTTCGTCTTCTGGGCCTCCCTCGTCCTCGTCGCGTACGCCTACGCCGGCTACCCCGCCCTTCTTCTCCTTCTCGCCCGGAGGGCGGGGCGCCCGGCGCCGCGGGAGGAACGGACTCCGACCGTGACGGTCGTCGTGCCGGTTCACAATCAGCCGGAGGAGATCCGGATGAAGATCGAAAACCTGCTCCGCCTCGACTACCCCCGGGAGAGGCTGACCGTCGTGATCAGCTCCGACGGCTCCGACGACGGGACCGACGAGGTGGTGCGGGGGTATGAGGACCGGGGGATCCGGCTCGTCCGCTCCGGAGAGCGGCGGGGAAAGGTGCACGCCCAGAACCGGGCGATCGAGAGCCTCGGCGGCGACCGGGGAGAGGTCGTGGTATTCACCGACGCCTCCATTCTCCTGAACGAAGGGGCGCTCCGGGCGATCGTGCGGGCCTTCGCCGACCCCGAGGTCGGATGCGTTTCGAGCGACGACGACGTCCCCGGGGGGGGCGAGGGGCTCTACGTCCGCTACGAGATGTTCCTCCGCCGCCTCGAGGGGCGGATCAAGACCCTCGTCGGCGTGAGCGGCTCTTTCTACGCCGTGCGCGGGGACCTGGTCGCCCCGACCGACCCCCGGTTCACCCGGGACTTCCTCGTCCCCCTCTCGATCATCGGGAAGGGACTCCGCGTGCAGAGCGATCCGGAGGCGCGGGGGCGCTTTCTCCCCGCCCCCTCGTCGGGCTCCGAGTTCCGCAGGAAGGTCCGCACCGTCATGCGGGGGATGGACGTTCTCTTCCACAACGCCCGGCTCCTCGACCCCTTGCGAGACCCCTTCGTCGCGTGGGCCCTCCTCTCCCACAAGGTCGTCCGCTGGCTCGTCCCCTGGGCGATGCTCGCCCTCTTCCTCGCGAGCTTCGCCCTCGCCGGCCGGCCCTTCTACCGGGTCTTCTTCGCCCTGCAGGCCCTCTTCTATCTCTCCGCCGCCGCCGCCGCCCGCCCGGGATTCTGGGCCTCCTCCCTCCCCGGAAAGGCGTCCTTGTTCTTCACCGTCACCAACGCCGCGATCCTGGTCGCTTGGATCCGCTACCTCCGGGGGGAACGGGCGGTGGTCTGGGAGCCGACGAAACGATGAGCGGGTGGCGGGATCGGGCGCGGCGCATTCTCATCTTTACGGGCGAGCACCGCCGGAGCCTCCGGCGCAGGATGGCGGGGCGGGGGAACCGCCTCGTTCTCGTGCTCCACCGGGTCCTCCCCGGGGAAAGAGGGAACGACCACTCCCCCCCCGGCATGGTGGTGAGCACCGAGTCCTTCGAGAGGCTGCTCGATTTTCTCGGCAACGAGTTCGAACTCCCCGGCGTCACCCAGTTTCTCGACGGGCACCCGGCCCCCCGGGAGAAGCCGTCGGCGCTGGTCACCTTCGACGACGGCTGGCTCGACTCGGCGGAGAACGGAGGGGCCGCCCTTCACCGGCGGGGAATTCCCGGCGTTCTCTTCGCCTCCGTGGATCACGTGGAGCGGGGGGAGCTCTTCTGGCCCGAACGCCTCCTCATCTTGCTCCCGGCGGTAGACTCCGGGGAGTTCCGGCGCGTCACCGGCGAGGGCCGGCCCGACCCTGCCGACGCCGGCGGCGTGGAAGCCCTTCTGACCCGTTGGAAGGGGCGTTCCCGGGAGGAGAGGGAGGAGTGGATCCGGCGCCTCTCTCCGGGGGCGGGCGGGGCGCCCGAAGAGCGGAGGATCGCGACTTGGGAGGAGCTCCGCGTTCTTCGCTCCCGGGGAATCGAAATCGGGAGCCACGGCATGAGCCACCGCCTCCTCACCCGCCTACCCGGAGAAGAGGCGCTCGCCGAGCTCCGTCTCTCCCGGGAGCGGATCGGCGAAGCCCTCGGCGAAACGCCCCGTCTCTTCGCCTACCCGAACGGGGACCGGAACGAAGCGGTCCGGGCCGCCGCCCGTGAAGCGGGGTACGATTTCGCGTTTTCTTTGCGGGGAGACCCCCGGGACCCGTACGATCTTCCCCGCGTGAATCTCCACGAAGGGAAGATGGCGGAGGGGGGCGGGTGGAGCCCGGACCGCCTCGTCCTTGCCCTCGCCGCAGGATAAGGGTCCGAAGGGAGCGAAATGATCGACCTGATCGAACACCCCGGGAGAGTGGACGCCTTTCTCCGGAAGGTGAGGAGTTGGTCTCCCGCGCCGCCGCCGGCGGTGATTCTCGGCGGGTCGCCGAACGGGCTCTCCTTTGTCCGGAGCATCGGCCGCCGCGGAATTCCCGTGGCCGTACTCGAAGGGCCGAAGCCCCTTCCGGGGCTCTTTTCCCGGCTGGCGACGGGGCTCCTCCTTCCGGACCCGGTGGAAGAGGAGCCCCGCTGGCTCGCCCTTCTCGAGGCGATCGGCGCCGCCTCCCCGGCGAAGCCGGTGCTGATTCCGACGGGGGACGCGCACGTCCTTCTCGTCTCCCGGAACCGGGCGGCCCTCGGCCGGCGCTACGAGTTCCTTCTCCCCGACGAGGAGGTGCTCGAGAAGCTTCCGGACAAGCGGGAGCAGTACCGCCTCGCCGAGGCCCACGGCGTTCCGGTGCCGAAGACGTTCTATCCCGGGAACGAGACGGAGGCCTCCGCCGCGGGCCGCGCGGTCGGCTTCCCCTGCGTCGTGAAGCCTTTCGTGGCCCATCTCTGGAAGAGGAAGAAGGAGGGGAAGCTCGTCGAGGCCGGGGACGAGGAGACCCTCCTCCGCGTTTACCGGGAGGCCGAACGGATCGGCCAACCCGTCATGATCCAGGAGAAGATCCCCGGGGGGGACGACCAACTCTACGGACTTCTCGCCTACTACGACCGGGATTCGAAACCCCTCTGCCTCTTCACGAAACGGAAGCTCCGCCAATACCCGGTGGGGTACGGTGACGGCAGCTTCCAGATCACCGTGCGGGCGCCGGAGGTTCGCGACCTCGGCGACCGCTTCTTCCGCGAGATCCGATACCGGGGACTCGGCAGCATCGAGTTCAAACGGGACGGGAGGACCGGCGGGTTCCTGCTGATCGAGGTGAACCCCCGTTCCGTCTCGGGCCAGGGAATGACGACGGCCGCGGGCATGGACATTCCGTGGATCGCCTATCTCGACATCGGCCGGGTGCGGGCCGTGGAACCGACGGAGGAGTTCGAGGAGGGAGTGGTCTTCGTGAACCTCCGATGGGATTTCCTCTCGTTTCTCGAGAACCGGCGTCTCGGCCGTCTCACCTTCGCCGGGTGGGCGCGGGGCTTTTTCGGCCGCAAGGTCGGCCATGCGTTCTTCGATTGGAGGGACCCGGCCCCCGCCGGGCGGGTGCTCCTCACGGTCCTCCGGAACCGGCTGAAAGGCTGATCATGTGCGGCATCTGCGGCATCCTCGCGCGCCGGCCGTCGCCGGAGGAGAAGACCTTCCTCCGGGCGATGAACGAGACCCTGCTCCACCGGGGGCCGGACGGAGCCGGTCTATTCGCCGATCCGGAGTCGGGCGCCTTCCTCGGCCACACACGCCTGGCCATCATCGACCTCTCCGACGCCGCGGCCCAGCCGATGAGCGACGAGACGGGCGGGCTCCGCCTCGTCTGCAACGGGGAGATCTACAACCACCGGGAACTCAGGAGAGAACTCGAGGGAAGAGGCCACCGCTTCCGTTCGGGGAGCGATTCGGAGGTGATCCTTCATCTCTACGAGGAAGAGGGGCCGGACCTGACGAAGCGGCTCGACGGCATTTTCGCCTTCGCCCTCTGGGACCGCCGGGAAGGCCGGATGTTCCTCGCCCGGGACCCCCTCGGCGTCAAACCCCTCTACTACCTCGAGAAGAACGGGAGGTTCCTCTTCGGGTCCTCCCCCAAGGCGATACTCGCCCATCCCGAGGTGACGGCGGAAGCGTCCGTCGAGGGGATCTGGCACTACCTCACCTTCAATTGCGCCCCGGCGCCGCACACTCTTTTCAAGGGGATCCGGAAGCTTCCCGCCGGTTCCCGCCTCGTGGCGAACGGGAAGGGAGCGGCTCGTGTGGAGCCGTACTGGGACCTTCCGTCGAAAGCCCCGGATCCCCCCGACGGAAACGATGTCCGGTCGCTCCGGGAGCTCTTCCGGCGGGCCACGGAGAAGAGGATGATGGCCGACGTTCCGGTCGGAGCGTTTCTCTCGGGGGGCGTCGACTCGACCATCAACGTGGGGGTCATGGTTCCTCTCTCCGGGCCGCGGCTCCGCACCTTCGCTCTCGGCTACGAACGGGCCGCCGTCAACGAGCTCCCCTTCGCCCGGCTCGCCGCCGACCGTTTCGGCACGGACCACGAAGAGCTCGTCGTGGGCGAGGGTGATCTCGAGGAGGCCCTCGACCCCTGGATGGAGCACATGGACGACCCGGTCGGCGCGCCGTCGGTCCTCTCCGGTTTCCTCCTCGCCCGCCGCGCCCGGGAGGCGGCCGTGCCGGTGGTGCAGGTGGGGGAGGGGGCGGACGAACTCTTCTTCGGCTACGGGCCGAACCGGCGCGCCCTCCGGGTCCACTCCCTCCTCTGGCGCCACTACGAGAGGCTCCCCCTCGTTCTCCGCCGTGCCGCCTACGCCGCGCTCCGCCGGCCCCTCGCGGGTCTCGGGGATCCGACGCTCGAGCACTCCCTCGACGGAACCTTCCGGGAGTGCCTCCGCCGGAGCGCCTCCGGGCGGCCGGTCGGGTGGGGATTCGCGAACGTCTTTTCCGACTCGGCGAAGGAGGGCCTCTTCTCGAACCCGGAACACCGCCGCGATTCGTTCACCCCCCTCGAGCCGTTCTTCGAGAGAATCGCCGCCGAAGGGTGGGACCTCGCCCGCTCCCTCACGTACCTCGACCTCAAGGTGGGCCTGGCCGAGCGGCTCCTCATGCGGGTGGACAAGACCAACATGGCCTTCGCCGTCGAGGCAAGGGTCCCCTTTCTCGACCGGGCCCTCGCCGAGTTCGCTTTTCATCTCCCCCTTGGGCGCTTGCTGCCCGGCGGAGGGAAGGCGATCCTCCGGGAGGCCTTCGGGGACCTGCTTCCGCCGGAAATCAGGGAGCGGAAGAAGATGGGGTTCCCCACGCCGGCGTCCGTCTTCCTCGGGCCCCGTCTCCTCCCTCTCGTGGAGGAGCGCGTTCGCCGGTCGAGCCTGATGGAGCGGGGTCTCCTGGTGAAGGAACGGGTGGACGGACTTTTCCTTCGCTTCCGCGCGGGGGCGGAGGCGAACCTCTATCCGATCTGGACCCTCTTCGTTCTCGGCCTCTGGCACGATCGCTGGATCGCGGGGAGGAGGGGGTCATGAGCGCCGGACATCCCACGGTTCTTCACTTCCTCTCCGGCGACCAGTGGGCGGGGGCCGAGGTCCAGGCGTGCCACCTCATGGCCGCCCTCGCCGCCCGCGGGCGCTACCGGCCCCGGGCCATCCTCCTCTGCGACGGCCTGCCCGCCCGGCGGCTCCGAGAGTCGGGTATCCCGGTCGCGGTGATCGACGAGGGGGGCCGTTCCTTTCTCTCCCTCGTCCGGGAGGCCCGGGCCCTCGTCCGGGATTGGTCCCCCTCCCTGGTCCACGGGCACGGCTACAAGGAGAACCTCCTCGCCTGGCTCTCCAGCCGGGGCCTTCCGGTGAAGAGAGTCCGCACTCAGCACGGCACGCCCTATCCGGAAGGCTCCTTCCGTCATCGCCTTCACTACCGTCTCGACCGGGCGGCGGCCCGGCGCGCCTTCGTCTTCACCATCGCCGTCTCCGAAGGGGTGGCCGCCGAAGTGGGGCGGTTTCTCCCCGCGGAGAAGATCGTTCTCGTCCGGAACGGAGTCCCCGCGCCCCCCGAAGAAGAGACGGCCCCGGAAGCTTCTCTTCCGCGGGGCGCCCCGGCGGTCGTCTCCGTGGGACGCCTCTCGGCGGAGAAGCGCTTCGACCGTCTGATCGACGCCGTCGCCCGCCTCACGGACGAGTTTCCGGAACTCCGGCTCGTTCTCGTCGGCGACGGACCGGAGAGGGCCCCCCTCGAGGACCGGGCCCGAGAACTCCTCGGCGGGCGGGCGACGTTCACGGGTTTTCAGGAATCGATAGGCCCTTGGATCCGGAGGGGCACGGTGTACGCCCTCTCCTCCGACCGTGAGGGAATGCCCATGAGCGTTCTCGAAGCGCTTGCCCGGGGGGCCGCCGTCGCGGCGGTTCCGGTCGGCGGCGTTCCGGAGGTGGTGCGCACGGGGCGGACCGGAGTTCTCGCCGAAGCGGTGAGCGCCCCCGCCCTCGCCGACGCGATCGCGGTTCTGCTCCGGGATCCGGACCTCCGGGCCCGCGTCGGCGGCGAAGGCCGGGAGCTCGTCCGCCGCGAGTTTTCGATCGACCGGACCGCGGGGGAGACGGAGGCCGTGTACGCCCTCGCGGAGGGGGCGCGATGAAGATCCTCTGGGTTTCTCACTTCGTGCCGTGGCCGCCGAAGGGGGGGAACCTCCAACGGTCGTACTATCTGATGCGCGCCCTCGCCGAGGAGGCCACCGTCGACCTGATCTCTTTTCACCGCCGCGCCTCCCGGGCGGATGGCGATCTCCCCGGCGCCCGGGCGGCGCTCCGCGAGATCTGCCGGGACGTGGAGATCTTCCCCATCCCGAACGAGGCGTCCCGGCTCCGGTTCGCCGCCGGACTCGCCCGAAACCTGGCGGAGCGGGAGCCGTACACGGTGATGGAACTCCGATCCCGCCCCTTCCGGCAGTCCCTCGCCCGGCGGCTCCGGGAAGGGGCGTACGACGCCGTTCATTTCGACACGATCGATCTCGCTCCCTACCGGCCTCTCGCCGGGGAGGGGCCCGCGGTCCTGAATCATCACAACATCGAGTCCCTCCTCTTTCGCCGCCGCGCCCCCTTCGAAAGGAACCCCCTTGCGGGGAGGTACGTCGCGCTCCAGAGCCGCAGGCTCGCGCGGGCCGAGCGCCGCTGGTACCGCGCCTTCGACATGAACCTCTTCGTCTCCGAAGCGGACCGGGAGGCCGCGAGGGAGGAAGCGGGGCCCTTCGATGCCGAGGTCGTTCCGAACGGCGTCGACACCGAGTACTACCGGCCCGGGACGGAGGGGGAGGCCGACCGGATCGTTTGGGTCGGCGGGCTCGGTTGGTTCCCGAACCGGGACGCCGTGGCCCATCTCCTCGCCGACATCTGGCCCCGGATCCGCGCCGCCCGTCCCGAGGCGGAGCTCGACTTGGTCGGCGCGGCCCCCCGCCCCCTTCGCCCGGCGGGGTGGGATGGGCCGGGTGTCAAGGTCCACGGTTTCGTCGACGACCTCCGTCCGCTCGTGGCGAGGGCCAAGGTCTTCGTCGTGCCGATCCGCGTGGGGGGGGGGACACGCCTCAAGATTCTCGACGCCATGGCGATGGGAAAGGCGATCGTCTCGACCACCATCGGCGCCGAGGGCCTCGACGGGAGCGGGGGAGAGGAGTGGATCACGGCCGATGCTCCGGAGGAGTTTGCCCGCGCCGTGGTCCGCCTTCTCGGCGACGGCGACGCGCGGCGCCGGGTCGGCGCCGCCGCCCGGAAGGGGGCGGAGCGGCGCTACGCCTGGAGAATCGTGGGGGAGAAGTTCAGGCGTGTATACCGGGATCTTGTCCGCGCGGGCGGGGAGGTCCGGGGGGAGGAAGAGAGAGGTGAGTGATCCCGTGCGCGTGACCGTCGTCTCCGGGGCCCGGCCGAATCTCATGAAAGTGGCCCCCGTGATCCGCGCCCTACGCGGGCGGCCGCGCTACCGCGTCCATCTACTCCACACGGGCCAGCACTATGACGACGACATGTCGCTCCGTTTCTTTCGGGACCTGGGACTCGAGAGGCCCGACACGGATCTCGAGGTCGGCTCCCTCTCCCACGCCAGGCAGACCGCCGCGGTCATGGAGCGCTTCGACGCTTTTCTCGACCGGGAACCGGCGGACCTCGTCCTCGTGGTGGGGGATGTGAACTCGACCATCGCCTGCGCTCTCACCGCGGTCAAACGGGGGATCCGGGTCGGCCACGTGGAGGCGGGGCTCCGAAGCTACGACCGGGAGATGCCGGAAGAGATCAACCGGGTTCTGACCGACGCGATCTCCCATCTCCTCTTCATCACCGAGAAGAGCGCCGACGAGAACCTCCGCAAAGAGGGGGTCCCGGGGGACCGGATCCACTTCGTCGGCAACGTCATGGTCGACTCCCTCCTCGCCAACCGGGAGAAGGCGCTCCGGGCGGAGCGGGCGACGTCCCGAGGCGCGGGGGCCTACGGACTCGTCACCCTTCACCGTCCGTCCAACGTGGACCGTCCCGAGGACCTCGAGAGGTTGACCTCGATCCTCATACGGGCGGCGGCGGAAATCCCCCTCGTCTTCCCGGTCCATCCGCGCACGAAAGAGCGTCTCGAACGTTTCGGCCTCCGGGATCGTCTCCACCGGGCGGAGGGGATCGATCTCCTCCCCCCCCAGGGGTACCTCTCCTTCCTTCGCCTCCTTGCGGAGTCGAAGGTGGTCCTCACCGATTCGGGGGGCATCCAGGAGGAGACCACCGCCCTCGGCATTCCCTGCGCCACGCTCCGTCAAAACACCGAGCGGCCGGTCACGGTCGAGTCGGGAACGAACACGGTGTGCGGATCCGATCCCGACCTCGTGCTCGGCGTGGTGAAGAACGCGATCGGGGGGAGGGGGAAGGCGGGACGGATCCCGGAGAAATGGGACGGCCGCGCGGCCGAGCGGATCGCCGACGTTCTCGACCGGGAAATCTAGCCTTGATCCTCCACAAAATCTCGGCTCAAAACGCTGACGCTCGCATGATAGCACGCCATCTGCGACAGGGCGCGGCATTCACCAATGCTCACATATCGTTGGATATGCTCTGCTTGGTGAATTCCCCGCGCTGCCGCATCTGGCGCACTCTCACGCGTTTGCTCTCGAGATTTTATGGAGAATCAAGGCTGGCCGGAGGAGAGCTTCTCCCGGATCAGGTTCTCGATCCGGAGAACGACACGGTTCCAGTCGTGGAGGCGCGCCGTCTCGATCCGCCGTCGCCGGTCCTCTTCGGTTCCCGGTTCGACCGCCTCCCGGAGGGCCGCCACCCAATCGCCGGTCGTCAGCGCCGTGCGCACGGTCCCGGCGAATCCGGAGAAGCAGGGGAGGGGGACGGACACGACCGGGATGCCCGCCGCCTGGTACTCGTGGAGCTTCAGGGGATATCGGTGCACGCTCGCGTCGTCCACGCCGTAGGGGAGGATCCCCACGTCGAAGGAGGCGACGTAGGCGGGGAGATCATCCATCTCCTTCGCGCCGAGGATGTGCACGTTCGGTAGACCGGCCCACTCCTCGAAGAGATCCCGCGTTTCGCGGCTCACGACGAGAACGGGACCGATGAAGACGAATTGGGCGTGAGGCAGCCGGACCGCCGCCTCCCGGAGGATGTGAAAATCGAGCTTGTCGCAAATGCGGCCCAGGTAGCCGACCCGGGGACCGGGGGGGACCGCCGCGAGATCGTCGGGGACGGGAAGATCACTCCCCGCCGCCGCCGAGAAGAGATCGAAATCGACTCCGTTCGGAACGAAGTGAACGGGCCGGCCGGGCCCGGACTTCCGCTCCGCCAGGGAGGGGGACGACGCGATCGCCACATCCGTCCTCGCGAGCAGGTCCCCCTCCTCCCTCTGCACGCGCTCCCGATTCGCCCCCGCATACCCCGAATACTCGTCGAGCATATGGTAGAGGACGAGCTTCTCCCCGAGTCCCCCGACATAGGGGGAGCGGAACTTCGGGTGGATGATGTAGAGGATCGGCCTCTTCCCGCCGAGGGAATCGACGGCGCGGCGAAGCGCCCGGAGACGCATCGATTCGATCGACCTCACGAGGCGCGGCGGCTTGTAGAAGTTGGGGAGCAGGCGGGAGAAACGGTAAATATAGAGGTGGTCCTCCCTGTGGCGGAGGCCCCGCCGCCCGAGCTCGGGGGCGAACCGGCTTCCGAAGACCTCGGTCCGCTCGAGGGGGGGGGGCACGTAGATCACACGGTTCCGGTAGGCGAGCCGCCGGAGCACCTGATTCCAGGTCTGGGTTCCCGGCGTCCATTCGGTCCAGCCGAAGCAGACGATCGTCTCTCCCCGCATCCGGTCGGCGCGAGGATCCGGCGCCGAAGGAAGACCGTCGTCCCACGACGGGCCGCTCATCTTCTCGCCTCCTCGAGGAGCGCCGCGAGCCGCTCGGTGAGCCGCCGGAAATCGAACCGCTCCGACCGCCGCGGGGGAGGAGGGAGAGACCGCCCGGCCGCGCGGCGGAGGAGTTCCTTCACGCGCTCCGGTTCCCCCGGCCCCACGATCCAACCGAGACCCTCGCGGCGGACGATGCTCTCCGTGGCGCCGCCGCTCGTGAGGGCGAGGATCGGCCTGCCGACGGCGATGTACTCGTAGAGCTTCCGCGGAATCTGGAGGTCCGTTCCGGTTTGGATGAGCAGGAGAAGGTCGGAGGAGGCGAGGAGGCGGATCGCCTCGTCCCTCGGCACCTTCGCCTCGAACGTCACGATCCGGGAGAGCCGGTGTGATTGAAGAAACTCCTTGTAACGCTCTTCACCGGCCGCGCTCCCGATGAAGGTGAGCCGGACGTCGTCCTCGCCGATCGCCCCCTCCTCGATCAGCTCGGAGAGAGCCCGGAGAATCGGCGTCGGGTCTCTCCGCCCGTAGAGAGAGCCGGCGTGGAGGATCCGGACCGGGCCTCCGGTGCGAACCGGGGCTTCGGGCACGTCCTCCTCGGGGTCGTACCCGTTGGTGATGGTGACGAACTTCGACCGGTCCCCTTCGTAACGCCTCTCGAAGTCGCTCCGCAGTTCCTCCGTGTTGGCGATGATCCGGGTCGCCCCGTCCACCACCCGCGCCTCGAGCCACCGGTCGAGGGGATCGAGGAAGGGCGTGCTCCGAGCGGGGGAGAAGTCGTTGGAGATCCAGGGATCCCGGAAGTCGGCGACAAAGGGGAGGTCCCGGCACCGCGCGGCGACGAGAGCGGCGACATGGGCGCTCGCGGGGGGGGATGAGCTGTAGACCACGTCGATGTTCTCCGCCCGGAGCGCCTCCATCGCCGCCGCGCCGATCCAGCCCATCTGCCGGTCGGGTACGGCGAAGAAATCGGAGACCCAGTCCCTCCACGTCGCGCATTCCTCGGGCCCCCCGGCGGCCGCGAAGTCGCCGTTCGATCCCCGCCCTCTCCCCGCGAGACGGTTCCGGATCCGGAGGGCCGCCCGGAGCGGGTCCGCCGCCGCCGCCCGGAGGACGCGAGTCTCCGGGGGAAGGCCGAGGAGAGGCGCGTCATCGAGGACCCCCCCGTCGCCCGTCGAATCGGGGCGCACGGTGAGAACCACGGGACGCCATCCGAAGCGGGGGAGATACCGGGCGAACTGGAGGGACCGGTACATGCCGCTCGTCGTCAGCGGAGGAAAGTGGTACGCGATGAGAAGGAGGGTGCGCATGGTCTTCCTGTTGGGAGATGATCTTCCCCGGGCGGGCCCTCTCCGGGCGACTGCCGTCCGTCCTTTCCTTCTGTAACTTATCCCCAATCCGAATCGACCGGAACAGGAAAATACCGGGGCCGGGCTTCTCGCCGCCGCCCGTCTCCTGTACACTCCGAAGGTTCGGGATTCCGGGGAGGGACCATGAGGAAAGCTTTCGCGCTGCTCTTCGTTCTGATCGCGGCGGCCTACGCCGGGTCGTTCCGCGCCGGCTGGCACCTGGACGACAACCGCACCATCGTGAGGAACGAGGCGATCGACGACCTGCCCCGGGCCTTCTCCCGTCTCGTCACGGCGAACCGCGGACTCGGCGATCTCACGTTCACCCTGAATCACCGGATCGCCGGAGACGATCCCTTCCTCTACCACGGGGTGAACCTGGCGATTCACTTCGCCTGCGGCATCTTGATCTACCTTCTCGTCTCCGGGCTTCGCCCGAAGGACCGGAGAACCCGCCGGGCCGCCTTCGCCGCGGCCGCCCTCTTCCTCGCCCATCCTCTCGCCACCGGCTCGGTGACCTACGTGGTCCAGCGGTACACCTCCCTGGCCACGCTGTTCTATCTCCTGTCGGTGTGGCTCTACCGCCGGGGCGCGGTGCGGGGGGACCGGACGGCGGCGGTCCTTTCCGTCCTGGCCGCCCTCGCGGGCGCCCGGTCGAAAGAGATCGTCCTCACCCTGCCCGCCGCCCTCTTGCTCCTCGAGTGGCTCTTTCCGACCATGCGCACCCGGAGGCGCTACCTCCGCGCGCTTCCCCACGCCGCGGTCGTCGCCCTGATTCCGCTCACCCTCGTCACCGCCCGGATCGGGCTCGGCGAATCGCTCGCCGACGCCATGACCCGGTCCAGCCGCGAGACCGGGGTCATCGGGCGCTCGTCTTATGCGATCACCGAGGTGCACGTGGTGACGGACTACCTCCGCCTCCTCTTCCTGCCCCGGGGACTCACCATCGATCATGACGTGCCGGTCCGGACCGACCCCTTCGAGGCGGCGACCCTTCTGAAGGGGATCTTTCTCGCCGCCTGCATCGGCGCGGGGTTCGCCCTCCGGAGGTGGCGACCCCTGGCGGCCTTCGGCATCCTCTGGTTCTTTCTCGCCCTCTCGGTCGAGTCGTCGCTCCTGCCGATCCGGGACGTCATGTTCGAGCACCGCACCTATCTCCCGTCCGTCGGATTCTTCTCGGCTCTCGCCGCGCTGCTCCCCGATCCCCGTGGGCGGCCCCGCCTCGCGGCCGGGGCGCTCGCCGCCGTTCTGGTTCTCCTCTCGGCCCTCACCTTCGAGCGAAACCGGGTTTGGAGGAGCGAGATCTCTCTCTGGAGCGACGCGGTCCGAAAGGCGCCTGCCAAGGCGAGGCCGTGGGCGAACCTCGGCTACGCCCGCCTCGAAGGGGGGGAGAGGGAGGGGGCCGCGGCCGCTCTCGAAGAGGCGGTTCGCCTCGGACCGGTCTTTCCCGAAGATCTGGTCACCCTGGCGGAAGCGAGATACGGCCTCGGACGCTACCGGGAGGCGGAGGAGGCCCTCCGCGAGGCGATTCGAATCCTCCCGCGTTATGCCCGGGCCCACCGGAACCTCGCCCTCCTTCTCCGGGAGACCGGGCGGCCCGACGAGGCCCTCCGGGAGGCGGAGCGGGCGGTGGAAGTCGATCCGGCCTATGAGGAGGGGAGACGATTCCTTGCGGTCCTTCGCGCCGAGCGGGAGGCGGGGGCCGGAAAGGGGATTCAGGAAGAGACCGGAGCCCTCGCCGCCGCCCTCGAGGGGGACGGAAAAGAGGCTCTCCGCCGAATGAAAACGTGGGAGGCCGACGAGGGCCCGAAAGGCCCGGATGACGCCGTTCGGATTGCCCGGGCACTCCATGAGGGAGGAATGCCGGAGGAGGCCCTCGAGGCCCTCCTGATCGCCGGCCGTATGTTTCCCGGCGATGCCCGGTTCCCCTACTACGCCGGGGCGATTCTCTATCAACGGGGTGATCCGGCGGAGGCCTTGCCGAGAATCGAAGAATCCCTCGAGCGGGACCCCTCGGACGGGGACGCCCGCCTCCTCCTCGCCCGCGCGCTGATCGACCTGAATCAGCCGGCCCGCGCCCGAATCGAACTCGAACGAATTCTCGGGGAAACCCCTCAACTAACTGAAGCAAAAGAGCTTTTGAGTAGACTCCCCTGATTTCGGCGAGGGGGGATGTCGATCGGGCCGAGCCGCCCCTCATCGGAGGGTGGCCCCCCCGATCGCGCGGCATGTTTCTGACCACCTGATCACAGATTGAACACCTCGAGCGCCCAACTATGAGGCACCTTCCCTCCTCCTCGGCGCGAGTATTATAACGCAGCCACTTGCACTATCTTGCAGCGGACGATTCATGGTCCCCCCTGGGCATCGCGGCACGGCCTTTGCTGTTAGGCTGGGTCCGGGGGGGAGGTCCCCCGGTTTCGTCCCGAAACTCCATCACCCCAGACACGACGGGCCGCCCCCGCGGCCGGAACCGAGAGTGATCTTGAAGGTACGGCCCATCGCCGGAACTCGTCTTCGTCTCCGCGGAGGGCCCGCGGGGATCCTGGTTCTTCTTCTCGCGGCGCCGGCGGCCCTCGGGGCCGACCTGACCCTTCTCTGGACCGCTCCCGCGGAGAACGGCGCGGCCGGGGGGCCCGCAACGGCCTACGATCTGCGCTATTCGAACGCGCCCGTCGGGGGGGACACGCTCGGGTGGTGGAACGGCGCCGTTCCCGTGCCGAACGAACCGGTCCCCGGCACGCCGGGGTCGCCCCAATCGCTCGTCGTGAGCGGCCTCGACCCGGCGACCACCTACTACTTCGCCCTCCGCTCCGCCGACGAGGAGGCGAACGTCTCCCCCTTCTCCAACGTGTTCGAATTCGCCACCGGGGACACCACGGGCGGGGACCCGGGCGGGCTCGTCATCAGCGGCGTGACCGTGGACTCGATCGGCGGCGATTCGGCTTTCGTCGCGTGGTCGACGAATCGTGACGCACGGGGGTTGGTTCGGTACGGACCGGACGGCGGATACGGGAGCGAGACCGAAACGGAGACCGATTCGACGATCCTCCACGGCGTCTGGATCGGCGGACTCGGAGAAGGAACCCTCGTCCACTACCAGGTCGTCTCCTTCGCGGGGGCCGACCGTGACTCCACCGCCGACGCCGCTTTCACCACCGCCGACCCGCCCCCGGCCCGGCCGGCCGGGTTCGACCACGTGGACGGGGAAGGGGAGGTGACACTTCTCTGGCAGGCGAACCAGGAGCCCGACCTCGACGGCTACCGGGTCTACTGGGAGGCGAGGGACCGCGCCGACGACGGCCGCCTTCTGGACGAGGACTTCGAGACGAGTCCCGTAGGGGCCCCGCCTTCCGGGTGGGCCATCGAGACGGACGCCGGGACCCCGGCGAGCGTCTTCTTCGTGCAGAGCGATCCGGGGCGGGGCCGCGCCGTGCGTGCGACCCCGAACGGAGCGGGCTACCGGGCCCGCTATGCCCCTTCGCCGTCCCCCGCCTGGGGGGACGTGGAGTGGCGCGGCGCCTTCCGTTTCTCCACCGGTGCCGGGGCGGACGTGGAGATCCGGAGGGGGGGAGGTGCCGCCTATCGGATCGGCTTCGCTCCGGACGGAGCCCCCCGGGCGGAGAAAGTCGGCGGCGGATCGCTCGTCTCCCTCGGCTCCCTCCCCACCTCGTGCGGCCCCGGCGGGTGGGTGCGATTCCGGATCAGCGCGTGGAACCGCCCCGAAGGCGTCCTTCTCCACGCCCTCTTCTGGCCCGAGGGAGAGGCCGAGCCGCTCCGCCCGACCCTGGCGGTTCTCGACACGGGGAGCCTCCCGGCCGCCTCCGTAGCCCTTCGCGCCTCCGGAACCGGGGAGGTCTGGTTCGACGATCTCGCGGTGACCGCCCTTCCCCCTTCCACGAACGAGGTCGATCGCTCCCTGTTCGTTCAATGGACCCACGGGGGCCTTTCCGCCGACTCCTCCTATCACTACCGATTGGAAGCGGTCGACGGCAACGGCTCCGCAGGCCTCCCCGCCGGGCCTCTCATCGGATACCCCGCCGGCGAAGAGGGGACGGACGTCACGCCCCCCGCGGCCATCGCCGATCTGGCGGCCCTTCCCGGAAACGGCTTCGGCGAGGCGCGGCTCACGTGGACCGCCACGGGGGACGACTCGACCTCGGGCCGGGCCCTCTCGTACGATCTCCGGTGGTCCCCCCAGCCGATCAATCCGGAGGTGTGGCCCGCGGGCACCACGAAGCTCTACACCGGAACCCCCCTTCCTGCCGGAGGAGGGGAGACCTACACCTTCGCCGGCCTGCCGGCGGGCTCTACGGTCTGGTTCGCCCTGACCGCCCAGGACGACGGGGGCAACGAATCGGATCTCTCGAACATCGTCCCCCTCGACCTTCCCGCCGACACGATCGCGCCGGTCCTCACGAACATCCGGACCGAGAACGTCACGGACGGAAGCGCCGAGGTCGCATGGACGACGAACGAGTCGTCGGACGGCGAGGTCCGGTACGGTCTGACCGACTCGTACGAGATCGGACTGGTGGGGGAGGAATCGGGAGGGACGTCTCACCGGGTCACGCTCTCCGGCCTCGCGCCGGTGACGCTCTATCACTACCGCGTCCGCTCCACCGACGGGGCGGGCAACGCATCCGAGTCGGGAGACAGGACCTTCGTCACCGCCGAGGAGGCGGTCGGCGTCCCCGTCATCTCTCATCTGAACATCGCCGCCGTCTCGGACACGGAAGCGGTGATCGAGTTCATCACCGACATCTCCGCCGTCGGATCGATCGACTACGGGGCGGACACGACCTACGGGGAGACGGTCTCCGAATCGGCGTACGGAACCGCCCACTCCCTCCGGCTCGCCCCGCTGACCGCGGGCGCGGACTACCACTTCCGGGCCCGGGCGACCGGCGAGGAAGGGGGGACGGCGGTCACGGAGGATCAGACGCTCACCACCTCGTTCGAGCAGGATCCTCCGCTCTTCAGCCAGATCGAGGCGACCGAGATCGGCCCGTCGGGGGTCACCATCCGGTGGCGCACGAACGAGGGGGCGACGGAGCGGGTCGAGTACGGGCCGACCGGGAGCTACGGAAGCTGGTCGGCCGGGGACACGACGTACACCTACGACCACGAGGAGCGCCTCGACGGCCTCGCGTCCTCCACCACGTTCCACTACCGCGTCCACGGGCGGGACCGGTACGGCAACCGCGCCTTCTCCGAGGACCGGACATTCACGACCGCCGCCGCGGGCGACCACCGGGCCCCGCTGCTCGCGGGGGTCGAAGCGGACAGCGTCTGGCCCGGGGGGGCGAGAATCGTCTGGACATCGGACGAGCCGGCGGACGGCCAGGTCGAGTACGGGCAGGATCTCCCCTACGACCGGGCGACTCCGCTCGACGAGACCCTCGCCGAAGGGCACGCCGTCACGATCCGGGGCCTCGAACCGTCGACGACGTACCACTTCCGGGTCCTCTCCCGGGACGGGAGCGGAAATCTCGCGGGATCGGGGGACCGCACCTTCACGACGACGCCGCCGGACGACCTCGACTCCCCGGGAATCTACGGGATCGTCCTCGAGGGCCCGACGGCCTCGGGAATCACGGTCGCGTGGCGAACCGACCGGGCGGCCTACGGCCAGGTCGAGTACGGCCCCGCCCCGGGGTTCGGCTCCCTTTCGGCGCCGGAGACGGCGGCCGACACGCTCCATTCGATCCGCATCGAGGGACTGACCGCGGGGGTGACCTTCCGGCTGCGGGTGCTCGCATGGGCAGAGGGGGGACCGGTCGTCCTCTCGCCGGACACGATCTTCGTTCTCGACGGCGGAGGGGACGTCGACCCTCCGGGAATCGTGGCCATCGCCGTCACCGGGGTCGGCGAATCGTCGGCGACCATCGAATGGACCACCGACGAGCCGGCGGAGGGGCAGATCGAATACGGGAGCGGCGACGGGAGCGGTTACGACCGGGCGACGCCGTGGGACGGTTCCCTCGGGACGGCCCACACGGCGCGCATCGAAGGACTCGCGCCCCGGACGACTTACCGATTTCGGCTCTTCGCGAGAGACGGCGCCGGCAACCCGGTCTATTCGGAAGAGCACGGGTTCGCGACGACGGGCGCCGTGGACTCGCTCCCGCCGACGGTGAGCGGCCTGACCATCGCCGATCTCGGCGACGGCGTTCGTCTCGCCTGGAGCACCGACGAGGGGGCGTGGGGGCACGTGGACTACGGGCTCGACAGCACGCTCGGCCTCGAAACGGAGACCGGCCCGGGCCCCGGCGTGCTCCATCAATTCGACGTGATCGGCCTCGCGGCGGGCGTGCCGTTCTACTTCCGGGCCGCGGCCGAGGACGCCGCGGGCAACGCCGGATACTCGGAGATCCTCGCCCACACGGTGGGGGCGGCGCCGGACACGACGTCGCCGGTCTTCACCGGAGAGGTCGTCGTCCAACCGGGCGTCCGGGATGCGACAATCCTCTGGGCCACGGAGGGGCCTTGCCGGGGAACGCTGGAGTACGGCACCGACCCGCACGACCTCGATCACTCCGTCTCGGAGCCGGACTACACCCTCGTCCACCGGATCGTCGTCGGCGGCCTGGAGCCGGAGACCACTTATCACTTCCGCCTCCGCTGCGTCGACCTTTCGGGGTACGAGACGGTCCGGAGCGGCGAGTCCTTCACCACGGAAAGGGAGACATCGGCGTTCCCCCCCACGATCGTCTCGCTGACTCTCTCGAACCGGACCCCCGAGGGCCTCCACATCGCCTGGGAGACGGACCGGCAGGCGGTGGGACAGGTCGAGTTCGGGGAAGGGGAGCAGATGGCCCATGCCACGGCCATGTCCTCGGTCTTCACGAGGGAGCATATCGACCGGCTCGGCGGACTGACGCCGGGAAAGGCATACACGTACCGGATCCGGGGGATGTCTCCCGAGGGGCTCTTCTTCTTCTCCGCGCCCGACACGTTCCGCACGCCCGAGGACCGGACCGGGCCGCCACCGCCTCACATGAAGGAGGCGAGCGAGATCGACGAGGGGATTCAGATCGCCTGGCGGCCGGAGGAGGGGGAGGTCGCTCATTCGCTGGCCCTCCACCGGCGCTTCCTGCCGGGGGGGCAGTGGAAGACGATCTGGGTCGCCACGGGCCGGGAGACGACGTACGTGGACCCGGTCGCGCCCGTGGACCTCACGGGAGTCGAGAAGGCCCAATACTACCTGGAGGCTTTCGACGCCTACGGGAACGGCACGTCCGGGGACACGATCGACGTGTTGATCTTAATGCACGCGGCCGAAGGGGTCCCCCTCTTTCGACTGCTCCCGAACCGGCCGAATCCCTTCAACCCGACCACGACGATCCCCTTCGAGCTCCCTTCCTCCCCTTCCGAACCGCACCTGGTGACGATCACGGTCTACAACGTGGCGGGGGAACGGCTGAAGGTGCTTCTCGACAAGATCCTCACGGCGGGAACCAAGAGCCAGACAACCTGGGACGGCACGGACTGGCGCGGAGAACCGGTCGCGTCGGGCGTCTACTACTACCGCTTCACCGCCGGCTCCTACTCCGAGACGAAACGGATGACCCTGATTCGGTAGGGCGCACGATCTTCGCCTCCGAACCCGGGGCGTCCCTCGGACGCACCCCCATGGTTCCTCTCGTCGTGCAGGTCACGGCCGGGGGCCGGAGCCACATCGGGAAACCGGCGCGTCCCGGTCGGCGAACGCGGTGGTCCCCGGAGCGCTCATGAGTGGAAGAGGAGGGGAAAAGAGAGTGAGCCGTGTAGGGCTCGAACCTACGACTTCCTGCTTAAAAGGCAGGTGCTCTACCGACTGAGCTAACGGCCCACGCGTCTCGCCATTGTAGGGATCGAGGGGGGAGGATGCAAGGCTGGGGGTACTACGGCCCGATAGACACCCGGAGCGTCCGGTCCCGTTCCGGCCCCGTCGAGAGAAGGACCACCGGCGCGCCCGTTCCCCGGGCGACGCGCCGAACGTAATCGGTCACCCCCTCCGGCAAATCGGAGGGATCCCGGACGGTTTCCGGAATCTCCTTCCAACCAGGCCACTCCTCGTAGACCGGCCTTACCCGGCCGAGGGCGGCCGGCGAGGCCGGAGGGAGGTTCATCGTCTTCCCGCCCAGCTCGTAGGCGACGCAGACGGGAATCCGCTCGAGGCCGGAGAGCACGTCCAGTTTCGTGAGGGCGATTCCCGTCACGCCGTTCCAGCGGACCGACGCCCGCAAGAGCGGAAGGTCGAGCCAGCCGCACCGGCGGGGGCGGCCGGTCGTCGTGCCCCACTCGGCCCCCCGTTCCCGGAGGCGCTCCCCCTCGGGCCCGACCTGTTCCGTCGGGAACGGCCCGGTGCCGACCCGGGTCGTGTACGCTTTCGTCACGCCGAAGACCCTCTCGATCCGACCCGGCCCGACGCCCGATCCCGCGCATGCGTTCCCGGCGAGGGTGCTCGACGAGGTGACGAAGGGAAAGGTCCCGGCATAGAGGTCGAGATGGGTCCCCTGGGCTCCTTCGAAGAGCACTTCCTCCCCCCGGTCGAGCGCGTCGTTCACGGCGGCGGACACATCACCGACGAGAGGCCCCAGTTTCTCCCTCCACGACTTCCAGAGGGCCTCCACGCCTTCCCACGGGAGGGGATCGCCCCCCGCCTCGGCGATGCGCCGGTTCGCCCGCTCGTGGGCCCTCCGAAACCGCTCCTCGCCATCAGGCTCGATCAGATCGCCGAGAAGGAGCGCCCCCCGGGAGGCCCGGTCTTCGTAGGCGGGGCCGATCCCCCGCTTCGTGGTGCCCAATCCCTCGCCCCCCCGCCCCGCCTCTTCGAGGCCGTCCCGGGCGATGTGGTGGGGGAGGAGGAGGGTTGCCCGCCCGCTCACGAGGAGGCGGTCCCGGACCGGAACGCCGCGCCCCTCGATCTCCTCGATCTCGGCGGTCAGCTTCTCGGGATCGATGACCATCCCCCATCCGAGAGCGCACCGCACTCCCGGACGCACGGCGCCCGAGGGGAGGAGATGAAGGGCGTACCGCTCGCCGCCGATGCGGATCGTGTGGCCCGCGTTCGCGCCCCCTTGGAAGCGGACGGTCCACGACGCCTCGCCGGCGAGGACGTCGATCACCTTCCCCTTCCCTTCGTCTCCCCACTGGGTGCCGATCAGGACGGTCCCCGGCATGCGTCTACCCCCAAGCCTCCTGTGCGGCGGTCACCGCGCTCCCGAGGTCCACGGGCTTTCCCAAAGTCCGGAGCGCCGCCTCGAGAGCGCCGAGAACGGTGAGGATGTCGGATCGGTCGTAGTAGCCGAGGTGGCCGATCCGGAAGATCTTCCCCGTCAGGTCCCCCTGGGCGCCGGCCACCCGGATCCCATGCTCCTCGAGGAGGACCCGGCGGATCTCCTCCACCTCGATCCCCTCGGGGGGCTCGATCGCCGTCACCGCGTTGTTCGGGTTCCGGCTGAAGAGGCGGAGTCCGAGGGCGGCCGCGCCGGCCCGGCAGGAAGCGCCGAGCCGGACGTGACGCCCGTGGATCGTCTCGAGGCCCTCCTCGCGAATCCGACCGAGAGAGACGGCGAGTCCCGCGACGAGTGTCGTGGCGATGGTGAACCGGGGCTGGCTGGCCTTCTCGTAGGCCGCCCGATTCGCCCGGAAGTCGAAGTAGTACTTGGGAAGATCGGAACGGTCCGCCGCCTTCCACGCCTTTTCGGAGAGGGCCACCGTCGAAAGGCCGGGGGGGCACATGAGCGCTTTTTGGGAGCCGCAGACCACGGCATCGAGCCCCCAGGCGTCGGTCTTCACCTCGTGGACGGCGAGGCTCGTCACCGCGTCGACCACGATCAACGTCTCGTCGCCCCGGACCCGCTCGGCGACGGCCTCGACGTCGTGGAAGGTGCCGGTCGAGGTCTCGCAATGGGTCAGGAAGACGCCCCGCACCCTTCCCTGTTTCTCCAGCCACTTCCGGAAATCGTCGGCGTCGGTCCCCTCCTCGGGCGGGATCTCGTAGGAGAGCACCTCGAGGCCGTAGGCGGCGCAGATCTCGCGCCAGCGCCGGCCGAACCATCCGGCCACCACCACGGCGACCCGGTCCCCCCGGCGGAAGAGGTTCGCCACGCACGACTCCATCGACCCGGAACCGGAGGCGTTGAAGAGGAGCGGCGTTCCGGAGGTTTGGTAGACGTAGCGGAGGTCGTCGGTGACGTTCTTGTACAGTTCCCGGAACTCGGCCGACCGGTGATGCATCGGCGCCCGGCCCACCGCTTCGGTCACGTCGTCGGGCACCATGGTCGGTCCCGGGGCGAAGAGTCTTTCTTTCATGATTCGTTCAAGCTCCTGATCCAGCCGGTCAGGGGCTCCCTGCCGGCGCCGGTCTTCGCGGAAAAGAGGAGAATCTGCTCCGGGCGGAGTTCGAGCGTTTCCGTGATTCTGTCCACCGCCCCCCGGATCTCGCCCCGCTTCAGTTTGTCCGACTTGGTGAGCACCGCGAGCCAGGGGATTTCCCGGTCCACGAGCCACCGGCTCATGATCCGGTCCATCTCGTTCGGCACCCGCCGGAGGTCGAGGACGAGCAATCCCGCCGCGAGGCTCTCCCTCTTCTGGAGATACCCCTCGACCAGCGCCCCCCATGCACGGCGCACGGAATCGGGGACATCGGCGAACCCGTACCCCGGGAGATCGACCAGATAGAGCCGGTCGCCCCGGTAGTAGTTGATCGCCCGGGTCCGTCCCGGGGTCCGGCTCGTCCGGGCCAGATCTTTCCGCCCCCCGAGGACGTTCAGGAGGGACGACTTTCCGACGTTCGATCGCCCGAGAAGGGCCACCTCCGGATGGTGCGGGCGGGGCAGGTCACCCAGCTTCGTCACCGACCGTTCGTATTCGAGGGACAGGGGTTTCTTCAAGTTCCTCCTACCTCGCCGATTCCCGACCTCGAATTGTACCGATTCCGGGGCCCCAATCCAACAGGGAATGGAGGGAGGCATTACCCGTCCGCGCCCATCCGCTCCGCAATGTGTGGGAGACCGGTTCCGCCCGGGCCCTTCGATACGGACCTTCGGTCCTACTCAGGACAGGCCTCCGACCGTTGCCCACATCGGCGGGGCGTGGGAGCGGCTCCGGGAGGGATGAAGGGGCAGACTTGAACGCTCGTCGTGCTGCGGGAGTCAACCCTCCCATTCTCCGGGCTCGTAGAGGAGGCGCCCAGGAAGACGGCAACAACTCCCCGGTTATGCCCCCATCCCTCCCGGAGCCGCTCCCCCCGCCTCGCCGTCCTCCGGACGGATGCGGAATCCGTACCGCGCTCATGGCTTCGGAGTGAGCGGGGGACTGGTTCCGCCCGAGGCTCCGGCTCGGAAGACATCAGTCCGACTTCAGCGGACCCTGTCCCCCTCCGAGGGGGTACCGCACGCGAAGATCACCATTCCAGGGTGCAGAGGAGGAGTCGGAGGAGAACGGAACCCGCCGGCTCCGTCTACTCTGCAGGCACCAAGAACACCACCACCGTGTCGGCGGCGGTGGAGTGGGTGTCGTCGGTGACGGCGGCGACGATGTGGACGGCGAGGGTCCCGGAGGGGGACTCGGCGAATGTGTAGTAGGGCGAAGCCCACGCCGTGGAGTCGTCGAGGGCGACCGCGAAGAGGGAGTTGCCTACGGTGACGAAGACAGAGTCGGGAGCCGCGCGGCAGGAGGCGGCGACGGTCCCCCCCCGGATGGAGACGCTGTCGCCCGTCACGAAGTAGGAGCCTTCCGCGGGTGAATCGATCAGCACTTCGAGAGGGATGGACTTGAACTCGATGCTGTCCGCGGCCCCTCGAACGTAGAAGTCGTTCTTGAATTGGGCGTGGACGAAATAGGTTCCGGATGTGTCCCCAATTTCCCAGCTCTCGATTGACTTGTAGGGGACCCACTCTTCATCGGCGAAGGACGTATCAGGAGAGAGCTTCATGTAGATCGCATCCGCGGTGATGGTCAGAGTGACCTCGCAATCGTACGCGATTTCGTTTCCTCCGTCGAGAACCAACGAGGCGAACGACAGATCGGCAGGCCATATCGAATCAGCGACCACCGTGTCGACACCGAACTCGGTGGAGAACTCGGCGAAGAGCACCTTCTTCATGAGGGTGCCATCCAGTAGCCACGAGACCAGGGTATCCACGCTCTTCGTTGAATCGATTTCAGGTATCAGATCCCCATCATCGCCGAAGTTCTCGTCGGCGCTGAGAATCAAGCGGGTGAGGTTGCTCCCTGAAACCTCCGCCTGGACCCAGCGCCGGGCGGTGGTTGAAGCGCCCCCGGCGAGGATCACCGTTCCATTCGTCGCGGCAGTCGCGATGGTGTCGGACACGAAGGGAGACTCCTCCCCCCCCTCTCGCCGGACCTTCATGTAGATCCTCTTCGTCCCCTTCCCCTCGCTCAGGGTCCACGTTCTGGCCGAGTCGAAGGGTTCCCACGACACCCCCTCGAGAAGGGTGTCCTCGGCGAGGAGCATCTCGTCGGCGAAAGCGGCGCCCACGAAGAGCGATACCTGGCGCACCGCCGTCTCCCCGGCGCCCCCCGCGATCTCGAGGAAGGGGGGGACCGAGACCGAGTCGAGTCCTCGCCCGGTGGTGTCCGCTTCCGATCCGTCCGCCCCGATCGGGGCGATCCGGTACCAGCTCTTCGCGAAGTAGACCGGGTGGGGCTCGACCCACGTCTTTGCGGTCCCGCCCGCCGTGTCGACCCGGGCGAAAAGAGAGTCGAACTGGCTTCTCCGGAAGATCGTGATTCCCTGAAGCCCCGGCACGCCGAAGGCGTTCCACTTCAGGCTGACCCTTCCCTCCGCATAGACGGCGTCCAGCCCGTAGTGGGGAGCCCCGCCGGTGTTCGGGTTGTCCGGGTCGAAGGGATTGACCGGTCCCTCCCGGCCCGGCTTCGAGTCGCACCGCGCCGCGGCGATCGCCAAGAAGAGCAGGATCGAAAGGAGAAGCCCGCGCCGCACCGATTCGCCCATGATCAGAACCTCACCTGGAGGACGACCGCCGACCCCTCTCCCGGGGCGTACGCCGGTCCTATCGCGACGGGTCCCGCGTTCTCCAAGTCGCCAAAGGGAAAGGCGAACAGGGCGTCGAGCAGGGAGAGCCCGTACACCGCGGCGGCCGTCACCAGCGCGCCGTCCCGGTTCCTCTCGGCGTCCGACATCTCGTCGTACTTGGCGTCCCGCGCCGCGCGGTTCCGGGCGATCGCCTCTTCGGTGACCGCCGCCCGGTAGAGATCACTCATCTCCTCGAAATCATCCCGCCGGGCCTGAAAGGTCCCTTCCTGCCAAGCCGCGTAGCCCAAGACAACCGCCTCCGCGAGGAAGTAGAGGGCGCCTCGCATCGGGTTTTCGTTGTACGCCACGCCCCATCCGGGCACGACAAGGCCCCGCCAGAGAGCGTCCTGCCGTCGTTTCTTGTGAAGGTAGTGGATCCGGGTCTCCCCGCGGGATTCCAAGAGGTGAACCTCTTCGGTAATCCTCTCGTAGCCGCGCCGCTCGAGGATGATCTCGTGGAGTCCGGGGGCGAGACGGATCTCATTTTGCGGGAGGGGGCCGTATGATCGGCCGTCGACTCGGAGGTGGGCGCCCGGCGTTCCTTTCACGGTGAGTGCGCCTTCGTCGGCCCGGGCCGGTACGGCCGACAGGGCGATCCCCGACGAGAGCAGGAGCAGGGAGAGCTTGCGCACGATACGAATCCTCCGCCGGGCATACCGGCCGCCACGAATTGTACCAGTAGGGCCTTGAGGATACACGAATTTCCTACTGCGTCTTCGGTTCGCGGGATGGAAGGCCTCCTTTCCTTCGCCGCTTCCTCAACGGGGCTAGGGGCCCCGCCTCCGGGAGCGGCTCGTCCAAGTCGGCCTTTCACCACGCGAACCAAACCCTCGTGACGGAAGTTCATGTATCCTCCAGGCCCGGCCTCCCGGACAGCGGCGATGTGTTTTCCTACGTACAGGAACATGAGTCCACAATTGATGACAAGCCCGGACAGGAGTAAGATGCGCTTCAAGAACGACTTCGACGGTTCGTTCCGGGCTTCCGCGCGGCGGGGCGGCGCGCGGCGCCTCTCTCGTCATGTTCTGCTCCGGAGGGGGGCTCCTCTGATCTTCCGAGTCATTCTCGGCTTCGCCGCCCTGGGGGCGATCGTGGGACTCGTCCGGGGGGGCATCGACGTGGCCGCCGAGCGGTATCTCTCCCTCGGCCTCGGGCGGAACGCCGCGCTCCTCCTCGAGGGGGAAGTGAACCGGGCCGCCGTCGGGGGGCTCGCCTTCGCCGTCCTTTCCTATCTCGTGGGGCGGATCGTCGGGCGCGTCTCACCTCGGCCCGTCCGCCACCCCCTCTCTCTCGGCATCTCCGTCACCCTGGGCGTGATCCTCCTCCTCCGGTTCGGGTGGAGCTACAACCGGTATTCCGTCTTGACCCTTTGGACTGAGAAGGCGGCCGTTCTCGGCGCCCACCTGCCGAAGGCTCTCGTCCACCCGAAGGCGCTCGCCGTGAACGGGGGGATCGTGGCCGTCGCGGTCGTGGCGGCCGTCGTTCTCTATCTTCCGATGCGGGCGTGGCTCGCCCGCCGGGGGGGGGGAGCGGTTCCCTCTCCGGCGGACGGTGACGGCGCTCACCATTCTGGGGACGCTCCTCATCGTCGCCGCGAACGCCGCGGATCCCCTGCTTTTTCGGGGTCGCCGCCCGGAAGGCCCGAACGTCCTTCTCGTCTCCCTCGACAACCTCCGGGCCGACGGTCTCGGATGCTACGGCGCCGAACGGCCGACGTCACCCGCCATCGATGCCTTTGCCCGGGAGTGCGTCCTCTTCGAGAACGCCCACAGCCAATCCCCCTACACGCTCCCTTCCCACGCTTCGTTCCTCTCCTCCCGCTACCCGTCGGTGAACCACGCGAGCATCCGAGGCAACCGCCTCCCGGCGGCGCGGGTCCTCGGGACCGAGCTCTTCCGCGAGGCGGGGTACCGCACCTTCGGGATCGTGGACACGCCCTTCCTCACCGACCGGTACGGGCTCGAGCAGGGGTACGATCATTTCGTCGGGTGGGGGCGGGGGGGGGCGCACATCGTCCCGGCGGCCCGGAGCCGGCTCGAAAAGACCGTCGGGACGCCCTTCTTCTTCTTTGTCCACATCTACGACATCCACGCGCCCTACGCCAAGGACCCGGAGTACCGGAAGATGTTCCTCGACTTCGACTATGGGGGGAGCGTCTCCTCCGAGGGGCACGTCCTCGCCCGGTGGCAGAAGATGAAGAAGGAGGGGGAAGACCCGGGGTTCGAGATTGCCGAGGAGGACGGGCGCTATCTGGAGGCACTCTACGATGGGGGGATCCGGTCGACCGACGACCTTCTGGTCGGTCTTCTCGACGACATCTCGAAAGGACCCCTCGGCGAGAACACGATCGTGATCATCACCGCCGACCACGGCGAGGAGTTCCTCGAGCACGGCCAGGTTCTTCACGACGACCTCTATCGCACGCTCACCCACGTTCCCCTGCTGATCCGGCTGCCCGGCGGCGTACGGGGGGGAACGAGGATTCCCGACCCCGTGGGGCTCATCGACCTTCTGCCGACTCTGATCGACCTGACCGGCATTCCGGCGCCGGTCCGCCTCGACGGGCGGTCCCTCGTCCCCCTGATCGAGGGGGGGGAGAGGCCGGACCGCCCGGTGTTCGGCGAGATGCCCCGGGGTGGGGGGAGGGTGGCGGTGGTCCGGGGCCGGTGGCACCTGGTCGGCCACCCGGACGGTGAACGATGGGAGCTCTATCGATACGGCGAGGACCCCTTCGAGCAGGTCGACCTTTCGGCGGACCGACCGGAGTTGGTCGATTCGCTTCGGGCGATCCTCGATGGGTGGCTCCTCGATCTGCAGGCGCAGAAGTTCGAGGAACCGCACCTCAAAGCGAAGGCGGCGGACGTGGATGAAGAGACCCGGGAGCGCCTGCGCGCCCTCGGCTACCTGGACGAGTGATCTCCTCTCCGCCCGCGGCTAGTGCACGAGCAGCATCTTGCGGGTCGCCGTTCCCTCATCCGTGACAAGGCGGTAGAAGTAGGTCCCGGAGGGGGCCGGAGCGCCGTTTCCGGCGCGGCCGTCCCAAACCGCCTCGTGTTCCCCCGCGCCCAGGGTGCCCCGGCGAAGCGTCCGGACGAGCCGTCCCGTCACGTCGTAGATCGAGAGATTCCCATCTCCGCGGCGATCCAATGTGAAGCGGATCGTCGTCGCGGGGTTGAACGGGTTCGGCGTGTTCGGATAGAGGGCGTGCCGGGTCGGGATGTCACCGTCCCCCGCCGCCTCGGCGACGCTCGTGGAGACGAGGGGCTCCGCGAGCTCCCCGATCGTCGCGATCGACGCTTTCGTCACCTTCATGCCGAAGTTCCCGTCGTTCAGGTCCGTCCTGTCGCAGGAGCGGTGGTAGCACGGGTACTGCCCGTACTCGGTCTCGATGATCTCGATCGCCGGATACCCCTGCTCGATGAAGGAGACGTGGTCGGAGCCGGAGTAGCTGTAGGTGATCTGGGTGCCGAGATCGGTGTACTCGGCAGAGGCGTCGGCCCAGAGATTCCGGAGCCAGGAGTAGGAGCCGACGGACCCGATATTCACCTGGTAGAGCTGGTCGTGCCACGCCACCATGTCGCAGTTTACGACTCCGATGATGTTCTCGCCCGCCGCCGCGGCCGCCTGGGCGTAGTTCCTCGACCCCTTCAGGCCCTGCTCCTCGCCGGTCCAGGCGCAGAACTTGATGGTGGAGCGAAAACCGTAGTCCTTCATGATCTCGGCGGCGGTGAGCACCACGGACGTGCCGCTCGCGTTGTCGTTCGCCCCCGGGGCATCGAGGGAGCCGTTGATATTGGTCGCGTCCATGTGGCCGCAGAGAATGACCACGTTCCCCGGCGTTTCCGTCCCCGGCAGGGTGGCGATGACATTCCTGGCGACGGTGTTGTTGAACGTGAAGGTGTCGAACTCCACTTCCGTGAATCCCATGGCGAGGAACTGTTCGTAAACGTAGCGCTCCGCCGTGTCGCAGTCGGCGTGGAAAGTGTTCCGCGAGAGAATCGTGTCCGGCACGCCCCCGATCAGGACGCCGTTGTTCCCGGCCAGGTTCCCGATCCATTCCATGAAGCCCGCCGAGTCGGCCCGGGCGACCATCTGGTCGATGAGGGGGCCGAAGGTCGTGACCGGCGCGCGGAGGTGCTCCGGCGGGCCATCGAGGACGGGGCGCCGGATCGGCTCGGAGCGCAATGTCCGTTTTTCGAGATCGACGTACGGCTCCCCTTCGGGCAGGAGGCCGGAGGCGGACACGATCGAGTTCCACCCGTCGCTCCAGACCAGCTTCGAGACGGACCCCCCTTCGAGCCGGGCAGGATCGATCAGCCCGGGGATGGAGACCGGGCCCCGGCCGCGGACCATCCAGATCGCCTCTCCCTCGGGAGCGGAGAAGGGCCCTTCGACCCGGAAGCCTGCATCCTGGAGGAGGCCGGCGGAAAAACCCTCCCGGAGCACGAGAATCTCCGGCGTCATGCCGTAAACGTCCGCCCCCGAGTCCCACGCCCCTTCCAAAGTCCGGTCCCCGTCCAGGGGGACCACCCAGAGCGACGGGGCCGGGGTCGCGTCGCCCGCGTCGCCCGCGTGGGGGATGAAGAAGAGCAGGGCCACGATGAGCGGAATCCGGCGGTTCATGTTTCGTCTCCTGTGCTCGTTCGGCCCCGGGAAGAACGCGCCTCGTCCCCCCGGCGACTTTCTTCGATCGTGCTGGCGGTGACCCTACTTTCCCCTCGAATCGCCGGTTCGCCAAGCCCCGCTCCGGATCATCGGAGGAGGGTCATTTTTCGGGTCTCGCTCAGCTCCCCGGCGGCTACCCGGCAGAAGTAGACGCCCGACGGGGCTTCGGCGCCCTCTTCGTCCCGGCCGTCCCAGGGGATCTCGTGCAGCCCCGCTTCGAGGGGGCCGCGGTGAACCGTCCTCACCCGGCGCCCCGAGATGTCGAACACGGTGACCAGGGCGTCGGAAGGGCGGGCCAGGTCGAAGCGGATCGTGGTCGCCGGATTGAACGGATTCGGCCGGTTCTGGGCCACCCGGCCCGGCGCCGGCGCCCCTTCCTCCACGACGATGGTGGTCTCATCGATCGGCTCGGCGAGATGGGCCACCGTGGCGAGGCACGCCCGGACGATTTCGGCGCCGTAGACCCCCTTGTTCAGTCCCGTGGTGTCGCAGGTGGAGTGATAGCAGGGGTAGGTGTCCCAGTTCCGTTCGATGGCGAGGAAGCAGGGGAACCCCTCGTTCTGGAAGGGGACGTGATCCGAGCCCCAGCTGTAGTAGTCGAGCCGGGTCCCGAGGGAGGTGTACTCCTGGCAGGCGTCGTTCATCAGCTGCATGAGCCACTCCCACGGATTCTCCCCCTCGATGATGAGTGCGTAGTGCGTTCCGTACCAGGCGACCATGTCGCAGATGACGACGCCGAGGATCGAGTCGCCCGCCGCCGCCGCCTGCTGGGCGTAGTGGGAGGAGCCGTGGAGCCCCTGTTCCTCGCCCGTGAAGGCGATCAGCTTGATGGTCGACTTGAACCGGTACTGGGAGAGCACCTCCGCCGCGGCGAGCACCGCCGCCGTCCCGCTCGCGTTGTCATTCGCGCCGGGGGCGAGGGTATTGGGGATGGGCGAGGTCGAATCGAGGTGGCCGCCGAGGATGTAGATGCGATCCGGCGTCTCCTCGCCGACGATCGTGGCCACCACGTTACGTGCGCTCGTGCTCTGGAAGGTGTACGGATCGAATTCGACGCTGTCGATGCCCATGGCGAGGAACCGCTCGTAGACGTACCGCTCCGCCGTGTCGCACTGGGCGTTCTTGGTGTACCGGGTGGAGAAGGTGAAAGGCCCGCCGTCGATCGTGACCTGGTTCGCGCCGGCGAGGTCGCCGATCCACTGCATGATGTCCGTCGAGTCGATCTGGGCGGCCATCTCGTCCACCAGGGGCGGGAAGACCGTGGCGGCGCTCTTCTCGCGGGAAGGGGCCCGGTCGACCAGGGGCCGCCGGATCGGCCGCTCCCGGAGGACTTTCGCCGAGAGCCCATGCAGGTGGCCGGGCGCCTCTTCGGTGTGGACGATCAGGTTCCGCCCGTCGGTCCAGAGAATGTGGAGATCCGGATCCGTCCTCTCCCCTCCGCGGGCGCCGAGGAACGCCGGGACCGACCGGCCTCGAGGCCGGAGCAGAGAGACGACGCCCCCTTGGGGCAGGTCGATGGGGCGGCTCACCCGGAAGCCGGCATCCTTCAGGCGGGCCGCGGAGGTCTCGTCGGCCACGATCAGGGCGTCCGGGAAACGGTCGAGCACCGCGGCCCCGGCGCTCCACGCGTCCCGCACCGTGCGCTCCCCGCCGAGCGGGGCGACCCAGAGGGTGGAAGGCGCGGCGGCGGAGAAGCCGGGAAGAAGCGCGAGCGCGAGAAGAAGGCGGACACGAGCTTTCATCGTTCGTTCATCCTCTCTCCGGCCGAAACCGGCGCGAAACGGAGGCTCCCGGCCCGCGGTCCGGGACGACAGGGGAGTGCAAAGGCGAATTCCTTCACGGGAGACCGGACGGGGGGCAGTCATCTTCTCAGAGGGGCGGGCGCGCCCGGATTTGATAACTGCAATGATGATAACACTCTTTTGGGTCCCCCGTCAATCTTCGGGCGCTCCTTGCGGGCCCCTCGGCCCATCCGGTATGATGAACGTCTCGCGTGCGACCCCCACGGGAGCGCGCGCTCCCCGAGGCAGAACCCACGGCCCATCGTCCGAGGAGAGGATCCACAATGAAGAGAACCGCGCTCATCGTCATGGCCCTCGGGCTCGCCCTCACCGCCGCCGCGCGGGCGGACGAGGTACGTTTCGCCCGCTTCCCCGAACTGTCGCCCGACGGCCGGCGGATCGCCTTTTCGTACGACGGCGACATCTGGACGGTCCCTGTCGCCGGGGGGGACGCGAAGCGGGTGACGGACCATGTCGAGTGGGACGGCTACCCGGTCTGGTCGCCCGACGGCCGGCGGATCGCCTTCGCCTCGTCCCGCCACGGGGGGGGCGACGTCTTCGTCGTCGACGCCGAGGGGGGCGAAGCGGAGCGGCTCACGTGGGATTCGAGCACCGACATCCCCTCGGACTGGACGCCCGACGGTTCGTCGATCCTCTTCTTCAGCCGCCGGCTCGGGGCGGAAGACCTCTTCGTCGTGCGGGTCTCCGGCGGGACGCCGATCCGGATCAGCGGCGTCGAGTTCGAGCGGGAGGCGTACGCCGACCTCTCCAATGACGGGACGAAGCTCGTCTACAACAACAACCGGTGCACCTCCGGGTGGCACCGGCGCTTCTTCGACTCTTCCGACGCGGCGGACGTCTACGTCGCCGACTTCTCGGTGAGCGGTATCCGGTCCCGGCCCTTGACCGAGGATACCCACCACGATCTCTGGCCCCACTTCGGTCCGGGAGACAAGGAGGTCTTCTTCGTTTCCGGCCGGGCGGGGGCGCTCAACATCTACCGGATGCCGGCGGGCCGGGGCGAAGGAGAGTCGCGACCGATGACGAGTTTCGAGACCGATGTGACCTGGCTCTCCGTTTCGGAGACCGGCCTTCTCGCCTTCCAGACAGGGTTCGACGTCTACACCATGCCCGGGGACGGCGGGACGCCGTCGAAGGTCACGATCCGCTGCCCCACGGAGTTCAAGGAGAACCCGGTGCGGGTGGAGACCTTCGCGGGGGACGTCACCGAGTTCCGGGTCTCGCCGGACGGGAAGAAGACGGCCGTCGTCGTGCATGGCGAGGTCTTCGTCGTCCCCTCGGAGAAGGGGGGCGCGGCGCGGCGCGTCACGCGGACCCCCTGGCGGGAGTCCGACGTGCGGTGGCTGGATGACTCGCGGCGCATCGTTTACACGTCCGACCGGAACGGGAACCTCGACCTCTTCACGGCGGACACGAAGACGGGGGAGGAGACGCTGCTCGTCGGAGGGTCGGAAAACGACTGCCGCCCCGCCCCGTCCCCCGACGGCGCGTGGATCGCCTTCTACCGGGGGAACCACGCGATCGGCCGGGTGAAGCCGGAGGGAGGGACGCCGGAGGTGCTGATCCGGGCGAAGTTCCTCGATCTCCGCCTCGAGAGCGAGGAGAGTTTCGCCTGGTCCCCCGACTCGAAGTGGATCGCCTACTCGTCCTACGCCGCCGATTTTCACACGGACATCCGGGTCCGGAACCTGGAGGACGGAACCGACGAGCCGGTGAGTTACCTCGCCACCAACAACTACCGTCCCGTCTGGTCGCCCGACGGCAAGTACCTCTACTTCACCTCCCAGTTCCAGGAGAACGGCGACACCTACCGGGTTCTCTTGAAGGAGGAGAAACCTGAGTTCGAAGAGGACGTCCTCGACAGCCTGTACGAAGACGGGGAAAAAGGAGAGGGTGGGGAGGAGGAGAAGAAAGAGGAGGAGAAGAAGAAGGAGAAGAAGGAGGGAGGGGAAGAGAAGGAGGACGAGAAGAAGGCCCCCGAGCCGGTGGTGATCGACTTCGAGGACATCATGCAGCGGGTCCGGGCGTTTCCCGACCTCGCGAACGACGAGTCCGAGCCGGTATTCGTCGAGGGGGGGGACAAGGTCGTCTTCAGCGCGAACGTGATGGGCCCCGGAAGCCACGATCTGTGGTCCTACCCGGCGAAGACGGCCGAGGAGACGAAACTCGAGCAGCTCACCACCTCGGGCGCGGAGAAGAGCGGCCTCCAGGCGGTGAGTGACGCGGTCTGGTACCTCGAGAGCGGGCGGGTGAAGTGGTACGACGTGGGCAAGTCGAAGAGCGGCTCGCTGACGTTTCACGCGGACATGGAGATCGACGAGAGGGCGGACCGGGAGCAGATGTTCCAGGAGGCGTGGTCCCTCTTGGACGATCAGTTCTACGACCCGGCCTTTCACGGCGCCGACTGGGCGCGAATCAGGAAAGAGTACGCCGCCGTGGTCCCCCACGCCCGGAACAAGGCCGACTTCCACACGTTGATCCGGATGATGATCGGCGAGTTGTCGGCGTCGCACCTGGACATTTGGGACCCGAAGGCCCGTGTGCCCCGGGAGACGGGGTACCTCGGCGTCGAACTCGACTACCCGCTCACCGCCCGGGGCGTTTTCCGTGTCCGTTCGGTCCTGCCGGAAGGGCCGGCGACATTGGAAGAATCGAAGATCGAGACGGGCGAGTACATCCTTTCCGTGGACGGCGAGACCCTCGGCACGGACGTCAACTTCGACCGGCTCCTGGAGGGGAAGATCGGAAAGCGCGTCGAGCTGACGGTGGCGGAGGACGAGGGGGGCAAGAACGGGCGGACCGTGCGGATCAAGCCGGTCTCCCGGGGCGAGTACGTCGGACTCGTGGAGGACGGATGGGAGCGGGAGCGCCGGCGTCTCGTGGACGAGTGGAGCGGCGGGCGGCTCGCCTATCTCTGGATCCGGGGGATGGGAGGGGGGGATCTCGAGCGCTTCCGGCGTGAACTGGTCAACATCGCGGAGGAAAAGGAGGGGGCGGTCATCGACGTCCGCTACAACGGCGGGGGCTGGATCTCGGTTCACCTGCTCGGCATTCTCGACCGGGAGCCCTTCCTGCTACGCAACTTCCGCGGGGAGCCGTTCACGAGGGAGGCGAAGATGCGTTCCTACGCCTATGGGAAGCCGACGGCCCTCCTCATTCACAACCACTCGTACTCGAACGCCGAAATCTTCGCCGAGGGGTGGCGGAAGCTCGGGCTCGGACCGATCGTCGGCACCCCGACGGCGGGCTCCGTGATCGGCACGGGCGGATGGACGCTGATCGACGGCACGGTGTTCCGGAAGCCGTCATGGGGCGCCTTCACCCTCGAAGGCGAGAACCTGGAAAACAACGGGCGGAAGCCCGACTACGAGGTCCACAACGAGTACAACGACTGGATCGAGGGGCGCGATCCGCAGCTGAAGAAGGCCGTCGATCTGCTGATGGTGGATCTGGAGAAGAAGTAGGACGAGAGGGATGAATGGACTCCAGAATCCGAGGCCGGGTCTTCTCTTCCCGCTCAGTCCCTGTTCGTTGGCGGCGCCAGGTCCGGCATCGGCACGCCGCGGAGCTCCATGATCCGCTCGATGGCGTGGCCGACCACGGAGTCGGGCGTGGATGCGCCGCCGGTGACGCCGATCACCTGAGGCCCCGCCGGAAGCCAGCCGGTCTCGATGCACGGCTCCCCTCCGAGCGGTTTCGTCCGGATCCGCTCTCCATCGAGGATACAGTCGGCCGACTCGATGTGATAGGAGGGGACCGTCCGGCTGGCGATCTCCACCAGGTGTCCGGTGTTCGAGCTGTTGTAACCGCCGATCACGATGATCCGGTCGAGCCCCTCCCGGATGAGATCGCGTACCGCCCTCTGGCGGTCCTCCGTGGCGCTACAAATCGTGTCGAAGGCCCGGAAGTGCTCGTCCGTCTCTTCGTCTCCGTAGCGCTCGGCGATCGCCTTCCGTAGCACTTCCTGGATCTCCCTCGATTCCGATTCGAGCATGGTGGTCTGGTTCGCGAGCCCGATCCGCCCGAGGTGCGCCTCCGGGTCGAAACCGTCGCTCGCCGCTTCGGCGAAACGGTCGCGGAAGCCGGCGAAATCATCCCGGGCGATCATGCGGGCGAGATGGTTCGTCTCTTCCAGATCCCGCACGACCAAGTATTTCCCGTCCGGATTTTCGGAGGCGACCTGGGAACAGGTGGCCCGAGTCTCCTCGTGGTCGTACTTGCCGTGGATGACCGACGTGAACCCGTCCCGGGCGTACTGGCGGACCCGCTTCCAGACGTTCAAGACCGAACCGCATGTGGTGTCGACGAGCTCGTATCCCCGGTCGAGGAGCCACGCCATTTCCCGGGCGTCGGCGCCGAAGGCGGGGATGAGAACGACGTCGCCCCGCGACAGCTCCCCGAACCGCTCCTCCCTGTTCTTCGATTCGGGGAGGAACCGGACCCCCATTTCATGGAGCCTCCGGTTCACGCGGGGATTGTGGATGATCTCCCCGGTGATCCAGATCCGCCGGTCCGGGTAGCGGTGGCGAGCCGCGTAGGCGTACTCCACCGCCCGGTCGACGCCGTAGCAGAAGCCGAACTCCGCGGCGAGGGCGATGGTGGTGTCCCCGCCACGGAGGCGGTAGCTGTTTCGGCGGAGGTGGTCGATCAGGGGGGAGCGGAAAGCTTCTGTCATCTCCCGCTCCGCCAGGGCACGGATCTCCGCCGAAGCCCGCCGATTTCGATCACCGGTCATGGGGCACCTCCGCTTGTAAGGATAATCGAAACTGGGTGTGGTGCTCACCCCGAAGTGGCTATCTTCCTCGGACTCCTCTTCTGCACCCTGGAATGGTGATCTTCGTGTGCGGTATCCCCCCTGAGGGGGACAGGGTCCGCTGAGGTCAGACCGATATCTTCCGAGCCGGAGGCTCGGGCGGAACCAGTCCCCCGCTCACTCCGAAGCTGGTGGGCGAGGTTAGATTCCGGATATCCCGAAGTGGCTATCTTCCTCGGGCTCCTTTTCTGCACCCTGGAGCAGTCGTGTTCGCGCTCAGTATCCGTCCGGAGGGCGGTGGGGCGGGGGGACGGCTCCGGGAGGGATGCGGGTTAGACTAGGACGCTCGTCGTGCTGCGGGAGCAAATCCTCCCATTCTCCGGCCTCGTAGAGGAGGCGTTTCGGAAGGCGGCAACAGCTCCCCGGTGATGACCCGATCCCTCCCGGAGCCGTCTCCCCGTCCCGCCGATGATCGTGGCCGGGGCAGGGGTCCGCGTCTTGTTCCGGTTCGATGTGACTGAAGCGGTTTCCGCGGGTGCCCGCGGTTCGGGGATGGGGGCGTGGCGAGGGAGTGAGCCGGGTGGCGAGGGCCGCTCTCGACGAGGGTGCTCCCGGAGGCGGGGCCATGGCCCCGTCGAGGAAGCGCCCGAAGGAAGAGCGAGGCCGCAGCCCCCGGATCGCTTCCGGAGTAGGCCCCATCCCCGAATCGCGGGCAAAAAGAAATCGGGGGACCCGAAGATCCCCCGATTATCCTCGGCTGACCGCCGTAACCTCACGCTCCCCCACTGAGGAAATCGACGGTACTGGCGCCGAGGAATCCCAAGGCCGGTCTCCCGTTCGGCCTTCGGTACATAACATAGAGCAACCTATGTGCCATCCCACAGAGCCTGCCCTTTTTAGCAGGAGCCGTTATTTTAACTCATTTAATGACAGATAGATGTGATTCTCGAGGCCTGACCGTGAACAGTCTCCCCGGCCTCATAGAAGAGACAACGGAGGTTGGCATTTTGCGGGTTTTTCCCCTGGTCATCTGGTAACCGCCTACTAAACAGGAGGTTCCGGCCGTCAACCTGGGTCGGCAGGAGTGGTGTCGGATTGGCAAACATTGTTGACGGTTTTTCTGAAAACGTACGAAATGGTGCAACGAGCACCCTCATTTCGGCTCTCCGGGTGGGTTGCCCCGGGGGGTGGGGTAAATGGCGCGCGGGAGGCAACGAAGATGGCTCGCCTGGATCATGCATGATCCAGCCGAGGGCTTCGGCTTCGAGATGGAGAGGGGCTTCGTCATCTTCCCACTGAAGACCGGTGGCCTCCCCGCAGCGCTTCGACTATTTCCGGATCGTGAACGAGTCGATGAGGGCACCGGACGTGTCGATCACGTCGGCGTGGAAAACCGGTCCGTCCACGGAGCAGCGGACGTAGAAGTGGCGGTCGTTCGTGCCGGCCGCGTAGGCGCCTTCGGGGACGCCTTCGGGGTGCGGGAAGGGAAGTCCGATCCGGGCGCCCCGCCCGATCCGGCCGCCTCCTCCTCCGACGGTGAGATAGACGGTCGAGCTGTCCGTTTCCGTCCAGAGCGCGCCGTTCCGGACCGGCGTGGTTCGCGTGTAGCAGTGTTGATCCCCGCTGAAGAAGACGTCCACGCCCGCGTCCTCGATGAGGCGGCAGATCGAACCCTCGCCGGACCGCTCCGAGTCGATGTTCTTCCGCCCGCTGTACTGCTCGGCGCCGTAATAGGCGCGGTGGCCGAAACCGAAGGTCCACACCGCCCCGGGCTCCCGCGACGCCAAATCCTCTTCGAGCCATGTCCGCTGGGCCGACCCGGGCGTGTTGATGCCACCGTTCGGGAGGCAGAAGCGATAGCCCATCATGTCGGAGTCGGGGGCGTCCGAGTTGTTCTCGACGAAGAAGAAATGGGATCCTCGATGGTCGAAGGAATACCAGCCGTCGCCCAGCACGGGAAAGAAGGACCGAGCGTAGGAGTAGTCGACGTAGTCGCCCTCGTGGTTGCCGAGGACCGGGTAGAAGGCGATGGACGAGTCGAGGAGAGAAACGTAGTGGAGAAACGTGTCGGCCGTGGCCTGACCCGCGACGTCGTAGCTCGGGCCGATGATCCAGTCGCCGCAGTGGACGAGAAAGTCGGGACGGTCGGCGTTCACCTGCTCGATGATGCGGCGGAAGACCGCGCGGCCGGTATGAGGGGTGCCGCCCGTGTGGGTGTCGCTCACGACGGCAAAGGTGAATTGACTCGCGTGCGCCCTGTCGGTCGGCAGAAGGCAGCCGGCAAGAACGAGAGCGCCCACCAGGACAGAGGCGCCCTGCCTACTCCGAACGAGATAGGATAGCGTCACTTCCCTGATCACTTCGAAACCGACTTCGAGCCGTGGCATGGCAGGCCCTCACTAGAAAAGCCCGAGTCCTTCGATCCACTCCGGTCCCCATCTCGCGAACGAACTCCCATTCGAGAGGATATCCGAATCTGGCGGATTGGGAAAGAGGGGAGAGGCTTTGGGCGCCCGTGTGGGTGTCGAGGGCCCACCCGCCGCATGGCGAAGAACCCCCCGTCTCGGGAGCGCGGAGAACGCTATTCCTCATGGATCGCTCGAGGGGGGAGCGGCCGCGGATCCGTGGGGAACGCGGAACACCTCGTGGGTGGTGCCGCGGGCGATCGGAGTGACTCCACGGCCGCCCAGGAACCGGGACAGGACGTCGTTCGTCATTCGGGAGCCATGGGGTACGGCGATCCATCCGACGTTCCACTTCCCGAGCTCCTCGATCCGGTGCGACCCGAGCTCCGGCGGAACGGGATCGCGGAGAAGCATGCCCAGAACTCGGTCCTTGCCGAACCGCGGAAAACGATCGTAATCGACTCGGGTCACCGTGGAAATCGGAATGGGGCGGTCCATGACGACTTGCCCCAACCTCTGCGGGACGATGTCCGAATATTGGACCGCCGGCAGAATGAGAACACTCCCGACCTGTTCTCCATCCCGCCGAATCCGCTCGAACATCGGATCGACACCCACGGATTTCATGCGAATCGTCCCTTGGTAGAAATCGGGAAGGACGGCGATGCCGGCGAGCAGGATCAGCGCCCTTCCACACGATCTCGAAGCGCCGGACATCGATCGAACCCGGTCGGCGGCGTACCGGATGCCCAGCGCGGAGAGAACCGAGATCGCCAGGTAAGCCATGTGCATGAACCGGTAGGGTGTTCGAAAGAGACTGAGCGGCGGTCCGAGATCTCGGAAGTAGGCGTACGGCAGCTTCACCGCCCGTTCCGCTCCGCCGAACCGAATCGACCATTCCGGGCCGAGGGCGAGAACCAAGCTGATCAGCAGCAGGAGGAAGAACCCCCCGTGCAGGCGCGAGGATGCTCGTGGCGCGGCCAGCAAACACAGGGCGAGGCAGGACCAGCCGACGTAGAAGGGATTGAGTGGGTGATCCCTTCTGTCTCCCGAGTACCGTTGAATCTGCCCTCGGTCGCTCCTCTGGAAGAACTCCGCCGGGGAAGCGGAGAGCTTCTGGGAAACTCGGGCTTCCGGCGCTCGGAACGGCTGCTGTGTGAACGTGCTGCGGGGGGCGCTCGCGAGCATGATGAGGGCGAGGCAGAGAACGGGAACGGCCGCCCAGAGCCAGAACCTGACTTCTCGTCCGACGGGCCTCACCGCGGCGGGCCGAGCCCACCGGAAGGCGATCGAGAACGGGACGAGGAGGACGAGGAAGAAGAGAGCGGTGAGGGAAGTCAAGAACGCTCCCACGAGGCAAAGACCCGCGAGAAGGCCCCTTCGGGGAGCGGGCCCGTCTCGCTCCCCCCGTGCCGGCAGGCCCGCGAGGAGAAAGAGCGGGAGCCAGTAGGTGCTGGCGACGTTGATCGACGTGAGCACGGCCATTCGAAGGGGCATGAAGCCGAACAGGAACCCGCCCACCAAGGAGGCGGAGGCGCTCCCCGTGATTCGGCGGCAGAGCAAATAGCAGCACCACGCGGAGAGCGGAAACGTGAGGAAAAGCCAAGAATTCGCCAGAGCGATGAGAACGGGGAGAGAGGGCGGTCGCCAGAGGACCGGGGCGCTCACGATGCCGTACAGGGGAATGGGGTTGGAGAAGAGGAGAGATATTCCCTCCGGATGGAGTTGATAGTCGCACCAGTAGGGGGTTTGGTGGAGCTGGAAGACACTCTTGGAAAGCCACCAGAATTTCCAGACGTTTTCGGTGGAATCCTGGCCGACGGGGAGTGAGTCGCTCATACGCCCGGAAAGGGGCCATGTCCAGACAATGGAAATCGCGAAATAGAGCAACAACGGCAGGACGACTCTTCTCATCTACTCGTCCACGTAACCGAGTGATCGAAGCTTGTCGATGATCTCCTGGTCGGCCGCCGAGCCGAAGGATTCGGCCACCCACCCGCCGAACTCGTCGAGGATTCCGAGGAGGCTGTCGGCGATCGCCGGTTCTTCCGCGTATCGATTGATCAACTCGTCCGGATCCTCGGCGAGGTTGTACAGCTCGCTCTCTCCGGGGCTGTTGGGGCGATGGATGAGTTTCCAATCACCCAGGATCGTCGAGTAGAGCAGGCCGAATTCCGGGCGATTGATGCGCACGGCGGCGTTCAGGTCAAACTGATTCAGGGCCTCCGCATATGCCGTGCGAGGCGGATCCGACCGTCCACGAAGAATGGGCAGCAGACTTCGGCCGTCCACCGCCTCGGGGGGATCCACTCCCAGCATCTCCAGAAGAGTCGGGTAGAGGTCGATGGTCCTGACGAGATTGTCGATGGTCTTCCCGCCGTCAATCCCGGGTCCCTTCAGAAGGAGGGGCACCCGGATCTGCTCCTGGTAGAGAATCCGATGTCCCCACCAACCGTGGTCCCCCAGGCCCTGGCCGTGGTCCGCGACAATCACGACGATCGTGCGGTCGAGGTCCCCCTTCTCTTCGAGGGTCTCGAAGATCCGGCGGATCGATCGGTCCACCCAGAAGATCTCCGCCTCGTAGACCTCTCTCATCCAATCTTCCGTTTCCTCCTCAGAAGTGACGAACCGACCGAGAACGCTGTCGGGGGGAAGCAGTGCCAGGTCATGAGGATCCCAAAAATGCACCCAGGCGAGATAGGGACCCTCTTGCTCTTTCAGCCACCGGATCGCCTCTTCGGCGGTTTTGTCGGCCCTCCGCTGATTGGCGGGGACGGGCCAGCTCCAGATACCGTTGTCCTTAAGAACGAAGGACCGGTCCGCGGGCACGAGGAGGCCGCTGTCGTACACGTCGAATCCTCGATCAAAGCCGTAGAACTCCGACACCGTGAAGGAACTGAGAAACGCCCCCGTGCTCCAGCCCTCCGATTGCAATACGCCGGCCAAAGTCGGAATGGAATTGCTGAGGACACATCCCCTTTCCGCATAGATCACTCGAAGGCCGTGGTTGTAGGGGTACAGGCCCGTGAGGATCGATGCATGAGAAGCGGGCGTCATCGCGGAAGGGGAGAGGGCATGAAGGAAGCGAACCGATGTGGCCGCGACGGAGTCCAAGAACGGGCTCGTATCCTCCGCGAAGCCGTAGCATCCCAGGCGATCCGCGCGGACCGTGTCGAGCGTGATGAGCAGGATATTCCGGGGAGATTCACGTTCCGCGCAGCTCCCCGAGAGCGCCGCGGCCACCAAACCGACAGAGACACACGCGGCGCCCCATCGGGCGCGGACGGAAGGCGCCCGTCGTCCGGCCCGGACCCATCGATCGACGTACCTGCCGGTTCGCATTCTACCTCCCTCCGCCCGGGACGGGCGACGAATCGTCTTCCCGGGTCGCCGATGGATCTCTGAGGCTCACCCGGAGCATGGAGCCGACAGGCTCGACCAGGTACCGTCTCTGCATCTCCGAACTCGCCGATTCGACGAAGAGAGGTTCCTTGCCCGCCCAAAGATCCGCCGCGGCCAAGTACATGGCTCTCCCCAACGGGTGAACATGAACGTCCGGCCGGATCCCTTCGACCACTTGAAGATACCTCAGCACCGTCGCCCTGCCCCAGGGTACGCACACATGAGAACCGACCGGGAGTTCTTGGCCGAGCAGCGCCCGCTCGCGGGGGACGATCGGCGGGCCATGTCGATAGCCGACCACCCGCCGTGCCTCATGAACGACCTGCGAGCCGCTCCATATGCCCAGGAGCAGCACGAGCGCCGAGGCGAGAATCCCGCCGAACCGGGAACGGTCGAATCGCCCCTGGAGATCGCCGAGGAACACGGCCGCCACCGTGGCGAGGAGTAGAATCACGGGCACGAGAAAGTCGTCCCAATCGTAGGACCGGAAGCAAGCGATCGCCAAGAGGTTCGCCAAGGCGCTCCCCGTGAGGAGGAGTATCGGGAGACGAGGCCCCGACAGAACGCCCCATACGATTCCCGCGGCCGTGACGATCAGCAGCGGGAACCCCATGGAGTTTCGGAGGTAGGCCCACGCGAGGCGCAGGTTGTCGGTGATCAGTTCGCGGTCCGCGGCGAATTTCCTCATCGGTCCGCCCCCGAGAAGTTTCCGCTTCAGGACTTCCGCGGTTCCGGAGCCGCCGCCGTGCTCCCGGACGATGCCGAGGACCTCATTGGTGCCTTCGTTTCCCATCGTCACCGGCTCGGAACCGAAGTGCGTCCGAATGGGCAGATACCCCTGAACGGACAGACCGACGAAGACGAGAAGAAGGAGAAGGAGTACATTCCGAACGCCAAACCCTGCACCTGCATGGACCAGCACGAAGATCACGTAGATCGGCACCAGAAAGACCGTGGAACCATGGTGAGAGAGGTCCAAGGCCGCGAAGTACGCGGCAAGCGCCAAGAAACGGAAGTTCCCGCGCCGCCACCAAATGAACAAGAACAGGATCGTCAGGGCGACGAACAGGTGATGGAGGGCGTAGACCTCGGCGACCGTCGTGACAAACCAATGGGGCCGGGCGAGCGCGACGATCGCGAGGGGGATCGTGGCGGGGAACCGCCGGCCCGCCAGCTGTTCGGCGGCAAGTACCAGGGAGACCAGGGCGGCCCATCCGAAGAGGACCGAAAGTAGATTCATCGTTCTTGGAGGGGGCAGGGGGGAGATCGAAAGGGCGACATGCCCGATGCAGGTGTAAAGGGAGTAACCGGTGCCGTGGGCGATTCCGAGCGAGTAAGAGGTTGTGACCAACTCCGCGGAATCGCTCCCCTCGAGATCGGCCCTGCATGTGATGACGAGGAAGAAGAGCAAAACGAGAAGCACGGCCCACGCGCCCATTCGGAGGGGGAGGGGTTCTCTTTTCAGAGCGCCGATCTGCGCGTCAAGTCCAACCATGGCTTCCTGATCCCACGAGCCCCCGGAAGGAGAGACGAGGGCCGCCACCCGGATTCCTCGATAGGGCAACACCATGCGATCTTACAACTTCTCGCCGTCGCGGGGAAGGAATGATGCTTGGCTCTGGGCGCATGGAGGCAAAACAGGCCTTCATATGGAGCGCGTTCTCGAATATACTGCGGAAAAACCCGGCGATTCCACACCCCTGTCTCCATTCCGTCCAGGGAGGACATAGAATGATCGATCCGAGATACGTGAAGCTCGCGGACCTGCTCATCACCCACTCGACGAGCCTGAAGAAAGGGGAGGCGGTCCTGATCGAGGCGACCGACATCCCCCGGGAGATGGTCGGCGCCCTCATCCAACGGGCCGTGCGGGCGGGGGGGATCCCGCTCGTTCTTTGGAAAGACAATCAGGTGATGCGTGAGATGTACCAGACCGGGGCCCTGGCGGACGTGACGGCCCGCATGGAGCTGATGGGCAAGGTCGAGCGCTTCCAGATGGAGCAGGTGCAGGCGTACATCGGCCTCCGGGGGCAGCACAACTCTTCGGAGTACGCCTCCATCGCGCCGGACAAGATGAAGGCGTACCAGGCGAAACTCTTCCACCACGTCCACGGCACCTACCGCGTCCAGAACACCAAGTGGGTCGTTCTCCGCTGGCCCCACCCCGGCATGGCCCAACTCGCCGGCAAGGGGACGGACGTCTTCGAGGACTACTATTTCGACGTCTGCCTCGTCGACTATGGCCACATGGCGAAGGCGGTGAAGCCCCTCGAGAAACTGATGGCATCGACCGACAAGGTGCGCATCCTCGGGCCCGGCGAGACGGACCTCCGTTTCTCGATCAAGGACATCGGCGTCATCCCTTGCGTGGGGGAGCGGAACATCCCCGACGGCGAGTGCTACTCCTGCCCGGTGAAGGAGAGCGTGAGCGGCGTGATCCACTACAACGCCAAGACGATCTACCAGGGCGTTGTCTTCGAGAACATCCGCCTCGAGTTCAAGGAGGGCAAGATCGCCGACGCCACGGGCTCCGACACGGAAGCCCTCAATCATATCCTCGACACCGACGCCGGCTCGCGGTACCTCGGTGAGTTCGCCCTCGGCATCAACCCGAAGATCACGGACCCGATGTGCGACATCCTTTTCGACGAAAAGATCGGCGGGAGCATCCACCTCGCCGCAGGGAAATCGTACGAGGACGCCTCGAACGGGAACGACTCGGCGGTCCACTGGGACATGGTGCTGATCCAGACCGAGAAGTATGGCGGCGGCGAAATCTACTTCGACGACAAGCTGATCCGGAAGAACGGCCTCTTCGTCATCGACGAGCTGAAGGGGCTGAATCCGGAGAACTTCGGGAAGTAACCCTTTCGGAGACGGTGGGAGATGGCTTCTCAACCGGCGCGAAAAGTGAAGGAGCTTTGCGAGTTCCTCTCTCCGTCCGACCGGGTCCTGGTGCTCATGAAACCGGACCCGGACGCCCTTTCGTCGGCGTGGGCGCTGAAGCGGCTTCTCACCGGCCGCGTGCAGACCTGCCAGGTGGCCCACGTCGGAGAGATCGTCCGGCTCGAGAACAAGGCGATGGTCCGGATCCTCCGGATTCGTTCGGAGCGTCTCGACAAGGTCGATCTCTCGACCTTCACTAAGTTCGCCCTCGTGGACGGCCAGCCGGACCAGTTCGGCGAGATGACGCTCCCCAGGTTCGACATCGTCATCGACCACCACCCGGTGGTGACCGCTTTCGACGCCCCCTACCAGGACCTCCGGCCGGAGGAGGGGGCGACGGCGACGATTCTGACCGAGTATCTCCAGCGGGCGAAGGCGAGGATCCCGAAGGCCCTCGCCACGGCCCTCTGTTTCGGGATCAAGACGGACACGAACGGTCTCACCCGGGGGGCGAGCCCCCGGGATGTGAAGGCGTACGCATTCCTCCTCCCCAAGGCGCACCTGACCCATCTCCGGCAGATCGAGCAGGAGAGGGTCTCCCGGACCGATCTGGACCTGCTTGCCCGGGCGATCGGCAAGGTCGAAATGAGGCGGAAGTTCCTCTTCGTCTTTCTCGAGGGGCCGGTGCCGCCGGACAGTCTGGTGATCCTGGCGGACACGTTCGTCGGGGTCGCCGGTGCTTCGGTGGTCGCCGTGGCCGGCACGTACCGGAGCCGGGCCGTCGTGATCCTCAGGGGGAAGGGCCCGCGGGTCGACGTGGGGAGGATTGCCCGGAGCGCCTTCGGCGAGTTCGGGAACGCCGGCGGCCACCAGGTGGCGGCCCGGGCGGAGGTCCTTCTCTCCCGCCTCCCGGAGGGGGTGGCGGGGGACGACCCGGAGGGGATCGGCGCCTGGGCGAAGAAGCAGATCCAGGGGAACCTCTCGTCCCGGAAGAAGAAGACCCCGTGAGCCGGCCGTGAGAAAGATCGTCCTCGCATCCACCTCCCGTTATCGGCGCATGCTGATGGACCGTCTCGGTCTCCCATACGAAGCGATGGCCCCCGCCTCGGACGAGGAGGGAGTCGATCACCTGCCGGCGGAGGAGCGGGCCCTCGCCCTCGCCGAGCGAAAAGCCCGGTCCGTCGCGGCCTTTCGCCCCGATGCCGTCATCATCGGCTCGGACCAGATCGCCGAGCTGGAGGGTTTCACGCTCAGGAAGCCGGGGGGCTTCGAGATGGCCGGGGAGTCGCTCCGGCGGCTGCGGGGGCGGGAGCACCGGCTCGTCACGGGCGTGGCGGTCGTCGACGCCCGGGACGGTCGGATGGAGACCGCCCTCGACGTCGCGGTCCTCCGCATGCGGGACCTCGGCGACGATGAGATCGAGAACTACCTCCGCCGGGAGGAGCCGTATGACTGCGCCGGCGCCTATCGGATCGAGGGGCTCGGCGCGGCCCTCTTCGAGTCGATGGAGACCGGGGACCCGACGGGCATCATCGGTCTTCCGCTCACCCGGGTGACCGCCCTTCTCTCGCGCTTCGGCGTCGAGGTGCTCCGGTGAGGGGGGGGGCGAAGCCCGTCACGGTCGCGGTTCTTCTCCTTCTCTCCCTCCTCGTCTTCCTCTCCGCCTTCTTCCGGATCAACGCCCCCGACTTCGGCTGGCACCTCATGAACGGGAAATGGATGGCGGAACACCGGATGATCCGCTTCGCCGATCCGTTCTCCTACACGAGCGAGGGGCGGTCGTACCCGCCGACCCAGTGGGCTTTCGAGATCGTGTCGTGGATGATCTACCGCAAAGCGGGCGTGGCGGGGATCATCGCCGCGAAGGCGCTGCTCCTCTCCCTGCTCTTCTTCGTCCTCGGCCGGCTCCTGATTCGCGAGGGGGCGGGGCTGCCTTCGGTGGCCCTCCTCCTTCTCGCCGGGCTCCATCTCATCCGGTTCCGGTTCATCGTGCGCCCCGATCTCGTGACCTTTCTCGGGATCGCGCTCACGCTGTCGATCCTGTACGACTACCGGCGGGGGAGGAGGGACCGCCTTCGCCGGCTCCCGCCGCTTTTCCTGCTCTGGGTTCAGTTCCACTCGGGGGCGCTCTTCGGTCTTCTCCTGCTCGGATCGACCTGGCTCACCGAGGAGATCCTCGACCGGGCGTGGCCGGCGGGATCGAGGCTCGATCGGAAGGCGCGAAACCGGCTTCTTCTGTGGACCGTGATCGCCGGGCTCGCCACGCTCGTCAACCCGAACCACGTCCGGTATGCGACGTTCGCCCTCGGCCACGTGGAGGACTACGCCAAGTACGCGATCCGGGAGCTCCGGCCTCTCTCGTGGGAGCTCGACCGGAGCCTGGTGCTCTATCTCGGGGCGGCCGCGGCGATCGGTCTCGCCCGGATCCGCCGGGACGCTGCCGCGCTCCCCGCGCTCTTCGCGGTCGGGCTCATGGCGGCGAGGTCGGTCCGTCTCTTCCCTCTCTATCTGATTCTCTCGCTCCCGATCCTCGCCGGGGCGCTCCGCTTCGACAGGGGATTCGTGCGGACTTTCTGGACGGGCGCGGCGACGGCGGCGGCCCTCTTGCTCGCGGTTTTCGCGGCTCGGGAGACGGGGGTGTTCGGGACGCGGGACGATCTCTACCGGTTCGGCATCGGCGTGAACGACAGGCTCCTTCCGGCGGCCGGGGCGGACGCGCTGGAGCGCCTGAATCCCGAGGGCAACCTCTTCAACTCGAACCTGTACGGCGGGTATCTGATCTGGCGCTTTGAAGGGCGGCGGAAGGTCTTCACCGACGGCCGGAGCCAGCTCCACGAGCGGACTCTCGAGTTCGTGCGGGATCACGACTGGGAGGAGATCTTGGGCCGGTACGGGATCGGGCACGCGCTGATCGATCACCGATGGGGGAAGCCGCGGCTGCCGTCGAACGATCGGATGCGGCTCGTCTGGTGGGACGATCTCTCGATGCTCTTCGTGAGCCGGGAGGAGGCGGAGCGGCGGGGACTCCCGGGCTACGAGTACCGCTACCCGGTGGAGGAGTGGCCGGACATGTTCCGCCTCGATCCGGCCCGGGTGGAGAGGGAGCTGACGCGGGCGGTGGAGGAGGCACCGGGGGCGGTGCTCCCCCGGTTCCTGCTGGCGTTTCTCTACAGCGCGGCGGGGGACTGGGCGAGGGCGGAGCCGCTCCTGGCGGGGGCGCTCGAGATCGCGCCGTGGCGGAAGGATCTCCGGATCGACCACGGAATCGCCCTCGCCCGGACGGGACGGGAGAAGGAAGCGATCGTGCAGCTCCGGCGGGGACTGAAGGGGGACGACAGGAACGCGCACGGGTACGGCTGGCTCGGGAATCTGCTCCAGCGGGCGGGGGATGGCAAAGGTGCGGAGAGGGCGTTCCGCCGGGCGATCGACATCGAGCCGGAGAACCCGTCGTACCCGCTCGCCCTCGGGCGGTTCTACGAACGGGAAGGGGAGAGGGAGAAGGCGCTCGCGACCTACCGTGATTTAGGGAGGCGCTTTCCGGACAGTCCGGAGGTGCAGAAGAGGCTGGAGGAGTCGGGAGTACGATAGGCTAATAGTCGTACGGGCGGGTCCTTCGATACACGGCTCCCGGAGCCTGTCTTGAGTAGGACCGAAGGTCCGTATCGAAGGGGCCACGGCACTCAGGACGAACGGGGAGAATGTCGCGCGGCACGAACGGAGCATACGACCAAAGACCCGGGAAGGCGAACGCCATTCCCTCCCCTCCGAGCGGCAGTCCTTGTTGATCATTCACCACAACGGGCGGGTGGCCGGGGCAGGGGTCCGGGAGAAGCGCAGCCACCAGCGCATGAGGAATCCGAATAGGATAGACCAGAAACAGCAGTACGGACGGACCGGCTCGGCATTCACGCAGAGCCATGACGATGGTGGCGAGCATTGCACCGGACAGCCCCGGACAGGACCCGCCCGTACTACCACCCGGCAGAGGATGCCGTGCTACCGACCTCCTAACAGCAGCCCGATGGTAATGACGTAGAAATTGGCGTCCGTGTCGCCCGAACCGGGGAACTCCTCGAACTCGTAGTCGAGGAAGACGTACCGGATGTCCGCGACGATCAGGGCCGACTGACCCAACGGAAGCTCCACGCCCCCGCCGAAGTGATAGCCGAACTGGTTGTCCGTCTGGCTCTCGAGCACGAGGTCCTCGTCGTAGTCGATGGTGACGTTGTACCAGCCGCCGCCGGCGAGGCCGTACACCACAGGCAGCGGATAGACGAGGGCGGTCGCCATGACCGGCCAGCTCTTCACCGTCACCTGATCATCGGCGTACTTCTCCTGCCGGTAGTTGATCGAGCCCTCGACGCCGAAAAACTTCGAGAGATGGATCCGGAGGGCGCCGCCGAACATGAACTCTCCTTCGTCCGCGTCGGTCGCCTTGTAGTAACCGACCTGCGGGCCGACTCCTGTGGCCTCCGAGGCCTGAGGAACGAGGAGGAGGGTGAGCAGAGGGAGCAAGGCGACGCGGGAGACTCTCCGAGACATCGGTACCTCCTTCGATGTGAATACCCGCCCGCAGTGTAGGGCGGGATCCTGAGCAGAACAACGGAAATTGCACCGATCGCAGAACTTCGGAGTGAGCGGGGGACTGGTCCCGCCCGAGCCTCCGGCTCGGAAGACAACGGACACGCCTCGGCGGGCCCTGTCCCCCGAATGTGATTCCGCGACCCCGCGGGCCATTACCTGCATTCCAGGGTGCAGAAGAGGACTTCAAGGAAGACTTCACCTTGGAAAGAGTAGACCCACTCCAGAGTGCAGATAAGGGGTTCGAGGACCGCGGCCACGCGCCGAGGAAGATACCTCTTCGCGGATCGAGGCCCCTGCATTACACTCGGGGGCGGTTCGTTCATGGAGGTTTGCCATGCGGCCGTCCTTCAATCGTATCTGCTACCTTGCTCTTTGCGTTCTCGTCTCGATCTCCCCGGCCATCGGCCAAGTAAAACAAGACCCCAAGTTCCTTTTCGCCGACCCCTTCATCGGCACCGGCGGCCACGGACACACCTATCCGGGCGCGACAATGCCCTTCGGCATGGTCCAGGTCTCTCCCGACACGCGGCTCACCGGCTGGGACGGATGCTCGGCCTATCACTTCACCGATTCGGTCGTCTACGGCTTCAGCCACACTCATCTGTCAGGAACGGGATGCTCCGACTATGGGGACATTCTCTTGATGCCGGGGACGGGGAGGATCTTCCTGAACAACGGCGCGGAGACGGGACCCGACTCGGGCTACGCATCCCGATTCACCCACGGTTATCCGGCGGAAGGAGCGGGGCCCGGCTACTACATGGTCCATCTCGACGACTACGATACCGACGTGGAACTGACCTGCACGGACCGCGCGGCGATGCACCGGTACAGTTTCTACGACGCCGACTCGGCGTGGGTCGTGCTCGATCTGGAGCACAGGGACGAGCTGGTCGGCTGGGACCTTCGGACGAACAGAAGAGGGGAAGTCGAAGGGTTTAGGCAATCGAGAGCTTGGGCGAAGGACCAGTACGTCTACTTCGTCATCCAGTTCTCTAGGCCGTTCGATCTCTGGGGGCCTTTGACCCGGAAGATCGACAAGCCAACGCCCGTCTCGACGCCCGGAATAAACGAGAAGTTTGGCCCAAAGGCTTGGTTCCTCATTCCTCAAGGCGGCGAGTTGCTCGTGAAAGTCGGAATCTCCGCCGTCGACGTGGAGGGGGCGAGGAAGAACCTCGAAGCGGAGCTTCCGGGCTGGGACTTTCAAGGGACCCGGGAGGCGGCCGAGCGTCGCTGGAACGACGCGCTGAAGCGGATCGAGATCACGGGCGGCGCGGCGGAGGAAGACAAGACCGTCTTCTACACCGCCCTCTACCACGCCCTCCTCTGCCCGAACCTCTGGTCCGACGTGGACGGGCGGTACCGGGGAATGGATAACCAGATCCATCAGGCCGAAGGCCACGACGTCTACACGGTTTTCTCCCTCTGGGACACGTACCGCGCCTCCCATCCGCTCTTTGCGATCCTGGAACCCACGCGGACCCTCGATTTCATGCAGACCTTCCTCCGCATGTACGAAGAGGGAGGGCACCTGCCGGTCTGGGAGCTCGCGGCGAACGAGACGTGGACCATGATCGGCTATCACGCGGTGCCGGCCATCGTCGACGCCTACGCGAAGGGGATCCGCGGCTTCGACACGGAGAAGATGTGGAAGGCGATCTTGGAGAGCGCCGAGTCGGACCGGGAAGGGCTCGCCGCCTACCGGGCGAACGGCTACCTCCCTTCCGACGAGGAGGGGGAATCGGTCTCCCGCACGCTCGAGTACGCCTACGACGACTGGTGCGTCGCCCGCATGGCCGACATGCTCGGCAAGGGATACTTCCGGGAGAAGTACCTCCGCCGCGCCCAGTACTGGAAGAACCTCTTCGATCCGTCGACGAAGTTCTTCCGGGGGAAGGCGGGCGGCCGGTGGCACGAGCCGTTCGACCCGACCGAGGTGAACTTCCTCTACACCGAGGCGAACGCCTGGCAGTACCGTTTCTGCGTCCCCCAGGATGTCTCCGGTCTGATCGAGAGGATGGGGGGGGACGAGGCGTTCATCCATGAGCTCGACCTCATGTTCGACTCCTCCTCGGAGATGGCGGGGCGGGAGCAGTCGGACATCTCCGGCATGATCGGCCAGTACGCCCACGGCAACGAGCCGAGCCACCACATGGCGTACCTGTATTCGTATGCCGGCGCGCCGTGGAAGACCCAGCGCCGGGTCAGGACCATCATGGACTCCCTCTACACCACCGGCCCCGAGGGTCTCTCAGGCAACGAGGACTGCGGTCAGATGTCGGCGTGGTACGTCTTCAGCGCCCTCGGCTTCTATCCCGTGACGCCGGGGAGCACGATCTACGTCATCGGCTCCCCCCTCTTCCCGGAGGCGACGGTCCGCCTCCCGAACGGGAACCGGATCACGATCCGCGCCGAGGGGGTCTCGGAGGAGAATGTATACATTCAATCGGCGACACTTCAGGGCGAGCCGTACACGAAGGCATATCTGACTCACGAAGACCTGATGGCGGGAGGCGACCTTGAGTTCGTCATGGGACCGGCTCCGAACGAGTCGTGGGGGACGGGGGGCGGCGACCGGCCTGTGCAGTCGATCGATCTCTTCCCGATCACGCCGGTCCCCTACGTCGCCGAAGGGGACCTCGCCTTCGCGGACTCGACGAAGATCGTCCTTGCCGCGCCCGAGCCGGAGGCGGCCGTCTACTACACTCTCGACGGCCGCGAGCCGAACGCCTTCTCGAAGAGATACGAGAAGCCGATCGTTCTCCGCGAATCGGCCACGCTGAAGTCGGCGGCGTGGATGGAGGGACGTCCCCAGAGCAAGACCGTGACCGCCCGTTTCGCGAAGATCCCCGGCGGGCGAACGATCGAGCTCGGCGCGGAGTACAGCCCCCAGTACACGGGAGGAGGCGCCCTCGCGCTCATCGACGGTGTCCGGGGGAAGCCGAACTTCCGGACCGGCGCCTGGCAGGGGTACGAAGGGGTCGACGTGGAGGCGACGGTCACCCTCGGCGGCGTCTATCCGATCCGCCGGGTCGCCGTCTCGTTCCTCGAGGACGTGGGGGCCTGGATCCTCTTCCCGAAGCGGGTGGAGATCGAGATCTCCACCAACGGGACAACGTGGGAGACCCTGTTGGACGACACGATCGAGACGGAGGAGGATTATCCCGAACCGAACATCCGGGAGTTCGCCGTGGACGGGCTCGGCGCCGAGGCGGCCTACGTCCGGCTCCGGGCGAAGAGCATGGGCGACCTTCCCCAGTGGCACCGGGGCGCGGGCGGGAAGGCGTGGGTATTCGTCGACGAGATCGCGATCGAGTAGGAGAGTGTTGATGGCTCTTCCACCCGGCGCCCTTCGATACGGATTCCGCTTCGCGGATCCTACTCAGGACGAACGGGTGGGGGGAACAGGACAAGACAACCGTTCGCCCTGAGTAGACTCGACCGTTCGACCCCGCGCCCCGGCGGGTCGAAGGAAGAGGCGTATCGAAGGGCCGTCCGCACCATCCGGTCCCGTATTCCTCGGGCTTGGGAGATCGTGCCCGGGGCGCATTCCTCGGGCTTGGAAGGTGGCGGGACGAACGGGTGGGGGGAACAGGACAAGACAACCGTTCGCCCTGAGTAGACTCGACCGTTCGACCCCGCGCCCCGGCGGGTCGAAGGAAGAGGCGTATCGAAGGGCCGTCCTCGTCATTCGGTCCGACTCACCGACGGAGGGAGTATGGAGAGACCGCTCGTCGTTTTCGAGTTCCTGGACTGGTTCTGGCTCGTCGCCTTCGTGGCGCTGATGGCGGGGAGCGGGTTCCTCTTCTATCGCCTCGGCAAGCGCTCGGAGTCGGACTTCTTCCTCGCGGGCCGGGGTCTTCCCTGGTGGCTCCCCGCGTCGTCGGTCTACGCCACCCACACGGCGACGGACACGCCCATGTGGATGTCGGGCGTCATCTACCGCCACGGACTCGCCGGCCTCTGGTACAGCTTCTTCGCGGCGTGGTGCGCGGTGAGCGCCTTCGTCTCGACCAAGGTTTTCCGCCGCTCCCTCGCCTACACCCAGGCGGAGTGGCAGTCGATCCGCTTCGGCGGGCTCTCCGGCGAACTCCTCCGCGGATGGGTCGCCGGGTGGCAGGTCTTCCTCAACATGTTCATCCTCGGTTGGGTGGGCATCGCCATGGGGAAGGTGTGCGGCCTCCTCTTCGGCTGGCCCCCCTGGATCGGCCTCGTGGTCTTCTCGTCGATCTGCGCCGTCTACGTTCTCGCCGCCGGCTACTGGGGCGTGGTGATGGCGGACTTCCAGCAGGGGATCATCGCCTTCGTCGTGATCGTCATCGTCTCCTTCTGGGGGATTCACGCGGCCGGGGGGGCGGGGGCGATCGTCGACAAGCTCGGCGCCCTCGGCGAGGCGGGGAAGATGAATCCCTTCGCCTTCACGGGGGTCTTTTCGGGGGATTTCCCGCTCGCCTGGTTCGTCACCATGCTGGTGATCGGCATTCTCGGCGGCCTAGGCATGGCGACGGCGATCGACTGGTTTCCCGAAGCCCAGAGGATCCAGTCGGCCCGGACCGTCAAGGACGCGTCGTGGTGCATCTGGGCCGGCTCGGCCCTCGTCCTCGTCCGGAACGGGCTCTGGGGGGCGGCCGTACTCGGCTTCTTCGTGCTCTACCCGGAGATGACGGAGGTGAAGGAGTACGAGATGGCGTGGTTCCGCCTCGGTTTCGAGAACTTGCCGGTCGGAATGATCGGGTTCTTCTTCGCCGCCCTCGTGGCGATCCACATCTCGACCATCTCGAGCCACCTGAACCTCGGCGCCGTCTACGTCACCCGGGATCTCTACCACCACTACCTCGACCCGAAGGCAACGGAGCGAAGCCTCGTCCGGGTCGGGCGCCTCGCGACCCTCGTCCTCCTTCTCGGGTCGTTCGTCTTCGGCTCGATCATGGAGAACATCACCGAGTGGCTCATCTTCGCCCTCTGGATCATGGCGGCCGGCGTCTGGCTCCCGGGCATCCTCCAGGTGATCTGGTGGCGCTTCAACGGGTGGGGCTATCTCTCGGCGTGGATGGTGAACCTCGTCTTCTCGTGGCTCGTGGTCTGGGTGCTCCCCGCCTTCGGGGTGATCCCGAAGCTCGCCGACTACCAGCAGTTCTGGATGCTCATGATCCTCGGCGCCCTCGTCTTCATCCCCGTGACCTTCGCCACGAAGCCGGAGAGCATGGACCGGCTCGTAAAGTTCTACGTCATGTCCCGCCCCGTCGGGTGGTGGGGACCGGTCCGGCGCGAGGCGATCGCCCGGGGCCTGATCGAGGAGGTGGGATGATGGGATTCATTCGGAGATCGTGGACGCCCGCGGACGCCGAGGGATGGTCGAAGGAGGACACCATCGCCGTCGTCGTCTCGCCGCTCATTTACATGCTCCTTCTCGTCGGCGTCGCCCTCGCCGCCCTCGCCCGGCCCGCGGGTTACATCCTCACCGGGCTCGCGGTGGTTCTCATCCTGCTCCTCGTCTTCGTGATCAATCCGAAACTTTCGGCCGTTTCCGAGGAGTACGAGAAGAAGCAGAAGGAGTATCTCGAATCTCTCGACCGCAAGATGAAGTGGGAGGAGTGACGTGAGCAACGAACTGAAGATGGTAATCGGCATGTCCCTCGCGTACGTCACTTCCTTCGCGGGGCTCCTCCTCGCGTATTGGTCGTGGAAGAAACACCACGGGAAGGGAGGTACGGAACGTGATGAACGCTGACACCTTTTTCGGCATCATCGTTCCCGGCGCCGTGTTCGTGATCTCCTTCGTCGCCACCTGGGCGCTCTACCGGCACTTTTCGGCCAAGAAATAGAAACAGGTGATGGATTGGGGGCTCCGGAGAATAGAGGGGACACAATACCGAATAGAGAATAGAGGGGACACAATACCGAATAGCGGGTTCGGTATTGTGTCCCCCGAACGGCAGGTTGGGTATTGTGTCCCCCGAATTACCTTGTGTCCCCCGAATTACCCCAAGTGTTCCAATAGTCGGACAAAGGATTGCAATAAAATAGGTTAATCCGCGGCCCCCTCCGTGGCTGCCGGATTAGGCCCCGGAGTTCCCCGAATCTGCTCTCGACTTGTCGGTTGTTCGAGGCCGGGAGCTTCGGAGCGAACGTGATATAATCATATCTGCCGCCCCCCGAGAAAGAGGTTCACATGAGAGTGTCGGTCCGGGGGACTTTGGTCCTCCTTCTCCTGTTCGCCGCGGGGCATGCCTCCGGCGACGAGCCCCGTTCCCCCCGGGAGGTCGCTCCCCTCTCTCTTTCACGAATTCACGAACTCGACGGCCGGCCCGGGGCGCCCCCGGCGGGAGCCGTGCGGTGGCGCCAGGCCCTTCATGAGGTCCGGCTCGGCGCGGGGGAGGGGAGCGGGCTTCCTGCGGTTTCGGATGTGCGGCGAAGGGGGGAAGAGCGCGCGCGGCAGGGTGTCGTCCCGATCGCCGTCCTGGACGTTCGGGTCGAGCGAGAGGGGGGGGAGGAGCCTGTCTTCGCGGCGGCGGCGATGGTGGAGCACACCTACCGGGGGGAGGACGTCCGCTTCGTCCTCGACCGGGAGCGGTACCTGTCGGCCGGCGATGGGCCGGGGAGAATCTCCATCGATTTCGACGACGGACGGGGCTTCCGGATGATCGCTCCGGACGAGCCGGTCGCCGTTTATTATGGAAGCGCCGGGCGAAAGACGGTCCGCCTGATGGCGCGAAGCGCGGACGGCCTCTACAGGCACGGGTCGTTCCCCTTCGTCGTGAAGGCGCTCCAGGCGCCCCTCCCCGACGACACGCTCCAGGTCACGGCGACGGAGCCGTACCTCGGCCAGTTCGGAACGGGGGAGGCGTACGTCTACCTCAGCGACATCCACTCGACGCTGACCGATCCGGTCGTCGTTGTCGAGGGATTCGATCTCGATAACACGCTGAATTGGGACGAGCTGTACGAGCTCCTGAACCAGCAGAACCTTGTCGAGGATCTGCGGGCCGAGGGGTACGACGCGGTGGTCCTGAACTTCACCGAGGCGACCGATTACATGCAGCGGAACGCCTTCGTGATCACCTCCCTGCTCGAGCAGGTACAGGGGATGATCGCGCCGGACCGGGACTACGCTCTGGCCGGCGCGAGCATGGGCGGTCTCGCCTCCCGGTACGCCCTCACCTGGATGGAAAACCAGGGGATCCCCCACCGGGCGCGCACGGTCCTCTCCTTCGACGCCCCCCACAAAGGGGCGAACATTCCCCTCGGCGTGCAGTACTGGGTCTCTTTCTTCTCGGGGCTGTCGGCGGAGGCGGAGTACCTGCTCTCCCGCCTCGACAGCCCGGCGGCGCGGCAGCTGCTCGTCTACCACCACACGGATCCGCCCGGCCCGTCGGGTGAGACCGACCCCCTCCGGACCGCGTTCGATGCCGAACTCGCCTCGCTGGGCGATTGGCCGGCTGCGCCCCGCAGGGTGTCGATCGTGAACGGGAGCGGATCGGGGATGAACCAAGGTTACGGAGCGGGCGCCCAGATCGTCGACTACGAGTACAGTTCGCTCTTCATCGCGATCACGGGAAATGTCTGGGCCGTTCCGGACGGCGGCCCTTCGACGATCTTCGACGGCTACATACGGATCATCATCCCTACCGGCGATCTGACGGTCACCGTGAGCGGCACGAAGCCGTACGACAACGCGCCGGGGGGCTTCCGGAACACCATGGCGGACATGGACTCGGTGACGGCGCCCTACGGCGACATCGTCGCCCTTCACCCGGCCCATGCATTCATCCCGACCGTGAGCGCCCTCGCTCTGGACACGGAGGATCTCTTCTATGACATCGCGGGCGATCCGAACCTGCTCTCGATGACGCCTTTCGACGCGGTCTACTTCCCGGTGGAAAACCAGGAGCACGTGACGATCACGCCGGAGAGCGCCGAGTGGTTCTTGGACGAGATCCGGCGCGACGTGTCGACGGATCTCGCCGGCTCGGCCCCGGGGCGGACGGTGCTCATGCCGAACCGGCCGAACCCGTTCAACCCGTCGACCCTGATCCGGTTCGATCTCCGGGAGCCGTCACGGGTGACGCTGAAAGTGTACGACGCTGTGGGCCGGGAGGTGTCGACCCTCGTAAGCGGCGACCGGCCCGCGGGCGCCCACGAAGCGCGCTTCGACGGGGGAAACGTCGCGAGCGGCGTCTACTTCGTCCGCCTCGAAGCGGGAGAGGATCGCTCCGTCCGGAAGATCGTTCTGGTACGATGAGATTGCCTTGCGTTTCCAGTTGATTCCGGGGCTAGGTTGAGCCAACGCCCGGCGGACCTGAACTCGCGCGCGGCGGAATCCAATGGGGCGTGCCTTTATAGAAGTGAGCGTGTTTCACGATTGCCGATTGGGCAAGTCGGGTGAAGACGAAGAGACAATACTAAGGAGCGGTCTTTCCAACTCTAGAAGAAGTGCGCCCGAAGCCCGAGGCGGAAGTTGAACCCGCTAAGGTCGATTTCAATCGGCCTGTCGGGATCTGCGACCCAAGATCCGAGCATCTCTCCTGGTGGGGTCCAATCATCCCACACGGTAGCAACGCCCCCCGTCTCGTCCCAACCGCTGATGGGCGCCCCACCGCTTTCTTCCTTGGCGGCGAAGGCGGCAAGGCTCGCGTCGGTCCACTTCAGGTTGTCGAATACGAGGGTCGACCACCCGATTTCCCAAGAGAGGGAGATCCACTGCGAAAAGAACTCCTCTCCCCCTATGGCGGCGTGGAAGCTCCGAGTCCACTGGTCTGCTTCGACGACCAGCAATTCGCCTACCCCTTGAAAGTCGAAGGGGGGATGGAAGATCTCAATCCCGTGCCTCCCCCTCGCCATGCCTCCACCCGCCCCGAAGTAGACATCGCGGCGGCGCCCGAGGAGGGGAATGTCCCGGTCGAAGAGGCTCCGCGGCAGATAGACGAGAAAGGTCCCGTCCGCTCCCAGCGCTTTTTCCGAGACGACCGCTCCAAATCCGGGCTCGCTGAGGGACAGTTCGACCCCTTCCGTCTCGAGTAGCGAAGAAGAACGAAGTCGCCAGAATCCCGCTTCGAAGCCGAGACGCGTTCCCCGGCCGAGAAATATGGGGGTCGACTCGGCGGGAAAGTTCAGTCGAAAATCCACTCCGATTTCGTAGGCCCGTTTTTGCTCGCTGAATCCTTCGTCGGACCAGCGGATCATGATTCCCGTAGCATCTTCAAACTCATCTGCGAATTCATCGAATACCGTCTTGATCGACTCGATCCCATCGGCCGTCGCTTCGGCGGTGGAGAAATCCCGGCTACCAGAGCCGATCATGATGGCGACGGAGAAGACGTGCTCCCTACCGGATCGATGGACGTCACCCTCGCTCGCGTCGGATCCTGGGTGTGCAAGGCGCTCTGTCGGCGTCGTTCCTTCATCGGCGTGCGTGAGTGAGGGGATGAGTGCCGGTATCAGAAGGAGAAGAAGAGTGGCGCGAATCATTCCATAACTCCAAAGTTCAAGTCACGGAAGTATTGTAGGTCAGGATCGATCCCATGTCAATGCCGAGGCGCCGAGAGCGTCTCGGAGATGCTACGGAAACGCCGCTGTCCCCACAGAGAATTCGTCCGCTCATGCCGTCACGGACCATCTCGCACCAAGGTCGGAGGGTCCGCCCCGCGGATCGGCTTCCTTCCCATCAGCGCTCCGAACTCGGCGACTTCGTAAATGGGTATCATGTCCCCCGCTTCCGAAATTGACCGCCCGGCGGCGATCCGCTATAATCATATTCGTACTCTGCCCGTCCCCGGACAAGAATCACTTCCAACCGAAGGGGGTAAACCATGAGGCGCCCCACCCTCATCCTCTCCGCCCTCGCTCTTTCCCTGTTCCCGTTCTCCGTTCAAGGTGAAGTCCCGAGCGCGATCCTACTCGGCGGAGACGCCTTGCCCGGCGGGCCGCCGGGGCACACGATCACGGCCCTTAACAACACGGCCGTGAACCACGCCGGCGGATACTCGGTAACCCTGAACAGCACCGACGGAGTGACGACGCTCAGTCACGCCTGGGGGAGTTCCTCCGGCGGTCCGGGCGGTGTCCTCTGGACGGAGGGGACATTCGGCCAGTACCGGCAGGACTCGTGGGAATCGTTCTACGGCATGACCGACAACGGCGCGGTCGCCTACAGCCCGCTCTGCACGGACACGGGCACCGGGGTCAGCGGTCTCGACGCGGTCTACCTGAACGACAACAAGATCATGATCGAGAACGAACCCTACCCTCATCAGCCCGGGATGTACTGGACATTCGGAAGTCGGGCGGACGCGACGGCGGACGGGGTTCCCTACTTCGTCGGCGGGATCACCGTGAACCAGGGCGCCGCGACCACGAACCGGGGTTTGTTCTACGGACCCACGGCGACGCCCCTCCTTCTCGGGGGATGGACGGTCGCGGGCCTTCCGGACACGCTCGATCACAACGCGACGGTCAGCTTCGACTACCGTTTCTCGGCCCTCGGCACTCACTACACCGCCGAGGTGCAGACCGTGACCGGATTGACGACCAACGACAACCACGTCGTCATCGACGGCGCCGTGGCCCTTGCGGGCGGCTCGCCCGTGAGCGAGGCGTCCCCTGTTCCCCCGGGCGCGGGAGGGCTTCCGGGCGAGAACTGGGACAACTTCGACTTCATGGGCATCGACGAGGAAGGCCACTGGATGTTCACCGGCGACACGGACGCGGACGTCGCCCTGGACGAGTTCATCGCGTTTGACGGCGCCATCCTCTTCCGGGAAGGGGACGGGGTGAGCGGCGAGGTTCTCTCCGGATCGATTGAAGGCGCCTACATGAACGAGCAGGAGGACATCGCCTACATCTGGGATATACAGAACAATCTATTGGAGGCCCTCTTCCTCAATGATCGCATGGTCCTGAAAGAGGGCGACGAAGTCGACCTCGACGGCGACGGCATCCCGGAGGCGGGGACGGCGCTCCTCGATTTCACGGGAATCAGCACCCTCACCATGAGCGACCGGGACGGGAACGACGACGTCCGAATCTACTTCACCGCCAACGTGGAGGTTCCGGCCGCCCGGCTCGCTCCGGGCATGGAGATCGCGCGGGAGACCGGTGCGGACATTCGCTTCGGGGAAGGGTGGAGGGAAGAGCGGGGGATCGCCGAGGGCGACGATTCGGAGGAGTCCGGAGAGCCGGGTACCCGGGTGACCGTCGAGGGCTACTTCGTCGTGGTCGCCCCGGCGGTCGAAACCGGTGTCGCGGAAGGGGAGGGGATGCCTTATCCAACCGGGCGCCTCGACGCCTATCCGAATCCCTCGAAGGGAGAGTCGCGGATTCGCTTCCACATGCCGGAATCAGGACCGGCCGACCTCGACGTTTACGATCTCGCGGGCCGGCACGTCCGAACCCTCGCGACGGGGATCTTCCCGAGAGGCGAGCAATCCGTTCTTTGGGACGGGAGAGACGAGAACGGCCGGACCGTCGCGAACGGCGTCTATTTCCTGCGCTATCAGACGGGTGAGCGGGCGATGGCGCGGCGGATCACCCTCGTACGGTAGGGAGGGGCCGCTCGGATCAAATAGTACTTTGGCAATGAGTGGGGGACGGAGTCCACCCGAAACTCCGGCCGGTTCCGACAACGGCGGGGCGGCGGACCGGCATCGGGAGGGGCCGGGGCATAACCGGGGAGTTGTTGGCGGCCTCTGCAACGCTGCCCGTACGAGGCCGGAGAATGGGAGGGTACTCTCCCGCAGCACGACGAGCGTCCCAGCCTGCCCCGATCCCCTCCCTCCTTCGATCCGCCGCCCCGCCGGAATCATGCCCCCCCGTTCGTCCTGAGTGCCGCCCGGTCCTCCGGGCAGGTATTGCGCACGAGCACGAATGCTCCAATGTGCAGAGGAAGAGTCCGAGGAGAACGTCCACTTCGGAGTGAACGAGGTCCGCTACTCGGCCTACCTCACCAGGCTCAGCTTCTTCACCACCTTCAGGCCCGCGCCTTCGACGATGGCGAAGTAGACTCCCGACGGGGCGTCCCGGCCCGACCGGTCCTTTCCGTCCCAGACCACCTGATGGCCCCCCATCTCCACGTTGCCGTAGTGGAGCGTGTCGACGAGGGCGCCCCGGGCGTCGAAGAGGCGGACTTTGAGAACGCCGGTGGACCGGACATGGATGGAAAGGGTCACGGTCGGGTTGAACGGGTTCGGCGCGGCCGTCACGGTGAGAGCCGGCGGCGCCGGGACCGGCTCACGTCCGTACGCCTCGAGATCTTCCTCGGCCTGCACGGAGGTGACGAGGTCGAAGGCGTCCGCCGCCTGGATCAATCCCCATCCGTACGCCGTGTCGGGCGAGGCGGCCCGGGTCGCCGTCGATTTCAGTCTCTCGATCAGGTCGTAGGGGGTTTGGAACGGGTTGGCCTGAAGGACGAGCGCCGCCGCCCCCGCGAGGAGCGGGTTCGCGCACGACGTTCCGTGGCAGTCGTCGTAGGCCGTGTTCGAATAGGGATCGACGGAGACCGTGTAGACCCCCTGGGCGACGAGGTCCGGCTTGATCCGGCCGTCGTAGGTCGGGCCCCGTGAGCTGAAGTAGACGAGCGTGGTGTCGTCCCAGACGGCGCCGGTGGCGATGATCGAGTCGGCGTCGGCGGGGGCGATGATGTAGTCCCACGAGCCCTCCCCCTCGTTACCGGCGGAGGTGCAGACGAGGATGCCGTTCCCCGCGGCGAGGTCGGCGGCGATCGTGGTGGTCGCCGTGTTGCCGTCCATGTCTTCGTAGGTGTACCAGTCCTTGTAGCCGAGAGACGAGGAGACGATGTCCGCCCCCATGGCGTCCGCCCACTCGATCCCCTCGACCCACCAGTCCTCCTCGATCGGCTCTTCCTGGCTCGTGTCCTCCGTCTTCCCGAGAAGGAACTCGGCGTTGTAAGCGGGGCCGATCAGGGCGCCCGGATCGTAACCGGCGATGAGGGAAAGCACCTTGGTGCCGTGGCCGAACTGCCCCGACGGATCCCCCGGCTCCTCGGAAGTGTTGGGGTCGTCGTTGATGAAGTCCCACTCGTCGATCACGTTCACCGAGGTGAGGGCGTTGTGGGTCCGCTTGAAGCCGGTGTCGAGGAGACAGATCCGAACGCCCGTCCCGTCGAGGCCGAGGTCGTGGAGCGTGGGCACCTGCATCATCTCTACCTGTCCGAGGCCGTCCCCGTAGTTCAAACCGTAGAGGGACGCCTTCCCGGCGGCGGGCGCCGGCGCGGGGCGGTCCGGCGTGACCGGGCGCCGCCTGCCGCTCATCACCGGCTCGACGGACCGGACGAAGGGGAGGCCGGCGATCTCCCGCAGAATCTCGATCGGCGCCTCGGCGCTCATGCCGTTCAGGTACCGGGTGATCGCCCGCCGCCGGGCGCCGGTGGCGATTACGGCGTCGACGTACTCCGTGACCACGGGCAAATCATGAAACCCGACGAGAGAGGACAGTCCCATCTTCATCCGGCGCATTTCCGCGTGGGCTTCGAGTTTCGCTTCCGCTCCGGTCCGGGCTCTCAAATACTCCACGTCGCTCGTGATGCCCTTGTCGGTGAAATAGACCCATGCCTTCAGGGTCTTCCCCGGATTCTCGGCGGCCATCCTCTCCAGGCGGGGCGAAACCGGCTCGGCGCTCTTCGGGTTCGGCCGCCAGGGCTCTTGGGCAAGGGCCCCGCCCGGCGCGAAGATGAAGGCGCCGAGGAAAATGGGAATCGCGAGGGCCATGGGGCCGACGGAGCGGAACATATGTTACCCGTCCTTTCCGGTTCATTCTCGGGGAGCCCTGAGCCTGGAGAGAGGCAAGTTCAATAATGATAAAATACTAACACGCCCGAGCCTCTCCCGCAAGACCCGGGCGATTCGAGGGCGATTCGGACCCGGATGCCACCGGAGTCCGGTCCCGACGGAATCACCGGAATCGGCGCTTCAGGTTGCTCCAGCTCAGCTCGTCCGTGGCGACCAGATCCCCCATGAAACGGGCGTTGCAGTTCAGGCGGTTCCACGGCGGCCCTTCCGGGTCGATGCCGGCGAACTGTCCCTGGACGGTGCACGGGTACCCGGAAATGTCGAAGGGGGGCAGCCCTTCGTCGATCACGATGTCCCCCTCGAAACGGACGATGCCCCGGTTCGGGTTCTCCCGGGTGCGAAGGCTGAGAACCCGCCCCCTCCCTCGGAACTCCCCGGGCACCGCGTTCCCGCCCCCATCCTCCAGACACTCGTGGATCCGGAACGATCCCTCGTAGCGCCGGGCGTACCATCCCTGGATCGGGCCCCGCTCGTCGATCATCACCATGTCCTGCAGGACCAACAGGTGAATCTCGTCGCGGCCGGCCGAAGTGGGGGTCCCCTCGAGGAAGACCATCTCGGGGAGGGTGGCCGGTGGAGGATCGTCTGGACCGGGGTCGAGTGCAAAGAGTTCGGTTGATACGAGAGAGGGAACGAGCAAGACCACCGGAATCAGCCAGAAGCGTCTCACAGTCGATACCTCGGGACGGCGTGGATGGGCGAAAACGCGCCAAAGACGCCGCTTCAACTGGGAGACGATTCTCTAGACTCGGGATTCGGACCTATCGTGGGCGCTCTGGGGGTGGACGCCTTCACTGAACAATATATTACCAAAGAACCGGCCAATTTTCAAGCTCCGAATCAAGATGAGAGGACTCCCGCCACTCCTTGCCGCAAGGAAATTAGCCGGTCCGGCCAAGAATCCGGCGGATTCGGACGTAGTCGTCCGGGGTGTCGAGATCGTGGAGGATCCCCTCCTCGGGGACGGGCACCTCCCGGACCCGGCCGGGGTCGGCGCGGATCACGTCCCGCCCGGTCCGGCCCTCTCCGAGGGCGAGGTACTCGGCCGTCAGCGCCGCTTCGACGAGGTAGGGGTGGCCCCTCCGCCCCTGGAAGGTGGGGACGAAGATCCGGGCGCCCTCCCGCTCCTCCCGAAAGGCCCGGATCAGGAGTCGGGGAACCGCCCCGGTGATGAGAGGGTAGTCGACCGGGCAGGGGAGAACCGCCGCAAGCCCCCCGGGCAGGGAGCGGAAGCCGGCCTGGAGCGACGAGAGCTGCCCCTCGGGATAGCGCGTGTTCCGAACGAGAGTGACCCCCGAATCCCGGACCGCCGATTCGACCGGCGCCGCCCGGTGGCCGGTGACGACATGGATCGGCGAGGCGCCCCCCTCCCGGCAGGTCCGGATCACGCGGCCGAGCACCGTATCCTCCCCCAGGGGGAGGAGCGCTTTCGGCCGGCCGATCCGGCTCGCGTATCCGGCGGCGAGGATGACCGCCGCCACCGGTCCCGTTCGATCGCCCATGTCGGTCCTCCGGCGGGAGCGTACCACGGCGCGCGCGGCGGGGCGGGGTCCTTGAACGGTCTCCGGGCCCGTGGTACCATCACGCCATCTTCACCCGGACCGACCTCCAGCATCGACGAACAAGGAGGCCCCGATGCAGCCCTTCCTCTCCGAGCAAAACCTGAAATGGAAGGAGACGGCCCACCGCGTGGCGGAAGAGGTGGTCCGGCCCCTCGCGAAGAAATACGACGAGCTCCAGGAGTACCCGTGGGAGATCAAGGAGGCCCTCGCCGAGGCGGGTCTGCTCGGGGTTTGGATCCCGAAGGAGTACGGCGGGAAGGGGGGGGGCGTGCTCGACCTGTGCGTCTGCGTCGAGGAACTCTCCCGGGCGTGCGGCGGCGTCGGCGTCATGTACGCCGTGAACGCCCTCGGCAGCTTCCCGGTCCTCCTGTCGGGGACGGAGGAGCAGAAGAAGAAGGTCCTGCCCGGCATCGCTTCCGGCGAAAAGCTGATCTCCTTCGCCCTTTCCGAGAAGTTCGCCGGGTCCGACGCGGGGAGCATGTACATGACCGCCGAGCAGGACGGCGGCCACTACGTGCTGAACGGCGAGAAGAAGTGGAACACCAACGGCGAAGTGGCCGACTACTACACGGTCTTCGCCGTCACCGACCCGACGTCGCGCTCGAAGCGGATCAGCGCCTTCGTGGTCGAGAGGGGGACGCCGGGCGTCAAGATCGGCAAGGTCGAGGACAAGATGGGAATCCGCTGCGTGCCGGTGGTGGAGCTCGAGTTCGACGACTGCCGCGTCCCCGCGTCGAGCCTTCTCGGCGGCAAGGCGGGGCGGGGCTTCAAGGACGCCATGATGACCCTCGACCGGGCGCGGCCGGGCGTCGCGTCCCAGGGGGTGGGGCTCGCCCAGGGGGCGCTCGAGTACGCCCAGGTGTACGCGAACAAGCGCCACATGTTCGGCATTCCCGTCTCGTCCCACCAGATGGTGCAGCAGATGCTCGCCGACATGTCCATGAAGGTCGAGGCGGCCCGCCAGCTCGTCTACGCGAGCGCCCGCGCCATCGACCTCGACATGCCTAGAATTTCCAAGATGGCGGCCCAGGCGAAGTGCTTCGCCACGGACGTGGCCATGCAGGTCACGACCGACGCGGTGCAGATCTTCGGCGGCTACGGCTACATGAAGGACTACCCGATCGAGAAGTACATGCGGGACGCCAAGATCACCCAGATCTACGAAGGAACGAACCAGATCCAGCGGATGGTGATCGCCCGGTTCCTGGTGAAGGAGGTGGGCGAGCTGTCGTTCCTCGAGAAGTTCATCCCCACCGAGGTCCAGAAGGGGTACGAGCCGGCGATCCCGGTCGGGGCGTGATGGCCGAGGCGTTTCTCACGAGACGGGAGAAGTTCTCCGCCGCCCACCACTACGCCGTGCGTCGGTTCACCCCCGATGAGGCGAAACGCATCTACGGAGTCACGTCGGTGCACGGGCACAACTACGTCTTGGAGACGACCATCCGGGGCCCGGTGAGCGAGCGGACCGGCATGGTGGAGAACTTGAAGAAGCTGAAGGACGTGATGAGGCGGCACGCCCTCGCGGGGCTCCACAACCGCTTTTTGAACGAGGACGTGGAGCGTTTCGAGGAAGAGCCGCCGACGCTCGAGAACATATCGGATTACCTTTGGGACAAGATGCTGCCCTTCTTTCCCGGCGGGCGGCTCCACCGGGTCCGCCTCTTCGAGGAGGAGACGCTCTACGTCGACCGGGTGCAGGGGAGGAGCGACGTGTTTCTGACGCGGGTGTACGAGTTCTGCGCGTCCCACCGGCTGCACGAGCCGGGGCTTTCGGCCGGCGAGAACCGGGCGATCTTCGGGAAATGCAACAACCCGAACGGGCACGGCCACAATTACATCGTGGAGGTGACCGTGAAGGGGGCCGTGGACGAACGGACGGGCGTGATCGGCAACCTGGACGAGATGGACCGGCTCGTGAACGACGAGGTGATCGAGTATCTCGACCATCATCATCTGAACACGGACGTGCCGGAGTTCGGCGACCTGAACCCGACGGCGGAGAACATCGCCCGGGTGATCTGGGACCGGCTCGACGTGAATCCGGGGGGGGCGAAGCTCCATCGGATCCGGCTCTACGAAACGGCCCGCAACATCGCCGATTATTATGGGCCCTCGGGTGAAGACTCGCCGGGAACGCAGTAGGGCGTGATAAAGGGCCGTCGGCGGGAGCCCGGCGGAACGGGGAACCGTCTCCGGGAGGGATGGGGGCATCACCGGGGAGTTGTTTCCGTTCTCCGCAACGCTTCCTCTGCGAGCCCGGAGAAAGGGAGGATCTTCTTCCGCACCACGACGAGCGTTCCAGTCTGCCCCTCAACCCTCCCGGAGCCGAACCCCCGCCCCGCCGGTGGGGAGAGGACGAAGACGGAGAGGAGCTGAGGAAACGGGGAGAAACTAGGGGAGAAACTGGGGACAGCCACCTGTTTCGGCCAGAATCATCCGTGCCCCCGGGACCACGGTCCCTCGGGTGACGACGCGCCCGTTTCGACCGGTATAAACCCGTTCGCCCCGAGTGCCGCCGAATGGAATGAGGTGGTGTATCGAAGGGGGAACGGGGAGGAAGAAACACGGAGGAACTCCATTGGATAAGGTTCGGGTCCGGTTCGCCCCGTCGCCGACGGGCTACCTGCATGTGGGGGGGGCGCGGACGGCGCTCTTCAACTGGCTCTACGCGAGGAAGCGGGGAGGTGTCTTCGTCCTCCGCATCGAGGACACCGACAAGGAGCGCTCGTCGGAGGAGATGGTCGGCTACATCCTGGACGGGATGAAGTGGCTCGGCCTCGACTGGGACGAGGGGCCCTACTTCCAGGGGGAGCGGGTGGAGGAGCACCGGAAAGCGGCCCTCGGCCTCCTCGAGACGGGGTGCGCCTACCACTGCTTCTGCTCGGCCGCGGAGGCGGAGAAGCTCCGGGAGGAGTCGATGGCGGCGAGGAGTTCCGGTGCGGTCCGCTGCGGCTGCCGGGATCTCTCCCCGGAGGAGGGGAAGAAGCGGGGGGAGACGGAGCCCTTCGCGGTCCGTTTCCGGACGCCCTCGGGGGGAGAGACGGTCGAGTTCGAGGACCTCGTCTTCGGGAAGAACGTGAAGGCGGCGGAGGACATCGAGGACTTCGTGCTCCTCCGTTCCGACGGCTCGCCGGTCTATCACATGGGCGTGGTGGCCGACGACGCGGAGATGAGGATCACCCACGTCATCCGCGGACAGGACCATCTGTCGAACACGCCGAAGCAGATCCTCCTCTACCGCGCCCTCGGGAAGCCGGTGCCCGTATTCGGCCACCTCCCCCTTCTGCTCGCGCCGAACAAGGGGAAGCTCTCGAAGAGGAAGCATGGCGAGGTGGTCAGCCTCTCGTTCTACCGGGACCGGGGGTTCCTGCCCGAGGCGTTCCTGAACTTCCTCGCCCTCCTCGGCTGGTCCCCCGGCGACGACCGGGAGAAGCTGTCGAGGAAGGAGCTGATCGACCTCTTCGACCTCTCCCGGGTGAACCTCTCCAACGCGGTCTTCAACTTCGTCGAAGGGGACGAGCGGAACTGGACCGACCCGAAAGCGATCGCCCTGAACGGGCGGTACATCTCGGAGATGGATCTCGGCGGGCTCCTGCCGATGGTGAAGCCCGTGCTCGAGAAGGCGGGACTCTGGCGGGCCGAGTACGATGGCGATCGGGCCCCTTGGTTCTCCCGCACCGTCGACCTTCTCCGGGAGCGGTGCCGGACCCTGCTCGACTTCGCCGAGCGGGGGCGCCCCTACTTTGCCGACGATTTCGATATGGAGGAGAAGGCGTACCAGAAGAATCTGGTGAAGAAGAAGGACGAGCTGATCCCCCTGCTCCGGGAACTCGCGGAGCGGCTCGGGGAGATCGAACCTTGGACAGCAGGGAGCCTGGAGCCCGCGGCCCGGGAGTTCGCCGAGGAGAAGGGGGTGGGGATCGGGCTCGTCATGAACGGCGCCCGAACCGCCCTCACGGGGACCAATGTCGGGCCCGGCATGTTCGATGTCTTCGAGATCGTCGGCAAGGAAAGGACTCTGAAGCGCCTCCGCGCCGCCGCGGTCCTCCTGGAGGCGGAGGGCTAACCCGATCTTGCAGAACTTGCGGCCCTGAATTCGGTGGGCGGGAGCCGGGGGATCAGGGCTGGCTTGCTCAAACAGTCCTCGCGCGCCGGCCCGAGCATTATGGCGTTCTGCCACACAGGGGGAGGCCGGCGCGCTGCGGAACTCGCCGCTCAGCCCTGATCCCCTGGCTCCCCGAGTTGGCACAGGACGTGTGAGTTCTTTGGATAATCGAGGTTAACCCGATACCCCGAAAAAAGATGGGCCGGCATCTTGACCCCCCGCCCATCACCCGCTATCATTCTCGTTCCTCTGGTTGGGACGTCGTCCAATGGTAGGACACGCGGCTCTGGACCGCGGTATCGGGGTTCGAATCCCTGCGTCCCAGCCACTTTCACCCTCGATTTCGATAGGATTCCTACTGCGAGCGCAATCCGTGAGCTGCGGGCTCGTTTCTCCGTCTGGCCGTAGTCATAGAACTTCTCCCATTCCTCGAGTTTCTTCCGGATCCCCTGATCCTCCCCGTGCCGGTGGAGGGGGCTAACCTTCAAAACGAGGTATGGGAGAGCTGAGCCGGTATCGCCGCAAGTGCGCAAGGGGGCGGGCTGGTTCCATGCTGGACACCTCCCACGGGACGCAATACACTTGTGTCCACGCGACCACGAAAGGCGGCGCGAGATTCTCCCCGGAGGGATCTGTTCCACCAGAGAGGGAGAGGGGGCTGTCGCTGTGCGAATTCGAACGAAGGTCTGGATTGAGGACAACAGAGGGAACACCGTCTACGGGCTCGGCCGCCAACGAATGCTCACGGCCATCCGCGAGTGCGGATCCCTCAAGGCAGCGGCCGAGAACCTCGGAATGTCCTACCGTGGCCTGTGGGCGAGGATCCGGCACTCCGAGCGGCGACTTGGCTTCGCCCTCCTCTGCTCGAAACCGGGCCGGGGGGCCGACGCGGGCTCGACCTTAACGCCCGAAGCGGTTCAACTCCTCAAGGGGTTCGAGAAGTTGGAGCGCGGCGTCCACACCGCTTCCGAACGATCCTACTCCAAGCATCTCGAGAACCTGATGTGAGGCGATGACTCGAATCGACCTCGACAACAACGCCACAACTCCCATCGAGCCGGAGGTCCGGGCGGCCATGGTCGTGGCGATGCGGGACCTGCCGGGCAATCCCTCGAGTCTGCATTCCGTAGGGCGCCGTGCCCGCGACGCTGTCGAATGCGCCCGCGAATCGGTAGCCCGTCTCGTGCGGGCGCGAGCCGAAGAGATCGTCTTTACATCGGGGGGGACGGAGGCGAACAACCTCGCCCTTGTGGGTACGCTCTCCCGCCCGGGAGGGCGGCTCGTCACCTCGTCGATCGAGCATCCCTCTGTTCTGGTCAGCTCCTCTTTCCTGGAGAGCCGCGGGGTGGTGGTGTCCCGCGTCGACCCCGACCCGACGGGTGTGATTCGCAGTGGCGACATGATCGCGGCCCTCGTTGAAGGTGCGGGACTCGTCAGCCTCATGACGGCGAACAATGAGACAGGCGCCCTCCAGCCGGTCCGCGAGGTGGCCGTCGAGGCCCGAAAACGAGGAGTGCCGGTCCACACCGACGCGGTGCAGGCGATCGGCAAGATTCCCATAGACGCCGAAGACCTCGGCGCCGATCTCCTCACTCTATCAGCGCACAAAATCGGCGGGCCAAAGGGGATCGGCGCCCTGTGGGCCCGTCGCGGGGTCTTCCCTTCCCCCATCGTCCACGGCGGAGGCCAGGAACGCGGCAACCGGTCGGGAACCGAGAACGTGATCGGCATCGTCGGCTTTGGAAAGGCCGCCGAGCTGGCCGCAGTCCGTGTGAAAGATTACGGCCAAACCGTCTCGAGGCTTCGTGATCTCCTTGAGGCGGGAATAGTGAAGGGGGGAGTGGGAGGAGTGGCGATCGGGGCGGAATCGCCTCGGGTGCCGAACACGACGGATATCGCCTTCGAAGGGATCGAAGGAGGCGCGCTCGTTCAGCTCCTCGACCTAAAAGGGATCGCCGCCTCGACAGGGTCGGCATGCGAAGCAGGCTCCGAGGAGTACTCTCACGTGCTCCGGGCGATGGCAATCCCGGAAGAACTCGCCCGGGGCGCGATTCGCTTCTCCCTCTCGTTCCACACGGTCGAATCGGAAATTGCCGAGGCGATCGGGAGAGTCATCGAGGCCGTCGAAGAGATCCGGGGACTCTAGCCTGACTTCCGCAGTTTCGTGCCTCTCGCGGTTTTTTTCGAGGAGGGGGACGGTATAAGTGTGTGTCCTTGCGTGCTGGGTGGGCGCGGAGGGCCATGTAGTGCCGACCTACCCCCTTGCCTGAGCGGTTTTGATCT
>JBDROZ010000112.1:0-22800 GCA_043809585.1 Candidatus Eiseniibacteriota bacterium
CTGTGATCTCGGATCGCCGCCTGCGAAGCCACCTTTCCGTCGCCGCCTCCTCGACGTAGTGCATGACTACGCCTCCGGTGGCGGCTCGTCCAAGTCGGCTTCTCGTCAGGCGATCCGAGCCCTCGTGACGGAGATTCATGCATAATCCAGGCTAGGTAAACAGCCTTTATCTCACAAGACAGCAGCCTCAATCTCGGTGGGCGGGAGCCAGGGGTCAGGGCTGGCTTGCTCAAACAGTCCTCGCGCGCCGGCCCACGAATCGTGGCGTCCCGCCACACAGGATCCGGCCGGCGCGCTGCGGAACTCGCCGCTCAGCCCTGATCCCCTGGCTCCCGATTCGGCCCGGTACGTGTGTGCGTAATAGGTGACTGACACCATTTAATTTAGACTCCTCCCCTCCTTGCCCCGCCCGTTCCGTCCCGCTAGAATCGTGTCGCGTGCTCACCCACGGGGAGGAACGTCATGGAGATGAAGATCGAATTGGCCGTGGAGAACGCCGACCTGATCCTCGGGATCGTCGAGGCCGATGGGGTAGTCGTCGGCGAGTCGGCGGGGGAGTTCCGGAAGGAGATGGAAGGGCTCGTCGCGAAACGGGCGGGGGAGGACTTCCCGGCGGAGGAGAGAAGGACGGCGATCCGAAAGCTGCTCCGGGCGGGGGGATTCAAGGCGGCGGGGCGGAACAAGCCGGCGAGCGAGTATCTCGCGGGGCGGGCGAAGGCGGGGGAGTACCCCTTTCATTCGAACCTGGTCGACATCTGCAACCATGTCTCCCTCACGTCCGGCCTCCCGATCTCGATCCTCGATCTCGACCTCGCGCTCGGTGATGATGCCGGGCTCGTCATCCGTCTCGGCGGCGAAAAGGAGTCGTACGTCTTCAACCCGTCGGGGCAGGAGATCGATATCACGGGGCTGGTTTGCGTCGCCCGGGCGGAGGGCGAAGCCCTCGGGAGTCCGGTGAAGGACTCGATGCGTACGAAGGTGCACGCGGGGACGAGGAGGGTGGTGGCGGTGATCTACGGGAGCAAAGTGACGGTGGGCGGGGAGGAGATGAGGGGGTATGTGGAGGCGTTCGGGGAGCTGTTGAAGAAGTACGCGGGGGCGGAGAGGGTGGAGACGAGGGTAATCGACTAGAGAATGATCATAGGGAAGAGCGGGTCCTGTGGCCCTCGTACGGGCGGGTCCTGTCGCCGGCCGCCCGCTGCAGTGCTCGGCAGTCGCGCCAAGGGTGCCTTGGATTGCTGGGCGTGAACCGCACGTTCCGCTTTCGCTTTGGCTTTGGCTGGTCGGGATCTGGCGCTTGGTGCCTGCGCTCCTCGCGGGCCCCCGCCGGCGCCACCCACCCGTGGTTGCGAATGATCACCAAGGACTGCCGAGAATCTCCCCCCCGTTCGTCCTGAGTGCCGCCGAGCAGAGCGAGGCGGTGTATCGAAGGGCGGACAGGGGGAACGCCGAGAGATCTCCCTTCGCCCACCTGGGGGGAAGGAATGACGTCCGCCTACTTGGGCCTCGCAGAAGAGCGACGCATTTACCGCGCGCTGGCTCGGACAGCCAATCCGGTATTTTGCGGCTGGATGTCGGTCCTAACGGAAAAGCTTCTTCACAGAGCCCCACGACGCCGGCTCTGTGGATGTCGGTTCGGCGCACCCTTCCCCCAAATCGCCGATCAATCCGCAGCCGGGAGCATCGAGACACGGGGACGTGTTCATCAAGGTGTAATCTCCGAGGATCGTCGGCGCGTTCTCGCAAGATTCGGGGTCACAGAACTGGGGGTTTTCGAACGTGCTACTAGAATCCCAGGTAATGGAGGCATTCCCCTCGATTCCCATCGAATCGACAGCGGAACATGTCACAGCAACCGAGTTCTCGGGCCCCCAGAAGTACAGCTCATCTCCCTCATAGGTGGCGCAATTCCCCCAGACAATCGACCGGTGGATCGTCAGTTCCACCCAGTACCCCTCGATGCCCCCTCCGGATCCTCCTTGGTTACCAGCAACGGTACAATCTTCAAGCGTCGCTGTCGACATGCCTTCCAATCTCAAACCGCCCCCGTCCCAAGCGCTGTTCCCCACGATCAGACACCCGTGGATGAGGGGTGACGATAAAACATCGACGCCAATACCCCCTCCCGCAACCGCGCTGTTGCCACTGATCACACAATGCTCGATCACGACCCCCGTCGACGAACCCGTATAGATCCCCCCGCCTAATCCAGCGCTCGGATAGTTCGCGTGGTTGTCCCTGATCACACATTCCCGAATCGTGGGCGCGGCGGCAGCATCCATCGCGATTCCCCCACCCCAACCCGAAACATTGCCTACGATGTCACATCGCTCGATCACGACCCGGCTCCCGTAGTTGCACCCGATGCCGCCCGCGCTCCCTCCGCTGGTATCACCTCCGGTAATTCTGAGTCCCCTTACGATCCCCGTCTCGTCGACATAGCCGCACTCGAGCACTCGACCCATGGACTGCCCGTCGATGGTCGCACATTCAGGGCTTCCAGTGACGCTCTGCAGATAGATTCCGGACTTCATCTGAACATTGTGCTCATAGTAGGTGCCGCAGCCGAGAGACACCGTGTCCCCCACGCTTGCCGAGTCGATTCCCGCCTGAATCGTCGGCGCGTCACCCGATCCGTCAGGGAGGATGTACCAGGTTGTCGAGGTTGCCGGAGTCCACGCCAGTATGAGTAGGGCGACGGCAGAAAGAACGGTGCGGTACATTTCGGCACCTCGGGTTCAGGCGTTACGTCTCAAGTATATCACAAGTCAGACCGGACGCCGCTCCTTGGTCCGCCCTTCGATACGGCCCTTCGGGCCTACTCAGGACGAACGGAGAATCGGATTTCCTGGATCCCCGCTTCCGCGGGGATGACATCTATATGCCTTCCTTGGCCAGTTCCCCTCGGCAGTCCTTGCTGATCGTTCTGACCCACGGGCGGGTGGCGCCGGCGGGGGCCCGCGAGGAGCGCAGCGAAGCGAGCACTGCAGCGGGCGGCCGGCGACAGGCCCCGACCGTCCGAGGACGCCCGTCGCCTCCTTCGATACGGCCCTTCGGGCCTACTCAGGACGAACGGGTTTCTCCGACCCTCGCCCGGCTCCCACCCCCGCCGCCCCCCCCTTTTCCCTTGCGCGCCCGGCCCTTCCCTCCTATCATACGGACAGCATCAAGAGAGGCGAGAAGGCCGACAGGTCTCGCCCGGCAACCGGTTGCGACGGCACGGTGCCCTGGCCAGCCCGATCGGGAACGATGCGGCTTCGACCAATCGAACCGTTTCGAGGCAATGCGTCGCCCGGCCCTTTCCGAGGGCCGGAAGACCGCCCGGTACCATCCGTTCCGTATCCCCCCTGCCGGGAAGACCCCTCCATCGCCCATCGGAACCGTAGCGCCCGTCCCGCGGCCCGCGCCCCTGACGGCGACCCTTGGAGGACCAGAGCATGTCGTACGTATTCACCTCGGAATCGGTGACCGAGGGGCACCCGGACAAGGTCTGCGATTTCATCTCCGATTCCCTTCTCGACGCCTACGTCGCCGGAGACCCCGACAGCCATGTGGCCGTCGAGACTCTCGTCAAGGGGGGGGTCGTCGTCCTCGGCGGCGAGGTCACTTCCGATCACACGATCGACCGGGAAGCGATCATCCGGGAGGCGATCCGGAAGGTCGGCTACACCGACCCGAACGAGCCCTTCAACGCCGCCGGCGTCTCGATCTGCCAGTACATCAGCAAGCAGTCCCAGGAGATCGGAAACAAGGTCGACCGGAACGGCGATCAGGGGGCGGGGGATCAGGGCATCATGTTCGGCTTCGCCTCCCGCGAGACCGACTGCCTCATGCCCCTCCCGATCCACCTCGCCCACCGCCTCTCCCAGGGCCTCGCCGAAGACCGGAAGAACTGCAAGCACAAATGGCTCCGTCCCGACGGCAAGACCCAGGTCTCGGTCCTCTACGAAGACCATGTCCCGAAAGAGGTGACGACGGTCGTCGTCTCGACGAGCCACGATGGGGATTTCTGCCTCGACGCGATCAAGGATTACGTGGAGAGCGACCTCTGCCCCCGCATCCTCGGCGGCTGGTACCACAAGGGCATCGACGTCCACGCCAATCCGGGGGGCAGCTTCATCCTCGGCGGCCCCTCGGCGGACGCGGGCGTGACGGGCCGGAAGATCATCTGCGACACCTACGGCGGAATGGGACGGCACGGCGGCGGCGCCTTCAGCGGCAAGGACCCCTCCAAGGTCGACCGGAGCGCGGCCTACTTCTGCCGGTTCGTGGCGCGCCATGTGATCAAGGAGAAGCTGGCCGAGTGGGTCGAGATCCAGGTCTCCTACGCCATCGGCGAGACGCAGCCGATCTCGGTGAAGGTGGACACCTTCGGCACCGGCGACGAGGCGAAGGTGGCGTCCTTCGTGAAGGGGTTCGACTTCGGCCCGAAGGCGATCATCGAGAGGCTCGATCTCTTGAAGCCGATCTACGCAAGCACGGTCAACTATGGTCATTTCGGACGTCCCGGCTTCTCGTGGGAGGCATGAGCATGTTTCACCGAGATCATCAGTTATTGAAACAATTGGTGTTGTCAGGCGTGGCCGCCTTGTTGATCGCCGGGTGCGGCGGGAAGAAGGACGAGGGCGCGGCCGGCGGATCGGCGGCTCGGGAGAGCGCGGCTGCCGTGCACCCGGCGGCGCCGGGGGCGACGATCTACCTCGCCGAGGCCCAGTTCATCCGCCAGACCGGCACCGACGGCAAGACGCGCTCCGTGCCCGGACCCGCCCGCCTCGCGATATGGACGAAGGGGGAAGGGGGCTGGACCGAGGAGGTCATCGAAGACCCGGAGAGCAACGTCTTTCACAAGGCGATGTGGTACGCCCCCCCCACCGGTGAGCCCGGGATCCTGACCATCGGGGCGACGGAAGCCCACCTGAAGGTCTGGCGGAAGCAGGGCGGGACGTGGGAGGCTGAAGAGATCTGGCATCCGACCTTCGGCGGCAAGTGGGACCGCCTCCGGGACGTCGAAGTGGGCGACGTGGACGGCGACGGCGTGGACGACATCGCCATAGCGACCCACGACGTCGGCGTGATCGCCGTGGTCTCCTGGAAGGACGGCGCCTGGAGGGTGACGGAGCTCGACCGCCGGGACGAGACCTTCGTGCACGAGGTCGAGGTGGGGGACGTGGACGGCGACGGCGTCGCCGAGATCTTCACAACGCCGAGCAAGCCGAACAAGCTCGACGGCACGCCCCAGCCGGGCGAGATCGACATGTTCGATTTCGAAGACGGGAAGTGGAGCCGGAAGCCGGTGGACGTGATGGCCGACCGCCACTCGAAGGAGATCCTCTGCGTCACCCTGACCGGCGAGACGAGGCCGGTGCTCTTCACCGCCCTCGAAGGGACCCATCTCGGCGGCGACGGGAGCGAGCAGGGAGACAACACGCGAATCCGCCTCTACCGCTTCGACGGCGGCGAAATCACCCAGACCGACATCGCGGGCCTGCCCGGGAACCTCTGCCGCTTCCTCACCTACGGCGACACGGACGGTGACGGCGTGAAGGAGCTGATCGCGTCGACGAAGAGCAACGGCATATGGAAACTGACGCCCGGTGCGGCGGGAGAGGAGTGGAAGAGCTCCCTCATCGCCGCCGGCACGTCCGGCTTCGAGCACGCCACGTGTCTCGCCGATTTCGACGGCGACGGGAAGGACGAGATCTACGTCGCCTCCGACGATCAGGGAGAACTGCGTTGCTACTGGTATGACGGGAACGAGTACCGGATGTACGTGATCGGCGATCTGAAGGTGAAGCCGATCACCTTCAACATCGCGACCCGCAGGTAGAGAGAGAGCGGGGAGGGGGGGAAAAGCGGGCGGGGAAGCGCCGACGACCGGAACCGGTCGAAGATCGACGTTCCGACCCGTCCGTCCTCTTACGCCGACGGGTCCATCAGGCGGCCGAGGAAGAGGACCGCCCCCGTGCTCCGGTCGCGGATCAGAAACAGGAACGGCCGGTCCGCGGTGAACGTCTCCGACGGAGTGGGCAGAGCCGTATCGTTCATGACCACCGCCGTCGCCGCCGCCGCTTCCACGCCCTTCTCGTTCAGGTCGATGAAGGTCTTGTGGTACGCCTCGTCGATGGCGAGCCCGCCCGTGCTCCTCATGCCGGTGAAATCGGCGGCCGACGTGAAGGGGACGACCATTCCCATCGCCGTCAGCGTCTCCTTCAAGCGGAATTCGCTTTCGAAGGTGAACTTCGGGAGCGTGACGTCGACGCCGGCCGGGGCGAGACCGTCCACGATGCCGGCGAGAGCCTCCCCGTCCAGGCCCTCGGCGAAACCGTCGAACCCCCCCTCGTCCGGGAGCAGGAAGAGCGCCGCGAGCTCCTTCCCCCGGAAGTCCATCTCCAGGGCTCGGTAACCTTCCCCTTCGGCGTACCGGAACTCCTCGGAGATCCGCATCATCTCTGCGCCCACCGCGATTCCGTCGGCGCGCCGGAACGTCCCGGCCCCGGTCCGGTTCTCGTCGAAGGGCGCGCTCCAGGGCGCCTTGAAGTAGAGGGCGTTCACGAGAACCGCCGCCGTGTTCGCCGTGATCGAACCTTCGGGAAGGAGATCGCGGATGCGGTCCCGGGTCCGTTCCTCCACCCACCCGTTGATGACGGATCGGGACTCGTCCGGCCTGTTCGTGAAGTCGAGGGTCTCCACGCCGGAACCGTAGTTCTCGGCGAGCAGATCGAGATACTCCGCGAGAAACTCCTCTCCGCTCCGGCCCCAGAACGAGTTGGCGAGGAAGAGATCCACCGGATCCTCCCCCTCCGGGCCCTCCGGCAGGATGCGGGCGGCGAGGGCGAGATCGAGAGCGTTGAAGACATCGTGCAGGGCGTCTTCGTCGAAGCCGTCGTAGCGGAGCGCGGCGGCCATCTCTTCGGCCGTCGTCCCCTTCGCCCCGCCGTACACCATGGCGAAGGCGACCCGGATGCCGAGAGGCGAAACGAGAAGATTCCCCTCCGAACCGAAACGGCCGAACAGGTCGAAGGCGAAATCCGCTCCCCCCCGGGTCAGGAGGGAGATCTCCCCCTCCGTCGCCGACGGTGCCGTGTTCCGCGGGGAATCGGACCTGTGCGTCACGTGTCCCCCATCGTCCGGCGCGGGCTCGTTGGAGGAGTCGGAGCAGGCGGCGAACAGGGCGGCGGCGATGAGCGGGAGGGCCACCCTCCGGGTCGAAATCGCGGGAGGTCTCGGTTGAGGGATCACGGGCGGCCTCCTTTCCTCGAAAGGGCTTGTCTTCGACCATGTTATCAGCTTCATGGAGCGGGGCCAAGGGGGTCGATTCGAGAGATCTCAAGCCAAATAACTCGTTGGCCGATAGGAGGATGGAGGCCGACGCCCCTCCCGTACCGTAGGCGGAGGCCGGCGGCGCGCACGATTCCTCCGGAAGGAACGAAGATGTCTTCGATCGATTCGACGACTTCCGCCTCTTCCGCCGCCCGGGAAGAAACGCCCGGAGCGGGGAGGGCCTGCCGGATTCTCGACCACTTTCACCGAGTCGTGAAGGAAGCGGAGGGCGCGTCGGAGAACGATCTCTGCCGGAGCATCTGCGCGAACCTCCGGGGCATCGCCGGCGGGGATTTCGCGGCCCTCGCGGTCGCCGCGCCGAAAGGAGGGCGCTACGTTCTCCGGGCCGTGGACGCCGCCCCGGGACGGACACCCGCGACCGGCGGAGCGATCGGCGGCGCCGGAGTCGAGATCCCCTCCCCCCTGCTCGAACCGCTCGCGGCGGCCCGCTTCGTTCCCTGCAACCGGGGTGAGACATGCCTCGCCCGTCTTCTCCTCCCCGGCTTGGAAGAGCGGTTCTGCGATCCTCCGGGCGACGGCTGTCGAGCGCTGGCGTGGACGATGGACGGCCGCGTGGAAGCCGTGGGCCTGGTCCACGTCCCTGCGGGCCGGAACGACGACGAAACCCGCGAAGCGATCGAGAGCTTCGCCGGCCTGACCGGTGTTTTCTTCCAAGGCATCCGCGTCCGCCACACCCATTGTCGGAGCGAGGAGGTGATCCGGGCGACCCTCGAGTCGACGGCGGACGGCATCCTCGTGGTCGGCCAGGACAGCCGGGTCACCCACATGAACCAGCGGTTCCTCGAGATGCGGCGGATCCCCCGGGCTTTGGCCGAGGAAGGGCAGGACAAGAATCTCCTTCAATACGTAGTCGATCAGCTCGCCAGCCCGGAGGAGTTCATCGCCAAGGTGGAGCGCCTCTACGAGTCGTGCGACATCGACACGGACATCATCGAGTTCAAGGACGGCCGCGTTTTCGAGCGTTTCTCCTCCCCCCTCCTGATCGACGGCCGGAGCGCCGGCCGGGTCTGGTGCTTCCGAGACATCAGCGAGAAGCAGCGAACCGAGTCGGATCTCCGGGAGAGCGAGGAGCGGTTCCGAACCGTCGCGGACTTCACCTTCGACTGGGAATACTGGGCCGGACCGGACGGACGGTTCATCTATCTCTCCCCCTCGTGCGAAGCGATCACCGGCTACACGCGGAAGGAGTTCATGGCGGGCCCCGACCTGATCCACCGGATCGTCCACCCGGACGACCGAACGCTCCTCGCCGACCACCTCGAAGCGGAGGCCCACAAGCGGGAGACGGGGTCCTTCGACTTCCGAATCATCTCCCGGGACGGAGACGAGAGGTGGGTCAGCCATCACTGCCGCCCGGTCTACGGGACAGACGGCCAGTGGCTCGGCACCCGGGTGAGCAACCGGGACATCACGGACCGGAAGCGGGTGGAACGGGAGATCCGGGACGCGAAGCAGGTGGCGGAGGATGCGAACCGGTCGAAGAGCGAGTTTCTGGCGAACATGTCCCACGAGATCCGCACGCCCATGAACGGCATTCTCGGGATGACGGAGCTCGCCCTCGAAACGGACCTGACCCCGGAGCAGAAAGAGTTCCTCGTCACGGTGAAGGACTCGGCCGATTCGCTCCTCGACGTGATCAACGACATCCTCGATTTCTCCAAGATCGAGGCGGGAAAGCTGGTCTTGGAGGTCGAGGAGTTCGGCCTCCGGGAATGCCTCGAGAACGCGGTCCGGCTGCTCGCGATCCGGGCCGACGAGAAGGGGGTCGAGCTCTCCTGCCACATTCCGCCCGACGTGCCGGACCGGGTGGTCGGCGACGCCGGCCGGCTGCGCCAGGTGCTGGTCAACCTCGTGGGAAACGCCGTCAAGTTCACCGAGGAGGGGGAGATCCTCGTGCGCGTGGAGGTGGTGGAGCGGCAGGAGGGTCAAGTGCGCCTTCGGTTCACGGTGCGGGACACGGGGATCGGCATCCCCGACGGCAAGAGGCGCACAATCTTTCAGGCATTCGAGCAGGCGGATGGATCGACGACGCGCCGCTACGGCGGAACCGGCCTCGGACTCGCCATCGCCCGGGACCTGATCCGCCTGATGGACGGCCAGATCAGCCTGGTCAGCAACGTGGGCTGGGGGAGCATCTTCCAGTTCACGGCCCGTCTCGATCTTTGCGGGGACGGGGCGGCGCCGGGCATTCCCGCGGGCGTGGAGGCTCTCGGGAACCGGGCGGTCCTGCTCGCGGAAGACAACGGCACCAGCGCGCGCATCATGAAGGAGATCCTCTCCCACTGGACTCTCGAACCGGTCGTGATGAGCGACGGGCGATCCGCCATCGACCGGCTCCGACAGGAGCGGGACCGGGGAGCGGCGTTCCCCCTCGCGATCCTCGACGCCCACATGCCGGGGAAGAGCGGCTTCGACGTGGCGGAAGCGGTCGCCGAAGATCCCTCCCTGGCGGGGGCCGTGGTGATGCTCATCTCGTCGGCGCAGCAGAACCGGGACGCCGACCGGTGCCGCAAGCTCGGCATACGGAACTACCTCGTCAAACCGGTCCGCCAGGGGGAGCTCGCCCACGCCATCGGCAGGGCGCTCCTCCCCCCCGAAGACGGGGAACCGGAGACGGTGCGGCCGACGAGAGCCCCCCGGAAGGCGGCCCGCCGCCTCCGGATCCTTCTGGCCGAGGACAACCCGGTCAACCAGCTCGTGGCGCGCCGCATCCTCGAAAAGGAGGGGCACGAGCTCGACGTCCGTTGCAACGGGCAGGAGGCGGTGAAGGGGCTCGAGAAGGGGAACTACGATCTCGTCCTGATGGACGTCACCATGCCGGTCATGGACGGCTACGAGGCGACACGGGAAATTCGGGAGCGGGAGAAGGAGAAGGGCGGGCACGTGCCGATCATCGCCATGACCGCCCGGGCGATCAAAGGGGACCGCGAGAAGTGTCTCGAATCGGGGATGGACGGGTACATCTCCAAGCCGATCCGGCCGGATCTCTTGATCGAGACGATCACCGAGATCCTCGGCGGGCGGGAAGCGGCCCGGGAAGGGGCGCCCGCCGCAGGCGAAACGGCGGCCTCGGGGAATGACCCGATCGACATGGCCGGGGCCCTCGAACTTCTCGACGGCGACCGGGACCTGTTCCGCGAAATGGTCGGCATCTTCCTGGAAGAAGCGCCCCGGCTCGTCTCGGACCTGGAGAAGGCGCTCACCGACGAGGACAGGGACGGGATCGAACGGGCCGCCCACTCACTCAAGGGCTCGGTCGGGAACCTCGCGGCCCCGGGGACGTACGAAGCGGCCCGAGTCCTCGAACTCGCCGCCCGGGAGGGCCGCGCGGAAGACGTGCCGGCCGCGGCGGCGACCCTCCGCGAGGAGATGAGCCGCCTCGTTCACTTCACGGAGAAGATCGCCGCCGAATGGCCTGTCTAACCTTAATCCGACAAGAATCCCGGTGCAAATCGCTGACGCTCGCGCGCGTTTTCACTCGCGATTTTTTGCCGGATCAAGGCTAGAAGACGGGCATCTCCTCCACCGGCGCCTCGTAGACGCCCACGATCGAAACCGAATCGCTCCCGTCCGCCTCGAGGCCGATCACGGCATCGATCGCGAACCGCACCGTCCCCCCCGGACCGCACAGGAGCTTCTCGAAAACGATCGTTCCCCTCGTGTTCGAGACCCATGACGCGTATTCCGGCGAATTCAGATCGAAAACGTCTTCCTTGAGAAACACGAGAACCCCCTCGGGCGCGTCCCAAACGAAGTCGTTCGCGACCGAGAGCGTCTCGCCGAGAACGACGTCGGCGAGCACCGCCTGGACCGTGAGCCCCCCGTCCGCCTCCCACGGCCGGGAGAGGTTGATCCCGGCGTTCACGTGGATCGTCGGGATCGGGACCGTCCCCTCTTCCCAGTCGCCGCACCAGCAGACCGCCCCTTCCGCTAGATTCACCATGGACCCGTCGGAGCGGGAAACGACGAGACTGTCGACGAACGAATCGCCCGACGGCCCGGCGGGGTTGTCGTCCCCTTCGCCATCCCCTCCGCCGCAGGCGAAGGAGAGAAGAAGCAGCGAGACGACCGGAATCCACCCTCTCGAAAAGACGTTCATCCGGGTTCTCCTCTCACCGGGAAACCGCGTCGGGCGGGATGCCCGAATACCGCCAGACCGGAGCCACGTCGAGGTCCTTGTCGGCGTAGGGGGTTCTCTTGAAGAAGTAGAGGAGCTTGGCCTCGCCGTCGGCCGCGAAGACGGAATCTCTCAAGGCCTCCTCGTATTCGGATCGGACCTTCATGTCCTCGAGCATCTTCCGGGCGTTCTCTTCGAGGGCCCACGTCTCGAGAACCGTCCCCTCTTCGAAGACCGTGTCGAAGGCGTTTTGGTAGAGGGCGCCGTCCGGGGAACGCGGTTCGAGGAGTACCATGGCGACGAGGCCCGCGGGCTGGTTCGCGGGGATCCAGATCGTTCCGGCCGGGAATCTGCGGATCTCCGTGAACGCTTCCCCCTCGAGCTTCCGGATCGGGTGGCGCCCCTGATAGGGCCTCGGGAAGTACTCCACCGATTTCACCCGGAACCCCTCCACCTCGGCGTCGAAGGCGTTCGTCAGTCGGAGGAACTTAACGCCGTGAAGGGCGAGGTTGCGGGTCAGCTCCCCCCAACCGCGGTCGAGGAAGTAGCCCGCGGGCACGGTGGCGCTCACCACCGGCTTCAGCTCGCCGAAGAAATCCACGGCGTACGTCTCGTCCTCGTCGCCGTAGAGGGCGTATGTGTTTCCCGTCACCTCACTCTTCTCGAGGGCGAACTTCTTTCCGAGGAATTCGATCGGAACCGGCCGGCTCCGGTCCGCCTCACAGGAAAGGGCGACCTCGCGGGAATCCGGATCGAGGGCGAGGCGGCTGATTTCCTCGCGGGATTTCTCTACGACCTCCACCAGCTCCTCCGGGTGCCGGGCGGCGAAGCGAAGCGCCCCCTGAAGCAGGGAGGTCGTCGCCTTCACGCGGCGCTCGTAGGAGACGTAGGGATTCGCCTCGGAGAGGATGCAGATGGATCCGAGGAAGTCGAAGTACCCCGTGCTGTAGCGCGGGCGGATCCCGTGGGCCTCGAACCCCTTCGAGAGGTCCGCCCGGTCGATCGGATAGGCGAGGGTGCGGGAAAGGAAGCCGTCCGCCTCCATGGTTTTCATGATCGCGGGGGCGAGCCGGTTCTCGGCGAACTCCCCTCTCTTCCCGGGCACGGTCGGATTCACCCCGGCGCCGAAGAGAAGGTCGTACTGATGTCCGATGCCGTCGTCCGTGTGGAGATCGATGTAGAGATGGGGCTTCGATATGGACGCCTGGCGGACCAGGGTGCGAACCTCTTCGGTCTCGAGATTCAAGAAGTCCCGGTTCAGGTCGAGGCGTTGGCCGTTCCGGCGGATTCCCGCGCCGCATTCCGGGCCGACCTGGGTGAACCGGTGGTGGAGGCTCCGCCGCTCGTGGCCGTCCATGTTGAAGACGGGAACGAGAATGAGATGGAGGTTCTCGAGGATCTCCTTCTCCCGGCCGAGGGCGAGGTCCCGGAGGAGGGCGAGAATGGCGTCTTTCCCGCAGATCTCGCCGGAGTGAATGCCCGCCGTGACCAGCACCACGGGTTTGACGATCCCCGCCGCCTCGTCCGCCCGGGCCGAACCGCTCCGGATGTGGAGGCCGGTGATCGTCCGCCCCTCGGCGGTCTGGCCGAGCGGCGTGATCCGGAGGTCGGGGAGAAGGGGGGCGAGGGCGCCGATGTACACCTCCGCCTCGGCCCACGTGGGGGAGCAGGAGTACCGGGCGAGTTCGGCGGGCGTGAACGCGGGGTCGGTCTGGCCGCGGGCGGCGCCGGCGGCAAGGGAGATCGCGAGGGCCGTGAGAATGAGGCCCCGGGAACCCCGCGCCCCGGCGCCCCCTGTGCGGGTGTTCGACTTCATGTCCAATCTCCCTAGGGTGAGAGGGCCGGGCTCCGAACGGTCGATTGTAGCAGCCGGGACCCGGCGGGACCAGAGACCGGAAACTCGGGATCGCCCCGGTTCGGGGAAGACGGCGGAGGGGACGGTCCGCTACCCTGGACGGATCGGGAGACGGGAAACCGCCCGGGGAGAGATGTCGATGAGAGAGGAGACGCCGGAAATCATCGCGGTCCGCGACCCGGAGGCAGGCCTCGAGGGTTGGGTCGCCATCGACCGGACCGTGCGGGGCCGGGCGGGGGGCGGGCTCCGCGTGACCCCGTGGGTGAACGCCGAGGAGCTGGCCCTCCTCGCCCGCACGATGACGATGAAGTACGGCTTCCTCGGCATTCCGAAAGGGGGCGCCAAGGCGGGTATCCGTTTCGACGGGGAGAAGGATCCGGAGAAGGCGCTCGACCTTCTCGCCCGATTCGGCCGGGCGATCCGACCGCTCATCGAGTCCCGCCGGTACGTGCCTGGTCCCGACATGGGGACCGACGAAGAGCGCATCCGCCATCTCCTTCGATCGTGCGGCTGTCTCGGTGGAGAGGGGGAAGCGTGGCGCTGGGCCGAATCGGGGCGGTACACCGCCGCCGGCGTCGTGGGGGCATTCCGCGAGGCCTACCGCACCGCGGGCGGGGATGGGCGCCCGACCGCCGTCATCGAGGGATACGGCGCGGTCGGCGGGAATGCGGCGCACATGCTCGTCCGGAGCGGAGTCCCGGTCGTCGCCATCGCCACCCGCCACGGCGCGGTTCACAACGGCGCCGGAATCGATCTCGAAGAGTGGGAAACTTTCCTCCGCGGCGGCGGCCCGTCGGAGCTCCGGGAGTTCCGGGGGGCCGAGACGATCGGGCGGGAGGACTTTCTCCGCCTGCCCGTCGCCGCCTTTCTCCCGTGCGCGATTGCCCACACGATCCGGACCGCGGACGCCGCGATCGTCGGCGCCCGCATGATCGTCCCCGGCGCGAACAACCCGATCGAGCCGGGCGCGGGAGAGATCCTCGAGTCCCGGGGGACGATCGTCCTGCCCGACTTCGTGACCAACACGGGGGGAATCCTCGGAGGAGCCCTCGAGCACGGCGGCCTCTCGCCGGACGAGGCGGCCCGGCGCGTCCGGGAGGCGATCGGGGGAGCCGTGTCCGCCCTCCTCGATCAGGCGTCCCGTTCGGGGCTCACGCCGACGGCCCTCGCGGAACGGACCGTGCTCGCCCGGTTCGAGCGGGTCGCGGGCGCGCATTCCTCCCCTCTGCTCCTCTTCGGCCTGGCCCTCAGGCGGCGGGGACTCCTTCCCCGTGTCGTCTCCCGTTTTCTCGCCTCGGCCCAGGGCGACCGCATCGCCCGCCGGGCCCGGCGTTTCGAGACGTAGCGGCCGCTCTTCTCTTCCCGGTTTCCGGAGACCGGACATGACGCCGAGAGACGAGTTCTAGCCTTGATCTTGCATGAAATCTCGAGATCCAACGCGTGAGAGTGCGTCAGCCGGGGCCGCACGTAGCCCGAACCATGGGGAGCGTATTTGACAATACGTGAGCCATGGTGAGGGCGAGTACGGTTCCGGATGGCGTGCTCGCGCGCGAGCGATAGCGTTTGGAGCCGAGATTTCATGCAAGATCAAGGCTAAGAACGATCCGCGGTGCCGAAGGGGGAAAACTCCCCCTCCGAATCGGGGGCGAGAGGCTCGAGCGAATCTTCCGGGCGGCCGACGAGACGGCGAAACCGGAGAACGGCCTCTTCGGCGACCCCCTGGAACGCGGCGGCGCCGAGCACGACGCCGAGGAGCAGATCGATCCCGAGGGCCGCCGGCAGCATGCCCGGCCGGCGCCGGGCCACGACCGCCCAAAGGTCCCAGTTGCAGGCGAGATAGAGGGCGAAGAAGACCGCCGCGGGCCGTCCTGTTCCGTCGACGGCGAAGGATGCGGCGGCGAGGAGGGCCGCCGCGGACACGGCGAGCCTCCCGATTCCCCGGCGGGGGGTCGAAAGATAATCGTCGAAGGTGCGATGCCGGAACCAGATTCTCACCCAGAGACGACCACGGTCGAAATGATCGATCACGTTCTTGCGAAGGGTGGAGGGGAAATGATGCTTCACCGAAACGCGGCGACTGATCCAGATGGGCGTCCGCCGGGAAAGACGGCGTCCGAACTCGAGGTCTTCCATGCTGGGTTTTCGGAAGCGTGTGTCGAACCCGCCCGTTTCCAGGAAAAAGCCGCGCCGGAAAGCCGCCACGGCCGCCCAAAGGAGCGTCACCTCGCGCTCTTCCGGGAAGCGCCAGTAATAGCTGTAGCATTGGAGCGCCTTGTACCACGCCCACGCCCCCCGGGGGTTGGCCGGCTCGGCGTCGTACACGCCGATCAGGACGGAGCGGTCCCGGTGGTCCCGGAAGAAGCGCGCCACTTCGCCGAGCGTCTCGGGATGGACGATGACGTCCGAATCGAGAAAGAGGATGATCTCCCCGCGCGCCTCCCGGGCGCCCAGGTTCCGGGCGAGGGCGGGGCCGCCGTTTCGCGGGGCATGGTAAACCCGCACGGGAAGGCCGGCGAGCTTCTCCGCCGTACCGTCCGTGGAACGATCGTCGACCACGAGAACCTCGAAATCCCGGTAGACCGACGTCTCGATCGACGGGAGAAGCACGGAGAGATCCCGCGCGGCGTTGTAGGCGGGAATCACGACGGATAGATAGGGGCGCTCGCTCATCTTTGGTTTCCGATCCCGATGTTCTTCGTGTTATGAGGATCATAGTGGCGGCTTCGCCGCCTGGCAACGCCATTCGCACCGGCGGGGGGGGACGATTTTGAGCGGTTCGTACTGGGACGGTGTGGCCCGGGAGATGGAGGGCCGGTATCACCTCGACGAGGTGATGGCCGAACACAAGCGCCGGGTCCACCTCGACCTCCTCGGGGGGTGGTGCCCCGTGCCGCCGGGGGGGCGGGTCCTGAAGACCGATCTCTTCGAAGAGGCTCTCGGCCGGGACCAGGTGCTTCTCGACTGGCCCTCTTCGGAGGCGGGGGCGGACGTTCACGGCATCGACATCTCCCGGGAGATCGCCCTCCGGGCGAGAAAGCGAATCGCGGAGGGGGGCCGGTCGGCCCGCATCGGCGTCTCCGACGCGAGGCGTCTCCCCTACCGGGACGCCTCTTTCGATGTCGTCTTCAGCTGTTCCACCCTCGACCATTTCGACGACCGGGCCGATCTCCTGGCGGGGCTCCGTGAGGCGGTTCGCGTTCTTCGTCCCGGCGGGCGCATGGTTCTCACCCTCGACAACCCGAAGGCCCTCTTCTATCCGGCCGTGCGGTGGCTCGCGGGGCGGGGGAAGATCGGCTTCGTGCTCGGCGAGACGATGGAAGACGGAGAACTCCGGCGGTTCCTTCCGGGGCTCGGGCTCGAAGTCGTCGAGGGGGGGGCGGTGTATCATGTGCCCCGCGTGGTGTTCACCGCGTTCCTCCGCATCCTGCGCGCGCTCCGCATGGACTTTCTCGACGGACTTCTTCTCCGGCTCCTCCGCGCCGCCGAACGAGGATACGGCAAGCCCGGTCAATACCGGAGCGGCTGGTATGTCGCTTATCATCTACGGAAGCCCGGATAGGGATTCACGCCGGCAAGGGGACGGACCCCGCGCCCGCTACTGACGTATCTCGATATATTACAAGGAGTTACTTCGCCAGGGTCCCGCCCGGAGGGACTGACGCTAGTCTCTGTCCCCCACATTTGTTAGATTCCGGGTTGGTCCTTCGGGCGCCCGGTCAGGAATCTGTCCCGGCCTTCGGGCGACCTGGAGCACTCGGCATTCCGGAACAAGGAGCGAAAGCATGACCATGGATCGTCTGTTCGCCCGCGCCGCCTCGGCCTTGGTGGTCGGGGGCCTATTCCTGGGCGCCGCCGGTTGCGGCAAGAAGAGCGAAGACCGGGCGGCGGGGGGTACGACCGGCGACAACCCGCCTCCGCGCGCCGCCGCGGGGAACGGCATGACCGCGGCCGGTCTCGGCTGGTCGGCGCCCGAGTCGTGGATCATCGAAGCGCCGGAATCGTCCATGCGCATCGCCCAGTACCGGCTCCCCTCGGGCAGAGAGGGCGTCGAGGACGGCCTGGTCACGGTCTTCCACTTCGGACCGGGGGGGGGCGGCGGCATCGACGCCAATATCCAACGTTGGGCGAACCAGTTTCGCCAGGAGGATGGATCGGACCCGATGTCGAAGGCGGTGACCGCCCGTTTCGATTCCGGTCCCCTGAAGATCTCCACCATCGAGCTTTCGGGACGGTACACCACGAGCAACATGATGGGCGGCGGCCGGACTTACGACGAGCCGGGTTGGCGGCTGATCGGCGGCATCCTCGAGGGGCCGGGCGGGCCGTGGTTCTTCAAAGGGGTCGGTCCCGCCGAAGTGGTGCAGGCCCATCGGGACGGCTTCGTCGGCCTGCTCCGGAGCGCCCACCCCGCCGGATAGGGGTGACGCCATTCGATGGAATCCCGAGCCTTCCCGCCCCGCGCGGAGGCCCTTTCTCGGAATTGGCTTGACGAAAATCAGCCCGCTGAGGCTACAATAAGAGTGTTCCCGGAATGATCCGATCGCTCTTCGGAGTCCAGGCCGGATCCCTCTCCGGGCGGCGAAAGAGCCGGTTGCGCGGGTTCTTCTGGCGCAAGAGACACTAGAGCAACAGGTTGGGCGGGCGACCCCTGTCGGGGATTCGCCCCCCTTTCGCGTCTCGGCCTCATGGGCCCACCTCGAGTCGCCTTCCCACGGGGAATCGAGGGCCGAGTGGTCCGTGCGAGGAAAGTCGCGATCGAGAAGAGGCCCGGAATGGCTCCGGAGCCCTGAAGAGGATGGCCGCCGTGATTGTAGGAGTCCCCAAGGAGACCTTTCCGGAAGAGCGGCGCGTCGCTCTCAACCCGCCCGGGGTCGCCACCCTCGTCAAGCAGGGGCTCGAGGTGGTGATCGAGAGAGGGGCCGGGGAAGGAGCGGGGTTTGCCGACACCGCTTTCGTGGAGAAGGGGGCGCGCATCGTGAACGACCGCGCCGCCCTCTTCGCGGAGGCCGACATCATCTGCCAGGTGCGCGGCGCCGGGGCGAACCCCGACGAAGGCGCCGAGGACCTTTCCTTGCTCGAGGAGAAACACACGCTCTGCGCCATGCTCGACCCGCTCGCCGCGACGGACATGATGGGCAGGCTCGCCGAGACGAAGGCCTCCGTCTTCGCCATGGAGCTGATTCCGCGAATCACGCGGGCCCAGAGCATGGACGTCCTCTCGTCCATGGCGAGCGTCGCCGGCTACATGGCGGTTCTCATCGGGGCGACCAAGCTGCCCAAGTTCTTCCCCATGTTCATGACCGCCGCCGGCACCATCTCGGCCTCCAAAGTGTTCGTCATCGGCGCCGGCGTCGCCGGCCTCCAGGCGATCGCCACGGCGAAGCGCCTCGGCGCGATCGTGCAAGCCTTCGACGTCCGCCCCGCCGTGAAGGAGCAGGTGCAGAGCCTCGGCGGCAAGTTCGTCGAGATCGACCTCGGCACCGAAGACGCGGAGGACGCGGGGGGCTACGCCAAGGAGCTGACGGACGAGCAGAAGCGGAAGCAGACGGAGCTGATGTCGAAGCACGTCATGGAAGCGGACGTGGTGATCACCACCGCCGCCGTGCCCGGCAAGAAGTCGCCCGTGCTGATTCCCGAAGAGGTGGTGAGGGGCATGAAGCCCGGATCGGTCATCGTCGACATCGCCGCCGAGAAGGGGGGCAACTGCGCGCTGACCGAGGCGGGAAAAACCGTGGTGAAACACGGCGTGACCATCGTCGGTCCGATCAACCTTTCCGCGACGCTCGCGACCCACGCGAGCCAGATGTACGCCAAGAACATGGTTACGTTCCTCACGCACCTGGTGAAAGAGGGCAGGCTCGAACTCGACCTCGAGGACGAGATCACGAAGGGCACGCTCGTGGCGCACAAGGGCAGGGTGGTTCACCCCATGGTCCTCGCCGCCATCGAGAAGGGCTAGGGGAAGACGATGGATCCCATTCTGATGCTGGTTCTTTTGCTGACGATCTTCGTTCTCGCGGTGTTCATCGGCTTCGAGATCATCACCAAGGTGCCGCCGACCCTCCACACGCCGCTGATGTCCGGCTCGAACGCCATCTCAGGCATCACCATCATCGGGGCGATCCTGTCGACGGGCACCCAGCACTCGGCGCTCACCACATGGCTCGGTTTCGCCGCCGTGGTCTTCGCCACCTTGAACGTGGTGGGCGGATTCGTCGTCACGAACCGAATGCTCCAGATGTTCCAGAAGAAGAAGTGAGGGGCTGAAACGTGCACCAGGTAGTCACGAATCTCGCGTACCTGCTCGCTTCGGTCCTGTTCATCTTCGGACTGAAGGGGCTGACCCATCCCCGGACGGCCGTCCGCGGCAACCGCCTCGGCGCCCTCGGGATGCTGATCGCCATCGTCGTCACTTTGCTCGACAAGGGCATCGTCGACTACAAGATGATCGCCCTCGGTCTCGCCGTCGGGACCGCGGTCGGGTGGATCCTGGCCCTCCGAATCGCCATGACCGCCATGCCCCAGATGGTGGCCCTTTTCAACGGCTTCGGCGGTATCGCCTCGGTGCTCGTCGCGGGCGCCGCTCTTCTCGAGCCCGCTCCGGAGAACGTGGCGCTCACCCAATTCACGATCGCCGTCGGCGCATCGGGGCTGATCGGCGCCATCACCTTCACGGGAAGCCTGATCGCCTTCGGCAAACTTCAAGAGATCATTTCGGGCAACGCCGTGAAGTACCCGGGCGACCAGATCGTCAAAATCCTCCTCGCTGTGATCTGCCTCGGCGTCATCATCGCCATCGTGATCGACCCGTCGAACGTGACCGCCTACTGGATCCTCGTCGCAGCCGCCTCTCTGCTCGGCATCTTCGTGGTCATCCCGATCGGCGGCGCCGACATGCCGGTGGTGATCGCCCTCCTGAACTCGTACTCCGGCATCGCCGCCGCGGCGACCGGGTTCGTTCTCTCCAACAATGTTCTCATCATCGCGGGGTCCCTGGTCGGCGCGTCGGGGATCATCCTGACCATGATCATGTGCAGGGCGATGAACCGCTCCCTCGTCAACGTGCTCTTCGGCACATGGGTCGCCGAGGAGGCCGCCAAGGGGGCGGGCATGGAGATCTACGAGGGGAAGATCAAGAGCACCTCGGCCGAAGAGCTCGCCATGATTCTCGACGGCGTCCAGCGGGTCGTGATCGTGCCCGGCTACGGCCTCGCCGTGGCGCAGGCGCAGCACGCCGTGCGGGATCTCGCGAACATCCTGAAGGAGCGGGGCGTCGAGATCGCCTACGCCATCCACCCCGTGGCGGGCCGGATGCCCGGCCACATGAACGTGCTTCTCGCGGAGGCGGACGTGCCCTACGAGGAGCTGCTCGAGATGGACGTCGTGAATCCGACCTTCGCCCAGACGGATGTCGCCATCGTCCTCGGCGCGAACGACGTGGTGAACCCCGTCGCCCGGGACGACCCCAAGAGCCCGATCGCCGGCATGCCGATCCTGGACGTCGACAAGTCCCGGACCGTGGTCATCGTGAAGCGGTCGCTCAGCCCCGGCTTCGCCGGCATTCCGAACCCGCTCTTCGCGATGGACAACACGTTGATGTACTTCGGCGACGCGAAGAAGTGCCTCGTCGACCTGATCGCCGCGCTGAAAGAGAACTAGAATTCGTGCATGATGACGCCCGGAGGGGACGCTCCGGGGCTCTTGTTCTTCTCGGACTCCTCCTCTGCGCCTTGGAGGGGTTGTGCTCGTGGGCAATATCCGTCCGGAGGGGGGCGGGACGGTGGTCCGGCTTCGGGAGGGATGGGGGCATAACCGGGGAGTTGTTGCCGTCTTCCGCAACGCTCCCTCTACGAGCCCGGAGAATGGGAGGGCTTTCTCCCGCCGCACGACGAGCGTTCAAGTCTGCCCCACTCATCCCTCCCTCAGCCGGCTCCCCCGCCCCGCCGGTGATCGTGGCCGGCGGGATGCCTGTCCTGAGTAGGACCGAGGGTCCGTATCGAAGGGCTCGGGCGGCGACCGAGCCCGGGTACCCACCGGAGCCGCAGGCGGAGGTGGGTGGGCGAGGAAGCATCCGGAGCGCGGAAGCGCGGAGGATGAGGCCTACAGATCCCCCCACTCACTCCGGTTCGCTGATCTTCTCCGGATCGACCACCTTCCGGACCTTCACCGGGCCGAAGACCCGGGCGCGGCAGGCGAGGCGGTAGTTCTTGTTCGGGAGGTGGTCCCGCTCGTCGATGCGGATCTTGTTCAGATTCTCCGTCCCTTCGAGCACCTCGACGAGACAGCAGCCGCACCGGGCCTCCCCCCGGCAGCGGGTCGCCACGGGGACGCCCGCCTTCCCGGCCATTTCGAAGAGGGTGTCCCCCTCCCCTCCCGGGGCGGTCACCCCGTCGGGGAGGAAGGTGGCGAAAACGGGCGCTCCGTTCACGGATGTCCTTTCGCGGGCGGCGGATGGGCGCAGCCGATCCCTCTCAAGATAGTCCCTTTCACGCTCCCCTCCCACCCCGTTCGTTTGACAGACCCCCCCGGCCGTGCTATTACCTGACCGTGTTCTTTCAGGACGGAGGTTTTTCATGAACGCCCAATCCAACGCTTCCCGGGGCGGAGAACGATACGCGCTCATCACCGGAGGGTCCCGCGGGATCGGTCGGGCGGCGGCGCTCAAATTCGCCCGGAACGGGATTCACGTGGCCTTCGCGTTCTTCTCGAACCGCGCCAAGGCGGAAGAGACGACAAGAGACATCGAGGCCTGCGGCGTCCGCGCCCTCCCCATCCGCGCCAACATGGGGAACGAGGAACACATCGACAAGATGTTCGACAGGATTCAGGAGGAGTTCGGCGCCCTCGACATCTTCGTCTCCAACGCCGCCACCGGCATCCTCCGGAAGACCATGGAGGTGTCGAACAAGGAGTGGGACCGGGTGATGCACATCAACCTGCGCGCCCTCTTCCACTGCACGAAGCGGGCGGTCCCCCTCATGGAGGGCCGGTCGAACGGCCGAATCGTCAGCCTGACGAGCATGGGGTCGACCCGGACGATCGAAAACTACGCCGCCGTCGGCTCGTCGAAGGCGGCGATCGAGTCGCTCACCCGCTACCTCGCCGTGGAGCTGAAAGAGAAGAACATCACGGTGAACGCGGTCTGCGCCGGCATCATCGACACGGACTCGCTCAAGCTCTTCCCGAACCGGGACTCGATGCTCGAACACTGCCGTCTCCACACGCCGGGCCACAGAGTGGGGACGCCGGAGGACATCGCCGACGTGATCTGGCTCCTCTGCTCGCCCGAGGCGGAGTGGATCGTCGGTCAGACGATTATCGCCGACGGCGGGTACGCGCTCCGGAGCTAGTGTTCCGAATTAGAAGTTCGTTGTCGATTTCGGCAGATCATCGCGATTCCTGGCGAGGTGCGATGACGACGGCGTACCAATAGGTACATCGAGGAAGAGCAACGAAGCCAGGGACCGTGAGGGGCGGCGAAACTGGT
>JBDROZ010000113.1:0-18192 GCA_043809585.1 Candidatus Eiseniibacteriota bacterium
GGCGATCTCCGGGGGGAGCGTGATTCCCCAGGGGGAGAAGAGTCCCGCCGCAAAGGGGATCATCACCACATTGTAGACGAGGGCCCAGAAGAGGTTCTGTTTGATCTTGCGGAGCGTCGCGCGGCCGAGTTCGACGGCGACCGCCACGTCCGCGGGATCGCCGTGCACGAGGATTACGTCGCCCGTCTCCTTCGCCACGTCCGTGCCCGCCCCGATGGCGATGCCCACGTCCGCCGCGGCAAGGGCGGGAGCATCGTTGATCCCATCCCCCACCATCGCCACCGAACGTCCTTCCTCCCTGACCTTTCGAACGATTTCCACCTTCCCCTCCGGCGGGACTTCCGCGAACACCTCGCCGATGCCGATCCTCCGCGCGATCGCCCCGGCGGTCCGCGCCCGGTCTCCCGTGACCATGGCGGTCCGGATGTGATTCGCCTTGATCCTCGCGATCGCGTCCGCCACGCCCGGCTTCGGCTCGTCCCGAAGGCCGATGATCCCCCGTAACGCGCCGTCCGCGGCGAACCCGATCACGGTCTTTCCCTCGCCGGCGAGCCGCTCTCCCTCGGACAAAAAGAACGAGACATCGACGCCTCCGTCCCGAAGAAGCCCCTCCCCACCGAGCAGACAGGGAACGCCCCCCCCCATGAAGCGGACGCCCCGGCCGGCGACTTCCATGCTCTGGGTCGCCGGCGTGACGGGGATCCCCCGGGCTTCCGCCGCCCGCACGACCGCCCGGGAAAGGGGATGCGACGAGAGGGCCGCGCCGGGCGCCGCCCCCGCGAGCAGCTCCTCCTCGGTCACCCCCGTCGCCGGAACGAGATCGGTCACCTCCGGCTCCCCCCGGGTGAGCGTTCCGGTCTTGTCGAAGAGGACCACGCCGATGCGCGCGATCTTCTCTAGCACCGAGCCCCGCTTGAAAAGAACGCCCCGGCGTAGACCGATGCCGGAGCCGACGAGAATCGCCGTCGGCGTCGCGAGACCGAGGGCGCACGGGCAGGCGACCACGAGGACAGCCACCGCCCGGGAGAGGGCGAAGGGGAATTCCCGCCCCACCACCGCGAACCAAACGAAAAAGGAGAGAAGGGCGACCGCCAGGACCACGGGAACGAAGACGTTCGACACCCGGTCCGCGAACCGCTGGATGGGCGCCCGGTCGAGCTGGGCCTCCTCCACCATGCGCACCATCCGGGCGAGAAAGGTCTCTTCGCCGACCGCGACGGCCCTCACCGTGAGGCTTCCCTCGACGATCAGGGTGCCGCCGGTCACCGTTTCGCCGGCGCCGCGGTAGACCGGCACCGACTCACCGGTCACCGTCGACTCGTCGATGGACGATCCCCCCTGGGCGATCTCCCCGTCCACGGGAACCCGGTCCCCGGCCCGGAGCCGGAAGAGATGGCCCGCCTCGATCTCCTCCACCGGCACCACGCGCTCCCCGCTCTCGTCGACACGGATCGCCGTCTCCGGCCGCGCCCGGAGGAGGGCCGTCATCGCGCTCCGGGCCTTCCCCTTCGCCCCGGCCTCGAGCATCTTGCCGAACCGGATGAAGAGGATGAGCAGCGCTCCCATGTCGAAGAAGGTCGCCGCCCCGGGAAAGGCCGACGGCACCAGCGTGACCAGGACGCTGTAGCCCCACGCGGCCGTGATGCCGAGGGCGACCAGCACGTCCATGTTGGCGGCCCCCCCCCGGAGGGAGAAGAACGCGCCCCGGTAGAAACGGAGCCCGGCGGTGAACTGGAGGATCGTGGCGAGAACGAGGATCACCCACTCCGGCGCGGGGACCGGGGCGGTTCCTTGATGGATCAGCACGATGGGGAGCGCGAGGACGGCGGTGAGGAGAAGGCCGGTCCGCTCCTGGTGGGGACTGCGGTCGTCCTCGTCCCCGGCGGGCACGGCCCGGTAGCCGGCCCCCTTCACCGCTTCCGTGAGCGCCCGGACATCCGCCTTCGACGCGTCGAAGCGCACCCCCGCGGCGCCGGCGGCGGCGTTCACCACGGCCGACTCTACGCCGGGCACGCTTCGAAGCGCCTTCTCCACGGTCCTCGCGCAGTTCGCGCAGGTCATCCCGTGGACGGCGAGGCGCACCCGCGTCTCCCGGTCGTCCGCTTCGACGAATCGTCCGCCGACTTCCATGACGTTCCTTCGCCTTGAAGACAGTGAAGGGGGGCGGCTCAGTCGCCCCGATTCCTCGGATGTTCCGCCATGTAGGCGAACACTTCGCTGAAGAACCTCATCCTCTCCGCCGGACCGAGAAGCGCGACTTCGGTGAGCACGTCCTTGTACAGGCTGAACCGCTCCTCCGGGTCGAGCTTCACGGCGAGGCTTTCCGGGGTCGGTTCGTAGGGGACCCGCGGCCGGACCCTCTCCATCAGGTGCGCCGTCGCCCCGGCCGAGAAGAACGCCCCGAAACCGGCGCCGGCGAGATCGAGAATCCGGTCCGCTTCGCACCACCACCGGATCGCGGCGGCCACCCGATCGCACTCCTCCATCGACGCTTCCTCGAACTTCCGCGCCGTGTCAAGGATGACCGCCCGCTTTTGGGTCGGGCTGGTGTGGAGATCGAAAGAACCGATGGACCGGTACTTCCAGGGATCGCCCGAAGCCTCCCCGATGACGGAGAAGAACACTTCCTTCGTCTCCGGCAGGGAGTAGACCGCGGCGAGAAAGGCCCCCGGGTACTCCTTGGCGATCGGCTCGAGCATGGGGCGAATTTCGGCCGCGGGGCGATGCTCTTTCTCTCGGGCCTGGATATCGCCGGCGAACCCGGAGGAGGGCATGGCGCCGGGAAGAAGGAGAACGATGGAAGCGAGAACCCTCACGCGCCGGACCATCGCCGCTCCTCCCCGCCGGTCTAACCCTTCGGCGCCAGCTTCTCCGACCAGTATCCGAACACCTCGTGGAAGTAGGCGAGCTGCCCCCGCTCGGAGAGCTGGGCGATCGCGTTCAATGCCTGAAGGTAGTAGGCCGACCGCTCGGCGGCGGAGAGCTTTTCCCCGAGGAGCTCCGGCTGCTTCCGCCGGCCCTCGTCGAGCGCGTCGAAGACGCCCCGGGTCGCCCGGGTCCGGTAGATGGACTCGTACTTCTTCTCGTTCGACGAGCACTTCGACATGGCGAAGCGGAAGAGGCCGTCCGCCTCGCACCACGAGTTCAGGGCGTGCATGGTCCTCCCCCGGGACTCGTCGTCGAGGCCGCGGAGGAAGTCCCCCGCCTTCTCGAGAAGCTCCTTCTTCTTCTCCCCGTCGATCTGATTCTCGAACTCCGCGGGGGGCTTGTGGCTCCACGAGTCGGCGGCCTTCTCGTCGACCACCGACAAGAACACCTCCCGGAGCTCCGGGAGCGAGTAAATCGCCCCGTAGATCGACTCGGGGCGGCGGCGGGCCAAATCGTTCAGGCTGCGCGTTATCATGAGCCGTCTCCTGATCGAGGGAGTTTCGTCGCCCCTTTTCCGGGTGGGGCACGGACCGGTTCGCCTCTTCCGGGCGTCGGGATTATAACGCGTCGCCCCCCGATTCGACAGAAGAACACGGTTTTGCCCGCACCCTCTTTCGCCTCGACACGCATCGGGGGGATCCCTATGATTTTCTCCGTATCTGCCTTCAGGGCGAGAGGTTGGCCTGAGTCCACGGGGAGAGGACTTTCTCATGGTGAGAAGGATCGGGGGCTGTCTCATCATCCCTCTGGACGGCATCCTCCTCGTCGGATCGGTCTTCGTTCTATGCGTGATCGCGTCCGGTGGAGGCGTCTATCACATAGCCGGGATTCGGATCAGCTCCTTTTCCGCTTCCAATCCGATTCACTTCCTATTTGTTTTGGGAGCCCTCCGGTTTCTGGCCTTCCGCGGCAAGCCCTTCCTGGGGATCCCCCGACTCCGCCCCGCCGATCTGCCCGGCGCGGCCGAGAGACTCTGCCGCGGGCTGCACGCCCGCCTGTCCGGCTTGTCCGATTCCGGAGCAACGCGCGTCGTGCTCTTGATCATCCTCCTCTCGGCCGTCATCAAGGTCCTGAACGCCTGGTTCTACTTCGGTTTCTTCGCCGGTGACGACGTGGAAGTGCACCAGATGACGTTCGCGAAGATCTTCGGATGGCATGATTGGCGGGCCTGGGATCTTCGCAGCCCTTTCTATCCATTCGTGTTTCTCTATCCGGTGCAGGCTTTCCTTCGGGCCGGCGGCGCGGAGAGTACCGCCCTCCTCGTGTTCGCGGGGCGACTCGTCGTCATCGGATTCTCTCTTCTCACCTTGTGGCTGCTCTACCATGTCGGCCGCCGCGAATTCGGAAGCGCCCCGGCGGCTATTCTCGGGGTGATCGCTCTCGCCTTGAGCAGCCTGCACACGACCCACGCCTCCAGCGAACTCCCTCGGACGGTGTCCGGGTTCTTCATTCTGCTTGTCTTCTTCTTTGTCCATCCGGATCGCCCGACCCGGCGTTGGCCCATTCTGCTCGGAAGCGCGATCGCTCTGGGAATCGGCGTCTCCATCCGATTCAGCGAAATCGTCTTCCTCGCTCCCCTCGCGATATCTCTGGCTCTGGAAAGGCGGTTCTCGAGGGCGGTCGTGGTCGGGTTCCTTGCCCTCGTCGTCGCCGCGGCGATCCTCGGCGTCTCCGACCGGCTGTATCGGGGGGACGCCCTCCATAGCGCAAGGCACATCATCCAATACACGCTGATCGAGAAGCAGTCCTCTCGCGGACATGAACCTTTCCATGAGTATCTGCGTGACCTGGGGGCTTGGAGCAGCGTCTTCGCCGCCGTCGTCTTCTTCCTCTCCATCCGGCTGCGACGCCGGCGCCTCCTCCTCTGGGCCCTCGTGCCGGTTCTCGCTCTCTCCTTCCTTCCCCACAAGGAACCGCGCTATCTCGTCCCCATGCTCCCCTTCTTCGCGGCTCTCGTGGGAGGATCGATCTGGCGGCTCCTGTCCGACGTCTATGCCGGGGTCGGGGAAAGCCGGCTCCGAATGGGCCATAGGACCAAAGCCCTCGTCCTTGTCGCCATCGTGTCGACGGCGTCGCTCTTGGAGATCGACCGCTTCCGTTTTCGCCGGTCGGAGACGGCGGTGGAGGCCGCCCGGTGGATCTCCCGGAGCGGCCCCGTCCGCGGAGTCGCCGTCGTCCAGTTTTGGAAGGCGGGGGGCTTGCTCTATCTTTGGCGAGTTCCCGTGATCGAGGAAATCGCCCGTGAGAACCTCGGCGACCGCGAGTACATTTCCGGCGTCATGGCCCGGCCGGAGATCGAGTACTTCTTGTTGCCCCAAAAGGACATCGATCGATACGAGTACGGCCCCCTCCTCCTGGACAGCGGCTACTCGGAAATCGAATTCACTCATCGGGTGACGAACAACAACTATCGTCTGTTTCGTCGAATTCGACGCGGCGATGCCGCTTGATACACCCCCCGTTCAATAAGCATGTTGTTTCCATGAAGATCGGGATACAATCCTGTCTTGCCGATGTGCGGGGAAAGTAGTCGATATCGTGGAACTCCTGGCTTGCGAAAAACGGTCTATGCGGATTCTGCAGCTCACACGATCCTTGTCCCCGACGGGAGGAATCTGCCATGTGGCCTACAATCTGGCCCGCGAATTCCGAAGAAGCGGCATACCCGTCACGAACGCGACCTGGTTTCCTCCGCGCGGAAGCGGATCCGTAGACCTCGGTGATCTACACGGTTCACGCCTCGGCGCGCTCTGCCGTTTGATTCCGGCCAAGCACGTTCGCTCTCTGTTCGAGATCCCCCTCTTCACCATATGGGCTACGGCTTGGGCTCACTCTCACCCGGACGACATCGTGATCGCCCACGGCGATTCGATGTCCGGGGATCTCTTCGTTGCCCACAGCTGCCACAGGGCCGCGATCGGGGCGAAACACAAGGCCGGTAATCGAAGGTGGTTGCTTTATCCGCTCCACTGGTTTCTGTTGCTGCGGGAATGGGCCGTCTTCCGCGGTGCTTCCACGCCCTATGTCGTCGCAATTTCCTCTTGGGTTCGCGACGAACTGAAACGGCACTACGGAGTCCGAGACGAGCGGATATTCACGATTCCGAACGGGGTCGACACGGATCGATTCCGGCCCGTGACGGACAAGGCCGGACTTCGGCGGAAGCTCGGACTGCGAGAAGACGGCCTTCTCGTGCTTTTTGTCAGCAACATCTTCGGGGCGAAAGGACTGGAATGCGCGATCCGCACCCTCACCCGTCCCTCCGTCCCGGACCATTGCGATCTGGTGGTCGTCGGGGGCGACCGGGCGCAGCCGTACCGAAAACTCGCCGTTGCCCTTGGAGTATCCGAGCGCGTGCGATTCGCGGGCTTCGTGGATTCCGTAGAGGAGTACTTCGCCGCGGCCGACGCCTTTCTTCTTCTTTCCGACTACGAGGCGTTCGGTCTCGTCGGCCTGGAGGCGCTTGCGTCGGGGGTCCCCCTGATCTCCGGGGGGGTCGGGGGGATCGGCGAGTACCTCCGGGACGGGGAAAACGGTCTGCTTGTCGAGCGGAATCCGGACTCGGTCGCGCGGGCCCTCGGGGCGCTGGCCCGTGATCCCGCTTTGCGCGAGAGACTCTCGAAAAACGCCCGGAAGTCGGCGGAGCCCTTCGGGTGGAACCGGGTCGCCGCGCGCTACCTCGAAGTGTGCGAGCGGATCCACCGGGAGAAGGGGCTATGAGAAAGGACTACCTCCGCCTCTCGGCGGGCGGGTTCGCGAGCAAGATCCTCGGCGTGGCGCGCGAGATCGCCCTCGCCGGACTCTTCGGAACCGGCCGGGTCGCCGACGCCTACCGGGCCTCCCTTTCGGTCACGCTCTCGCCGGTGCATCTCCTCACGTCGCGGGTCGTGCAGACCTGCTTCGTCCCCCTCTACGCCCGATACGAGAAAGACGACAACGAGGCGAAGGGGGCCGCCCTCTTCCATTCCCTCCTTCTCTCATTCGTTCTTCTCGGCCTCGGCCTCGGCGCATTCCTCTACTTCTTCGCCGAACCCGTGATCGCTTTCATCCTTCGCGGATTCGACCAGGACAGGACGGCCCTCGCCGCACGCATGCTCCGCATCATGGCCGTCGGCGTTCCTTTTTACGTCTTCACGTCGGTGCTCGGCGCGCTGGGGGCGGCGCGCAAGGACTTCGTCATCCCCTCGGTCAGGCCGGGCGCCCAAAACCTTTCCATGCTTCTCTGCATCCTCGTCGCCGCGCGGTTCCGCCGCCCCGAGATCGCCGCGTGGGGGTTTTCCGGCGCCTATATCGTTCTCTCCTTCGGCGCGGCTGTCCATCTTCTCCGGCGCGGCCTCCTCCCGGCGCGACCGCGCCTTCACCTTCCTCTCGTCCGCGAGGCGGGACGGGAACTGTGGACGATCGCCCGTCCCCTGCTTCTGCTCTCGGCGTGGGTGGAGGCGAGCCTCCTCATCGAGCGGTATGTCGCCTCCCTCCTCGGACCGGGCCGGGTCGCCGCCGTGGAATACGCGCGATTCGTGACCGAGACGACCCACTTCCTGCTCGCGGCCCCCCTCGGGCTTCTGGGGCTCACCTATTTCGCCGGGCTGACGGAAGAGGAGACCCGGGCGAAGGCGGAGCGGATCCTCGCCCTCCTCTTCGCCGGCCTGATCCCGTTCTGCGCCTTTCTTTTCGTGGGGGGCCGCGCCCTTCTCGCACTCCTCTACCTCCGGGGCGAGTTCGGAGAGGACTCGCTTCTCGTGACGGACCGGGCACTCCGCGGATTCGCCGCGGGACTCTGGATCTTCAGCGCGAGCTTCGTCCTCCAGCGGATCGCCAACGCCCGGCTCCGCAACCATGTCGTTCTCCGGGCGGAGTCGATCGCCATCGCCGTCAACATCGCATTCAACCTGCTCCTCTACCGGTTCCTCGGAGTGTCGGTCGTCGGGCTCGGCATCGGTGCCGCGTCGATGGTCTCGTTCTTCGTCTACTCCCGGAACCTCCGTCCCGTGGGACCCCTCGCGAAGCGGGGGTTTCTCCTCGCCGCCGCCGGCGCCCTCCCCTATCTTCTCCTCGCCATGATCCTCCGGCGGTTCACCGGCGATCATCCGGTCGGCCTGGTCGCCCAAGCGCCCTTCGCCCTCCTCTTCTGGGGACTCTGGCTCGGCCGCTCCCGCGAAACTCGATTGCTCTTCCGGGGGCAGTGGGAGCGGCGGAATCAATGAAGGGCAAGGGAAAGATATGGGCGGTGACCCGCTCCCTTCCGGCCCACGTCGCCGGGGGCATGGAACGGGTCGTGGCCGGGGGCGGCTGTCTATCGCTCCAGCACGGCGTCGTAGATCTCCTCGAGCCGAGCCGCCAGTTTTCGGACATCGAATCGCTCTAAGACGGTTCTTCGACCGGCGGCCCCGATTCGATCCCGTAATTCACGGTCTCTCAGAAGACGAATCATACGATCCGCGAGACCGGCAATGTCGCGCTCCTCGACGAGGAATCCGTTCTCCCCGTCTCGAATCACATCCGGAATCCCTCCCGACCGGGACCCGATGAGCGGGAGTCCCGTAGCATTCGCCTCGAGAAGGGCGACACCTTGGCCCTCCCGGTGCCCGTCCCTTTCGGTGACGCTCGGAAAGCAAAAGACCGACGCGCTGCGCATTTCCTGGCTGACTCTCTCGGGCGAGACGACTCCGAGAAACTCGACGTTATCCTCGACGCCCAGTTCTGTGACAAGGTCTTGAAGTTCCGTTCGCAGCGGTCCGTCACCGATGATCACCACTCGAAGGTCCGGGACGGCCTCTCGCGCCTTCGCCGCCGCCCGGATCAAATACTCCGTTCCTTTGAAGGGGACCAGACGCCCTACGGTAATCAACGTTCTTCCATCGTCCCGCTTCCCGGCGGGGGTGAAGCGCTCGGGATCGACCCCGAGAGGGTGAACCGTGATTCGATCCTCCGGAAACCCCCGCTTGACCAGCTGACTCTTGATGAAAGAGGTGATCGCTATGAACCGGGCCCCCTCCGCGATTAGCCTCTTCATCCCCAGGGCGTAACGGACATGGGAGATCTTCCCGCCGAGGAGGAGGGATCGGCGGCTGCGGGTCGCATCGAATCCGTAGAACGAAGTGATCAGAGGAACCCCCAGCGCCCGCGCGAACGAGAGCGCGTAGAGGCTGTCGACGCCGAAATGCCCATGCACCAAAGCAGGTCCCGTTTTCTCCATCTCCGCGAGGAGCCCGGCGCATTTTCCGGTGAGGGTGTAGAGGAATCGCCGCACGAAACGATCCCTCCCCCCCCTTCCCATGACGTGGACCTCGGGAAGAGCAAATCGTCCGGTTCCCCTCTCCCGACCGAAGAAGACGGGACGATACCTTTGAAGATATGCCGCCTGGTCAGCGATAAACGTCTCAGAAGGAGGGAGCAGAGTATGTCTGAAGAATGCGATTCGTCGGGGCGGGCGTTGAATCGTCATCCTGGTTGACGCCTTCTTCTCGGATCGAGTAAACGGTCGAGGGATTTCACGATTTTACCCCGCCACCGCCCCGGCGTCGATGTTGATCGCCTGGCCGGTCATGCCGGTCGCTTCGGTGACGAGGAAGAGGGCGAGGGCGGCGACCTCGTCCGGGTCCACGGCGCGGCGGAGCATGCTCTTCCGGACGAGCCGCCTCTTGATCTCGTCCACGCTCATGCCGGTGATGTGGGAGGTCCGGACGACCGAGTCGTTCAGAAGTTTCGTCTCCACGTAACCCGGGCAGATCGCGTTCACCCGGATCCCGTCCCGGGCGACCTCGGCCGCGAGGGAGGCGGTGAAGGCGACGACGCCCGCCTTGGACGCGGAGTAGGCGCTGTTCAGGGGGGCCGGCGACCTCGCCATTCGGGAGGCGACGTTCACGATGCGGCCGTTCTTCGAGTCGGCGAGGGCGGGCAGGCAGGCCTTGCAGAAGCGGTAGGTGCCGAAGAGGTTCACGTCGAAGTCGCGGATCCAGCGGTTCTCCTCGGAAATCGCGACGGGGGAGATGTACTGGGCGCCGGCGGCGTTCACGAGAATGTCGATGCGGCCGAACGTCTCGAGGCACGCCTCCGCGCAGGCGTTCACCGCGCCGGGGATCGTGACGTCCGTGGGCACCGCGAGAACACCGTGATCCAGGGACCGGAGCTCCGCCGCGACCCGCTCGATCTCGCTCTCCGTGCGCGCCGCGAGAACGAGACCCGCCCCCTCATGCGCGAAGCGGCGAGCAATGGCCGCTCCGATGCCACGCCCGCCGCCCGTAATGATCGCCACGCTTCGTTCGAGCGCGCCCATTTTACTTCTTCAAGAACTCCCGAATCCGCCCGAGCGCCTTCTCGATGTTCTCCACCGAGTTCGCGTAGGAGAGCCTGAGGAAGCCCTGCCCGTAGGCGCCGAAGGAAGTGCCGGAAAGGGTCGCCACGCCCGCCTGGTCGAGCAGCCCCCGCTCCAGCTCCTGGGACTTCATTCCCGTGCCGGTGATATTCGGGAACGCGTAAAACGCCCCCTTCGGCATGATGCACGAGATCCCGTCAATGGCGTTCAGGCCGTTCACGATCACCCCGCGGCGCTTCCGGAACTCGGCCACCATCTTCTCCACCGCCGTCTGGGGACCGGTCACCGCTTCGAGCGCCCCCCACTGGCTGAAGTGGGACGTGCACGAGATGCTGTTGATGTTCAGCCGCGTCACGTGCTCCACGAGGAACTCGGGGAAGTACCCGTAGCCGAGCCGCCAGCCCGTCATGGAGTAACTCTTGGACAGCCCGTCGAGGAGGATCGTCCGGTCCATCATGCCCGGAATGGAGAGGATGCTCTCGTGCTTCCCCTCGTAGATGATGTTGATGTAGACCTCGTCGGACAGGACGAAGGCGTCGTGCTTCTTCGCCATCTCGGCGACCGCCTCGAGATCGGAGCGGGCGAGCATGCCCCCCGTCGGGTTCGCCGGAGAGTTCAGGATGATCAGCTTGGTCTTGTCGCTCACGAGGGAGCGCATCTCCTCCGGATCGAACCGGAATTCGTTCTCCTCCCGGAGCGGCAAAGGCACGGGCTTCGCGCCGACGAACTTGATCATCGATTCGTAGATCGGGAAGCCGGGGTTCGGGTAGACGACCTCGTCCCCCTCCTCGACGAGGGCGAAGATCAGGTTCGTCATCACCGGCTTGGCGCCGGGGAAGACGACCATCCGGTCCGCCTTCAGATCGACGCCGCGCCGTTTCCCCGCGTCGGCGGCGAGGGCCTCGCGCAGCTCCGGAATGCCCGGCGCCGGGCAGTAGCCGGTCTTCCCGTCCCGGAGCGCCTTGATCGCCGCTTCCTTGATGTTCTCGGGTGTCCCGAAATCGGGTTCGCCGATCTCGAGGTGGATGATCTCTTTGCCCTGGCGCTCGAGGGCCTTGGCCCGGGCGAGCACCTCGAAGGCGGTCTCCGTGCCGAGGCGCCCCATCCGCTCCGCGAGCTTCCCGTGGGTCGTCATCGTATCGCTCATCCTTTTCCTCCCAGCCTCGCTGACCGTTCCATTGTCCCATCCAGGGCCTGATAGGGTCAAGGCGGATCGGGGCTGTGATACCGGAATGCGCCTCCGACTACCGGCCGGAAATAGCCCGCGATCTCCGCCCGCAGTAGGGATCGGAGACGGGGCGCGGGCTATTTCCGGCGCACTTGGAGGGACCGCAGGCGATTCAGTGCGGCGGCGAACTCGAGAGGGCGGAAGAGCGCGTGGTCCGGTGCGGCCCTTTTCGAGAGGAGGGCGAGCCCTTCCCGGGCGACGTCCGCCTCCACGGCGTCCAGGATCTCCCGGAGGGAGCGTTCGCCGTCCATGTAGCGCTCTCGGGCGTAGAGGATGGCCTCCGCGAGGGCCCGGGTCTGGCCGGCGTCGACGATCTGGGAGACCGCCGACAGATCCACCGTCTCCTCGCCGAACTGGATTGTCCGGAGGCCGCGCACTCTGACGCTCACCTCCCGCCGACCCCGGCTCGGGTCGACGCTCGCCCGGTTCGGGACCCGGTCGGCCACCTCTCCGAAACGGGCTCCTCCTTCGGGGGCCCTCTCGGAACGATACCTCTCGGCGATGGCCCGGGCCGCGGCGGTGCCGTCGGCGGGGACGTACGAATCCATGACGATCACCCGGTCGGCCACGTCGAAATAGTCGCCGCACCCGCCGGCCACGATGATCGACGAGACGCCCCGCTCTTCGTAAAGCTGGCGCACCTTGTCGACGAAGGGCGTGATCGGCTCCTTCTCCTTCGCCACCAGCTCCTGCATCCGGTGGTCCCGGATCATGAAGTTCGTCGCCGCCGTGTCCTCGTCGACGAGGAGCACCCGGGCGCCCGCCTCGATGGCCTCGATGATGTTCGCCGCCTGGGAAGTCGACCCGGAGGCGTTGTCGCTCGTGAAAAAGTCGGTCTTCCGGCCGTAGGGAAGCTCCCCTATGAAAGGCGAGATGTCGACGCCCACCACGCGGCGTCCGTCTTCGGCGCGGATCTTCATCGCCCGGCCGTCGGCGACGACACATTCCCGGCCGTCCCCCGGCTCGTGGTTGTAGACGCCCCGTTCGAGGGCGGAGAGCAGGGTCGACTTGCCGTGGAAGCCCCCTCCGGCGATCAGCGTCACCCCCTCGGGGATGCCCATGCCGGTCAGGGCGCCCCCGTTCGGGAGATCGACGGTGACCCGGAGCGAATCGGGCGAGCGGAACGGGACCGCCCCCTCCCGGAGAGGCCGCTCGTCGACGCCGGAGCGGCGGGGGAGCACGCCCCCGTCGGCGACGAACGCGACGAGGCCCCTGTCCGCGAGGGCCGCCCGGAGATGGTCGGCGTCTTCGTTCACCTTCACCGCCCGGTCGATGGCCTCGGCGTCGTTCGAGGCGTAGCGGAGGGAGGTCTTCACGATCTCCGGCAGGTCGCCCGCCAGCATCCGGTCCGCTTGGCGGCCGAGCACGCGGCGCCCCGCGGCGGGAAGGCCGGCGACGAAACGGGCCTCCACCCGCCCGCCCCTCTTCACGATCACCGCCGTCCGCTCGAGCACCTCCTGCCCCGGCCGGTCGATCTCGATCATGCCGCTCTTGCCGGAGCCCCTCCGTTCGGCGGCGCCTTTCGCGGCGCGGGCGAAGGAGCGGGCGAGAATGTGGGCGAGGGCGACGGCCCGGCTCTTGTTCCGCCAGGTCTCTTCGGGAAAGCCGGCGACCTCCGGGTCCACGAAGACCCGGAGGCGGCTCGGCGCGGCGAAGGGGTCGCCCTGCACATGGTCGATGGAGAGGGTGAAATCGGGAAAGGTGTAGACGCCCTGGATGTCCTTGTACGCTTTGTAGCCGCGCCCGTCGATGCGCTGGAGAATCCGGGTCAGATCATCGTGGGTCTGCATGGGCCTCTCGGCGCCCGCGGAAGTCCCGCCGGAGGACGTTCAGGATCGTCTCGGCCCGGTACGAACTCCGCACGAGAGGGCCCGACTGGACGTGGAGGAAGCCGAGCCCCTCCGCCACTTCCCGGTACCGGGCGAATGTCTCGGGATGCACGTAGCGGAAGACGTCGTGGTGCTTTGCCGTCGGCTTCAGATACTGGCCGATGGTGACCGCACGCACGCCGGACGATCGGAGATCGCGAAGAAGCTCCTCCACCTCGCGGTCCTCCTCGCCGAGACCGACCATGAAACCGGACTTCACGATCTGGCGCGTCTTCTTGATCCGCGCCGCCGCGGACAGCACGCCGAGGGAGCGTTCGTAGGTGTGCCGGAAGCGGACCTCCGGATAGAGCCGCCCGACAACCTCCATGTTGTGGCCGATCACGAGGGGTTCCGCGTCGACGACCACGCGGAGAAGATCCTCCCGTCCGTCGAAGTCGGGGATCAATACCTCCACCTCGCATTCCGGGTTCCTCTCCCGCACGCGGCGCACCGTCTCCGCGAAGGCGCCGGCGCCGAGGTCGGGGAGATCGTCCCGGTCGACGGAGGTGATCACCGCGAACTTCAGCCCGAGCCGGGCCACCGCCTCCGCCGTCTCGTCCGGCTCCTTCGGGTCGAGGGGGAGGGGCTTCCCGCTCGTGACGGCGCAGAAGCCGCACGCCCTCGTGCAGACGCCGCCGAGAATCATGAAGGTCGCGGTACCCGCCCCCCAGCACTCGTGTTGGTTCGGGCACTTGGCCTCCTCGCAGACGGTGAAGAGCTTCCCCTCCCGGAGCGCGGTCTTCACGCCCCGAAACTCGTCCGACGAACCCAGCCGGATCTTGAGCCACGGCGGCTTCCGCCCCGGTCCTTCCTCACGCGCCCGGACCATGTCCGCCCTCCTCTCTCGGCTCCCGGTCGAAGACCTCGGCAAAACGGACCACGAACCGGTCCGCCGCCTCACGCACCGAAATCTCCCGCCCCGCGAGACGGGAGAGGGTGGTCACCCCCTTCCCCGTGATGCCGCAGGGCACGATACCGCCGTAAGGCTCGAGGGAATTGCGGACGTTCAGCGCGAACCCGTGGGAGGTGACCCAGCGGGAGATCCTGACGCCGATGGCGGCGAACTTCTCGTCTCCCGCCCAGACGCCGGTAAGGCCCGGAATGCGCCCCGCCCGGATGCCGAAGTCGGCGGCGCCGCGGATGATCGCCTCCTCCAGGTCCCGGACGTACCTCACCACGTCCTTCCGGTCCGGGGCGAGGGAGACGATCGGATAGCCGACGAGCTGCCCCGGCCCGTGCCAGGTCACGTCCCCCCCCCGGTCGGTGTGGATCACGTCGATGCCGAGGGCGGCGCGGCGCTCGCCGGGCATGGTCACGTGGCCCAGGTCTCCACGGCGGCCGAGGGTGTAGACCGACTCGTGCTCGAGAAGGACCAAATGGTCCTCGATCTCGCCCCGCTTGCGGCGCTCCACGAGCTCCCGTTGCATATCCCACGCCTCGCGGTACGGCACGACGCCGAGCCGTCGCACGGCGAGGGGGTGGCGGCGGGTTCCGATCAAGCGAATACCTCCCCGGGGAAGTCCTCGAGCCTCGCCTTGACGGCGGCCATGAACCGATCCGCCACGGCGCCGTCGATGAGGCGGTGATCGAAGGAGAGGGAGAAGTGCGCGATCTCCCGGATCCCGATCGCGTCTCCGACGACGGCGGGCCGCTTCTTCGACTCTCCCATCCCGAGGATCGCCGAGTTCGGCTGGTTGATGACGGGGAAGTTGAAAAGCGCGCCGTAGGGCCCCGGATTGGTGATCGAGAAGGTCGAACCCCGCACCTCGTCGATCGCGAGTTTCTTGCTCCGGGCCCGTACCGCGAGATCCTGCAGGGATCGGGCGATCTCGCCGATGCCCATCCTCTCCGCGTTCCTGATCACCGGCACGATCAATCCGTCCTCGAGGGCGACCGCCACGCCGATGTTCACATCCTTGTGGAAAACGATCTCCTCCCCCTTCACCGAGGCGTTCACCACCGGGAACTCGAGGAGCGTGGGCACGACCGAGTGGATCACCATGGCCGTGAGGGTGAGGCGGGCGCCGTGACGCGCCTCGAACGCCTCTTTGTGGGCGGCGCGGATCTTCTGGGCCTCCGTGACGTCGATCTCGAAGACGGTGAGCACGTGAGGGGCCGTTCGCTTGCTCATCACCATGTGCTCGGCGATCTTCTTCCGCATGATCGACATGGGCTCCACCGAATCGCCCTTCATCACCGGAGCGGAAGGAGCGGCCGGCTCGGACGCCGGAGCGTCGCCGGTCCCGGGCGCGGCGGAGGGGGTCCCGCTTTCGACGAATTGGAGAACATCCTCCTTGCTCACCCGCCCTCCCCGGCCCGTGCCGGGCACCCGCGCGATGTCGACGCCCCGCTCCCGGGCGATCCGCCGCGCGATGGGCGACGAGCGGATGTCGGACGAAGAGGAAGAGGAGATCGCCGCGGGGGGAGCATCGGGCTTCGGGGCCGGCATCGCTTCTTCCAGGGACTTGTCCGCCGAAGCCTTGGCGGAGGCGGAAGCCTCGGCGGAGGCGGAAGCTCCGCCGCCGATGTACGCGACCACCTTGCCGACCTCGATCGTCTCCCCTTCGCGCGTCACGATCTTCGTCAGCACCCCCGCCTCGGGGGAGGGAATCTCGGCGTCCACCTTGTCCGTGGAAATCTCGAAGAGGGGATCGTCCTTCGCGACCCTGTCCCCTTCCTTCACGAGCCACTTGATGATGGTCCCCTCGGCGACGCTCTCGCCCATCTGGGGCATCATCACCGGATGACCTTCGTCCGGGGCCGGCGGCGCGGGCTTGTCCGCCGAAGCCTTGGCGGAGGCGGATGCCGGCACGGGCTTCTTCGCGACGGGCCTGCCCGCCGAAGCCTTGGCGGAGGCGGAAGCCTCGGCGGAGGCGGACCCCTCGGTGGAGAGGGTCGCCACGACCATGCCGACCTCGACGGTCTCCCCCTCGGGCACCAAGATCTTTGCCACAACGCCCGACTCGGGGGCGGGGATTTCGGCGTCCACCTTATCGGTGGAAATCTCGAAGAGAGGGTCGTCTTTCGCGACCAGGTCCCCCTCCTTCACGAGCCACTTGATGATCGTGCCCTCGGCGACGCTTTCGCCCATCTGGGGCATGACGACATCTTTCGACATCTCGTTTCTCCTCGCCCGTTTCTCGAATTCAAATATGAATCGCCCCCTCACCCGCCGCGAGGGCCGCCTCGTGGATCGCTTCCGAAAGGGTCGGGTGGGGGTGGATGGTTTCTCCCAATTCGTGGACGCCCCCCTCGGCGTGCATCACGGCGGTCACGCCGGAGAGGAGTTCCGTGACGTGATGGCCGATCATGTGGACGCCGAGGATCTCGCCGTGCTTCGCGTCGGAGACGATCTTGACGAAGCCGACCGTGTCGCCCACGACCGCGGCCTTCGAGTTCGCCGAGAAGGGGAACTTGCCGACTTTGGCGTCGTGGCCTCTTCTCCTCGCCTCCTCCTCGGTGAGGCCGACGGCGGCGATCTCGGGGATACAGTAGACGCACGACGGCACCTGGTCGTGGTCGATGGGTTGCGGATCCCGGCCCGCGATCCCTTCCACGGCGACGACCCCTTCTTCCGACGCGAGGTGGGCGAGGGCGGCGGTGGGGACCACGTCGCCGATGGCGTAGATCCCGGGAACGTTCGTCTCCATGCGCGGGCCGGTCGGGATGAACCCGCGCTCCCGCTTCACGCCCGCCTCGTCGAGGCCGATCCCGTCGGTCACGGGCCTCCGGCCGACGGCGACGAGCAACTTGCCGGCGGCGATCGTCTCTTTCCCGCCGCTCTCCACGTTTTCGAGCACCACCTTCACGCCGTCGCCCGTCTTGTCGACGGAAACGAACTTGGTGCCTACTTTGACGGCGATGCCCCGCTTCTGGAAGGCCCGGGCAAGCTCCTTGGAGACTTCCGCGTCCATGAGAGGGACGAGGCCGGGGAGCATCTCGACCAGGGTGATCTCGCATCCGAAGCTGTGGTAGAGAGAGGCGAACTCGACGCCCACGGCGCCGCCGCCGAGGACGACCATCGACTTCGGGACCTCCTCGAGATAGAGAGCGTCGTCGCTGGAGATGATTTTGTCGCCGTCGAAGTCGGCGCCCGGAATCGACGCGACTTGGGAGCCGGTGGCGACGAGAATGTTCTTGGTCTCGAGGATCACGGCGTCCCCCTCCTCGGGGGTGACGCGGACTTTCCCCGGCGCCTCGATGAAGCCGGTCCCCTGGAGGACGTCGACCTTCCCTTTCTTCATCAGGTACTCGACGCCCTTGGCGTTCTTGTCGACCACGATCTTCTTCCGGCGGAGGAGCTTCTTCCAGTCGACGGAGAAGCCCTCGACTTCGATTCCGTACTGTTTCATGTGGTCCAAGTTCTCCCGCATCTCGGCGGCGTAGAGGAGGACTTTGGTCGGGATGCAGCCCCAGTGGAGGCAGGTGCCGCCGAGGGCTTTCTGCTTCTCGACGATCGCGGTGCTAAGGCCGAGTTGGGCGGCCCTGACGGTGGCGACGTAGCCGCCGGGGCCGGATCCAATTACAATCAAATCATAGGATTGTGCCATTCGCATTTCCTCCGGACGCCCCCGGGCGGGGCTGGCCGTACCAGTGTAACATAATGAAAAAGTGGGGGGGACATGCGTGGGCATGCCCCTCCATGAAGATGACCGGCGGGGCGGGGGATCGGAGGAGGGAGGGGGCGGGGCATAACCGGGCGAGCCCAAGGAGGACTTCCGCACCGCCGGCACCGCGAGTCCGGAGAAAGGGAGGGGTCTCTCCCGCAGTACGACGAGCGTCCCAGTCCGCCCCATCCCCCTCCCTCCTCCGATCCCCCGCCCCGCCGGTCATCTTCATGGAGGGGCATGCCC
>JBDROZ010000114.1:0-16433 GCA_043809585.1 Candidatus Eiseniibacteriota bacterium
CGTAATCTGGCCGTGTTCCTCGACTTCGAGAATCTCGCCCTCGGCTTCACCGGCCGCCGGGAAAACGCGTTCGACATCAAGCGCGTCCTCGACCGGCTCCTCGACAAGGGAAAGGTGCTCGTCAAGACCGCCTACGCAGACTGGGGGCGGTTCCGGGAGTACACCCAGCCGCTTCACGAGGCGGGCGTCGAACTCGTGGAGATCCCGAAGCGATCGTCCACGGGCAAGAACTCGGCGGATATCCGCCTCTGCGTCGACGCCATGGACCTCAGCTACAGCAAGGAACATATCAACACGTTCGTCGTCGTCTCCGGGGACAGCGACTTCTCGCCGCTCGTCTCGAAACTGAAGGAGAACGGCAAGTATGTCATCGGTCTCGGCATGAAGAAGTCGACGTCCAAGCTCCTCTCCGACAACTGCGACGAGTTTCTCTACTACGAGGACCTCGACGAAGAGTCGACGCCCGAGACCGCTCCGACGGGCACGAAGAAGATCCCCGCGGAGAAGCGGGAGGTCTACTTCCTCCTCTTCGACGCGATCCGCGCGCTGCAACGGGAGAACTGGGGCGTGATCTACTCTTCCCTCGTGAAGGACACGATGAAGCGGAAGCGCCCCTCCTTCAACGAATCGAGTTACGGCTACCGGAGCTTCAGCGAGCTGCTCGAGGAGGCCCAGGAGGCGGGGCACGTCACGCTGAAAACCGACGAACGGAGCGGCACCTACGTCGTCACCAAACTCGACTACGGCCGGCGGCGGCGGCGAAGGTAGGCCGGATCTCCCCCCGGGACGTGGACCGCCGCCCGAAAGAGGGCTAAACTGAGAAGAGAGTCCCTTCCCCGGGAGGCCGGCCGATGCCCTGCCCCCACATCATCCTCGCCGACCGATCGGCGCCCCCGGTGCGCGTCTACCTCTGCACGAACCCCGTCCGCGGGGAGGGGCCCCGGGCCCCTCGTCTCGCCCAATTGCGGGAGCACTGCCTGACCGAGGATCGGTACGAGCGGTGTGACGGCTACCGGGAGGCGAAACGAAGAACCCGCGACTCCCGCCACTGAATCCCCCCCGGTTGCGCCGCCGGGCCCCTATTTCATCGTATACGTCAGCGTCCTCGTCACGACTCCCGCGGGCCGGCCGTCCGCTTCGAGGTCCCTCTCCCGGTCGCTCAGCGCCGCCGGACGCGGACCGTCGACGGCCCGCCGGATCACCCGGGCCGAAAGACGGGCCCGAACGGTACCGGCCGGTTCCCGGGCCGTGATCATGACGACCCGGTTGCCGAATTCCCCGTCCACCACGATCTCCCAAGGGTATTCGCACTCGACGCGAAGGTCCGAGACCTCCTGCTCCTGGAGTTCCTGGGGCAGGGCGATCCAGAGTTCCGCCACCTTCGTCCCCTCCGGGAAACCTGACCCTTCCACGGTCCACTCGATGTCGATCGTCCGCTCCATCACCGGAGCCTCCGACGGGGCCGCCCCCCCGGCGAACACCGCGAGAACGAACAGGGGGATGAGCATCATTCGCTTTCTCATGGCTATCTCCATGGGCTCCGGGATCCGGGACCTGCGCCGACGGGATTTCGCGCCGGCCTAGAAGTAGAATGTGACGTGCGAATCGAGACGGTTGTTCACGCCGTCCGCGAGGGTCCACGCCGCACCCATCCGGCGGATGAACTCGCGGGGGTTTCGATGATCGGGGTCGGAGAAGACGAACGAGAATGGTCCATTCCGGTCACTCCTCGGAGAACGCCCGCGGCGTCCTTCCGGAGTCGACCGGGTCAGATGCCGGGCGGGGGCGTTCCTCGGTTGGGCCCAAAGACCTTGGGCCGTTTCAGGCTTCAGTTGCGCAGGAACATCACTATGCTCCGACTTCGGTATGCCGGTGATGCGAATCCGCCGCGCCCTTGGCGACGGGTGGGAAAAGAAGTGGACCGTCCGCCGGGGTGGACGGCCCACCATATGGAAACTCACCGCCGGGGCCGGGGTCGGGTCGATCGGCGGTGAGCCTCCCAGTCCGAGACCATCGAACAGGAAACAGCCCGATTGATTGTTCCTATCAGTCGTTATAATAACCTGTCCGGGGAACCTTCGTCAAGCAACAAGATAACGGAGCACAATACGTGAATGCGCAGATCTGCGGAGATCCACGAGAGTCCTTCTCCCGGAACCAGATACCGATAGAATCAGATACCGACGTTGAAATGCCGGTGGGAATCCGAAGCCCATTGCCCGCCCAGGGGCTGCTGTCGGATACCACCGAAATCAGTTACCGATACAGAAGATACCGAAGTTGATGTCCCGATGTCGATTCTACTTGTGGGCGAGTGAATGCTCACTTAGAGTCATAGGGGACCACGTTCGACCCCCTGCCGGGGAGAGGGGTTTGTGTCATCATGGGTTATCTTCGATCCTCGATTCGATGGCTCGAGGGGACCGCCGGGGTGAAGCGATTTCAGACGTTTCGGATCCGCCTGATCGTTCAGGCCGGCTTCGCGGCCACCTGCATTCTCCTGGGCTTTCAGTTCTCCCGGTTCTTGAGTACTGTTCGGGCGAGGGGAGCCCCGCTCCCGGTCCGCCCCCCCGGCGTGGAAGGCTTCCTCCCGATCAGCGGGCTCATGGGTGCCCTCGACTGGATTTACCAGGGAACGATCAACCGGATCCACCCGGCGGCGACGGTTCTCTTCCTCGTCTTCCTCGCGATTTCGATCCTTCTTCGAAAAGGGTTCTGTTCCTGGATCTGCCCCGCCGGGTTCATGTCCGAATCCCTCGCTCGACTCGGGCAGAAGATCTTCGGCCGGAATTTTCGGCCGCCCCAGTGGCTCGACGTCCCGCTCAGGGGATTGAAGTACCTGCTCCTCGGCTTCTTCCTCTGGGCGATCTTCGGCATGTCCCCGCCGGCGCTCCGGGCGTTCATCGACTCGCCGTACAACCGGGTCTCGGACGTGAAGATGTACCTCTTCTTCGCCGACATCGGCCCCCTCGCGCTGAAGGTGCTCGTCGTTCTCGCCGTGGCGTCGATCTTCGTCCAGGGGGCATGGTGCCGCTTTCTCTGCCCCTACGGCGCTCTTCTCGGGCTCTTCTCGTGGATGTCGCCGGTGAAGATCCGGCGGGGCGCGGAGACCTGTACCTCCTGCGGATTGTGCGACGAGGTTTGCATGGCACGGCTGCCGATCTCGAAGAAGGCGAGGATCGTGAGCGCCGAATGTACCGGCTGCCTCGACTGCGTCGCGGCCTGCCCGGTCTCCGCCACGCTCACCGCCGGCTCCAGGACCCGCCGCGTCGGGCCGTTCGCTTTCGCCATGGCGCTCCTCCTTCTCTTCTTCACCGGCTACACCGCCGCCCGGGGTCTCGGGCTCTGGCGCAACGACATCTCGGACGCGGAGTACATCCAGCGCGTCCACGACATGGACGGCGCCGATTACGGACACCCGGGGATGTAGGGGGCGGAGAAACCGAACCGACTGCGCGGAGTATTGTTCTCGATTATACTCGAGAACTCGTTTCAAAACCCCTTTCGCCGCGAGGGTGAGCAAAGGGACGGACGGCGAGGATCGAGGGCTAAGCGGGCCCTCCCTGCAGCCAGCCGCAGCAGGAAGGGGTTTTGAAACGAGTTCTAGGCACGCTCCCGACTCGGCGGCCGGGTCGGCGGGTTCCCCACACCGGCGAAAGGCGGACCATGACCAACACGATTCGATCGGGCGCCGCGCTCCTCCTGTTCCTTGTGTTCCTGCTGGCGGGATGCGCCGGCCGCTCCACGACGGGCGGCATTCTCACGAACAATCTCACGAAAGAGTCGGCGGTTGCGGCGGTGGCGAAGGTCCTCTCCGAAGGGGGCTACACGGTGACCGAGGCGAGCGAATTGACCGGCACGGTCGAAACCGATTGGCTTCCCGACCCCGCGTCGGCGATCCCCGGGTTCGCCACCCGCTACACCGCGACGGTGACGGACGAGCAGGTCTCGCTCCACAAGCTCGCCCGGGGCATGGTGGATGACAAGATGACACCTCTGAAGTCGGGCGGCGTCGATCTCCCGATTCTCGAGAAGCTCGCCGGCCTTCTCGGCACGACCGTCGACGCCGGAGTCCAAAAAAGTAATCGCCAGCAGCAGACGGAAGACCCGGGCGACGGGCCGTAAGACCGGGGCGCCCGCCCGAGAGAGTGCTTGGGGGGTCCGGTCTTCCCGATTCCCCTTTTTCTGCTATGCTGGATGGGGAAGCGCTGACAGACCCTTTCGGCCCGTCGGTCCCCCCCGAGCCCCGAACCACGAACGCCGGACGATCCCTTCCGGGAGCAACCAGCCATGACGAGCCGTCGCGGCTTTCTGAAGAGAGGGCTCCTCCTCGGAGGGGCGGCGATCGTGGGCGCACCCGTGAGATCCCGAATCGCCGCCGAGGGCCGGGCGGCCCGCTCCCGCATCGTGGTCGCCCGGGACGGTCACCTCGATCCGCTGAAGGGGGGGCTCGACACCTCCCGTCTCGCCAGGCTCCTCGACCGGACCATGCAGACCCTCTTCGACACCGATGATCCGGTCGAGCCGTGGCGGCGCGTGGTCCGGCCGGGCGAGGTGGTGGGGCTGAAGGTGAACTGCCTCGCGGGACCCCGGCTCTCCACGCGGACCGAGCTGGTGCAAGCCGTCGCGGAGAGGCTCCGGGGGGCGGGCGTCGCGGAGAAGGACATCGTCGTCTGGGACCGGCAGAACACGGATCTCGAGGAGGGGGGCTACCGGATACGCCACCGGGGGAGCGGGATTCGGTGCTTCGGCAACGACCTTCTCGGATTCGGCCGCGACCTGGAGGCGTTCGGTAGCGCGGGGAGTCTGGTCTGCCGGACCCTCACGGAGACCGTGGACGCCGTGATCAACCTGCCCGTCTTGAAGGACCACGGGATCGCCGGGGTCACGATGGCGCTCAAGAACCTGTTCGGCGCCGTGCACAATCCGAACAAGTACCACATGAACGCCGGCGACCCGTACATCCCGGACGTCTACATGCTCCCCTCCATCCGCTCCAAGGTCCGACTGACGATCGGCGACGCCCTCCTCGCCCAGTGCGAGGGAGGCCCGCCGTTCATGCCCTCTTGGGCCTGGCCTTTCGGCGGACTCATCGCCGGAACGGACCCGGTGGCCCTTGACACGGTCGCCTGGGGGATCATCGAGGAGGAGCGGGCCAGGCTCGGCCTGCCGACGCTCGCGGAAGCGGGGCGGGAGCCGGTCTACATCGCCACCGCGGCGGACGATCGCCATCGCCTGGGAACGAACGATCCGGAGAGGATCGAACGGGTGGAAGCGTGATGGAGGAAAGAGGCATGTTCCGTCGCCGAGAGGAACGGACGTTGCGGACCGACTCGATCGACTCCCCCCCTCCGGTCTCGAAGAGGGGGGAGGGGGGAGGGAGACTCACCCGGAGGGCTTTCCTCGGCGGGAGCGCCGTCGCCGGTCTCGCCGCCCTCTATCCGGGCGGCGTCCTCGGCCGGGGATCGCTCTTCGCGGCGGCGCCGAAGGGGGAAGATCCCCGCTTCGTCGCCGAGGCGCGCTTCTACGAGAAGCTCCCTCAATCGAAGATCAAGTGCGTCCTCTGTCCCCGGGAGTGCGTCATCGATCATCGGGAGAGAGGGTACTGCGGCGTCCGGGAGAACCGGGAGGGCGTGTATTACACTCTGGTTTACTCGCGGCCATGCACCTTCCACGCCGATCCGATCGAGAAGAAACCGTTCTTCCACTTCCTCCCTTCCAGTCTCGCCTTCTCCCTCGCCACGGCCGGGTGCAACGTGAACTGCAAGTTCTGCCAGAACTGGGACATCTCCCAGTCACGGCCCGAGCAGCTCCCCGCCGAGTACACCCCTCCGGCGGAAGTCGCCCGTCTGGCGAAACGCCACTCCTGCGCTTCCATCGCCTACACCTACAGCGAGCCGGTGGTTTTCTACGAATACATGATGGACTCGGCCGAGGCGGGGCGCGCCGCGGGGCTTCGCAATGCGATCGTGACCGGGGGTTACATCAAGCCGGACCCGCTCCGCGAGATGTGCGCCCGGATGGACGCGATCAAAGTCGACCTGAAGGCCTTCACCGAGGATTTCTACCGGGACATCGTGGGCGGGGAGCTGCGCCCCGTTCTCGACGGCCTCGTGACGATCAGGAAGGCGGGCGTCTGGAACGAGATCGTCTATCTCGTCGTGCCTACGCTGAACGACAAGGACGACGAGTTCCGCGGACTCGTCCGGTGGATCCGAACCGAACTCGGTCCGGACGTGCCGTTACACTTCACCCGGTTCCATCCCCAATACCTCCTCCAGAACCTCCCCCCCACGCCGATCGCGACGCTCGAGCGGGCCAAGGCGATCGCCGATGCGGAAGGGCTCCACTACGTCTACATCGGGAACGTCCCCGGCCACCCGGCGGAGAACACCAACTGCCCCCGCTGCGGGAACGCCGTCCTCACCCGCGCCGGCTTCTTCGTGAAGGAGGTCCGTCTCCGTGAGGGACGATGCGACCGCTGCGACGAACCGATCCCGGGCGTCTGGAGCTGACCGGGAGAGAGCATTGGAGCCCCCCGACGCAGAGGAACTCGTCTTGCTGTTTCAAGACCCTCACACGTCTTGTGCCAACTCGGGGAGCCAGGGGGTCAGAATTGAGCGGCGAATCACCCGTCTCCATGGCGGACGGCCTTGCCGTCACCGGGCCTCCGGCGACATCTTTTCAGGATACCGTCCAAGATGACACTGGCTGTAAGAATCAGGGCGAAATCCGTAACGACGCGATATCGGTACGATACCCCTGCCACTCCGTTGGCCACCGTGTTCAGGATCATGAGCAACACCAACGACTGAACGAAGCGGTCCTTTCTCTCACGAACGATCCCCCAAATCCCGAACACACACAGTAGCCCAAAGGGAACAGCCGCTCCTCCCTTGTACTTCCATCCGGCATGACCACCGGTGGACATGGTCACGGGCCATGGACTCCACGAAGCGATCGACTGCAAGAGGGCGATCTTCATCGACCAAAACGGGTGCTCCCGGATGAATTTCCTCACGGCGTCCGTCCGGATCTTGTCCTTCTCTTCGAAAGTCGAGGCGGATGACAGCTTCTGTTGAATCTCCTCCGGTAAACTCACCTTCTTGTCCCGCCACGACGCGCCTTCGTTGTAGTTCGCGAGGAGCGTTCCCGCCGCGGTCGCGGAAAAGGTGAATCTCCCATGAACATGACTGTTTCTGATACACCAACCCGTCGCCAATGCGCCCGGCACCGCAATGACCAAGAGGCCCATGGCCAAGGCTCTTTTCCATTCCGACCGTTCCCCATGAAGCATGACCAGAGCGGCGACGATGGACAAGATCAGCGCCGTGGGACGCATCATGACGGCAACGGATATCAGGAGGACGAGCGGAATCAAGACAAGGTAGGTCGGCCGTCTGGCGAGAAGGAACACGAGCAGAGCGATTCCGACGTACATGTAAATCAGCAAGGACTCCGCGTATAGCGAAAGAGACATGTATATGTACGGTGGATAGAGAGCCCCGAGGATCATCGCGATTCGGCCGGTCCGCTCTCCTCTCCAAACCGCCCCCAGGCGGTAGAGCAGAACCAAGAACACGGGGAACAGCGCCACATGGAACAGGCGCAGGTTCAGTACATTCGTGCCGGCCACCTTCATCATATAGGAGAGAATGTACGAATAGCCCGGGGGGTGCCACATCCCGGCAGAATCATCTGTCGTGCTGAACGGGTGACCCTCATGGAGCCGCACGGCGCTTTTGTAATAGATCCTCGCGTCCTTCCAGTACAGCTTGTGTGGATCGAGGGCGAAGAACAGAACGGCAGATTGGAGCGCCACGCCCAGCAAGATGATCCCGGTTATCGTGGCTAAGGTAGGTCGATGGTTCTTCATTGTTCCCGTCGTCAATGGCCGCGAATGTTCCATACCGAGATTCTAGCCTCAATTCCACAAAACCGCAGCCTTGATTTCGGTGGGCCGGAGCCAAGGGGTCAGGGCCGGCTTGCTCAAGTAGTCCTCACGCGCCGGCCTGGGCGCCAGGCCGTTGCAGGACTTGGAGTTGATGCCTGACCGCGACGTTCTCCAGGACCAACGCCCGATGGGACTTATGCGCCGGCTGCGCGAGACTCACTAGCTGTGATATCATGGAAGGAAGCGTGAATCACGATCGCCGCAAGGTCCCGTGGGCCAACGCGGACGAGATCATCGGGAGGGACCGGTGAAGTGGAACTCGTTTCAAAACCCCTTGCCCCGCGAGGGTGAGCGAAGGGACGGACGGCGAGGATCGAGGGCGAGAATGCCCGGAGGCGGCCCTGGAGGGCCGATGAGGACATTCTCGCCCGAGGACGAAGCGGGTCGTCCCTGCAGCCAGCCGCAGCAGGAAGGGGTTTTGAAACGAGTTCTAGTCTCTCTTTCGTGTTTGAGGGCCCCGTAGCGTGTTCCTCCCGGATAGGCGGACATCCGGACCCTACCGCCTCGGATGACCGCATATCGGGGGGCCCGTCTTGAAGTGCCTGGTTCGAACCGAGCGCGGCCGCGAGAAATCGAAAGCGCCGCCGACCGGATGGATCCGCCAGTGACATCGGAAAACGATCGAATCGAACGCGGCACCGCATCCTTCGGAAGGTCGGTAGCGCTCATTCTCCTCCTCGCACTCGCCCTTCGTCTTGTCCCTTTCTTCCTGACACTGGATTATCAACCGAGATACGACGAGACCCGCTATCTCAAGATCGCCGAGAATCTGGCGGCCGGAGAAGGATTCGGGCTCAATGCGGTTCGGGCGTCGAGACCTCCGCTCTACCCCTTCTTCCTGTACGGGATTCAGCGGATCTTCGGCGAAGGCATGATCGCGATCCGTTTGGGGCAGATCGCCATTTCCCTCGTGATCGTGTGGGCGGCCATGATCCTCGGGCGGCGCGTCGGTGATCTCCGGACCGGCGTGTATGCCGGTCTCGCCGTCGCAGTCTACCCCGAGTTCGTTGCGTTCCCGATCCTCGCCTTCTCGGAAAACCTCTATGTTCCCTTTCTGATCATCGCTCTCGCCCTGCTCGTGAGTCCCGGCGGGAGTGTTCCCCATCGGTCGATCGTCGCCGCGGGTTGTTTCCTCGGCCTTTCGGCGCTTTCCCGTTCGATTGCGTTGCCGATCACTCTCTTCCTGGCGGGCGGGATGTTCGTTTCCGGAATCCGGAGAGGCCGTCTTCCGATCTTCCGGGTAGCCCTCCTCCTCGCTACCACTCTCCTGGTCATCTTGCCTTGGACCATTCGCAATTACCGGGTCTTGGGAAGCTTCGTTCTGATCGACAGCGACTCCGCCCTCACTCTGTACTCCGGCAACAATCCATATATTCCTGACTGGTTCGCCGAAGGTCCCGCGACACGGCGGGCGGTGCCGGAGGGCGAACAGTTCTGGAGAGACAATCTTCCCCCTCCCGGTGTCGGACCGGAAGGGATGCGGCACGCCTTTTTCCGGAAACTCACCCTCCAGTATTGGAAGGAACATCCGGGGATGGCCGTGCGGAAGAGCGTCCTCAAGCTCGCGAAGTACATCGGAGAAGGAAGCACGGGAATCCGGCAGGTGTTCGCCGATGAAGAGAAGCTGGCCGTGTTGCCGGCTTGGCTCACGATCCTGAACGTTTTCACAGTGATGGTGTCGATGCTGGCATTCACCGGCGCGGCGGTGGCGCTGGTCGCCAATCGCGCATGGAAGAGCGAAGGCAAGGCGTTGTTGTTCGCCTTCCTGCTCGTCAATCTGATCGTTCACACCCTCGTTTACGCCAACGCGCGGTATCGCGTCCCGATCCTTCCCGTCCTGTTCATCCTCTCCGTCCGTGTTCTTCTCTGCCGCCGGTCTGTTTGGAACGTGTTTCGGAGACAGACTGGCGGTTGGGTTCTGGTGGCCTGCCTATGGGGATTGGGAATTCTGAGCCTGGTTGTCCGGTAGTAATGAGGTCCGCGGCGTCATGTGGGGCAGTGAAGATGGGTCTCTTGTGGGGTGACAAGACCCCGCCATTGACCGAACGAGGCCTCAATCACGTGTCGGTAGCCTGTTCGGAGATTCAGCGGAAGAGCTTCTTCACGGAACTCCAAGCGCTTGTCGATGTGGCCGCAGCGCCTTGAATCCGGAGGAAGAGGGGCGTCGCCCGTATGTCGAGCCCGCCGTCCTCACAGAAGCCGGAGTTCCATATGCCCGATCGGGTGGGGTCGAGGACAAGCCTGGACAGGGCCGTCTCTCCCGCGGCCAGGTAGATTGCAGTGCCGTACAGAAGGGGCGCTACATGAGGGGAAGTCAAACTCAGGTCGAAGGCGGTAATACTCGTGCACCCCATACCTAGGTCTAGGATTTCCAGAATTCGCCAGGGAGGAGGGATGGCGAGGTCGAATCCGAGGAATCCGACAACTCCTGCAGAATCACAGAGAGTTGCGGCTATGCCCATCGCGGTTATACATTCGTTCTCCGTGATCCAAACATCGACGAAGATCGAATCCCCGACGCTCGCTGTGATTGAATCCGGCGCGTCGCCAACCACGCCGTCTGTATCGAACTCGAAACGTACGAGGTTTTCGGCGCTGGTTCCGGAAAACCCCGCAAACACGAGTGCCAGTGCGCCAATCACCCGGCTGCTCATCATGGCGCGACATCTCCGTCGAAAGGGGAACAGAGCACCCCTAACCCGTCCCCTCTCATTATTCCGCCCTCACGGTCGGTCTTCCGGCGAAGGAGAAGGACCCCGGGCTTACGCCCGGGGCCTCGATAGAGGGCTCGCCTCACCGTTCCCTATCAACGGATCAGCACCATCCGACTGGTCTCGCTCTCCCCGTTCCAGGAAAGACGGTAGAAGTAAACGCCGCTCGCGACGTCCGCTCCACCGGAGTCCGTGCCGTCCCACCGCACCGTATAGGTACCGGCGGATTGATATGCATCGACCAGAGTACAGACAGATCGACCCGCCGTGTCATAGACGCGAAGGGTGATGGGTGACGATTCAGCGTCGCCGGGGATCGAATAGGTGATTTCCGTCGTCGGGTTGAACGGGTTGGGTGCGTTCGAGGAAATACGGAGGCGGCTCGGCAGGACCGGCTCCTGCTCCTCGACCGAGGTACTTATATCCGAGATCACCTGTACGGCCATGACGTATTCCGAACCACAGGGCACACCATCGAACTGTGACGGTCCGACCCAGAGCCAGTACGTTCCCGCTCCGGTCGACGCGGATAGAGTGGCCACATCACCGGAGGGGACGTATATGACGTCGATGACTAAGTCGCCGTCCGAGCAGGGGTCGGGGCCTGGTGTCGGATTCCCGTCGAGGATGGCGATCTGCAAGGGAAAATCGCCAACGCAACTGAATTGAATGTTGGCGGGCGTGGGCGTGAAGATCTCGAACCAGTCCGTATCGCGGTAGTTGCTGCCTTGATACAAGTACGTTCCACTCTGCCCGCACGCGGTGAAGACCGTGTTGCACGTTCCGACAGGTTGGACGGGAAACGGCTGAAAAACATACGGGGCGGAATTGCAGCCCCCGTTGTACGTGTCCTCGTAGTTGTCATAGCAGATCGGTTCCCCTTCGGTCAGCCAGTCCGGGTTGCACACGAGGCTCAGACTCAACCCGGCCGTCAACTTGCTCGGACACGATGTGTCGTCCCAGTAGATCCGACCGTTGCCCTCCGTGCCGGAGTAGATGATCTTCAGGACCAGCGACTGGCTGCTGAGAGAGACGTTATGGGTACCGAAGCCGAACGAGTACTCGGACGTGGTCGTGCTCGTGATCGTGTCCGTATCCAACGCGATGAGTGCTCCCTCGGTTTCCGTGTATCGATTTCCTTTCCGGAGCTCCACCGTGACCGGACTGGATGTGTTCGACACCGAGTTCCGCAGCCAGAGTCTCGCTCCGTATGAGTAATTCATCGAGAAGGGGCCCGATGTGCATGTGTCCGTGGCGGCGTAATAAGCGAGATTCGTATAGTTGCTCCGCCAGAGATGATCCCAAGAGCAACCTCCGGAGGGGGAGCTCAGGCCCATCGGTTCCCAGTAGGGGGAGTTCACGGTTTGCCCCCACCAGCCATTCGTCGCCGTCTGGCCCTGGTCGTAAATGTACCAGGTCTTCCCAAAGACCGCGATCTGGCGATCGGGATCATCGGTTCCCGAGCGGTCGACCGCCGGGTCGATGATCGTCGCACCCTCGAGGTGGTTGGAGAGTGTGAGCGGGACCGTGCTTGGACCATCAGCCGCCGTTTCCGCCGGCGGAAGCCCGACGGCAAAGACGAACAGCGCCAGGACGGTCACTCGACGGGCCTTCAGGAGAATCGATGGCGCAGAACGTACGGGGGGGGAGAGAGCATGGGACGAGAAATCGCAATACGGCAGCATCAGACGGCCTCCTTCCCTTCGGGTAAGTGCTCGCGGACTCGATGTGGGTCGCCGAACGTGGAGTTCGCCCGAGGGATACTGCATCCTGCGAGGAGGACACTGGCGCTTCGACTCCAACGCACGCAGGGAAGAGACGGATTCGGTGTCGGGCTCAGGATGGAGGCCTGCGTCGGACTGCTGGACGCCCCTCGGGGGCTACTTCGTGAAGCAGGCGAAACCCACTTCTCTCTCACGTGTCATGGCTCCGGGATATGACCTTTTGCCAAAGCCGTCAGACCAGTCGATGCAGATCTTGATGTGATCGTGAAGCAAGTTGCGGGGACGCTCGTCACCGTGCAGGATGAGGAACAGGGCCCGGGTAAGAGCGCACCCATTGATAAGCCAAAGTATCACACAGAAGAGTATCAAGGTCAAGCAAAAGAAGGAGATGCGGGCGGCGAAGCGTTCTTGTGCCTGCCGAGAGACTCCTCGGGGTTGATTTCCTTGGGGTTATGCGGGACTGAAGCCGGCCGGGTTTCCGGCCCTGCCTCTTCCCCGAGAATGCCGGGCTCTTTCCGGCCGATGGGCACGGGATTGTTTGGAGGGGGAGACCAACGCGGGAGAGTCTCCTGGACCGACCGGGAAGATCCCAGAAAGATCGAGCGAAGGAGCACGAGCCTTCCTCCGCCCGATCCGGTCACTCACATTTCCACGAAAACAAGTGGCGCCCTGTTCGCGAAGACGCCCGGTGACCGTAGGGCGGTTATTGACACGAAATGAAACCTCCGAGACGCCCGGAACCGTCCGGTCTCGATCGTCCGGGCGCCCGAACCGGGCTGATTCCCACAAATCGTGCCGTCGATACGTTCCTCTCGTTTTGGACGGCCCGGATTGTGTTATAGTACGCGGAGACTGTTGAAACCTGTTCCTTTGGGTGGTACTCTCGGGCTCGGACGAGGTCCTTGGTGGGAACAGCAGCATTCACTCAAGGATGAAGGAGGAATCCTCAAATGACCCTAACGCAGGACTTGAACGATGCCCAGCAATCGCTTGCAGCAGCCCAGGCGAAAGTGGCCGCAGCTCTCGAAGCACTGAAGGAGCTCCAGCGGCTGTGCGAATCAAAGAATCCGGAAGATTTGACGAGAGCCAAACAGATTATCAACACGACCATTGCCGTTTTAGGATAGTCTGCCTGACCTTGGTCCGGCGAAGAATCCCGGTGCCAATCGCTGACGCTCGCGCGTTTTCACTCGCGATTCCTGCCGGCCGACCTTTCGCACGATCTCGCGACGAAGGAAGTTATGAAACCGTTCTCAGAGGATCTTGAGGACGAGGATCGTTTGGTCGTCCTTTGCGGGAGTGTGCCTGGTAAAGACGTCCACATCAGCCAAGACGCGGCTGATCACCGACTCCGCATCGAGACTCGAGCTTTGACTGAGCACACGCTCCAGTCGCATTTCATCGTAGAATTCTCCCGATGGGGCCTGCGCCTCCGTGATGCCGTCGGTGTAGAAGACGAACATATCGCCGCTCTCCATGGTGATCTCATCCTCTTCGTACGCCGCCCCGCGAAACCAACCGATTGCCGGTCCGCCGGCGGCCAGACGCTCGAGATTTCCGTTCGCGCGCACGACCAACGCCGGGTTGTGTCCCCCAAGGCATGATGTCAGGCGCCCTACTCGGACATCCAAGATCGCGTAGGCCATTGTCGCGAAGGTGTCCGGCTGGAAGTCCGACGCGCACCCGTCGTTGATCGCGAATACCACTTCGGCCGGGTCCTTCGTGTGTGTCGCTTCCGCTCTGAACCGTCCTTGAATATTGGACATGAGCATGGCGGCCGGCAGGCCCTTACCCACGACATCGCCCACCAGAAAGGCGAGACGCCCCTCTCCGAGGTCGAAAAAATCGTAGCAATCGCCGGCCACCTCGTGGCAAGGCTTCAGGGAACCGCAGAGGTCGATCCCCGGGATTTCCAGCTTGGCCTTGGGCAGGAGCATCTCCTGAATCCACCGAGCCCTGAGAAGCTCCCGCTCCTGTGCCGCGCGCCAGCGTCCACCAATGATGAATCGCACCGCACCAACGGAGAGGTCGGAAACGGACATGCCGGCGAGGGGGGAGACCACAGGAAGAACGATCCCGGCGAGAGGAAGCGCCAAAACCGTGAGTGCGAGGTATCCTAGAATGAGCCCGCCCGAGAGGAGCAGACCGGAACCCACCGGTAACAACCAGGCCGAAAGCGTGACCGCCAGAGCGAGACCCGCAGTAATGGCGATCTCTGAAGTCATGCGAAGTGTGGTTGCGGTCTTGCCGCCGAGAATGCTCTCGACGAAAGCCGCGTTCACCTCCACTCCCTGTGTGAGAGGGCCCCAGGGGGTCGGCACCCGGTCATGCGAGATCCCGAAGTCACCCATGCCGAGAAGAACGACCTTCCCACCCACGATGCTCTCAAGCGGTCTTCCACAGACGATCTCCTCTCCCCTTTCCATCGTGTCCAGGATCTCCGCGAGTGAGTAGCCCGCCTCCGCCGTATGTCGCCGGTAGATCGCCCTCGGCATCAGGCATCCGTAGCTATCCACGGGCAGATCGAGAAGGGACTTGCCCCGACCGATCCGGATGGCTGATTCCGTGACTTCTATCTCCTCCACCGGTATTTCGAGATAGGCCATCACCGCAGCAAGGCAGAGGGCAGGGATTGACTTGCCATCGCACTCAATGAGAAGAGGCATTCTCCGGACCGATCCGTCCTCATCCGGTACCACCTCCGAATGGCCCACCCGGCACGCGCGGGCAAACTCTTCCCGAGGAAGGTAGCCCGGTCTCGCCCGGTACAGGCGAACACCGGGGTATCCCCAATCGGGTCGAGGGTTGTCTTCTTCATGTAGCTCGTAGTTGGCGGCGAGAACGACTTTGTCACCATGTCTTTCCAAGGCCTCCGTCAGCTTCTCATCATTCTCCGGCCCGAATCTGTCGGGCGAGGCCAATATGGCGTCCAGCAGAATCACGCGGGCACCCCGTTCGAGCATCCCATCAATAAACGACGCGTACTCCTGCCGGGGAATGGGAAACTGGCCGTCCGGGGATCGATGACTCATGTCCTGATTAATATAGACCAGAACCACATCGGACCCCTCGAGCGCCGAGCCAGGGATCCGCAGACGCCAGTCAATGGTCTCGTTCTCAAAGGTTCTGCCTGCTTCGGTGACGGAGAGGAATACGCAGAGAAGGGTGATGACAAGAGCAGCAAGCAAGGAGAGGAGGATTCGCGTGAAGAGCCTCATTCTGGATCTGCCAATCGGAGCCGAATGGGGACTCTCCATCGGAAGGACCTCCTGTGGGGGCGGGCCCCCCGGAGCACCCGAGGGCCGCGGCCTGGAGTCATGCACATCCGCTCGATTAGCGTGCGATCGTGTCCCTCAAAAGAACCTTGTCCCTCCCGGCATTCTCGTCCGCGCCGGCCTACTTGACCACCTCGCGCCGATCGTGATTCACGCGTGCTTCCATGATATCACAACTACTGAACCTCGCAGCGTCGGTCTTCAGGTCCCGCCGCGCGTCGATTCCGGAGAACCTGGCCCCGCGGCACCAACTTCAAGTCCTGCAATGCGATCTGGGGGGCGGCCGCGACTGTTCTCGCTTGTGACCGGGGCTTCCGGGCGCCCCTATCCCGCCTGTGGCCGAGTGGCGGGGATCCATAGTCATAGTCAAGCCCGAAACGGTGGTCGCCTTGCATGGTAAGCCGATGGGGATGAGACTTGCGGTAGGGACGGCCACGGAATGAGATGACTGCCGAGAGTGGTGCAGAAGTCTATCGAAATCGAGAAGTCGAAGGAATCGTGGCAAGCCGATATTCCGAAGGAGGGGCAGATAATCCTCCGGACCGCCGGACCCTGATCTTGCCGAATGGGGCGTGCGCTCGTCGGCTGGTCGGCTTTCGAGAGCACACCCTCCCCGAGGCGAGCGGGGGGAGGGGCTTCTGCGCTAGCCTGGATTATGCATGAATCTCCGTCACGAGGGCTCGGATCGCCTGACGAGAAGCCGACTTGGACGAGCCGCCACCGGAGGCGTAGTCATGCACTACGTCGAGGAGGCGGCGACGGAAAGGAG
>JBDROZ010000115.1:0-55621 GCA_043809585.1 Candidatus Eiseniibacteriota bacterium
AGCACGCCATCTGCGACAGTGCTCGCATTCACCAATGCTCACATATCGTTGGATATGCTCTGCTTGGTGAATGCTGCGCGCTGCCGCATCTGACGCACTCTCACGCGTTTGTTCTCGAGATTTTATGAAAGATCAAGGCTAATTGTACCACCGGAGCAAGACCAAGGGACACAATAGTCGCGAGGGAACGAGGGGGAACGAGGGACAGTCACCTATTCTTCTCCGGGAAACGGGTGACTGTCCCTAGTTTGTCATGCCTGCCGACCCCAATTCACCGACAAGCGATGACTCGCTCCGAATGAAGCATCACTCTCGTCGATATACGCGTAGTCGAACCCGAGCCAGTACAATCGCTCGACCCTCAGACCGCCGCCGATGGAGTATCTGTTCTCCCGATGATCCCGACCGATATCCGAAATGCCGACACGCAACGCCCAGTGAAAGCCGCGCGGGAGGTGAAGTCCGATCTCAGCGCCGACATGATAGACAGTTTCATCGTCCTCGGTCTTCTCCAAATCCGTCGCCAGGAGGGCGCTCACGACTGGATCGTAGAGGTGGCCTAGGGGATTCACGCAGATTCCCGCGCGAAGATTGTACGGGAGCTCGTCGTCACCGATCTCCGAGTGGACGTCCTGCACGGCGAACCCCAGGTCGACCCATCGCCCCAGATCGAGAAAGGCCCCGAGATCCGCGCCGCTCCCCGATTCGGATTCGCCGTCAATCTCCTGAATGAAGATCTTGGGAGACGAGAGTCCGAGACCGACCGGTCCGAATTGAAAGGCCACCGAGGGGAGCAGCAAGTAGTCGACAATGCCGAAATCGCCGTTATTCCCATCCACACCGTTCCGGCTCTCGAAACCGTTCCAGCCGGCCCTCTGCATTCCGAATCCGATCGCTACGGATCGCCAGCTCTTGGCGAATCCGAGGAATTCGTGATAACGATCGAACTTCATACCGACGCTGCGCATATAGGTGAGAGCAAGGCCCCGGACCCGCATCATCCTGGCCGGATTCCACATGGTGGCGGTCGGATCATCCGCGACTGCAACGTACGCCCCCCCCATGGCCATGGCTCGGGCGCCCACTCCGATTCGACTGTAGGAGGCAGCGTGATTGCTGTCGGCAAGCGGCGACTCGACCGAGCCCATCGACAACGCGCCGGACAGAATCGCCCAGCGGATCAACTGACATCGCCCATTGATCGACAATTCTCTACCCTCCCGTTGTTGCTGGACGAGCATCACTGCCCCACCGCGATCTCCAGACGTTTTCCGACCGCCCGAGCATGGACAGGAAACGCCGTTTGTCGATTTCTATGATATCACAACCATCGAGTTGCGCTCGTAGGTTCGGGTCCGGGGACGCAGTTCCGTTCGTCCCGCAATTCGCGTCAACGGAAGCGACGGGACAACGTCCCCGGGCCCCGGGACTACTCCTCTTCCGCCCGCGCCTTCCTCGGGTTCCTCCACACCTCCAGCACCCTCTCTCCCTCGACCTCGTACTCTTTCTCCAGCACCCAGCTCTCCCGGATCGCGTCCTCGCGGACTTCGCCCCAGGCGCCCCCTCGAAGACCGCGGATCCGGAAGTTGTCGTACACCCACGGTACGAGGATCGCGTACTCCCCCTCTTCGGGGTCGCCGTGGCGGACGTCGATGGTGCGGGGACGGACGTAGAGGGGGCTCTTGAACGGAAGGGCGTCGACGACGACGAGGCCCTCCGCCGAGGTCATTTCGTTCACGAACGCCGTCGCTTCGGTGTAAATCCTCTCCCTCTCCCTGTAGTCGCGAATCTCGACCCACGATCGATGGCCGCCGTAGAGGACCGTCGCGGCGGCGGCGAGGGACGCCAAGAAGCGCATGCGGCTCGCCGCTCCGACCATCAGCGTCCACGAGGCGAGGGCCGCGAGGGGGACGGCGGCGGGGAGGAACCAGTTCATCTGTTGATGCTGGCGGCGCCAGAGGAAGAAGAGCGTCCAGAGAAGCAGAAAGAGCCATGGGGCGCGGAAGGAACGGGGAAAGCGCCCGCGGAGGAGGGGCGCGCCGAGCGCGAGAAGCGGGAGGGTCGGGGGGACGAGGCGCCCGAGGTCGGCCCAGTCGAGAGGGAGGCTCCGCCAGAAGGTCATCTCCCGGAGGAGCCGGACATCTTCGAGGCGAAGAAAGAGAAGGGGGAAAAAGGAGACGACGCCGAAGAAGGCGATCTCCCCCCACGTCCGCTTCTCCTCCTCCGGTCCGGAGCGGAGCCGGTCGTGGAGAAGCACGAGGAGCACGGCGGCGGGGAGGATGAACGACGTGTACTTCGTCGCCCCCGCGAGGGCGGTCACGATCGCGGCCCCCCGGAGGGAAGTCCGGCGCGATTCGGCCCGGACGAAGAGGAAGAGCGCCCCCCCGACGAGGGCCGCCTGGAACGGATCGACGAGGAGGGCCGCCCCGAACCGGTGGGCGAGGGGGAACGTGAGGGCGAGGTAGCCGGCGAGCATGCCGGCCCGGTTTCCCCCCCGCTCCCGGGCGATGCCGTAGGCCCAAAGGGCGAGCAGGGCGCTCGCGAGAATCGACAGGGCCCGGTAGGCGAAGAAGCTCTCGCCCAGGATCTTCACCACGCCGCCGGCGACGAGAAAGAAGAGGGGCGGGTATTGCCACGCCGTCGGGTGGAGAAGCGCCGCGATGTCACCGTGCGGAAGGGACTCCCGGGCGACCCGGAGCACCTCCGGATACCAGAGGAACTCGTCCCACCAGACGAATTTCAGATCCCGGTTCCAACCGAACGCGACCAGACCGGCGATGAAGAGAAGAAGGGGAAACCAGAAGGCGGTGCGGTCCGGTCGGCTCATGGAACGATGATAGCAGGATGGGGGGAAACCGGATCCCGTTTTCCTTCCATCTCCTCTTCTGCACTCGGGAAAGTGCGAGATGGCCTGCGGGGTTACGGAATCATATTGGTGGACAGGAATCGCCGAGGACCGACGGGCGTCCTCGTAACCGGAAGCTCGGGCTCATCCAGTCCCCCGCTCATTCCAAAGTGACTATCCGAGGTGTTGCGGCGGACCATCCAGACTAATATTTTCCGTCGAAGAGCCGGTAAACCTCCCCTTCGGTCCAGGTCTCGAAGAGGCGCTCCCGGATGCCGTCGTAGCGGAACATCTCCGCCACGCCCCTGTAGATCTTGAGGTACTGCTCCGGCTCGAAGGCGGAGCCGGCGACGACGATGAAGAAGTGGACCTTCCCGCCGTCCGGCGCGTCGAACTCGTACCCCTCGTGAGAACGGGCGAAGCCGAGAATCGTCTCCTTTACCTGCTGCGTCCGGAAATGGGGGATCGCGATGCCGTGACCGACGGCGGTGCTCGCCTTCTTCTCCCGGTTCCAGAGGTCCTTGAAGAGCTTGCTCGCGTTGCCGACGTTGCCCGTCGCCGCCAGGAGCCCGGCCAGTTCCCCGATGACGGCCTCCTTCACCCCCTGGACATGCTTCGCCCTGTCGTACTCCTCCTCCTCGGGAGGATCGACGCGCGCCTCCAGCTCGAAGCGGATGAAACCGCGTTGCAGATAGGGAGAGAGGCGCACGGCTCGGGACTCCTTCCACGGGATTTCGGGATCGCCCTCATCGTCCAAAGAGAGTATCGGAAAGATCCGCGTCCACTCAAGGGAGACCGGCGGCCCGGAACGGACCCGCGCTCCCTCGAAGCGGTTTTGCGGCCTCCTTTCTGCTAGAATCCGGCGGGGCGCCTCCCGGCGGGCCGGGAGGGGATCGGAGGAGGACCGGCCGTGAACGAATCGGAAGACCCGGGAAAGAACTTCGAGGACTACCCGCTCACCCGGGCCGAGTACATCTCGGCTCTCGTCCACCTCTACCGGGCCGAGCTCCAGCGATCCACGGACTGGCGTCTCCGTCTCGACCACACCACGAACTGGGCGATCATCGCCACCATGGGCCTCCTCTCCTTCACCTTCGGGACGCCGGACCACCCGCATCTCGTGCTCGTCCTCGGTATGTACATGGTGCTCACCTTCCTCGGCCTCGAGGCGCGGCGGTTCCGCTTCTTCGACGTCTGGCGGATGCGGGTCCGCATGATCGAGGAGAACTTCTACGGGCCGATCCTCCGCCGGGACCTGGAAAGCCGCCACGGCGGCTGGGGGAGGCTGGTCGCCTCGGACCTCCTGGAGCCGAAGTTCAAGATGACCTACGCCCAGGCGTTCCGGGCACGGCTCGTCAGGAATTACATACCCCTCTTCGCGGTTCTCCTCCTCTCGTGGCTTCTGAAGACCGTCATCCACCCCGTCGACATCGGTCAGGGGGGAGCGTGGCGGGCCAACCTCTCCATCGGGATCATCCCCTGGTACGTGCCGATGCTCCTCGTCGCCGCGCTCTACGGGATCCTTCTCTATTCGATCTTCTTCGTCGAACAGGTCCGCCCGCCGGAATCGGAGTACTGGGAGCACATCGGGGATGCGGAGGGGGTGGGCGATCTGGATGTATAGCCTAGAGGGGGCGGTCGGATCGTCATGAGAGTCCTCTTCCTCAACAACTCGTTCGGCACCGGCGGGGCGGAACAGCTCACCCTCGAGATCGTGCGCCGTCTTCAAGGGGACGAGTTCCGGTTCCACATGCTCTGCCTGAAGGGGGAGGGGAACCTCGCCCCCGAGATGCGAAAGCTCGGCGTGACGGTCGACGCGGGGTTCCTCCGGGGGAAGTTCGACCTGCTCGGTCCCCGGCGGGCGGCGCGGCATCTCCGGGGAGAGGAATTCGACCTTCTCTTCACCGGCGTCGGGCGGAACCTGCTCTGGGCGTCGGGCTATCTCGCCCGGACGCTCCGCATCCCGAAGCGGATCACGGCGGTCCACGCCACCGGCCACTGGGGCCGGAGCAAGATGTTCACCGGCGACCAGGTGCGAATCCTCAGGCGCCTCGACGGCGTCATCGCCTGCGCGGCGACCCAAGGGGAGTACCTGGTTCGCGAGGAGGGGGTGGACCCGTCGAATCTGACGGTCATCTTCAACGGCGTGGACCACGAGAAGTTCCGGCCCTGGGACCGGAGCGGTCTCCCCCCCGCCGAGGGGGCGCCGGCGCCGGGCGAAAAGGGGGTCGGCGTGGTGGCGTCGCTCACACCCGAGAAGGGGCACGACGTCTTCGTCGACGCGGCGGCCCTCACGATCGAACGGGTGCCCGAGGCCCGTTTCCTCGTCATCGGCGAGGGGCCCGAGCGGGAGAAGATCGAGGGGCGCATCCGGGCGAAGGGGCTCGAAGGCATCGTGCGCCTCCTCGGGCGGCGCCGGGACCTCCCGACCTTCCTCCCCCGTCTCGACCTCCTCGCGCTCCCCTCCCACCCCTTCCGGGAGACCCTCCCCATCTCCACTATGGAAGGGATGGCGTGCGGGCTGCCGACGGTGAACACCGACGTCGGGAGCGTCCGGGACCTGGTCGTCGACGGCGGGACCGGGCGGATCGTCCCCCCCGGCGATCCGGGGGCGATGGCGGAGGCCTTCGCCCAGATCCTCGGCGACCCGGCGATGGGGGCCGCCCTCGGGAGGGCCGGTCGGAGACGGATCGAGGAGAAGTTCACCCTGGAGCGGACCGTGGACGATTACCGGCGCTACTTCCTCCGCGTCGCCGGCCGGGGGGCGGAGGCGTGAGGGTCCTCCAGATCAACAAGTACCACTACCTTCGCGGGGGGGCGGAGCGGTACTACTTCGAGGCGAGCCGCCTCCTGGAGAAGGCCGGGCACGAGGTGGCGTTCTTCTCGATGGAAGGAGAGCGGAACCGGCCGACCCCCTGGTCGAAGCACTTCCTCCCCGAGACGGACTACCGGCGGGAGGCCTCCTTCCCCGCACGGGTGCGCGCCGCCGGGCGGGTCATATGGAACGGAGACGCCTACCGGTCGGTCCTCGCCGTCGCCGCGGAGTTCCGGCCCGACGTGGCCCATCTCCACAACATCGCCCACCAGCTCTCCGGGTCCGTCGTCGCCGCCCTCCGCCGGGCCGGCGTCCCCGCGATCCAAACGCTCCACGACTACAAGCTCGCCTGCCCTTCGTACCGCCGCTTCCGGGACGGGAAGCCGTGCGACGCATGCCGCCGCTACCGTTTCTGGAACGCCGTGCGCTATCGGTGCGTGCTCGGGAGCGCCCCCGCGAGCGCCGTGGCCGCGGCGGAGACCGCCGCCTATCGGGGGACGAAGCTCTACGAAAAAGGTGTCGCCTTCTTCCACGCGCCGAGCCGGTTCCTCGGCGACGTGATGAAGGGCTACGGATTCCCGGCGGAGAGGATCGTCCACTTCCCCTACACGCTCGACATCGGGGAGTACGAGCCTTCCGACGAGGAGGACGGGACGTTCCTCTTCTTCGGCCGCCTCTCCCCCGAGAAGGGCCTGCCGGTCTTGCTCCGCGCCGCGGCCCGTTTCCCGGAGGCGAGAATCGTCGTCGCCGGGGAAGGACCGGAGCGGGAGGGGATGGAGCGGGAGGCGAAGGCGAATGGTCTCTCGTCGGTCCGATTCGCCGGGCACCTGGGCGGGGAAGATCTTCGGAAGGCGATCCGCTCCTGCCGGGCCGTGCTGCTGCCGTCGGAATACGACGACAACTCGCCCCTCGTCATCTACGAGTCCTTCGCCTACGGGAAGCCGGTGATCGGCGCCGAGCGGGGGGGCATTCCCGAGATGGTCCGGGCGGGCGAGACGGGGCTCCTCTTCCCGCCGAGCGACGGCGAAGCCCTCGCCGCCGCCATGAAGACCCTCCAGGGCGACCCCGGCCGCGCCCGCCGGATGGGGGCGGAAGCCCGCCGCCGGATGGAAACCGTCTACGGTCCCGACGCCCATCTCGAGAAACTGCTCGCGCTCTACGAACGGGCGATGGCGTCCGCGACAACAGGCTAGCCCCGGTTTTCCAAGAAACTCACACGTCCTGTGCCGACTCGGGGAGCCAGGGGGTTGGGGCTGAGCGGCGAGTTCCGCAGCGCGCCGGCCTCATCCTGTGTGGCGGGACGCCTCGATGCCTGGGCCGGCGCGCGAGGACTGTTTGAGCAAGCCAGCCCTGATCCCCTGGCTCCCGCCCACCGAATTCAGGGCCGCAGGTTCTGCAAGATCGAGACTAGGCGACCGGGAAGAGCCGATCGAAGATCTCGCGCCACGCGGCGGCGACGGCGGAGTACGAATGGGTTTCCCGGACGGCGAGCGCCTCCCGCCCCATGCGCCGGCGAAGGTCGTCGTCCTTCAGGAGCCGGAGCATGGCTTCGGCGAAGGCCTCCACGTCGTCGCAGTCGTCGATCACGAAGGCGTTCTTCCCGTCCACCGCGACGTCCGCCATGTCGCCCACGTTCGACACCACGCAGGGGAGCCCGCACGCCATCGCCTCCAACACCGAGATGGGGAATCCCTCGGACCGGGAAGTGAGCGCGAAGATACGGCCCTGGTTCACGGTCCTCGGCACGTCGTCGAGCCAGCCGAGGAAGTCGACGGCGCCGGTGAGATCGAGCTCGTCCGCGAGGCGCCGGAGCTTCGCCTCCTCCGGCCCGCCGCCGCCGAGAGCGGCCCGCAGGTCGGGGATCTCTTCGCGCACCCGGGCGAGGGCGCGGAGCATCACCTCCAGATTCTTCACCGGAAAGAGCCGGTTCGTCGAGACCACGTGGTAGGGCTTCTCCACGCCCTCCATCGGGTGGAACCGGTCGATGTCGGTGGCGTTCGGGATGACCCGGATCGTCGAGGCGTCCACACCGTATCCGGCGAGGTGTTCCTTCGTCTTCGACCCGGTCACGGCCACCACCTCGCACCGGCGGAGGGCGAAGAGCGCGACGGGACGCATGAACCTGCCCAGGTAATGGATCTCCCGGCTCCCCGCGACGATGCTGACGCCCGAGGGGCGGCCGGTCAGCGTCGCCGCCGCCCACGCCACCATGCCCGCCGGCCAGAGATGGATGCCCTGCACGAAGTCGATCTTCCGCCGCCGGACGGCCCGCACCGCCTGGCCGATCCGCCAAAGGGAGCGGAAGAACCAGGGCAGGGCGCGCACCGCCTCAGGAAGAGCCACGACCTCGATCTCGGGCATCGACGGGAGAGGGGCATTCCGGAGGAGAATGACCTCCACGTCGGGGCGCGCCTCGAGGAGCCCCCGGAAGTGGTCCCGCGCCGGCTGGTCGACCCCGAACGAAAACCCCATGTTGTTCACCTGGAGTACCTTCATGACCCCTCCAGCGTCCATGACGCGTCGACTTCGTCCGCCCGGAGCGTCGGAGCGCCTCGGCGGAGTCGCTTCCGAAACAGGTAGAGCCAGCTCGCCGGCGGCACGTGAGACGGATTCCGGCGCACCCGCGCCCTCATCTCTTCTCCCGCCCGGCGGCGCTCGCTCCAGGTGTGAGGCGTGTAGTCGTTTCTCGGAAACCGGAGCAGGTCGTCCATGGACCGTCCCGGAACGAGGCTCTCGTGAAACGCTTCGGCGGACATCTTCTCTCCCGCCGGGACGGGACGATAGGTTTCGTCCAATCGGAGCGGAAGAACGGTCGCCTCCGGTGCCGCGCCCCGTTCGATCGGGATCGAGGCCGTGAGGAGGATCCCCTCCTGGGCGAAGGGAATCCAGTCCATGTCGAAGAGGAAGTTGCCGAGGTTGTAGGCGATCACCCCGTCCTCGAACACCTCCACGGATTGGACCGTGTGCGTGTGGTGGCCGAGGACGGCCCGGACGCCGGCGCGCACGAGGGCCCGGGCGAAGGCGATCTGCTCCTTCGACGGGAACCGGACGAACTCGGCACCCCAGTGGAGGGAGACGACCGCCGCGTCGCACTCCTTCACGAGCGCCTCCGCCTCGCGGAAGATCGCGCCCCCGTCATGCTCGAAGGGGTCGTCCTTCGGGGTCCGGACGAAGTTGTGGGCGAGGAAGCCGACCCGGACCCCCCCCCGCTCCACGATGGCCCGCGTCCCCCGGCCGAAGGGGAGCCCCACCGGCTCGATCCCCGCCGCCGAGAGAATCCTCTCCGTCTCCCGGGGGGGGCCTTCGCCGTGCTCCATCATGTGGTTGTTGGCGAGGGCGAGAACGTCGAAGCCTGCCTCCTTCATCGCATCCACGATCGACGGATCGCCGAGGAAGGGGCGCCGCCGGTTCGGGCCCGCGGAAACGGGGCACTCGAGGTTGCCGAAGAGGAGCCCCTCCCCTCCCCCGAGGCGGGGGGCGATCTCTTCGAAGAGATACGGGGATCCCCGCTTCCGGGCGAGGGAGCGGACCCCCGTCCCGATCTTCATGTGCGTGTCGCCGACCATCATGTCGCCGACGGCGCGGAGCACGATCTTCCTCAAGACTCCCGGATCCTTTCCCGCCAGTATCCCAGCAGGTCCCGGAGCGAATCTTCGAGCGGGATGGCGGGCTCGTAGCCGAAGGTCTCCTTCGCCCGGGTCCCGTCGCCGATGATTACCGAACGATCGTCCCGCCCGGCGAAGGCCGGGTTCGGCACGATTTCGACCTTCACGCCCGAGAGGGCGACGAGCCGGTCCAGGACCTCCCGGATCGTCACCGCCCGTCCCGAACAGACGTTGAAGATCCCCCCCGTCGCGGCCGGCTCCCGGGCGGCGTCGAGGTACGCCCGCGCCACGTCCCGAACGTCCGTGAAGTCCCGGGCCGCGCCCAGGGGACCGACCCGGATCTCCGGCTTCCGCTCCCCCTTCTCGATGCGGGCGATCTGTTCGGCGAAGCTCGCCCCGACGAGGGCGAGGGATTCCCGGGGGCCGGTGATGTTGAACGCCCGGGTTCGGACGAGGGGGAGATTCCAGCGGCGGGCCACCACGGCGGCGGCGAGGGATTGGGCCGCTTTCGAGACGCCGTACAGGTTCGCGGGGCGGAAAGGTTCCTCCTCGCCGATCGGGAGGCGGTCCTCGGCGACCGGGCCGTACTCCGACGCCGATCCGGTGACGAGCACGACCCGGAGTTCCCCCTTCCCCTCCACCGCGAGGGCCCGGAGGAGGGACTCGGTGCCGACCACGTTCGCTTCGAGCAGGGCGCCGAGATCCTGCTCCCCGATCCGCCCGGCGAGATGAAAGACCGCCTCGGGCCGGATGCGGCGAACCATGGCCGCCGCCGCCGCGGCGTCCGTGAGGTCCCCTTCGTGAAGCTGAACGAGATCCGGGAGGGCGGCGAGGTTGCGCCTTCCGGCGCCGGGCAGATCGAACCCGTGCACCTCGGCGCCGGCGTCCGCGAGACGCTCGGCGAGCCAGCTTCCGGTGAATCCGGAGACGCCGGTGACGAGGGCCCGCTTCCAGGGGAGAGTCTTCACGAGAGAGAGGTTTCCCGCGTCAGGGTAGGAACTTGTCCCGATGCTCTTGGAACGCTTCCACGGCCCCAGCGTAGTCGTCGTGGCGGCCGATGTCAAGCCACCGGCCGGTGAACCGGTAGCCCATCACCTTCCGCCGGTCCTGCATCAAGGCCCGCACCAGGTCGGGAAGGTCGAACCTCCCGTCCGGGGGGATGTAACCGAGCACGGAGGGCTCCATGATGTAGATGCCCGTGCTCACGTCGTAGTTCAACGTCGGCTTTTCGATGTACTCCCGGACGTTCCCCTCGCCGTCCGCCTCGATCACGCCGAGGTCGATCTTCACCTCCCGGGAGAAGAGGCCGAGGGTGGCGTCGCACTTCCGGTCCCTGTGAAAGGAGAGCATCTTGCCGAAGTCGAGGGTCGTGAGGAGGTCGCCGTTCATGACGAGGAAGGTCTCGTCCAGGTCGACCACGAGCCGGAGGGGCCCGGCCGTGCCGAGGGGCCCTTCCTCGCGGCTGTAGTCGATGGCGACGCCGAACCGGGAGCCGTCGCCGAAATACGCCTCGATGAGGGAGGCGAGGTAGCCGACGGCGAGGGTGATGCGGTCGAAGCCGTGGGCCTTCAGCTGGCGGATCACGACCTCCAGGATCGGCATGCCGTCGATCGGCATCAGCGGCTTCGGGAAGACCGTCGTGTAGGGGGCGAGGCGCGTCCCCTTTCCGCCGGCGAGCACCACTGCGCGCATGACCGTTCCTCCGAATCGTCGCCCTCGTCAGACGACGTAGTTCCCGACGTCGTGGAAGCGTCCCAAATTCTCCCGCACCCACGCCACGGTCCGCCCCAGGCCCTCCCGGATCGGGACCTCCGGCTTCCACCCGAGGAGCTTCTCCGCCCTCGACGCGTCGGCGACGAGGCGCATGACCTCGCTCTTCTCCGGCCGGACCCGCTTCTCTTCGACGACGACCCGTTTTCCTCCGCCCGTGATCTCCATGACGATCTCGGCGAGTTCGCCGATGGAGATCTCCTTCCCCGTCCCCAAGTTGATCGTCTCGCCCACGGCCGCCTCTTTCTCGGCGGCGAGCCGGAACCCCCGGGTGATGTCCTTCACGAAGTTGAGGTCCCGGGTCGGCGCCAGCGATCCGAGTCGGATCACGTCCCCCGTGAGGGCCTGCACGGCGATCGTCGGGATCACGGCGCGGGCGCTCTGGCGGGGACCGTAGGTGTTGAAGGGGCGGATCGTCGTGACCGGCAGCCCGAAGGCGTGCCAGAAGCTTTCCGCCATCTTGTCCGCCCCGATCTTGCTCGCCGAGTAGGGCGACTGGCCCTGCATCGGGTGGGCTTCGTCGATCGGCGCGTAGAGGGCCGTGCCGTAGGTCTCGCTCGTCGACGTGTGCACGACGCGCCGCACCCGGTGCCGCCGCGCCGCCTCGAGCATGTGAATCGTGCCGGTCACGTTGGTTTGCACGAAGTCGACCGGGTTGATGTACGAGTAGGGAATGGCGATGAGCGCCCCGAGGTGGAAGACCGTGTCGGCCCCCTCCACGGCGCGGTCCACGGCGGTCGGGTCCTTCAGGTCCCCCGCGAAGACATGGACCTTCTCCAGCGTCTCCTTCGGGAGGAGCCGGAGGTTCCCGATGTCCGACCTGGAGTTGTACCGCACGAACGCGCGCACCCGCCATCCGGCCTCGACCAGGTCCTCCACCAGGTGGCTCCCGATGAAGCCGGCGGCGCCGGTCACGAGCGCGAGCGGTCCCTTGCCCTCGGCCATGACTGCCTACTCCCTTGTGTTCGATCGAGTTATCGGCCGGAAGGGCCCGGCCCCTTAGGGGCGGATCAGGGCGATTTCACCTGCCGGACCGAGTCGATCACGGTCCCGTCCACCCACTTGATGACCGCCACGACCTTCTCGTCCAGGTCGGGGGGGGACGGCGCGCCGCCGCAGAGGCGCTCCACTTCCTCCTTCACCTCCTCGATCGGGCGGAGGGGGAGGCCCGACCCCTTCACGGCGTCCAGGAGGTCCGTCCGCCGCGGGTTGATCGAGACGCCCCTTTCGGTGATCACCACGTCGACCAGCTCGCCCGGCCCGACGAGAGTGGTCACCCGGTCGACGAGCACCGGGATCCGGTCCCGGAAGGAGGGGATCGCGAGGATGGTGCACTTGGAGAAGAGGCAGTTCTGCCAGCCGCCGATGCCGTGGAGCAGCTTGCCGTCCGAGTGGGTCACCACGTTCGCGTTGAACGCCGTGTCCACCTCGGTGGCGCCGAGGACCACGGCGTCCACGATGCCGGCGAAGTTTCCCTTGCCGTGGAAGTTGTAGCTCGTGAAGGGGCTCGTGTTGACGTGCCCCGGGTTCTCCCGCATGGAGCGCACGCCGTCGAGATCGAAGGTCTGGCCGTCGAGGATGTAGTCGACGAGCCCCTCCTCGAGCATCCCGACGAGGTACTTCGTGCTCCCCCCCCGGACGAACCGGGCCTTCACGTTCGCCTCCTTCATCATCTCCTTCAGGTAGATGGCGAAGGCGAGGGCCGTCCCCCCCGCGCCGGCCTGGAAGGAGAAGCCGTCCCGCATGATCCCCGAGTCCCGAACGAACCGGGCCACGTAGTCGGCGATGAGGAGCCGGTCGGGGCTCTTCGTGATCTCCGTGGTGCCGGAGACGATCTTCTCCGGCTCGCCCACCAAGTCGACCTTCACCACGCAGTCGACGTAGTTTCCCTGGATCTGCCAAGGCACGCAGGGGAAGGGGACCAGGTTGTCGGTCACCACGATCACCTTGTCCGCGTACTGGGAATCGGCGAGGGCGAACCCGAGAAGCCCGCACGCGCTCGGGCCCTGGACGCCGTTGGCGTTGCCGAAGGGGTCGGCGGTCGGCGCGGCGATGACGGCGATGTCGATCGGCACCTCGCCGTCCTGCACCGCCTGGTACCGCCCGCCGTGGCTCCGGAGAACGCCGAGACCGCGCATCTTCCCCCGGGAGCAGTAGTCGCCGAGGGGGCCGTTCATGCTCCCTTCGATGTGGTGCACCACGCCGCTCTCCATGTGGTCGATGACCGGCGCGTGGCAGGGGAAGGAGGCGCTCGGGAACCACATGAGATCCTTCACGCCGATCCGGGCGGCCGCTTCGAAGACGGCGTTCGCCACGAGATCGCCGTTCCGGAAGTGGTGGTGCGTCGAGAGGGTCATGCCGTCCCGGATGCCGCACTTCCGAAGGGCCGTCTCGATGTCGCGGACGAGCTTGTTTCCGTCGAGGGGATAGTCGGCGGAGCTCGCGATCCGCGGCGCCGCCTTCCGGCCCGACGGTTTGTGGGCGCCCACGCCCTTGTAAGGAACCGCCTCCCGCCCGTTCACTTCGGTCGGGACGGGCCGGCCGGCGGCGTTCTCCACGAGTTTCCCGTTCATCGCCCCTCTCCCTCCCCCTCCGCGAGGCGGACGACGCGAAGCGCCCGCTTCACCACAGGCGGATCGATCATCTTGCTGCCGAGACTGACGACGCCGCTCCCCTTCGCCTCCGCCTCCTCGAAGGCGGCGACGATGCGGCGGGCCTTCTCGAGCTCCTCCGCGGTCGGGGCGAAGGCTTCGTGGATCACGGAGATCTGGCGGGGATGGATGCAGCCCATGCCGTCGAAGCCGAGCGATTTCGATTCGAGGGCGTTCCGGCGGAGGGCGCCCATGTCGGCCACGTCGGAGAAGACGCTGTCGATGGGAAGGACGCCGGCGGCGCGGGCGGCGTTGACGATGGCCGACCGGGCGTAGAAGCTCTCCCGTCCCTCGGGGGTGCGGGGGGCGCCGATGTCGGCGGTGTAATCCTCGAGGCCGATGGTCAGCGCGATCACCGTGGGCGCGGCGGAGGCGATCTCGTAGGCGCGCACGACCCCCTTGCCGCTCTCGACGATCGGCATGAGGTAGATCTCGTCATCGAGGCCATGGTCCTCCCGGATGCGGTCCAAGCGGGAGGCGACCTCCCGGACCGTCTCGGCGGACTCGACCTTCGGGATCAGGATAACGTGGACGTTGTGGGGGGCGATCTCGTCGAGGTCCTCGAGGCCGAGGTCGCCTTGATTGATCCGCACCATCCGCTCGGCCGGTCCGTAGTCGACGGTGCGGAGGGCGTTCCGGACGAGAGTCCGGGCGGCGTCCTTTTCCGCGGGGGCGACCGAATCCTCGAGGTCGAGGATGACGGCGTCCGGCTTGTGGAGGCCGGCGTTCAGGTGGAGCTTCGGCTGGTCGCCCGGAAGATAGAGGCGGCTCCGGCGGAACCGGGTCCGGCGGGTCTTCCGCCGGGAGTGCTCGGCGAACTCGGGGAGGTACGGGTTCGTCTCGGGGCCGAGGGTGCGGCGGACGGCGGTCTCGATCCTCGCGGCGAGAACGAAGGGGAGCGCGCCCATGTCCTCGAGGATCAGGGTCCCGTTCCGGGCGCCGAGAGCGCCGAGGACTTCCTCCGCCAGGGCGCGGATCGAGTCGCCGTACATCGGCCCCACTTTGCTCGTCATCTCGACGCGAAGCCCCCCCGACCCGACCGGTTCGAATCGAACCCAGCAGTCGGAGCGGACGTCCGCGCCCCTCTTTCCGGCTTCCGCCGCGGCGGCCATGGGCAACCCTCCTCGAGCCCCTCCGAGCAAAGACAGTGCCACCGCCGGAACCGGCATGGGCGGCCGGCGGCGCGGGAAAACGGCGCCTCGTACCCGAAGGACAAGCGTACCCGACGGGGGGGAAGAGGCGCAAGGCAATGCGGCGGTCGGCGGCGGGCCGCTCCGGGACGAGAACTCATTTCAAAACCCCTTTCGTCGCGAGGGCGAGCGAAGTGACGGACGGCGAGGATCGAGGGCGAGAATGCCCGGAAGCGGCCCTGGACGGGCCACCCAGGACATTCTCGCCCGAGGACGAAGCCGGTCGTCCCTGCAGCCGCCCGCAGCAGGAAGGAGTTTTGAAATGAGTTCTACTTCTTCTCGTACCCGTAGGTGTCGTCGTCCAGCTCGGAGACGAAGTAGCGGCGCTTGCCGGCGCTCGTCGGCGGGATTCGGTCCACCACGTCCACGTCGAAGGTGATCCCCTCGCCCGTGTACTTCCGCGTCTCCCGTTCCATATAGGCGCGGGTCTCGTCCGGGAGAACGGCCCCCCGGCAATGGACGAGAATGCGGATGTGGTCCGGCCGGACGTGGCGGATCTGCCAGGTGATCACCTCGCCGACCTTGCCGAAGGCGTCGCAGAACGGCGGAACCGTGAGGAAGCGGCCGTTGGCGAGGGGGAAGAAGTCGACCACCCGCCCTTCGAAGGGACCGAGGCGCGCCAGGGTTCGCCCGCAGGGGCACGCGGCGGTCTCCCCTTTCGCCGCCACGTCCATCACCCGGTAACGGATGAAGGGGTAGGCGTACCCCTCGAGGTTCGTCAGCACGACCTCGCCCCGGTCGGCGGGCTGGTGGGTCTTATCGTCGACGATCTCGAGAAACACGCACTCCTCGTTCACATGCATCCCCGCCTGGGCGTCGCACTCGGAGGAGATGATCATCCCCTCGGCGCCGTACTGGTCGTAGACCGTCGTGTCGAAGGCGGAGACGATGGTCTCCCGCATGTGACCGGTCAGGGTTTCGCTCGTGCTCACCACCGAAGGGACGGAGAACCGCGGGCCCGTTTCGAGGGCGCCCTTGGCGAGATGATAGAGGGACGACGCGTAGCCCCGCATCACCTTGGGGCCGAACTTCCGGATCCGCTCGAGCTTCTCGCCGAGCACGTCCCGCCCGAGGTCCTGGATGCCGACGAACTGCTGGCGAAGGACGCCGAGCTCGATCCACGCCACGGCCGGATGGCGGAGCACGCTCTTCAAGGAACCGATGGTGCAGAGGGTGATTTTATCGCCGAGCTCGTAGCCGGCCCATCCCCAGTTCCGGATCAGATTCGCCCAGAAAATCGCCTTCTCCCGCTTGGAAAGATAGTAGCGGAACGGTTCCCCGGTGGAGCCGCTGCTCGTCTTCCGAATGACCTCTTCCCGGGAAAAGGCGCGGGAGAGGACCTCGCCGCCGGCGGCGCGGAGCATGTCCTTGCTGACCGGGGGAAGCTTCGGCGCGTCGGCGACGTTCTGAATCTGGCCGACCGTGACGCCGTGGTCCGCCCACAGTTTCCGGTAGAAGGGGACCGTCTCGGCGGCGTGATTCACGACCGCCCGGAACCGCTCGTTCCGGTAGGCCTCGAGCTTCTCCCGGGGCCACCGCTCCGTCTCGAGAAGGAACTCGAGGCGCTTCCGCACGGGGAGCCCCGCGAGCTTCTCCCCCACCGGCCAGGCCACCTTGTGGGCGAAGGTCTTGTACAGTCCCATCGGATCCTCCGTGCGCCAAAGCTACACCACCATCATCGGCCGGGGCAAGGGGGGGGAAAAGGGAGGGGTCCGAGGAATCCAGTCAGTGCGGGCTCGTGGGGGACTGGTTCCGCCCGAGCCCTTCGATACGGACCTTCGGTCCTACTCAGGACAGGCCTCCGGCCGGCCACGATCATCGGCGGGGCGGGGGATCGGTCGAGGGAGGGATACGGGTTAGACTGGGACGCTCGTCGTGCTGCGGGATCAGACCCTCCCTTTCTCCGGGCTCGTACGGGTAGCGTTGCGCAGACCGCCAACAGCTCCCCGGTTATGACCCGATCCCTCCCGAGACCGTGTCCCCCGCCCTGCCGGCTACTCCAGCACGAGCACAACTGCTCCAGGGTGCAGAAGAGGAGTCCGCGGAGCATTGAACTTCGGAGTGATTCCCTTTCCCCTCAATATGCAATAATCATCAAAGACCATCGCGAGGCACGGAGACCCATGAGCGAACAGCGGCCGCCCGTCGAATTCACTCTTCGCAATCGAATCGGCTTCTGGCTCGGCCTCGCCCTCTTCTTCCTGTTCCTCTTTCTCGATCCGGACCCGGAACGGCCGGCCCTCGGGCGGATGCTGGCCGTCACTCTTCTCATGGCCACCTGGTGGATCACCGAGGCGGTGCCGATTCCGGTGACCGCCCTCCTCCCCGTCCCCCTCTTCCCGCTCCTCGGCATCGAGGCCTCGAAGGACGTGGCGCCGAACTACATGAACTCGAGCATCTTTCTCTTCATGGGCGGCTTCATCCTCGCCCTCGCCATCGAGAAGTGGGGGCTCCACCGCCGGATCGCCCTGAACGTTCTCCGGGTGATCGGCGTGAAGCCGCGCCTTCTGGTGCTCGGCTTCATGATCGCCACGGCCTTCCTCTCCATGTGGATCTCGAACACGGCGACGGCCATGTTGATGCTCCCGATCGGGCTCTCGGTCATCAACCGGCTCGGTCCGGAGCTGGAGGACCCGAAGCGGTCGGATCGATTCGCCCTGGTGCTCATGATCTCCATCGCCTACGCGGCGAGCATAGGCGGGACGGCGACGCTGATCGGCACGCCCCCCAATCTCGCCTTCACACGGATCTTCGCGATCTCCTACCCGGACGCGCCGGAGATCAGCTTCTCGATCTGGTTCGCCATGGCCTTCCCCCTCGCGGCGGTCTTCCTCGTGACGGCGTGGGCGCTCCTGACGCGGGTGATCTTCCCGGTCGGCGGCGGGGCGATGGGCGGGGTGCGGAGCGAGCTCTCGAGGGAACGGCGGGAACTCGGGCCGATGGAACGGGAGGAGAAGAGCGTGCTCGTGGTTTTCGTCCTGACCGCGCTCCTCTGGATCTTTCGGGCCGACATCCCCCTCGGCGGCACGGTCCTCCGGGGGTGGGCGTCCCGGCTCGGCGTCACGGGGGTGGACGACGCGACGGTGGCGATGTCGGCGGCGGTGGTTCTCTTCCTGATCCCGGCGCGCCGGGGGGCGGGCCGCCTCATGGACTGGACGACGGCCCGGCGGCTGCCGTGGGGGATCCTGATTCTCTTCGGCGGCGGATTCGCCCTCGCCTCCGGTTTCCAGGCCTCGGAATTGACCGAGTGGCTCGGCCGGCGGTTCCTCGGCCTCGAAGGGACCTCCCCGCACATTCTCGTACTGGCGACGTCCACGCTCCTCACCTTCCTGACCGAAGTGACGTCGAACACGGCGACGACCCAGATCATCCTGCCGATCCTCGCCTCCGCGTCCGCGACCCTGAGGGTCCACCCGCTCCTTCTCATGATCCCGGCGACGCTCTCCGCGTCGTGCGCGTTCATGCTCCCCGTCGCGACGCCTCCGAACGCGATCGTCTTCGGGTCGAGACGGGTTCCGATTCAGGCGATGGTGAAGGCGGGGATCGTGATGAACCTCGCGGGCATCGTTCTCATCTTTCTGACGGTGACGCTCCTCGGCGCATTCCTCTTCGGGATCACGGCGGGCGCACCGCCGGAGTGGGCGTGATATTCTTTGAATCGAGAGATTTCAGGGGAACCCATTCCACCGGGAGGGGCCGGCATGACACGGGTAAGCACGATCGCGATGTTCGCTCTCCTTCTCGTCGCCGCCGGGTGCGGCAAGCGGCCGGAGCCGGTGCGGGTCTCGTCGGACGGGATCGATACGCCCCGACCCGGCGCCACACCGATCGAGGTGATGGAGAACATCGCCCTCGCCCATGCTTCGCGGGACATCGATCTCTATCGCGAACAGTTCGACCCCCGGTTCGAGATCCGCTTCCCCTCCGAACAGGAATGCTGGAACGCGGGTTCGAAGAGCGACTTCGAGAAGGAGATGGAGAGCACGGGGGGGATCTTGGGCGCTTCCGGGTGGGTCGACTACTCCGTCTCCTGCGATCCGCCGCGCCCGTCGCATGTGGACGGCTATCCCGCGTCGGCCGGATTCCAGGAGGTCATGGTCCGGGACTTCCACGTTTCCTTTTGGATCGCGGGAACCGAGGACACCTTCACCGTCACGGACGATTCGGCCCTGTACGTCTTCTCTCCGGATTCGTCGGCCGGCACGGGAAGATGGAAGATCATCTTCCAGCGGCTCTTTGTCGGGGGCGGGGATGCGTGCGCCGCCCCGCCGATCGAGGAGTAGCCTCACCGGCCCACGGATCCGACCACATCCTCGAAAACGCCGAGGAACGCCTCCAGATCCGCCCGTTCCACCGTGAGGGCCGGATCGATACGGAAGACGGGGAAGCCCGCCCGGCGGCCGACGAGGAACCCCCGGCGGGCGAGTTCCCGGTGCGCGGCGATCGTGAAGGTCGTCTCGGGGTCGTCCTCGAACTCGACGGCGATCATGAGGCCCCGGCCGCGGACCGCGCGTATTCGGCCGTTCCGTGAACGGACTTCCTCGAGATCCTTCATGAGAAGAGCGCCGAGCTCCGCCCCCCGCTCCACGAGCCCTTCCTCGTCGATCACCCGGAGGACCTCCCGGGCCACCGCCGCGCCCAAGGGATCGTTCTGGTGGGACTGAGCGTACTTCACGGGCGCGCCCTCGAGCCGCTCGATCACGCCGGGCGCGAAGGCGGAGACGCTGACCGGATATCCGTTCCCGATCCCTTTGCCGAGAGCGACGACGTCCGGGGTGATTCCGTAGTGACGGAACCCGAACCACTCGCCGGTCCGGCCGACGCCGGTGGTCACCTCGTTCACGAGAACGAGACCGCCTCCCTCGTGGACCCGATCGACGATTCCCCGGATCAGTTCCTCGGGCGGGAAGCGGACGAGACCCGAGGAGCTCCCCGGCTCGAAAAGAAATCCGCCGATCCGGTCGAAGGGGACGGCGCCGAACCGCCCGCACTCCCCGCCGCAAGGGCCGCCGCACTCCGGGCAGGCCAGCCAATCGTAGAGGAACCACTCGGTCTCGTCCTTACGGTTCGCCGAGCCGTAGGCGCCGAAGTAGGAGTCGGTCATGGTGAGAAGGAGCGGCTTCTCGAGGACCGACTGGGCGACCCGAACGCCGTACTCGACCGCCTCGCTCCCGGAGCAGAGGAAGACGCACCGCCCTCCATCGAAACCGAGGAGGGAGAGGATCTCGCCCGCCGCCTCCTCGGTGAGGGCGCTCGAGTAGTTGAACCCGGAGTGGGCGACGCGGGCAGCCTGTTCGGCGAGAACCCGGACGATCCGCGGGTGGCCGTGGCCGATGGACGCGCACCAGACGCCCGACTCGAGGTCGACATAACGATTTCCGGCCCCGTCGAACAGGCGGCAGTTTTCGGCGCGAACGATTTCGGGGACGAGCACTTCGTGACCGGGGAGCCAGACGAGACGGGACACGGCGCCTCCTCGGGGATAAGGATTCCATACCGAGAGTATCATCCCTGTCGAGATCCAATCACGGGGCGATCCGGGCCGTCCAATTAGCCTTGATCTTTCACAAAGGTCAAGATCGTCTTCCGGACGGTGAGAGCCTTCCTTCGGAGCCGGTGCGGGCCTATAATGAAGCCATGAATCCGACTCACGAGACGAAGACGAGAGGCGCCCCCCTCGCGGTGCTCGCCGTCGCGCCCTGGATCGGCCTCGCCCTGGCGGTAGCGGAGTCGGCGGTCGATTTCGCTCGGGGCAACGGTAACGGCGTCCTCGCCGTCCTTCCCGGAGCCCTGCTTCTCTACGCCCTTTTCTGGCTTCTCTTCGGCGCCCTGCTCGCCGCTCTTCTCCTCGGAGCCGGCAGGTGGATGGGGAACAAGGAAAGGACCGCCCGGATGGGCATCGCGGCCCTCGCCGGCCTGGCCCTTTCCCTCACCCTGTATGCGGTGATCGCCCCTTACGCCCGCGTCGACCGGGGACGACCCTGGTCCACGATCGCGTTCGGCGCGGCCCTCCTGCTCGTGGTCCCGCTGGCCTCGATCGTGTACCTCCTGATCCGGCGCGCCCTCCTCCCCCGCCCGGGACGATCACTCGCTCTTCTTCTCGTGGTTCTCCTCGTCTCGCTCCCCGTCCCGCATCTCTCCGATCGGACGAATGTCGCCCGACCCGTCCCGGTGGCCTCCGCTACGGGCCGGGCGAACATCCTGCTCGTCGTCTTCGATACACTTCGGTTCGATCACACGGGCCCCGGAGGGTATTACCGGGAGACGACCCCGAACCTCGACCGCCTCGCGGCGAATGGCGTTGTCTTTGAACGGGCTTACGCTCCCTCTTCCTGGACACTCCCCTCCACGGCTTCGATTCTCACTTCGCGGTATCCGTCGGGCCACGGCGCGAAGACGAAATCCAGCGCGCTCAATCCCGAGATCGAGTCGCTCCCGGATCTGTTCCGGAAGCACGGATACCGGACCGGGCTGTTCTCGGGAAACCCGACGGTGAGTCCCGCCTTCGGCTTCGGCCCCGGATTCTCCCGCGTCCGCACACCGCCGACGGCGTTGATCCCGGACCTGTACCTCCTCCCCTTCTACATGAAACAGACCGTCGGCCGCGTCCCCGGCCTCGCCGCGACCCCCCTGTTCGTCCGCGCCTATGAACTCCTGTGGCGCCCCGAACTCCGAAGAGACTGGATTCGCGGGGGCGAGCTCGCGGAGGCCTTCCTCCGCTGGGTCGACGAAGAACCCGGCGACCCGTTCTTCGCCCATATCCAGATCATGGAGCCCCACGACCCGTACGAAGGGACCGGCGTATTCGGCGCCGAGGGAGAGTCGCGCCTCCCCTTCCCCGGAATCCGCGGGATCCATCCGTTTTCACGGCATCCCCGCGTTCCCGAGAACGACCGCATTCTCATGGTCGACCGTTACGACGACGACATTCTCGCCGCCGACCGGGTCATGGAGAGCATCGTGGGGGGCCTCCGGGACCGCCGGCTCCTCGGCGAGACGTGGGTGGTCCTCACGGCCGATCACGGCGAGGAATTCGGAGAACACGACGGATGGGGGCACGGGAGATCGGTCTTCGAAGAAGTGATCCGGGTCCCTCTGGTCATCGTCGGGGAGGGGATTGCGCCCCGGCGGATCTCCTCGTTCGCGAGACTCGTGGACATCGGGCCGACCGTCACCGAGCTCGCCGAAATCGAGACTCCCGGCCCCTTCGTCGGCCGGAGCCTCGTGCCCGTCCTCATGGGAGAGACGGACGAGACGTCCGTGACCGAGTCCTTCTCCGAAATCTGGGTGGGGACCGAAGCCAGGGCCTTCGCCCTGCTCACCCCGAACGGGGCGAAGCTCATCGAAGCGTTCTCGGGGACGGGCGATCGGGTCGTGAGCCTCTTCGACGTCGGCGGGGACCCCTCGGAGCGGGTGGACTTGTTCGGCCACGGGCCGGCCACCGACTCGCTCCTCGCCCGGCTCCATCGGGCCATTCAGGAAGCGGGCCGGAACGCCTCCGAAAGCCGCGCGCCGAGCCTCGACCCGATCACCCGGCGGCGCCTGGAGGCTCTCGGCTACCTCGACGACTAGCCTTAACCTGGATTATGCACAAAACTGCGTGCTTGATTCTTGTGTCGGACGTCCGTGGAGTTCCGGATCGCCGCCACCTTGGATCCGGAGGAGGCCCTCCCGGCGTTGTCGTAATCATAAGACCAGAAAAGGCCCCTCCGACGGCATTCGTCGAAGGGGCCCCTCGTTCTTCGGGCGATGTCTCTCGCGGGCTACCCGGCGTCGGTCGGCGGCTCGGCGTAGACGATATCCGCCTTTTCCTGGAGCGTCGAGATGTACTCGTCGATCAGGGCCCGGCGGTTCTGGCGGAGGAGCTCCTCTTCGATTTGCCCCTTCACCTCTTCGAAGGGAACGGCCTGGGCGTTCTTCCGATCCGTCACCTTGATCACGTGATAGCCGAACTGGGTCTCCACCACATCGCTCACCTGCCCGATCTGGAGAGCGAACGCCGCCTCCTCGAAGGGCCCGACCATCCGGCCCCGGCCGAACCAGCCGAGATCCCCGCCGCTCGCGGCGCTCGGGCATCCGGAGTGCTCCGTCGCCATCGCGGCGAAATCGGCCCCGCCCATCACGTCGTCGTGAATCTTCCCGATCCGCGCGCGCTTTTCCGACTTCGTCGCGTCGTCGTCCCCTTCCTCGAACAGAAGGAGGATGTGGCTCGCCCGAACCTGCTCCTCCTGGCGGAACTGGTCCGGGTTCTCCTCGTAGAACGCGGCCACTTCCTCCGCCGCCGGGGCGTTCGCCGCGTCGGCGTATCCGTTCAGGAGCTTCTCGATGCGCATGTCGTTCCGCGCTTCCGAGAGGAACTCGTCCTCCGTGAGCCCGAGCCTCGTCAGGTAGTCCCGGTACGCCTGCTCGTCGCCGAGCCGTCCCCGGAAGGTCTGGAGAATGCCGTTCAGCTCGTCGTCGCTGATCTCGACCCCCTGGGCGTTCGCCGCCTCGGTGAGCAGGATCTTGTTCACCAGGTTGTCCCGGGCCTGTTGGGTGAGGGCGTCCTTCATCTGCTCCACCTGGGAGGGCGGCGCCTGGCCGCCGAACTGGCGGAAGAGGCGTGCCACCTCGTCCTCGAGAGCGCCCCCGGTGATTGGTTGCCCGTTCACGGTGACCACCGCCGCGCCGAGATCGCCCGTCCGGACCTCCCCCCCCTCCGACGTCTCGCCGCCTCCCTTGCCGCCGCACCCGAAGAGGGCGAGGGCCAGGACGAGCAGGCAGGAGGGGATCCGCGCTTGTTTTCTGGACATGATCGCTTCCTTTCAATAGAAGAACGGCCGCCTCGGAGACGGCCGCGCGCCGAAATGCGCCGTTCTCGGTGAACCCCGAAGTTCGACCCTCAAGGCTAGACTCGCGGCCGCGACAAGTCAAGGGCGGCCGATCAGGGGCACTCCTCCCGGACCGGGTCGACGTGGACCATCACGTTGCAAGGGGAGTCGAGGGCCCGGCAGACCTCCCCCTCGATCCGGTGGGCGAGCCGGTCGGCGTCGGCCACGGTCATGTCCGGACTGACCACGACGTGAAGGTCCACGAAGATCTTCCGCCCCACCCGGCGCGCCCGGAGAGCGTGCCACCCCATGATCATGAGCTCCCCCTCGAGCACCCGCTGGATCTCCAGGTCCACGTCGCCCCCCGCCGAGCCCTCCACCAGCTCGCCGAGGGCCTCCCGCCCGAATCTGATTCCGGTCAGGGCGACCATGAGGCCCACCACGATCCCCGCCACCTGGTCGGCGTGCCCCTGCCCGGCCACGGAGAAGAGACCGCCGAGGAGAACCACGACCGACGAGAGGGAATCGGTGCGGTGGTGCCAGGCGTTGGCCATGAGCGCCCGGCTCCGGGTTCGTTTCGCGATCGTCGCGGTCGCCCGGTAGAGCCACTCCTTCGACACGACCGAAACGGCGGCGACGATCAGGACGATCCCCCCGGGGAAGCCCTCTTCCCCCCGGCGGAGGGCGGCGAGGGCGGTCCAGCCGATTTCGGCCCCGGCGACGATGACGGCGAGGGCGACCACGACGGCACCGAGGGTCTCGTACTTGCCGTGGCCCCACGGGTGGTCCTCGTCGGCGGGACGGACTCCGAGGCGGGTGGCGACGACCACCACCAGATCGGTGGCGAGGTCGGAGAGGGAATGAACGCCGTCCGCCACGAGGGCGATGGAACCGGCCGCCGCTCCCACCGCGAGCTTCGCGAGGCTGAGAACGACGTTGATCGCCGCCCCGACCCAGGTGATGCGCCGGATCACCCGTGATTCGCCGAGAAGAAGCTCGTGCTCCAAATCGCCGGGAACCGGGTCCTTTCTCCCGTCCCCGATCGGGTTCCTCCCCTCCGGGGTCATGGGGCGCGGGGGACGGTCTGGATGTAGCCGAGCGCTTCCAGCCGTTCCCGCTCCTCCGCCGAGAGAGCCGCATCCGGCGCCGCGCCGTGGGACGCGGCGATCGCCTCCGCCCGCGCGATGTACTCCTCCACCTTCGCCCGGAAATCGGGGAGTTCGGCGGCGAGGCTGTCCGAGAGATCCTGTCTCTCCGCCGGGTCCCCGAGGACGTCGTAGAGCCTCTCTCCCCCCTTCATGGGAAGGCGGATGTATTTCCGTCCGCCCTTCCTGAGGGCGAAGGAGTCGAAGGTCTTGGTCCCGGCGAACCCGCCGCCGATCACGTAGCCGTAGTAGGTCAGGTAGAGCTCGTAAAAGAGCTCCCGGGGGGCGTCCTCCGCCGGCGCGAGGAGAGACCGCCCGGCAACCCCCTCGGGCGGGCGGACGCCGCACAGGCCGAGGACCGTCGGCGCCACGTCGATGAGGGAGGCGACCCGCCCGTCCACCGCCGGTTCGAAGAGGCCGGGGGGCTTGAAGAGGAGGGGGACGTGGAGCGTCTCCACGTGAAGGTTGTGTTTGTGCCCCTTCGCCCCGTGCTCGAAGAACTCCTCTCCGTGGTCGGCGGTGACGAGGATCGCCGTGTTCTCCCAAAGCCCCTCCTCTCGGAGGACGCCGAAGAGGCGGCCGAACATCTCGTCGGTGGAACGGATCTCTCCGTCGTACTGGGAGACCAAGTAGCGGAAGCGCTCCGGGCTCATGTCCGGACGGATCTCGTTGTTCGACTCGAACCCCGTACCGTCGAAGGGCTCCATGTCCGCCGTGACGAACATCGTGTCGTAGGGCGGCGGCGGGATGAAGTCGTAGTGGACGTCCCAGAAGTAGGCGAAGAGAAAGAAGGGCTCCTCCGGGCGGGAGCGGAGGAACGCGGTCACCGCCCGCTCCATGGAAGGGTTCGTCACGTCCCCGTGGGCGGTCTCCTGGGTGACCGCCGACGGCCCGTCGTCGTAGAGGGCGAATCCCTGATTCAGATTGTAGGGGGTCCTGAGAAACGGGCCGCTGACGAAGGCGGCCGTGTGGTACCCCTCCTCCGCGAGGGTCTCGGCCAGGGTAGCGTAAGAGTCGCTCAGCTTGTGGTGGGGCTCCGTCACCTGGACGGCGCTCGGGTACATGCCGGTCAGGAGGGCGGCGTGGGAAGGGAGGGTCCAGCTCGTCACGGAATAAGCCCGATCGAAACGGATCGACTCCGCCGCGAACCGGTCGAGATGGGGGGAGGTGGGGAGGTCGTAGCCGTAGCAGCCGAGATGATCGGCCCGGAGGGACTCGATCGTGACCACCACCACGTTCGGGCGGGACCCTCCCCCGCCGCATCCGGCCGAGATCAGGGCCGCGGCGGCCATCCACGCTCCGATCTTCCCGATCCTCATCGCTCTCCTCCCGGTCCGCCCCGAGCGCGGCGGATGGGGAACGCCGGCGCCGCGGCGGGGGCTATACGACAACCTGTCCGAGGGGGACCTCCGATTCCACGGTCACGTAGACCGCCCGGCCCTCGGCGTTTTCGGCGCCGAGGATGAACAGCTCCGACGTCTCGGGGCCCATCTTCTTCGGCGGGAAGTTCAGCACCGCCACGACGAGCCTGCCCATCAACGCTTCCTTCGGGTAGTCGGCGTAGCCCGCGATGGAGGTTCGGGTCCCGATCTCCTCGCCGAAGTCGACCGTCACCCGGTAGAGGGGCTTCCGCGTATTCGCGTCCTCCACCCCGACCACGCGGCCCACCCTCATGTCGAGGTCGAGAAACCGGGAAAAATCGACTGGCTCTTTCATCGCGCTCCTCCGCGGCCTCCGGCGGGACGCCGGTACCGATCAATCATCCTCCATCTCCCCCGGGAGTTCGTCATCGTATACGTAACCGAGGGAGCGGAGCAATTCGAGATGTTCCGATGAGGGGGACCTTCAGGAGGGCCTGATAGAGAGAGCATTGATGCCCCATAATGTGCTTCTGCTCGAGGTGCTCGCCGTGATCGGCGGTCAGGATCACCGCCGCAGGTGAGGGAGGCCGCGGCGGCGAGCGCGACGGCGATGAAGGAGTGCTTTCTCAAAAGCGATCCTCGGCGTTAGGAAGTGAGTGGCGTCCGGCACGGGCCGATTCTACGGGGGGCGGCATGCTCATTGCAAAGGCCTAGTTTCCTCGGACTCCTCGACTGCACCTTGGAGCAGCCGTGCTCGGTCCCCTTTCGGTACCAGATTCTCCCGGAGCGAAGCGAAGGGGTATCTGGTTCCGAAAGGCCGGAGGACGGCGGGGCGGGGGAGCGGCTCCGGGAGGGATGGGGGCATAACCGGGGAGTTGTTGCCGTCTTCCACGACGCCTCCTCTACGAGCCCGGAGAAAGGGAGGGTTACCTCCCGCCGTGCGACGAGCGTTCAAGTCTGCCCCACTATCCCTCCCGGAGCCGCCCCCCCGCCCCGCCAGGGGCTTCGCTCTCACTCCAAAGCTGATGAGCCCAGATAGGTACTACACCAAGAATGTGTTCCAATTCCCCTCCGTTCCGGTATTCTTGGGGATAGAAGATAACCAACGGCCCATGGCTCTTCTTCCGGAGGATTCGGTCATGACCCGCATCGGACTGTTCGCTTTTCTCTCCGCCGTTCTCGTCTCTCTCGGTGCCCCGCAGGGCGCCCGCGCCATCATCGACACGGGCCTCTCGGTCGGCATGAACTTCGCCTCCCTCGATGACGTGGATGTGAAGGACACGAAGACCACCTACGACAACAAGACGGGGTGGCACTTCGGCGTCTTCGCCAAGACCGCCCTCGGCCCCCTCGGCCTCCGGGCGGGCGCCGTCTACCTCGACGCCGGCCCCCTCTTCGAAGGCCTCTCCGACAATCTCGAGGGCGTCACCCTGAAGGACGACTTCGACGTCCGCTTCTTCGTCGTCCCCATCGACCTCCAGTACCGGCTCGTCACGCCGGTCGTGAAGCCCTACCTGCTCGCCGGGCCCGAGATCCGTTTCAACGTCACCTCCTCCGACGACTTCGAGGGGAATTTCAAGGACACCCAGTGGGCGGCCAACGTCGGCGTGGGGATCGAGTTCACCCTGCCGATCGTGGGCGTCGGCGTGACCCCCGAGTTCCGGTACTCCTTCGCTCTGACCGACCTGACCGAGGACTCGATCGAGATCGGCGGGGTTTCCTACGACCTGTCGGACGCCTTCAAAGTGGGGAGCTACCACCTCCGGGTCCACGTCTCTTTCTAGAGGGGGCCTGATCCGTGGAAGGGGGGCGTGGCCCCGAACCGTCGACCCGCGCCCCTCAGGCCGATTCCTCCTCCGGCGCGATCCGGACGATCGTCGCGCCCCATCCGCCCCGGCCGGGGGGCGCTTCCCGGTACGCGGCCACGAGAGGGTGCCCCTCGAGGAACTCCCAAACCACGCGGCGCATGACGCTCTTCCCCTTCCCGTGGGCGATCCGGACCTCCCCGATCCCGAGTCGGCGGGCGTTCTCGAGGAACTCATCGAGCATCTCCGGAACCTGCTCGGGGAAGAAGCCGTGCAGGTCGAGTTCGTCGGTGACCACGTAGGCTTCCGGGAGGGAGTCCTCGTCATCGGATTCGGCGGGCGGCTCTCCGGGCCTCTTCTCCGGGCGAAGATCCCCGCCGCCGAAGGCCCGGCGGACCCAGTCGAAGAATCCCATACGCTCCTCCCCCCTCCGCGGGGCGCCCCGGCGGGGAGACCCTCCCGGTCGCGCGCCCGATCTTTCCCTGGAACCGGAAGCGAAGATCGAGTATAATAGCTTATGTTCTATCGGGTTCCCGCTCTCCCCGGGCATCCGTACCCCGCTCTCCCGGCAAACCGTGTTCGTCCCGAACGAATTCCGAAAGGAGCGTCTTCATGTTCCGTTCCGGTCGCCATCTCTTTCTTACGACATTGACCTCCCTCGTCGCCACCTTCTTCCTGGCCCTGCCCGGCGCCTCCGCGGAGGAGATCTACGGCGTCCTCCGGGTGCACGAGGACGGGAGCGGCATCGTCCGCCAGATCGTGCGCGAGCCGTGGGATATCGCCTCGTACCGGGCGGGAGAGTGGGTCGATCTCGTCGTCGACCGGGCGGAGCGGGCCGAGATCGAGGCCCGGGCGACCTCGGTGGAGGTCCTCCGGGAGGACCTGAACGCCTCCTTCGAAGAGCTCCGGGGGACCGCCGAATTCGGCCAGTACCACACGTACGCCGAGATCGACGCCGCCTTCGACAGCCTCGCGGCCCTCTATCCGACGCTCGTCCAGAAGATCGACTTCGGCGATTCCCACGAGGGACGGAATTTGCTCGCCCTCAAGATCAGCGACAACGTCGGGGTGAGCGAAGGAGAACCGCAGGTGCTCTTCATGGGATGCCACCACGCCCGGGAGGTGATCAGCGTCGAGATGCCTTTCCTCTTCGCGGAGTACCTCCTCGACAACTACGGCGTCGATCCGGACGTGACCGCCCTCGTCGACGACCGGGAGATCTGGATCGCGCCCCTGATCAACCCGGACGGCCACCAGCGGGTGGTGAACGGCGACACCTTCTGGCGGAAGAACCGGCGGAACAACGGCGACGGCACCTACGGGGTCGACCTGAACCGGAACTACCCCTTCGCGTGGGGCTACGACGACATCGGCTCGAGCCCCTATACGAGCAGCGAGACCTACCGCGGACCTTCGGCCGGCTCGGAGCCGGAGCTCCAGGCGGTCATGGGCCTCTTCCAGGCGAACGCCTTCATCATGGCCCTCTCGTTCCACAGCTACGGCCGGGTGTATCTCTACCCGTGGGGCTACATCGCCCTCCCGACGGCGGACAACGAGATCTTCGCCGCCGCGGGGGACAGCATGGCCGCGGGGAACGGGTACGATCACGGGAACTACTACTCGGGGACGATCTACTCGACCAACGGCAGTTCGGACGACTGGGCCTACGGCGACTCGACGAAGGCGAAGTGCTTCTCCTTCACGCCCGAGATCGGGGACGAGTTCGACACGCCCGAATCGATGATCCCCGTCCATTTCGCCGACCAGCTCCCGGCGATGCTCTTCGTCGCCCGGGCCGCCGGCGACCCGTACGCCCTCGATCGGCCGGGCGCCCCCCTCCTCGCCGCGCTTCCGGATGACGACGACGGCAACTACCTGGTCGAATGGACCCGGGGGGACGGCGACACGGCCATCGCCGCCTACGAGCTCCTGGAGATGACCGGCGAGGAGTTCGTCCTGGACAGCGCCGAGGCGGGCATCGGGAACTGGAACACCGACACGTGGACGTGGAACAACGAGAAGTTCCACTCCGGCCAGTGGGGCTTCTACTCCGGCACGGGGAACCAGTACACGGCGATTCTCGAATCGAAGTACCCCTTGGGAGCCCAGGCCGGCGATTCGCTCGTGTTCTGGGCGTGGTGGCGTCTCGAGGCGGACTGGGATTACTGGTACGTCGAGGCGAGCATGGACGGCGGGAAGTTCTGGAACACCCTGCCGGGGAGCTACACCACGAACTACAACCCGAACGGCAACAACATCGGGAACGGCATCACCGGGAGCTCGAGCGGGAACTTCTACCGGATGGCCTTCGACCTCTCCCCCCTCGCCGGGGAGAGCGTGAAGGTCCGCTGGCGCTACTCGACGGACCAGCTGACTTATCTCCGGGGCGTCCAGATCGACGACATCGAGAACGTCCGGCTCTTCGCGAACGCCGACACCCTCTCGAGCGTCATCGCCGGCGAGTCGTACCCGGTCACGGGGCGGACGAACGGCGACTATTCTTACCAGGTGCGCGGCCGGGACCAACAGGGGACCTTCGGGTACTGGAGCAACATCACGGGGCTCACCGTGAACGCCATCGACACGGACGTGGCGGCGGGGACCACCTTCTTCCGGACCGCCCTCGCCGGAAACGCGCCGAATCCGTTCAACCCGGTGACGACGATCGCCTACACCCTCGCGAACGACGGGCCGGTGGAGATCGAGATCGTCGACGTCTCCGGCCGGACCGTTCGGTCGCTCGTCCGTGGCGTCCGGAGCGCGGGCGCCCACCGGGTGGTCTGGGACGGCGCGAACGACGCGGGGCGGGAGGTCGCCTCCGGGATCTATTTCACGCGGATGCGCGCCGGCGGCGCGGAAGAGACGAAGAAGCTGGTGCTGCTCCGGTAGGGGGAGGAGACACGAGCTCATTCCAAAGTGACAGGCTTCCCCGGACTCCTCCTCTGCACCCCGGAATGGTCGTGCTCGCGGGCGATACCCGTCCGGAGGGGGACAGGTACCGCTGAGGTCAGACTGGCGACTTCCGAGCCGGAGGTTCGGGCGGAACCAGTCCCCCGCTCGCTCCGAAGTTCTAAGCGCGGTAAGATTGGTGAGGAACCCGTAGGACCCAAGTGGGCGGACGCTTCTTCTCCCTCTCACGGGTGGGCGGGCGTCATCCTTGCCCCTTTCGCAGGACGGAGGGTGCCTTCCGGCCGGCAGTCCTTGCTGATCACACATAACCACGGGCGGGTGGCCGCGACAGGAGTCCGCGAGACGCGCAGCCACCAAGCACCAGATCCCGGTTCCTTCTGCATCACCGAGTTCGAGACGCGCGGTTCACGTGGTACGGAACACGGATGACGGGCGTGCGACTGGCGAGCATCGCAGCGGACAGGAGCGGCCAGGCCCTGCCCGTACTCGCCGTGTCCTGCCGGAAAAGCCCCCGAGGGCCCGAACAGTCCGTGATTCCTCCCCCGCCCGCTCCGCTTCCTCTCCCTTGATTCCTTCCCCCCCGGCGACTACGATGGGGATGGGTCCGCTGGCGGCCGTGCCGGACCCGAGCGGCACCGGATCGGGAGGTTTCGAATGGCGTACATACAATGGGACAACTCCCTGAGCGTCGGCGTGAAGAGGATCGACGACCAGCACCGGAGGCTGATCGACATGATCAACGACCTCGACGCTTCGGTGAACCAGGTGTGGGAGGAGGAGGCGGTCAACGAAACGCTGACGGGGCTCTTCGACTACGTGCAGGAGCACTTCCGGACCGAGGAAAACCTGTTCGACGAGCACGGCTACCCGGAGGGGGACGCCCACAAGAAGGAGCACAAGGCGTTCGTCGGCAGGCTCCTCGATTTTCACCGGCGCGTCGAGGACCACGGGAAGGAGATCGCCCCCGAGATGATCGCATTCCTCCAAGACTGGCTGCTGAATCACATCCGCAAGATCGACCAGAAATACGCCCCCTTCCTCGCCGGAAAGGGACTCTCGTAGCCGGCGGGGGGGACCGGACCGGGCGCGAGGCCGCCCTCGTGACCGGCGCCTCCCGGGGCATCGGCAGGGAGATCGCCGGAATCCTGGCGGAGCGAGGGCACGAGGTGGTCCTCGCCGCCCGGGATGAAGGAGCGCTCACCGCGGAAGCCGCTTCCCTCGCGGAGCGGCACGGCGTCCCCGCCCACGCCGTCGCCGTCGATCTCACGGAGCGCGACGCCGCAGAGAGGCTCCGGCGCCGCGTCGCCGATCTCGGACTCTCGCCCGGCATCCTGGTCAACAACGCGGGCATCGCCTCGTGGGGACCCTTCGTCGAGACGCCGGCGGAGAAGGCCCTCGCCATGATCAGGCTGAACGTGGAAGCCCTCGCCCACCTGACCCGGCTCTTCCTTCCGGCCATGATCGAGCGGAAGCGGGGCCGGATCCTGAACCTCGGCTCCACGGCGGCGTTTCCGCCGGGTCCGCTTCTGGCGGTGTACTACGCGTCGAAGGCGTTCGTCGTCCACTTCTCCGAATCTCTGGACGAAGAGCTCCGGGGAACGGGGGTCACGGCGACCGCTTTCTGCCCCGGGCCGGTGCGCACCGGCTTCCAGGAGCGGGCGGGCATGGGCCGGGGGGGATGGATTCGCCTCGCCCGGCCGGCCGCACCGGAGGATGCGGCGCGGCGCGCCGTGGAGGCCATGGACCGGGGGAAACGTCTCGTGGTTTCGGGGGGAGTGAACCGCCTCTCCGTGACGGCCACCCGATTCCTCCCCCGCCGGTGGACGGCGTGTCTCGTGCACCGGATCCAGAAATCCCGAAACGACGACGCCCCCCCCGGAGGATAGGAGACATGATTCGATCGATCGCCGCCGTCATCGCCGGATACTCCGTGATGGCCCTCTGGGTCATGCTCGCCCTCTCCCTCTCCTGGATGGCCCTCGGCCCGGGATTCGCGTTCCGGGGGGGGTCCGTCGACGTCTCCATCGGCTGGATGGCGGTCGCCCTCTTCACCGGATTCCTCGGCGCCCTGCTCGGCGGGTTCGTCTCCGCCCGGATCTCGAAGACCCCGTCGGGGGGGGCGGTGCGGGTCCTCGCCGGAATCGTCCTCGTCCTCGGCCTGATGTCGGCCTACTTCCAGGTCCCGCCCGAGGAGCGGCCGGGCTTCGAGGGGGATATCACTCAAATCGGACCGACCGAGGCCGCGGAGGTAGCCCGCCAACCCCGATGGTACCCGTACGCGATCTCCCTCGTCGGCTGCTTCGGCGTCCTCACGGGGGGGAGCGCGAGGATCCACGCGAGAAAGGACCGGTGGAGCGGTGAGTGATCGGGTCCCGGACGACATCGCGGGGGAACAGATCGACTACTACCGGGCCCGGGCGCCGGAGTACGACGACTGGTGGCTCCGCCGGGGACGGTACGACCGGGGCGAAGGGGCGAACCGGCGCTGGTTCGACGAGATCGCGGCGGCCCGCCGGGCCCTCGAGTCGTTCGCTCCCTCCGGGCGGGTGCTGGAGCTCGCCTGCGGCACCGGCCTCTGGACGGAGGTCCTCCACCTTTTCGCGGAGTCGATGACCGCCGTCGACGCGTCGCGGGAGATGATCGGCCTCTGCCGGGACCGGCTCGGCGGCGCGCGCGTCCGGTCCGTCCGTTTCGTCCGGGCCGACCTCTTCTCGTGGGAGCCGGACGAAGAGTTCGACTTCCTATTCCTCGGCTTCTGGCTCTCCCACGTTCCTGACGACCGGTTCGGCGCTTTCTGGCGGCGCCTCGCGGGGCGGGCGGCGCCGGGCGCCCGGGTCTTCTTCGTCGACTCCCTCCCGACGCCCCTCTCCACGGCGGTCGACCACGATCTCGGGGACCCGGAGAATCCGATCCGCGGGCGGCGCCTGGACGACGGCCGGGAATACCGGATAGTGAAGATCTTCCACGATCCGGCGACGCTCGAGGGGCGTCTCAGCGATCTCGGGTGGAACGTGAAGGTCCGGACGACGGGGGAGTTCTTCCTCTACGGCGCGGGGGAGTGGAGCGGGGCGGGATGAGCGAACCGATCACCCGCGCGATCGTGAGGCGCCCCCCCGAGTCCTTCGCGAAGGGGATCACCACCGCCGGACTCGGAATGCCGGACGCCGGGAGAGCCCGGGAGCAGCACGAGGCGTACGTCGAAGCCCTCCGATCGTGCGGGCTGGCCGTCGACGTGCTTCCTCCTCTCGAGGCGTATCCCGACTCGTGTTTCGTGGAGGACACGGCCGTCTTCCTGGACGCTTCCGTCGTTCTCGCCCGTCCGGGGGCCCCCTCCCGCCGCGGGGAAGAGAGGGCGACCCGGGAAACCCTCGCCCGTCACCGCCCGGTGGAGGCCATCGAAGCCCCCGGGACTCTCGACGGCGGCGACGTGCTTCGCGCGGGGGACCGCTGGTTCGTCGGGATCTCGACGCGCACGAACGAGGCGGGGGCCGCCGCGCTCGGCCGGGCGATCGAAAGGGAGGGAGGAATATGGAAGCCGGTCCCCCTCGCCGGCGGGCTTCATCTCAAGTCGGATGTGAACCGGATCGGCGGCGGGCGCCTTCTCGTTACCCCCTCCTTCGCCGGCCGGGAGGAGTTTCGGGGGGTTGAACGGATCACCGTGCCCGGCGACGAGAAGTACGCGGCCAACTCGCTCGAGGTGAACGGACGCCTTCTCGTGCCGGCCGGATTCCCCCGAACCCGGGCTCTCCTCGAAGGAACGGGCATGGACGTGATCGTCGTGGACGTGTCCGAGTTCCAGAAGATGGACGGGGGCCTCACCTGCCTCTCCCTCCGATTCTGAATTCCCGTTCTCCTGGACAGGGGGCCGCGAAAAGGGTATCGAGAAGTCGAGGGGCGGCGCCCCGGAAAGGCGAATGGGTGTGAAGATCGTCTCGATCTCGTTCGGCGTTTTTCTCCTGCTCTTCATCGCGGGAGTGATACAGATCGCCGCCTACGGCCCCCTCCTCCCCGACCGGGTGGCGTCCCATTACGGTCCGGACGGGCGGCCGGACCGCTGGTCCCCCAAGGATGTCTTCATCGCGACCTACGTCGTCGTCCTCGTCCTGGCCTTTGCGTTTTTCGTCGGTCTCGGCTTCTTCGTGCAGCGGGTCCCCCCCTACTTCATCCACATCCCCCGGCGCGAGTACTGGATGACCCGGGAGCGGCAACAGGCAACGCGAAACACCGTCATCCGCCATGTGTTCTGGTTCGCCTCGGCGACGATGGCGTTCTACCTCGTCACCATGAACCTCGCCATGCAGGTCAGCATGGGCCTCTCCGAGGGGATCCGTCTCTCCTTCACCTATGCGCTCGCGGGCTACGGCATCGCCACGATCCTCTGGGGAATCGGCTTCAACCGGCGCTTCCGCCTTCCGGAAGAGGAGGGCCGCGATTCTTGAGCGGCTACTACGAAGAGAAACTCGCCGCCGAGAGGCTTGCGGCGTGCTACGACATCGCCCCTCCGCGGACCCGAGACTATCTGGCGGCGGAAACGGCCCATGTGCGCGAGCGGGCGGCCGGGGCCGGGCCGGTGCTCGAACTCGGGTGCGGCTACGGGCGGATGCTCCGGGATCTCCGCGCCCGGGGACGCAGGCTCCACGGGCTCGACACTTCGGCCACCAGCCTCGCCATGGCGAGATCGTACGTCGGCGACTCCGGCCTCCGCCTCCTCCGGGCCGACGCCCGCCGCCCCGGATTCCGGGACGGCGTTTTCGATCTCACCTTCTGCGCCCAGAACGGGGTCTCTGCCTTCCGCGTCGACCGCCGGGAACTCGTCGCGGCGGCCGTGCGGGTCACGCGGCCCGGCGGCCGGGTCCTTTTCTCGAGCTACGCCGAAGCGTTCTGGGAGGATCGGCTCGAGTGGTTCCGGGCCCAGGCCGCGGCGGGCCTTCTCGGACCGATCGACGAAGAAGCGACGGGGGAGGGTGTCATCGTCTGCGAGGACGGTTTCCGGGCGGAAACGGTCGGGCCCGCCGAATTCCGCCGCCTCGCGGAAAGCCTCGGACTCGTTCCGGTGATCCGCGAAATCGACGGATCGAGCCTATTCTGCGAGATCACGGTTCCCGCCCCTTGAGCGGCGCCCCCCTTCCGGGTACGATCCGACTCGGCCTCTGGACTCGGCCGCCCCACGGCGCGCCGAGAAGGAAAGGAGTTTCCACCCATGAAGAGAATCGCACCGCAGATCGCCGGGGTCTTCCTCGCGATCATCCTCGCGGGATGCGCCACGGTGGGTCACAAGTTCCCCGCCGACCAGGTCCCCGGAATCGAGATCGGAAAGACGACGAGCGAGGAAGTCCGGGCCATGTTCGGGGATCCCTGGCGAACCGGAATCGAGGACGGCCTCCCCACCTGGACCTACGGCAGGTACAAGTACCGTCTCATCGGCGACGATTCGACGACCGATCTGGTGGTCCGCTTCGACGCGAACAACGTGGTCAGGTCTTACACATTCAACACGACGGAACAGGAGCCGTAGGCGGCGGGCGAGATCCCGATCATCCGTCCAGGAGCGACTCCAGCTCGTCCAGAAGGCGGTCGAAGAGACGCACCGTCTCCGTGATCGGCCCGGGACCGGTCATGTCGACGCCGGCGTCCTCGAGGATCTCGATCGGGTACCTGGAGCTTCCCGCCTTCAGGAAGCCGAGATACGCCTCGAGCGCATCCCCCCCGTCCGTCAGGATCCGCTGGGAGAGGGCGGTGGCCGCCGCGTAGCCCGTCGCGTACTGGTAGACGTAGAAGGCGTTGTAAAAGTGAGGCACCCGGGCCCAGTAGATCTTCTGGTTCTCCCCCCGGGCCACCCGGTCCCCGTAGAACCCGTCGTAAACTTCCAGGAAGACGTTCCCGAAGACATCGGCCGTGAGCGGTTCGTCCTCTTCGGCGATCCGGTGGATCCGCCGCTCGAAGTCGGCGAAGAGCACTTGGGTGAAGACGGTCCCCCGGATCTGGTCGAGCCAGTGGTTCAGGAGATAGAGCTTCCTCGCCCGGTCCGCCGTCTTCTCGAGAAGGTGGTGCATCAGGAGGGCTTCATTCGTGGTGGAGGCGACCTCGGCGGTGAAGATCGAGTAGTCCGAGTAGATGTACGGCTGGGTCCGGGTCGAGTAGTAGGTGTGAAGTGAGTGGCCCAGCTCGTGGGCGATGGTGAAAACGTCGTCCAAAGTCTCCTGGTAGTTCAGGAGCACGTAGGGATGGACTCCGTACACGCCCCAGCTGTAGGCGCCGCTCCGCTTCCCCTCGTTTTCGTGGACGTCGATCCAGCGCTCCCGAAACGCCCGGCCGAGCACCTCCCCGTATTCCGGCCCGAGGGGGGCGAGCCCTTTCCGGATGATCCCGACGGCTTCCTCGTAGGGGGTCTCCTCCCGGCTTTCGGGGAAGAGGGGCACGAAGAGATCGTACGGCCTGAGCTCGTCGTAGCCGAGGATCCGCTTGCGGACGTCGAGGTACCGGCGAAGGGACCCGGCGTGCCTTCCCACGGCGCCGATCGTCGATTCGAACACTTCCGCGGGAATGTTGTCGCCGTCGAGGGCCGCCGAGAGACACGAGTCGTACCCGCGGGCCCGGGCGTAGAACAGGTCCCGGGTCACGCTCCCCGCGAGGGCGGCGGCGAAGGTGTTGATCGACTTGCGGTAAGATCCGAGAAGGGCTTCGTAGGCGTCCGCGCGCACGCGCCGATCCGTGGATTCCATGAAGCGAGAGAACCTTCCCTTGGTCACCTCGACTTCGTTCCCCTCCTCGTCCCGGATCGCGGGGAACCGGATGTCCGCGTTGTTCAACATGTGGAAGATGTTCCGCGCCGTCGAGGTCACGTTGCCGGCGAGGGCGAGGATCTTCTCCTCCGGCGGGGAAAGGGTGTGCGTCCGGGTGCGAACGATGTCTTCGAGGGCGTGCCGGTAGACCCGGAGGTCCTCGCTCTCCTCGAGGAAACCGTCCAGCTTCCCGTCGGGGAGTGCGAGGATCTCGGGGGAGAAAAAGGAACCGGCTTCGTGGGCCCGGGTCTGGATGCGGGCGATCCGCTCGGAGAGGGCCTGGGCTTCGATATTCGCCGTGTCCTCGTCCCGCCAGAGGTGGGCGTAGACGTAGAGCCGGAGAATAGTCTCGCCCAGCCTGTCCCGGAGGCGGAGGCAATCGAGCAGGGTTCCGGCCGACTCGCCGAGGCGGTCACGGTACGATTTCAGTTCGTCGATCAGGCCGGTGAGGGCGGTGAAATCCCGTTCCCACGAGTCGGCGTCGTCGTAGATGTCCCGGAGGTTCCACTGATGGCGGACGTCGATCTCGCGGCGGCGGGGCAGGGCCTTCGGGCGGGTCCCCTCCGCCACCGGAGATTGGTCTTTCGATTCCTTCATCGGTTCTCCCGGGTCGCCCGGCGGGGCGGAGCATCCGGGGACGCCCCGGGCCGGAGCCATGGGGGGAGAATACGGGAACGGGGTCTTCACCTCAAGAGCCGATTCGGACGGACGGCAGGGTCACCGGCCCGATAGGCGTCCCCCGCGGCGATCCGATCGCAATCGCACGTTCCTTGCCCCTTTCGGGGCCCGCCGCTTGAAGGGGCCCGGACGTGATATAATAGGTGTGTCTTTGCCGACTTCACGAACCGCTTCGGGAAAGGAGCCCCCCATGGGACGCGCTCTTCTCGCATTCGCTTTCCTTCTCGCGGTGAACGCCGCTTTCGCCGAAGAGGCCCCCCTCCGCCCCGCCGACCGGATCGTCGCCGGACCCGAAACGGGATCGGCGGGGCGCCTGCCCGCCCGGCTCGCCGAGCTGCGCGGCGGTGGCGGCTCTTTCACCCTTCCCACGGAGTGCCCCGATTCGCTCGATATGATCCACTACGAGCTGCACATTTCCGTCGATCACGGGGGAGGCACGCTGGAGGGCGACGCGTTTCTGACTTTTCGCAGCCTGAAGGAGGGGCTCGGCGGAATCCGGCTCGACTTCCGGGCCCTCACGGTGAGCGCCGTCACCCGAGACGGGGCGCCCCTCGCCTTCACCCACGCGGGGGACACCCTCCTCGTCACCCTCGACTCCCCTCTCCCGCTCGGCGACACGGCGGTGGTCGAGATCGCCTACGGCGGCGTTCCGGACAACGTGGGGGGGGGCGGGTTCGGCGGGTTCTGGATCTACCCCTTCCCGATCACCGACTTCAGCATGGGGATCGGCCTCTACACGGATCCCCCGTCGATGGGGCGGTACTGGTTCCCCTCGGTCGACCAGCCGTGCGACAAGGTGACGTGCGACATCATCGCCACCACGTCTCTCGTGAAGACCGCCGTCGCGAACGGCTACCTCGACACGGTGATCGTCGATTCCGTCCAGGGGACCAAGGAGTGGCACTGGAGGGAGGAGCATCCGATCACGACCTATCTCATGGCCCTCTCCATCGCCAAGTACACCGCCGTGCCGGACAGCTTCGACACCCGGATCGTGTACTACGTGCACAACACCATGAGCCATCTCACGGCGGGGACTTTCGCCAACGTTCATCTCATGATGGACGCGTTCGAGAACCTCTTCGGGCCTTACCCGTACCCGGGGGACAAATTCTCCTTCGTCACCACGCCCCTCGGCGACATGGAGCACCAGACCTGCGTCTTCCACGCCCGGACCCTGATGACGGGCGACTCGACCTACGACGACATTCTCTCCCACGAACTCTCCCACATGTGGTTCGGGGACTGCGTCACCTACGGCGACTTTCGGGACGTCTGGCTCTCGGAGGGATTCGCGTCGTACTGCGAGGCCCTCTGGCGGGAGGCGGGGTACGGCGACGAGGCGTATCACGACTACGTCACCATGAGCCTGATGAGGCCCTACCTCCTGAACGCCGCCAATCTCGACTATCCGATCTACGATCCCGACGAGCTCTGGGGGACGGTCTCCTACGAGAAGGGGGGCGTGGCGCTTCACATGCTCCGGCGGGTGATGGGGGACGGCCTCTTCTTCGCGGCCATGAACACGTACCTGGACGACTTCGCCTACGGCACGGCCTTTACCACGGACTTCCGTGACGTCTGCGAAGCGGTCTACGGCGGCGACCTGGACTGGTTCTTCGACGAGTGGATCTACGCGGGGGGCCACCCGGTCTTCGACTGGGGCTGGACCGCCGAGGAGACCGGACCGGGGAGCTGGCGGGTCGATGTCGAGACCCGGCAGGTGCAGACCGTCGGGCCGATCTACACGATGCCCGTCGACTTCCGGATAGAGACCGCCGGCGGCGACACGACGGTGACCGCTTGGGTCGACGGGCCGGCCGGTTCCTTCTCTTTCACCGTGGGCGCCGCCCCGTCGGCGGTCGTCTTCGATCCCGACGACTGGCTCCTCGACGAATCGTCCGAGATCGCCACGGGGACGCCTTCCGGGGCCCCCCTCGCCCGGCTCGTCCTCGGCGCGAACCGGCCGAACCCGTTCAACCCGAGCACGACGATCCCCTTCGCCCTTCCGGCGGAGGGTCCCGTGGCGCTCCGCATTTACGGAGTGAACGGCGCCCTCGTCCGCACCCTGTTCGCGGGGGCCCTTCCCGCCGGCGAGCACCGCCTCGTCTGGGACGGCGCGGACGACCGGGACCGCCCGGCGCCGAGCGGGGTCTACTTCGTCCGGCTCGGCGGCGCGGGAGGCACTGAAACTCGAAAGATCCAGCTCCTCCGGTAGATCCGCCGCCTTTGATCCGGTGCCTGATTCCATCGGTATCCGGTGGCGGGTTCGGTCCCATTCCTCCTTGCCGGAGGCGGGCGAACGGTCTATGATGACCCTGGAACCCTCGGCTAGGAGGTAGTCATGCGAACGATTCGGGCCCTCGTGATCGCCGCTCTTGTTTCCGGTCTCTTCTTCTCCGCCATCGCCGCCGACAAGAAGCCGACGATCAAGTTCGGATTCTATCCCTCCCACAACCGGGAGCAGCTCTCGATTCTCGCCGACGAGTTTTGCCAGTATCTCATGGCCCGCACCGGCTACAAGGTCGAGCCCGTGGTGAGCAAGGACTACGACGACATCGTCGAGGGGATCACGGCGAACGAGATCCATTTCGCCTGGCTCTCGCCGCTCAGCTTCGTGAATGCGGAGAGGAAGGGGAACGCCCGGGTCATGCTGAAGTCGGTGCGCGGGGCGAACCCGTTCTACTGGGGGGCGATCGTGGTCCGCCGGGACAGCGGGATCGAGTCCCTCGACGACCTGAAGGGGAAGCGCATGGGATGGACCTACCCGTCGAGCACGGCCGGGTACATCTTCACGAAGGCGGCGATCCACGCCCAGGGAATCGATCCGGACGAGTATTTCGTGACCAGCTCGTTCATCGGCGGCTACGACGAACTGGTAAAGGCGGTGGTGGGAGGCACGGTCGACGCGGGAGCGGTCTTTGCCAACGACACGGAAGGGAAGAAGGGCGCCTGGACCCAGTATCTGAACGCCAACGAGCGCCGTCTATTGAAACCCATCTTCTACACCAAGCCGATTCCGGGCGACACGGTCACGGGCTCCAAGATCTTCATCGACGGGAACCCGAAGATCGCGAGCGAGATCCTGAAGGCTCTGCTCGAGATGGGGAACGACAAGAAGGGCCAGCAACTCCTCACCGACCTCTACCAGGTCGACTACCTGGTCGACGCCGAGAGCGGGGACTACGATTCGGTGAGAGAAGCGTCGGAGCTCTTCCCGGATCGCCGGTAGGCCGGCGGTCGAAACCGTTTCCCGCTGCGGTTCCCGATCGCGGCCTGCGAGACGGGTCTTTCCTTCGTCGCTACCTCGAAGTAGCTACGGCTACTCCTCCGGGAGCTCCTCGTCCAAGGCCCGCTCTCGGCTTCACGCTCGGGAACCTCGCGACGAAAACGGTTTAGACCGCCGGCCCCCGTTGCGGAACGAGGGAATGAAACTCGAGTGAACATCGAGCACGATCGGCTCTCGTGGCGGGAGCCAAGGCCTCGCGACGAATCCCGCCCCGAGCCGCGACCTACGCCGGTCTTTCATATTCTCCGCGGGTGCGGTGATCTTCCGTAACCGATGGGCGAGTCCCTCGGAGGGGGATCCATGGATCCGACATATCGATCGGAATCGCGCCCCCCCTACCTCCCCCTCGCCCTGTTCGGGATCGCCTTCGGGTATCTGGAGGCGGCGGTGGTGGTGTATCTCCGGAGGATCTACTATCCCGATGGGTTCGGGTTCCCCCTGACGCCGTTCATGCCGGACCTTTGGGCCGTGGAACTCGGGCGGGAGGCGGCGACGATCGTGATGCTCGGGACCGCGGCCTGGCTCGCGGGGCGGACGAGGTGGGAGCGGTTCGGCCACTTCGCATTTCTCTTCGGCCTCTGGGACATCGCCTTCTACCTCGGCCTCGTTCTCACCCTCGGCTGGCCCGAGTCGATCATGACCTGGGACATCCTCTTTCTCCTTCCCCTGCCTTGGACGGGGCCCGTTCTCTCGCCGGTGCTCGTCTCGGCGCTGATCATCGCCGCGGGCGTCGGAATCGCATTCCGGGAGCGCCGGGGACGGCCGATCACGGTCGGCCGGGTTCATTGGATCCTCGGCCTCCTCTCCCTCGCCCTCCTCCTCTATTCCTTCATGGCGAACCATGCCGTCGCGACGGCCGGCGGCGTGCCCGAGTCGTTCCCCTGGTTCCTATTCGGAGCCGGATGGCTGATCGGCGCGGGACTGGCGGCGGATGTGGTGCGGAGGGGGTAGATTCCGGCTGGAGTGTGCCCCAGGGGACGGCGGGACGGGGAGCAGCTTCGCCGAGGAATACGGGGGACACGAAACGAGTTCATGTCCCCCGCATTCCGCCGGAGGCCTGTCCTGAGTAGGACAGAAGGTCCGTATCGAAGGGCTCGGGCGGAACCACTCCCCCGCTCATTGCCAAAGCAACGCGCTCGGTAAGAGGACCGATTCTTACCGGAACATGCCCCGGATCGCGCGGTAATTCGTCTTGGGAGGAGACCCGAAGCCGATATGCACCGTTCCCAGCAGAGTATTCTCGTTCGCGACGTGTATTTGCTGCATATCGATGTCGGTCACCGTGGACGTTCCCAGCGTGATGCCGGCGATCGCATCATCCACGGCGGCGTGATAGACGAGCGTCGCCACGAGGGCCGGCGGAGTGATCGGCTCGGGAGGAGGCGTCTTGTGAGGGCTTCCTCCGTCACGGAAACGCCGCTTCACGCTCCCCCAGCTCTCCTTTTCCGTACCGGTGTAATCGGAATGCCACGCGGAGAGCAGGACGCACTCCCCCGGAACGGGAGGCGTCGACAGCCACTCCAGGGGGAGCACATACTCGACCCCCTGAAACTCGAGAGCACCGTCGTAATTACAGATTCCCCAATCGACACCGTAAATCGGCTCGTCTCCGAGGATCCAGAGATCGCCTGTGATGTAGTCGCTCACCATGACTTCGATGAGATCGGGTCCATCACCGACGTTTCCGTTCAGGTCGAGTTCGACGTTGAACTCCGCGAAGGCCAACGCGGCGAGAAGGAGCGAGAGAACAAGTGCGAAGAGAGCGGCAGCGAGACGCATGGGCACCTCCGAAAGAGAGGGCGGGCGAATCTCCGGGGCGTGGGTACGTGAGAATCATACATTAAGCAGGTGCGTGGATCAATGGCAAAGGAGCGAGCGCGGCACGGACGGCCCGGGCGATCACACGCCCGGATGGGCGGACATGATTCCCCCCTCCTGCCTCGCGATCCGAACGGCCACAGACAGGTCCGGCAAGAAGGGCAAACAGGAATAGGATTCCCTGGATCTCCGCCTGCGCGGGGATGACAATTGTACGTACTATCCCGTCTCTCCCCGATCGGCAGTCCTTGCTGATCTTTCGTGACCATGGGCGGGTGGCCGCGACAGGGGTCCGTGAGAAGCGCAGGCACCAAGCGCCAGACCCCGATCCTCGCCATAAGACCTGAGACGGACGGCGCGGTTCACGCGAAGCGCATACGGAAATCGTATGCGCGACTGCCGAGCATCGCAACGGACAGGAGCGGTCAGGACCCGTCCATGCGCCTCGCGAAATCGACCCGCATTTCCGAGCATCCGGAGCCGTGTCCTGCTGAAGAATCCCCGAGGGCCCTCGAATCCCCATCGATTCCTACCTCCCCACGATATAGCAGAGCTGCGCCGTCACGATCGCGAGGTAGTTCCCGACCGCGTAGCCGATGAGCGCCATCAAGATCGACACCGGGACCAGCGCCTTCCGGTGGTACGCCGCCACGATCGGCGCCGACGCGATTCCGCCGATGTTCGCCGCCGACGCGATCGCCGCCGTGTGCACGTCCACCTTGAACACCTTCGCCGCGGCGAGGATGAAACCGCCGTGACTGAAGATCCAGATGAAGGCCCCCGCCACGAACCAGGGGGCCTGCCGGAGCCCCGACAGCTCCGCCCGGGCGCCCATGGACGCCACGAAGAGATAGACCATCGCCATCGCGAGGGGCTGGCTCCCCGCGACCCGCCGGGCAGGCGTGAACGAGAGCAGGATGCCGAACGAGGTGATGAGGAGCACCTCCCAGGTGCCGCTCGAGAGGACCGGGGGACGCTCGGGGATCACCGCCGCGAGGGACTTGGCGATCCACGTCACGGCGAAACCGAGAGTGAGAAGCAATAGGATGTCCCGCATCCCTGCCGTCCTCTCCTCCCCCTCGATCTCCTTCGCCGCCGCCTCCATCCGCTCGAGCCGGTCCGGCCGGACGCCCGTCATCCGGTTGAACCGGTTCGCCCAGTTCTTCGACGAGAGCATGATGGGGAGCCAGATCACGTAGACCAGGTTGTCGGCGAGGACCGCGAGGCCCACCTCCTCCCCGCCGGCGTCGAGGGCGCCCGCCACGGCCGCCAGGTTCCCCGTGCCGCCGATCCAACTCCCCGCGAGGGCGCCGAACCCCTTCCACGCGTCGGGCGCGAGCCCTCCCTTCACGACGAAGTAGGCGATCGGCGCGCCGATCACGACGCCGAGGCTCCCGATGAGCATCACGAAGACCCCCCGGCCCATCACCCGAATCGCCTTCCTGACATCGAGGGTGAGCAGCATCAGCGTGAGGAACATCGGAAGGGCATAGTCCCGCATCCCGGTGTAGATCGGGCTCTTCGTCGGGATCACCCCCGTGTTGGAGAGAATCACCGGAATCGCGTAGATGAACAGCAGGGGCGGCGCGTACTGGAAGAGCTTCCACTTCGTACGCGCCTCGATCCAGAACATGAACGTCGTCAGGGCGGCGAGGAGCGTGATGACGGCGATCGGTGATTGGAACACGGGGCCTCCTCGGTAACGGTTGCACGTATGTTAACGGATCGGGGCGGGAGATGTCATCGCCTGTCGGAAGAGCCCGAAGTCCTATTGTCCTCGGTCTCCTCCTCTGCACCTTGGAATGACCGAGATGGCCGGCCGGAAATACGGGGGACACGAAACGAGTTCATGTCCCCCGCATTCCGCCGGAGGCTCTGTCCGGAGGGGGACACTGTCCGGAGGGGGACACAATACCGAATTCCGAATTCGGTATTGTGTCCCCAGAAATGCCATGCCCGGAGACGGCCCTGGAGGGCCGCCCAGGACATTCTCGCCCGAGGACGAAGCGGGCCGTCCCTGCAGCCGCCCGCAGCAGGAAGGGGCTTTGAAATGAGTTCTAAGCACCATGCTCTGATGCAAGAAGGCCCGGGCGGCTTTCCGCCCGAGCCGATAGAACCAATGGCGAGCAACGCTACGAGATGACTTCGGTCTTCTCCTCGCAGCGGATGCCGAGCCGCTCGAGCTCCACGAGCACGGGCTCGTAGATTTCGGGGAGCACCGGGATGTGAACGCCCTTCGCCTTGATCTTCCCCTCGAGCAGGAGCCGGGAGGCCACCGCCGCGGGGAGGCCCACGGTGCGGGACATCGCCGAGTCGCCCTTCGGGATCCCGCAGTCGATCAAGGTCGAGGTGATCCTCTCCTTCTTCCCGCCCGGGAACTCCGCGAGGAACTCGTGGTGCAGGACGATCATGTCCCGCTCTCCCGGCGCGTACGACATCTTCTCGAGCATCCGGTGGGTCATCACGTCGATGACGCCCCCCTTCTTCAGAGGGATCGCCTCGTCCGCGAAGAGCCCGAGCCACTCGATGTTCTTCATCGCCGTCGAATCGGGCGCGATCCCGACCTTCTTCGCCACCCGTTCCTTCCGCCCGCCGCCGCCGGGGGCGAGTTTGTCGATCATCCCGCCGTAGGTGAGGCCCTTCATGTCGATTTCATCCGACCCGAGCACGCCGAGGTCGACGAGCGCCTTCAGCGTCTCGCACCAACCAGGATTCCGGAGCGTCGCGCGAACCACCGTGTCCGCGTATTTCAGGTCGTAGATGTCGATGTAGCTGATCGAGTCCCGGTTCGGGTACGCCTCGAAGTCGCCCCCTTCCGGTACCGAGAGGGGCCAGCGATCGAGGAAGAGCCCCTCCGACGGGATGTCCTTCCGGGCCCCGTCCTTCCGGTAACAGGCGCTGTTCTTCCCGGCCATCAGCACGCCCTTCGGCGACCAGGAGAACTTGTACCCATACGGATTGTCGTTCGCCTCCGGCGCCGGCAGCCCGCCGCAGTACGACATGAAGCTCTTGATCTTACCCCCGCGACCGCGGACGTCCGTGAAGACCCGCATCGCCGACATGTGGTCGATGCCCGGGTCGAGGCCGATCTCGTTCAGCACCATGAGACCCGCCGCCTTCGCCTTGCCGTCCAGAGCCTTCATGGCCGGGCTCACGTACGACGTGGAGACGAAGATCTTCTCGTACTTGATGCAGAGCTCCGCCACCTGCACGTGGAACGTGTACGGGACCAGGCTGATCACCAGATCCGAATCGGGGATCAGGCGCTCCAGGGCGCCCGGGTCGGCGAGGTCGAGCTTCTTCGCGACGCCGTGCCCTTTCCCCTTCACCAGGGGCTTCCGCTTTCGAGACGGTCCGGCTCGCGCAGATCACCTCGAACCCGTTGTCGAGCAAATAGTGCACGAGAGGTTTCGAAACCAAGCCCGCTCCCAACACCAGAACTTTCTTCATCACTCTCTTCCTCGATGCTTGCCGTGTCTCCGGTCGGTGGTCATTCCCGGCCGACGTGGTCGGTCAGGTAATGGTACTCCTCGGTCAACTCGCCCCGATGCACGATCAGGGCGTTCCTGATCGGTCCCGGGATATCCAATTCGCGTGGGTCCGCCCCGAAATCGGCCTCGGCGATGGAGCGCACGAAGGGCGCGAGCGCCTCGCTGAACGCCTCGGACGCCTCCCGGGGCAGCTCGGCGGGGAGGATGTCGACGGCCATGATCACCGGCCCCTCCCCGACCACACCGTCCACGTGACGGTCCGCGGCCGGCTCGTAAACGTAATTCGGTGTCCCCGGCTCCGTCGCCAAGTAGGTGCACTCGATCGCCCCGTCCAGGTCGCACGCGATATCGCCGATCACCCGGAGCCGCGGCGCGCCGGAGGCCCACGCCTCCTTCAGCCACTTCTTCGTCACGAGCCGCGGGTAGCGATCGGTCCAGAAGATCGCGGAGACGAGCACCGACAGGTGGGGCAGGTACCGCTCGAAGATGCCCCGGTAGTTCTCGGGATGGTCGTAGTAGTCCTGGAGGGCGAACTCGGCCCCCTCCTTCAGGGGGACCACCATGTCCTTCTCGTAGAAGACGACCTTGACGAAGGGACCCGCGGCGGCCGGCGGCGCGGAGTAAGCCGCGGCGAGGCCCGCCGGCTTCACCTCCGAAGGGCGAAGCAGCTCGAAGATCTCCTGGGCCCCCCGGGAAACGTTTCCGTACCCGGCGAAACCGATCACGTAGGGGCGGAGTTCGCCGGGCCACTCCCCCGCGCGGATCCGCTCTCCCGCGGCGGCGATCGCCTTCTTCGCCTCCCCGAGGGAGTCGTACTCCCGGGGCTGCTTGATCCCGGCGAGGGGCGTGTCGAAGCCGTCCGCCTTCAGGCGGAGGCCGACGGCCCGGAGCGTTTCGATCATCCCGGAGAGGCCGGCGTGGTAGCCGAAGAGCACGAGCCGCCGCCCCTTCTCGTCGACGATCCGCTCGTAGTCGATCAGATGACACCGGAGGTCCATCATTCTCCGGAGCATCGCCATGTTGTAGCTCTGCCCCTTGATGGTGTGGGAGAAGAAGACGTACCCCTGGCCCTCGAGGAACCGGTCCTCGGGAATCTCCTTTACGCCGAAGACCACCCCGCACGGAGAGAGGTTCTTCGTCAATGTCGCCCCCGCCTTCGCGTACTCCCCGTCCGGAAAGATCCGGATCTCCGAGGGCTCGACGAGGACCGGCACGCCCTCCTTCACCAGCCCGGCCACCACCTCGGGCGTGAGGGGCACGCGCCGCTCCCAGCGGTTCTTCGTCTCTCTTCGGATTCCGATCGGCTTCATTCGTCTTTCTCCCGAACGGCGCGGCGGTTCTCGAGTCCGGCGCGGGCCGGTCGAATTCCCTCGTGTCGATGGTGACGGGCTAGGACGGGTCCGGGCCGACGTAGAATTGGGCGGCCGCCGCCTCCGGGTTCTTCTGAAGCACCCGGCGGAAGTGGGATTCCGCCTCCTCGATGTTCCCCCGCCGGGCGTGGAGCACGCCGAGGTGGAAATGGCCGACCATGAAGTTCGGATAGCGGTCGAGCAGTTCCCGGAACGCCTCGATCGCCTCGTCGTTCCGCCCCCGGTGATAGAGGGCGTTTCCCAGCCAGAAGTAGGCGAGCAGCAGGTCCGGGTCCCGGACGAGGGCCTCCTGGAACGCGGCGATGGAGTCGTCGAACTCGGCGCCGTGATAGGCGACCACGCCGAGATCGTGCCAGAACGCCCCGTTCCCCGGATCGGCGTCGCACGCCGCCTGAAGGTGCTCTTTCGCCCGCCGGAGATGGCCCATCCGGAAATGGAGGTTGCCCAGATGCTTCCGGATCGCCGGGAGCTGGTCCGCCGGGCCTCCCCGGTCGATCAGCTTCTCGTACTCGCCGATCGATTCGGTGAACCGCCCATCCATCTCCAGCCGGTGTGCGTACGCGAGCTGGTAGGCCGGGTCGTTGCGCTGGAGGATGGCGCCGCAGTTCTCGCAGAAGCGGGCCGGGTCTCTCACCTGATGGCTGCAGTGCGGGCATCGGTTCATATCATGGCTCCTTGGGTCTCTACTCGACCACTTCCGAGAGGCCGAGGTTCCACGAGAGCTGTTCCAGGGACTTCCCGCTCTGCTCCACGGGCAGCCGGGCCGGATCGTCCGCCGGAACCGCCGGGGTCTTCCCGGCCGATTCCCGGATCATCTTCTCGATCGCCCGGGCGATGCGTTCCACGCCGGCCCGGAGCTGCTCCACGGAGGGATAGCTGAAGTTCAGGCGGAGGGTGTTCTTCCCCCCCCCGTCGCAGTAGAAGGCGCTTCCGACGACGAAGGCGACGTTCTCGGCGAGGGCCAACTCGAGGAGGTCCCGCGCCCCCAGGCCTTCGGGCAGGGTCATCCAACTGAAGAGCCCCCCCTCGGGCCGCGTGTACCGGACGCCCCAGGCGGGGTCGATGTGCCCGTCCAGGGCGGCGAGAAACGCCTCCCGCTTCTCCTTGTAGTGCTCCTTGGTCCGCTCGATCTGGGAGGGGAGGCGCCCGGTCTTCAGATACTCCCGCGCCAGGAGCTGGCTGAGGGCGCTCGTGCAAAGGTCGACCGGCTGTTTCGCCACCACGAAGCGGCTGACGATCTCCGGGTCCGCCACGAGCCATCCGAGCCGGAGCCCCGGGAAGAGGATCTTGCTGAACGTGAAGAGCGAGAAGACCCGGCCGTCCCGGTCGAGGCTCTTCATGCTCGGAACATGCTTCCCCACGTAGCGGAGCTGGCGGTACGGACTGTCTTCGAGCACGAGCAGGTCGAACTCGGCGGCGATGGAGAGGATTTCTCTGCGCCTCGGTTCGGTCAACGTCACCCCCGCCGGATTCTGGAAGTCGGGAACGAGATAGATCATCTTCGGACGCACGCCCTGGCGGCGGAGCGTCACGAGCCGCTCCTCCAATTTGTCCGGCGGCATGCCGTCGTCGTCGAGGGGGATGCCGGTCATCTTGGCCCCCGCCGCCGTGAACGCCCCGAGGGCGCCGAGATAACTCGGCAGCCCGACGACCACCGTATCCCCCGGCGCGAGGAAGACCCGGGCCGCGAGATCGAGCCCCTGCTGGCTGGCGCTGGTGACGAGGATCTGATCGAGCTGGAGCCCGGGCAGGTCGTCCAGCGCCATCAGCTTGATCAGCTCCTCCCGGAGCCCGATGTCCCCTTCCGTCGGCCCGTACTGGAACGCGTCCGCGCCGAACCGGCGGAGCACGTCCCCCATCATGTCGGCGATCTCCTCGATCGGGAAAGTGCTCGGCGCGGGCAGCCCTCCGGCGAGACTGATCACCTCGGGTTTGGCGATCAGCTTCAAGAGTTCGCGGATCTCCGACCGCTTCCCTCTTCGGGCGGCGTCGGAGAGGAATCTCTGCAGATAAGTGGCGTTCATTCGCATGGCGTTCACTCCCGCGTTCGGGCGGCCAGCCAATCGCACCAAGCGTCCATGCCCTCTCCGTTCCGGGCGGAGACCTCGAAGACGACGAGGCCGGGGTTGAGCGAGCGGGCCCGCTCCTTGAACGCCTCGGCGTCGAAACCGACATAGGCCGCGACGTCGACTTTGGTGATGACCAGCACCTCGGCTCCCGTGAAGATGCCCGGGTACTTGTACGATTTATCGTCGCCTTCCGGGGTGCTGAGGGCGAGGACCCGGATCTCCTCGCCGAGATCGTAGCCGGCCGTGCAGATCAGGTTGCCCACGTTTTCGATGAACACGAGCGCCCCCTTTTCCGGGGAGAGCTCGGCCATCGCCTGCCGGACCATGCCGGCGTCCAGGTGGCAGCCGCCGCCCGTGTTGATCTGGATCGCGGGAAGGCCCTTCGCGGCGAGAAGCTCGGCATCGACGCTCCCCGCCACGTCCCCCTCCACGACCGCGATCTTCCGCTCCTTGAAGCGGTCCGCGGTGGCGGCGATGAGCGTGGTCTTTCCGCAGCCGGGCGACCCGAGGAGGTTGATCACGGCGAGGTTGCGGCGGCGGAAATCCTCGCGGTTGTCGCCGGCGATCACGTCGTTGACCTTGTGGATCCGCTCCATGACGCGGACCGTCGTTCTCTTCTCCATCAGCGATCCTCTCCGAGGCCCTTCATTGTACCAGAATCGGGCCCCGGATCGTCTTCCACCACGTCGACGGCGATCACGTGAGTTTCATGCTCGCCCCCCCAATCCACGGCACCCCCGCCGCAGCCGGGGCAGGGGGTTTCGAGGGAGTCCGTCTCGAAACCCTCCCCGCACTCCCGGCAGGCGCCGGTGAGCCGCTTCCTCTCGATCCGGAGCTCCACGCCCCCGGCCGCCGTTTCCGGCTTGAGGGCGTCGAAGGCGAATCGGAGGGCGTCGTCGTCGATGTGGGCGAGGGCTCCGACCGAGACGTGGACCGCCCGGACCTCCGCCCCCGGGTAATCGGCGGCGGTCCGCTCCACGATGTCCAGGATCGACCGCGCCACGCCCGCCTCGTGCATCTTTCTCCCCGCGAACTCGGGATCCGTCTCGGTCCCTCACATCGCCGCGTCGGCGCGGCCGATCCGGTTCGAAAAGCCATTGATTCTCCGGGCCGCGGCCTCGACCATGCCCGGAAGGGCCGCCTGGACTTCGGGGGAGAGGCCTTCGCCCGGACCGATCTCGCTCACCCCCATGAGAACGAATTCCACGGGGGGAAGGTCGATGTCGAGCGCCCGGGCAAGCTCGAACGTCGTGCCGAGATCGAGATTGTGAAGGGACACCCTGGGCCGGAGGAGAAAACGGGCCTCTTCCAGGTCCACCACCTGCACGTCGCCGACCGCTCCTTTCCTCGCGAGGGCGGCGTCCAGGACGATCGCCCGGTCGTATCCCTCCAGCATGGCGAGGAGGTTCACCCCTCTCACTCCTCCGTCGACAAGATCGACACCGGGGCGTTCGTACCCTCGGCGCTTCAACTCCTCGATCGCGGCGAGGCCGACCCCGTCGTCGCTTCGCATCGGGCTTCCGAAGCCTATCACGAGAAGGCGCTCAGACAAACTCCACCTCCGGGAAGGGGGCGGCGCGCTCGAAGCCCACCATGAGTGACGGGAGAGACGCCCGTTCCAGCACCCAATCCCGCATTTCGGAACCCTCCTGTCGTCCGGCCCGCTTCCGGACGGGATGCCCCATCCTTCGATGCCGATGCCCGGCGCGTCGGGCGGCGCCTGAACCCCCCGAGGCGATGCGGGAATACCCCGAATACCCGCCCCCTCTGAAGCGGTCCGCCGGACTCCCTTGGTGCGATTTCTCGAGGGTATCGGGGGCCGGGACCCGGGGGCGGCGGGGCCGGCGGCGGGTCGCGCCGTTCCGGACGCCCCGGGCAGGAGGCGTGTGAGAGATCCGGGCCACACTCGGCCCTGCCCTGCGGGTCGAGGAGGTTGCATCCGCTGTGCCAAACGTCCGCCCCGTAGAAGAGGTCTTCGCAACCTGCGGCCCTCCAACGAGAACGGACCAGGCCCCTTCCCTCTCCCCCCTCCCCTCGTATCGAGACCCGGTCAGAATATCCGGGCCCCCGCCGGAGAGAGTGCCAATCTGGCGAGAGGAAAACCGGCGGCCGTCCTCCCCCCCGTGCCGGGGGGACGCGGACTCCTCGTTTCTGGTACCATCCCCGGGGTAGTTTCGTCGCGTGAAGGTCTCTTTTCCTCGAGGCAGCCGGTCATGTGCAAAGTCGCCGCGCTCATCCTCGCCGGCGGGCGGGTCGACGAACTGTCGGTGCTCACACTGGAGCGGCCGAAATCGGCCCTCCCCTTCGGGGGGACCTACCGGTTCATCGATTTCGCCCTCAGCAACCTGATGCGCTCCGGCATTGAGCGGGTCGGCATTCTCTCCCAATACCGCTCTTACTCGCTCATCCGGCACATCGGAATCGGCAGTTCGTGGGACCTGGTCGGCCGGGACCGGGGGACGGACATGCTCCCCCCCCAGAAGGGGGCGCAGGCGACGGACTGGTACCGGGGGACGGCGGACGCGGTCTATCAGAACCTCGAGTTTCTCGAGCATCACCGGCCGGACCTGGTGCTCGTGCTCTCGGGCGACCATGTCTACTCCATGGACTACCGCCCCCTCGTCCGATACCACACCGAGAAGAAGGCGGACATGACCGCCGTTTTCGTCGAAGTCGGCGCGGACCAGGCCCACCGGTTCGGGATCGGGCGGATCGACGGCGAGGACGGGGACGTGGGCGGGCGGCTCGTCGAGTACGTGGAGAAACCCCCCGCTTCCGGGCCCGGCTGGGCGTCGATGACGGTTTACCTCTTCCGCCCGGACCTGCTCCTCCGCCTGGTCACCGAGAACGCCCGGTCCGGCCGGTCCTGGGAGTTCGGCCGGGACATCATTCCCGGGATGCTCGGCCGGTACCGGGCGTACGGCTACCGTTACCGGGGCTACTGGGGGTACAGCCGGACCGTGGACGAGTACTGGCGGTGCAACATGGACATCCTCGGCGGCGAGCCGGCGGTCGATCTCGACGGTTGGGAGGTCCGGACCAATCTCGACGACTGGGGCCTGCGCGACCGCCCCCCGTCGATCGTTCGGGCCGGCTCCCGCGTGTCGGACGCGCGGATCGCCGTCGGGTCGGTCGTGTGCGGCGAGGTGACCCGCAGCATCCTCTTCCCGGGATGCCGCGTCGCCGAAGGGGCGGTGGTGCGCGATTCGATCCTCTTTCCCGACGTGCGGGTCGGACCGGGGGCGGTGCTCGACCGCGTGATCGCCGACGAGAGGACCGTCATCGAAGGGAACGCCCGGATCGGAGAGGGGAACGACATGACGCCGAACCGCGTTCATCCCCACCTTCTCCGCACGGGTATCTCCCTGATCGGGCGGCGGGCCCACGTGCCCGCGGGCGTCCGGATCGGGCGGAATTGCGTGATCGCGCCCCGGTTTTCGCCGGAGAATTTCCACCGGAGCGTCTACGGGTCGGGGGAGTCGATCACATGACGGACACGGTGGTCATGCTTCTGGCCGGCGGCGGAGGGACCCGGCTCAACATCCTCGCCCAACTCCGGGCGAAGCCGGCCGTCCCCTTCGGCGGGATGTACCGGATCATCGACTTCACGCTCAGCAACATTATGAACTCGGGGATTTCGAGCGTCGCCGTGCTCACCCAGTACAAACCCCTCTCCCTCATGTGGCACATCGGGACCGGCGAGCCGTGGGACATGATCGGGCGGGCTCGGGGGGCGAAGATCATGCCCCCCCGGACGGGGGAGAAGGACTCGGACTGGTACCGGGGGACGGCCGACGCGGTGCGGCAGAATATCGACTACATCGAGCGCCACGACTCGAAGCAGGTCTTGATCCTTTCGGGCGATCACATCTACCAGATGGACTACGCCCCCATGATCCGCTTTCACGAGGAGAAGGGGGCGGACCTGACCATCGCCACCATGGTGGTGCCGCTCGAGGAGACGCGCCACTTCGGGATCGCCGTGACCGACGAGAACCGGAGGATCGTCGACTGGCAGGAGAAGCCGGAAGAGGATCCCCGGTCGAACCTCGCGTCCATGGGGATCTACATTTTCGGCGCGGAGTATCTCCGGCGGGCGCTCGGCGACGGGGAGGGGAGCGATTTCGGCCACCACATCATCCCCCGGGCCATGGCGGGCGACCGGGTCTTCGCGTACCCCTTCGACGGCTACTGGAGGGACGTCGGCACCCTGCAGGCGTATTGGGAAGCGAGCCTCGACCTTCTGCACCCCGGGTCGGGCCTCGATCTTTCGGCGGGGCGGATCCGCACGAACTTGGAGGAAGCGGGGCGTCTCGGCGACCGGCCGCCGGCCCGGATCGCCCCCTCGGGAAACGTGGCGGACTCGATCGTGAGCCCGGGCTGCGTGATCGAGGGGGAGGTCGTCCGGTCGATCCTCTCGCCCGGCGTCCGGGTGGCGGCGGGGGCGCGGGTGACCGAGTCGGTGCTCATGCACGACACGACGGTCGGCGCGGGGGCAGTCGTGGACCGGGCGATCGTCGACAAGGCCTCCCGGATCGGGGCAAAGGCGCGCCTCGGCGACGGAGAAGGAGCGCCGCCGAACCGGGAGTTCCCGGAGCACCTGCACACGGGGCTCACGGTCGTCGGCAAGAAGGCCGCCGTGCCCGCCGGCGCGGTCGTCGGGAGGAACACCATCCTCTTCCCCCGCCTCCGGGAGGAGGACTGGCCGACGGAGACTCTCGAGCCGGGCGGCACGCTGCGGCCGACAAACCGGCCCTGATCCCCCGGCTCCCGACCACCGAGTTCAGGGCCGCGGTTTCTGCAATATCGAGGCTAATTGGACAAGACTGGGGGAGGCCGGCGGCGCCGTGCCACCGGCCGCTTCATCGCCGATCATCGAAAGCCTAGATACTTGATCCGGCAAAAAATCGCGAGTGAAAACGCGCGAGAGTACGTCAGATGCTGCAGCGCGGAGCATTCACCAAGCGGAGCATATCCAACGATATGTGAGCATTGGTGAATGCCGCGCCCTGCGGCAGATGGCGTGCTATCGCGCGAGCGTCAGCGATTGGCACCGGGATTTTTTGTCGGATTAAGGCTAGTGTCCCGAATTAGAAGTTCGTCACCAGTTTCGCCGCCCCTCACGGTCCCTGGCTTCGTTGCTCTTCCTCGATGTACCTATTGGTACGCCGTCGTCATCGCACCTCGCCAGGAATCGCGATGATCTGCCGAAATCGA
>JBDROZ010000116.1:0-2352 GCA_043809585.1 Candidatus Eiseniibacteriota bacterium
GTGCCTCGCCCAGACATGGTCCGAACACTGCAAGCACAAGATCTTCAACGCCCGGATCACCTATAACGACGGCGAGGGAGCTATCCGGGAGATCGACTCCCTTTTCGACACCTGCATCAAGCAATCGACCCGCGAGATCCGGAAAAAGATGGGGGCGGACGACTGGTGTCTCTCCGTCTTTTCCGACAACGCGGGGATCATCCGCTTCAACGACGATTGGAACCTCGTTTTCAAGGTGGAGACCCACAACTCCCCCTCGGCGCTCGACCCTTACGGCGGTGCGCTGACCGGCATCGTCGGCGTGAACCGCGACCCGTTCGGCTGCGGCCGGGGGGCGAAACTCATCTTCAACACGGACGTCTTCTGTTTCGCGCCGCCCGACTACGCAAAGCCGCTGCCGAAACGAATCCTCCACCCGCGGCGGATCTACGAAGGGGTGAGGGAGGGGGTGGAACACGGCGGCAACAAAAGCGGCATCCCGACCGTGAACGGCTGCCTCGTATTTGACGAGCGCTTTCTCGGGAAACCCCTTGTCTACTGCGGGACGGGAGGGATCATGCCCGCCCGGATCAAAGGCGCTCCGACCCATACGAAGGAGATCCTTTTCGGCGACCTGATCGTGATGACCGGAGGACGGATCGGGAAGGACGGGATTCACGGGGCTACCTTCTCCTCCGAGGAGCTCCACGAAGGCTCCCCCGTCACGGCGGTCCAGATCGGCGACCCGATAACGCAGAAAAAGATGACCGATTTCCTGCTCACCGCCCGGGATCTCGGCCTCTACCGGGCGATCACGGACAACGGGGCGGGCGGCCTCTCATCCTCCGTGGGCGAAACGGCGACACTCTCCGGCGGGTGCGAACTCGACCTGAAGGCGGCCCCGCTGAAGTACCCGGGGCTGAACCCCTGGGAGATTCTCATCTCCGAGTCCCAGGAGAGGATGACCCTCGCCGTGGCGCCGGAAACCATCGACGCGTTCCTCGCCCTTGCCCGGAAGATGGACGTTGAGGCAACGGTGTTAGGCCGCTATACGGATTCGGGCTGGTTCCACATCCGCTACGGAGAGGAGACGGTCGCCTATCTGGAGATGGCCTTCCTCCATGACGGCCTCCCGCAGATGAACCTGAGGGCCGCCTGGACGCCTCCGCGCCACACCGAACCCGATTTCCCCGAACCTGCCGATCTGGGAGGCGCCCTGAAGGAGATGCTCTCCCGGCTCAACATCTGCAGCAAGGAGTCGGTCGTCCGCCAGTACGACCACGAGGTGCAGGGGGGAAGCGTCGTCAAGCCGATGACCGGCGTCGTCAATGACGGCCCGAGCGACGCCGCGGTGATTCGTCCGCTCCTCGACTCCTTCGAGGGGATCGTCGTCGCGAACGGGATCTGCCCCCGCTACAGCGACATCGACGCCTACCACATGGCAGCGGCAGCGATCGACGAGGCGGTCCGGAACGCGGTTGCCGTCGGGGCCTCCCTCGACCACATGGCCGGACTCGACAACTTCTGCTGGTGCGATCCGGTCCGCTCGGAAAAGACCCCCGACGGGGAGTACAAGCTCGCCCAGCTCGTCCGGGCAAACGAAGCGCTCTATGCCGTCACGACCGCCTACGGCGTCCCCTGCATCTCGGGGAAGGACAGCATGAAGAACGACTACCAGATCGGGGAGACCCGGATCTCGATCCCCCCGACGCTGCTCTTCTCGACGCTGGCGAAGATGGAGGATGTCCGGAAGGCCGTCACGATGGACGTGAAGAAGCCTCGGGACCTCGTCTACGTCCTGGGGAGGACATATCGGGAACTCGGCGGCTCGGAGTGGTACGCGCTTCACGGCGCGATCGGAAACGGCGTACCGCAGGTGCACGCGGAAACGGCGAAGATGTTGTACCAGGCTCTCAACAGAGCGATCCAGACGGGCCTTGTCGCCTCCTGCCACGACTGCTCCGACGGGGGGCTGGGGGTGGCGCTTGCGGAAACGGCCTTCGCCGGGGGCCTCGGCCTCGCGGTAGATCTCAGGGCCGTCCCGGCGGAAGGGGTTGGGAGAGACGACGATCTCCTGTTCTCGGAGTCGCAGAGCCGCTTCGTCGTGACCGTTCGCCCGGACGCACGTGAGGCCTTCGAAGCCACTCTCGCGGGCTCTGCCTTTGCCCGGATCGGGCAGGTTATCGCGGATGAGGTTTTACGAATCGAAGGTCTCGGCGGGAAACGGATCATCACGGAGGAGCTCTCCGCGCTGAAGGAGGCCTGGCAAAAAACCCTCATGTTCTAAGTTCTCTCCCGTCATTCCGTGCTTGACACGGAATCCAGTTTCCTTTCCTGGATTCCCGCTTTCGCGGGAATGACGTGAGCGAGGCA
>JBDROZ010000117.1:0-37476 GCA_043809585.1 Candidatus Eiseniibacteriota bacterium
TGCGATCGAACTCAGTCGCCGGGCACGCTCTTCCACGCAAAAGATCCAAGGGGATCAGGGACTCCTCCGTTCCTTCTTGCATCGAACCGGACTCTTTTTTTCCTCTCAATAGGACTTTATTTATGCGTTACTCACTAGTGACGATCGCAGAAGTAATGCCCCCTCGGCCTGGCCTTCTGAGCCGCACGGAGGCGGCCTTCCGCGTCCTGTGGGTGGGACATTAGAAATGCGATCGTCACTAGTGTCCCGAATTAGAAGTTCGTCAACAGTTTCGCCGCCCCTCACGGTCCCTGGCTTCGTTGCTCTTCCTCGATGTACCTATTGGTACGCCGTCGTCATCGCACCTCGCCAGGAATCGCGATGATCTGCCGAAATCGACAACGAACTTCTAATTCGGAACACTAGATGAGGTCGCGGCGTTCCACGTCCTTCACGCCCCGCACGCCCCTCATGGCCTTCATCACCTTGTGGAGATGCTTCAGGTCCGTCACCTCGAGGAGGAAGACCCCTTGGGCGTCCTTCTCCTCGGAAAGCATGTCCGCGCTCCGGATGTTCGTATCGGTCTTGCCGATCGCCCGGGCTAGATCCGCGAGGAGTCCGGTCCGGTCCTCGGCGATCACCACGACCTTGACCGGGAATGACTGGCTGTCGGCGACCGCCCATTCCACCTGCACGACTCTCTCCGGATCGACCCGGTCGGGGAAGGCGTTCGGACAGTCGATCCGGTGAACCGACACGCCCCGGCCCCGCGTCACGAGCCCGACGATCTTGTCCCCCGGCAGGGGCTGGCAGCACTGGGCGAACCGAACCATGATCTGGTCCACCCCTTGGATCCTCACCCCCCGTTCGGAACGGCGTGTGAGGTCCATGATGCGTTCGAGAGAGAGTTTTTCGTGGGGCTGGGGTTCGGGTTCCTTCTCGTCCACCAGCTTCGCCGCGACCTGCTTCGCCGAGAGGTCCCCCTGTCCGATGGCCGCGAGAACCTGGTCCGTGTCGTGGAGCCCGAAGGTCTCCTCCGATTCCTCCAGCCTCTTCTCGGCCCCGGTCCGGTCATGTTTTCGTCGGAGTTCCCGCTCGAGCATCTCCTTCCCGAGATGCCGGGACTGTTCGAAGCTCTCCTTCTTCAGCCAGTTCCGGATCTTGCTCCTGGCCCTCGAGGTCCGCGCGATGTGGAGCCAGTCCTGGGTCGGCGAAGCCGCCTGTGAGGTGATGATCACCACGGTCTCGCCGTTCTGCAGCTCGTAGCGGAGGGGCACGATCCGGTTGTTCACTTTGGCGCCGACACAGCGGTAACCCACTTCGGTGTGAACGGCGAACGCGAAATCGAGAGGGGTCGCCCCTTTCGGAAGGCGCTTCAGATCTCCCTTCGGCGTGAAGACGAACACCTCGTGCTGGAAGAGGTCGATCTTGAGGAGTTCCATGAACTCCCTAGGATCGGTCAGGTCTTTCTGCCAGTCGAGAACCTGCTGAAGCCAATTCATGCCCCCGCCGAGGTCCGCGCCCGCTGCGGCCCCTTCCTTGTATTTCCAGTGGGCCGCGATCCCGAACTCGGCGGTCTGATGCATCAGCCGGGTGCGAATCTGGACCTCCACCATCTTGCCCCGGGGACCGACGACGGTGGTGTGCAGGGACTGATACATGTTGGTCTTGGGCGTGGCGATGTAATCTTTGAACCGGTCGTGCACGGGCATGAAGAGGGTGTGGATGATGCCGAGCACGTGATAGCAGTCCTTCACGCTGTTCGTCACGACCCGGACCGCCAAGAGGTCGTAAATCTCCTCGATGGGACGGCCCCGGGACTTCATCTTGTTGTAGATGCTGTGGAAGTGCTTCGCCCGGCCGGTGATCTCGGCGCTGACGTCGTTCTCCCTCAGCTTCTCCACGAGCGGCGTCTTGAACTCCTCGATGATCTTCTCCCGGTCTTCCCGGCGCTCCCGGATCTTCGTCACCAGGTCCTGGTACGCCTCGGGTTCGAGATGCTTGAACGACAGGTCTTCGAGCTCCCACTTGATGCGGGCGATTCCGAACCGGTGGGCGAGGGGGGCGTAGATCTCCAGGGTCTCCCGGGCGATCCTCTGGATCTTGTCGGGCGGGAGGAACTCGAGGGTCCGCATGTTGTGGAGGCGGTCGGCGAGCTTGATCAGGACGACCCGGATGTCCTTCGCCAGGGAGAGGAGCATCTTACGGAAGTTCTCGGCCTGCTGCTTCTCGGGGGACTCGAAACGGATGGTCCCGATCTTGGTCACGGCGTCGACGAGGTGGGCGATCTCTTCGCCGAAGTGCTCTTCCAGCGTCTCCACGCTCACGTCCGAGTCCTCGACCACGTCGTGGAGCAGCCCGGCGGCGATGGTGACGGAATCGAGCTTCAGCTCGTCGAGGATCCGGGCCACCTCGACCACGTGGAGGTGAAAGGGCTCCCCGGACTTCCTCTTCTGGTCTTCGTGCTGTTTGCGGGCGAACCGGAAGGCGCGGCCGAGCAGACCTCGGTCGAGGTCCTCCCGGGAGAGGAAGGAGATCGCGCCATCCAAGGACTCCCGCTCATCCGTCAAGGGCCGGTCGTCGCGAGACGCATCCCCTTCACGTTCAGACGGAGTCGGCTCTCCCCGCCCCATGTGTTCTCCTCCAGAGAGTAGGCCACATCGATCCGGTCCCACCGGCCCCACTCCCCCGCCTTCTCGTGACCCGCCCGAAAGGCGATCGCGTCGATCGACCGTCCGTTCCGGCCAACCCGGAACTTCAGGTGGTTCTTGCCCACAGGCCGTAATCCCCCGACGGTCCTCAGCAACTTCGAAACGAGGATCGGCCTCTGGTTCCCCGGCCCGAAGGGCTCGAGCCGGTCGAGGGTTTCCAGAAGGTTCCGATCGCACGCCTCGAAGGGAACGTCACCGTCCACGGTGAGGCTTCCCGGAAGGGTGACATTCTCCCGCTCTTCCTCGAAGAGGGCCCGGAACCGTTCGCGGAAAAGGGGGATCTTCTTCTCCTCGATGGTCAGGCCCGCCGCGAGGGCGTGTCCCCCGTGGCGGAGAAGCAGATCGGAACACGCCTCGAAGGCCTCGTGCAGCGCGAAGCCGGAAACGCCCCGGGCCGATCCCCGCCCGACCCCGTTCTCCACGGAGATGAGCACCGCCGGGGTCCCGGTCCTCTCCTTGACCCGGGACGCGACGATCCCGATCACGCCGGGATGCCAGTCCCGGGAGGCGAGGACCACCGCCCCCCTCTCCTCATCGAGGGCGCCGAGGGCTTCTTCCAGGATTCTCTCGTCGAGGGCCTTCCGTTCCTGGTTGATCCGGTCGAGCAGGGTGGAGAGTTCCACGGCCCTGCCGTCCGATTCGGTCGTCATCAGCTCGAACGCCGGGTCCGCGTCCCCGAGGCGCCCCGCCGCGTTGATGCGGGGCCCGATGCCGAAGGCGACCGAATCGTAGTCGAGTCTCTTCTTCCCGAAGCCGGCCACCTCGAGCAGACGGCGGAGCCCGATCTTGTTCGACTCGGCGAGACGGGTGAGCCCCGCCCGGACGAGGACCCGGTTCTCGCCCACAAGAGGCGCCACGTCGCCGATCGTGCCGACCGCGACAAGGTCGAGATCGAGCAGGAGGTCCTCTCTCTCCCCGTGTCCGGCCGCGGATAGGGCGTCGGCGAGCTTGAAGGCGAGGCCCACACCCGCGAGGTCATCGAAGGGGTAGGGGCAATCGGACCGTTTCGGATTGACCACGGCCGTCGCGACCGGCAGGGTGTCCTTTGGCTGGTGGTGATCGGTGACGATCACGTCCATGCCCCGGGAAACGGCGAAGGCCACCGACTCGTGGGCCGTGATCCCGCAGTCGATCGTGACGAGAAGTCTCACCCCTTCCGCCGCGAGATCTTCGATCGCTTCCCGGGAGAGGTCGTAGCCTTCGCTGAGCCTCCGGGGGAGCCGCCAGGAGACGTCCCGCCCGAGCCGCCGGAAGAACCGGTAGAGAAGGGCCGCCCCGCTCACGCCGTCCACGTCGAAATCGCCGAAGAGGCCGATCCGTTCCCCCTTTTTCAAGGCGGCGCCGATCCGTTCGACCGCCCGCTCCATGTCGGAGAGCCGGTAGGGGTCGTTCATGTGGGAGATCGAAGGCCGGAGGAAGCGATCCCCCTCCTCGGACGTGCGGATCCCCCGGGACCAGAGGAGCCGGGCGACCAGGGGGGGCAGGCCCAGGGCCTCCCCGAGGCCCCTCTCCTCGTCCGCCGAAGGCCCTTCGCGATACGTCCAGCCCGGATTCATGGTTCGAAGCCCTTTCGAGGTTTCGGAGAAATCGAAGGCGGGAGCGGGTCGTAAGCCGGGTTCTGTTCGGTCCGGCATGCGGACCGGACGGTCATTTCTCTAGGCCCCGGGTTACCCCGGGGCTCGAGCGGCCAACCCGAGGATCAAACGAAGCGGACCGCTTCTCTCCTTCTATTTGGCCTTGCTCCGGATGGGGTTTGCCGAGCCGCCTCCGTCACCGGAGGCGCTGGTGAGCTCTTACCTCACCGTTTCACCCTTGCCGGGACCGAAGCCCCGGCGGTCTGCTTTCTGTGGCACTTTCCTTTAGGATCGCTCCCACTGGGCGTTACCCAGCATCCTGCCCTGTGGAGCCCGGACTTTCCTCGTGCGCGACCCTGTCGGGGCCGGCACGCGACCGTCTCTCCCGCTCCCGCGAGACGTCCATGTTTTCTATAGTGTAACACCTACACGCCGCCGCCGCCCGTCTTCCCTTTCTTGATCGCCTCTTGAACCAAGCCGTCGGCGACCCCGTTCTTCTCCCGGGGAATGTGGAGGATCCGGACCTTCTCGAAAAGGGCGAGGCGGCGGCGGACCTCCTCGAAGAGGGGGGCGAGGGCTGGGCTTTTCACTTTGTAGCGGCCCTCGATCTGCCGGACGATGAGTTCGCTGTCGAGGAAGATCTCTACCTCTCCCGGCTTCAGAAGGGCAAGACGCTCCAGCCCCGCCAGCAGCGCCTTGTACTCGGCGGTATTGTTCGTTCCGTCCCCGAAGTAGAGGCTGTACCTGTCGAGTTCCGTCCCCCCCACGTCGAGGATCACGCCCCCGCCGCCGGAGGGACCTGGATTTCCATGGGAACCGCCGTCGCTGAAGAGGCGGAGAAGACCCTTGCCCGGCACCTTCCGCTCGATCCACCCGCGCATGGCCTCCACGGCGGTCGCGGGGTGTTCGCCCCCGAGCGACTCCCAGAGGGGGTCGTCCAGGAGGCGCCGCGCCACTTTCCCCACGGCGGCGGGATCCGGTTTCACTCCACCCACACCAGGATCCTGCCGCACCCCTCGCAGGGGATCACTCTGTTCGATTTCTTCACCTCGATGATCCGCTGGGGCGGGACGCTCCGGAAGCAGATTTCGCAGGCGTCCCGTTCGATCTTGGCGAGGGCGACCCCCCCCTTCCCGGCCCGGATCGTGTCGTAGCGCGCGAGAATCGACCGGTCGATCCCGCGGGCGGCCTCCTCCCGCTCCGCCCGGGCCTTCTCGACCAGATCGCCGATCTCCTCCCCCTCCACCTTCGCCCTCCTCTCCGCTTTCCTCACTTCCTCCTCCGCCACCCCGACCTTCTTCGCGGCCTCCTCCTTTGCCGCGCGAAGATCGTCGATCCGTTCCATCTCGGTGAGGACCTTCGTCTCCAGTTCCGAGTTCAGCCCGCCGAGCCCCTCGATCTCGGACCGAAGGGCGGTGTATTCCTTGTTGTTCTTCACTTCGAAGAGTTGCCGGTTGTACTTGCGGATCTGTTCGGTGTTCTTCTCGAGTTCTCCCTCGGTCGCCTTCTGGGCGAGAATCGCCTTCTCGACCTCCCCCTTCACCGCCCCGAGTTCCGCCTCCCGCTCCGCGAGGGCTTCCTTCGCCTCCCGGAGATGCTCCGGCAACTCCGCCAGGTCCTTCTCGAGCTCGCGGAGGCGGCGGTCGACGGCTTGGAGCCGGAGGAGCTTTCCAATCTGTTCCTTCATCGGCCGTTTCCCGTTCCCTTTCCCCGGACAAAAAGAAAACCCCCTCCGAAGCGCTCGGAGGGGGTCAAGGGCCGGGCACCCCATGCCGGAGGGGCGACCGATCCTCGTGCCTGGGGGAGGATCGCGCATGTCCGCGCGCCTCCCCCCGGACGGGGGAGCCATCGAACGACTCCCTCGCTCATGCGGGTTCCGCGCGTGCAATGGTGGGCGATACTGGATTTGAACCAGTGACCTCCCGCGTGTGAGGCGGGCGCTCTAAACCGCTGAGCTAATCGCCCGAAACCGGCAGCCATGAGACCTCGGGGCTCTCCGGCTCGCCGCTGGGCGGGCGGGATGGGCCCACTAGGGCTCGAACCTAGGACCTGCTGATTATGAGTCAGTTGCTCTAACCCGCTGAGCTATGGGCCCACCGCTCGGCCCGTGATCAACTCGCCGCCTCCGCTAGGGGAGCTCGACGTAACCCTTCAGCTTGCGGCTCCGGCTCGGATGCCGGAGCTTCCGAAGCGCCTTGGCCTCGATCTGCCTCACCCGCTCCCGGGTGACGTTGAAGATGCTCCCCACTTCCTCGAGCGTACGGGGGCACCCGTCGCCCAACCCGAACCGGAGACGGACCACTTTCTCTTCCCGCTTCGTGAGCGTGCTCAGCACGTGCCCCATCTGCTCCTGGAGCATCACGAAGGCGGCGGAGTGGGCGGGCGAGACGACCTTGGTGTCTTCGATGAAGTCGCCGAGGTTCGAGTCCTCGTCCTCCCCGATCGGGCGATCGAGGGAAATCGGCTCCTGAGCCGCCTTCAGCACCGACTTGATCTTGTCCACGGGGAGATCGAGCTTGGCCGCGATCTCCTCGGGCAGAGGCTCCCGGCCGTACTCCTGGACAAGGCGCCGGGAAGTGCGGATCACCTTGTTGATCGCCTCGATCATGTGCACCGGTACGCGTATGGTCCGGGCCTGATCGGCGATGGCCCGCGTGATGGCCTGACGAATCCACCAAGTCGCGTAAGTGCTGAACTTGTACCCTTTTCGGTAATCGAATTTGTCAACGGCCCTCATTAGACCACTGTTACCTTCTTGGATCAAGTCCAAAAACTCGAGGCCCCGGTTCGTGTATCGCTTGGCGATGGAGATGACGAGCCGAACGTTCGCTTCGATCATCTCCCGCTTCGCTTCGTTGGTGATCCGCTCTCCTTCGTCGATCCGCCCGATGAGTTCGAGAAGCAGGTCGCGAGAGGCCCGGCATTCCTTCTCCACCTCCCGGATCTCCTTCTGGGCCGCCCGCACGACCGCGGACGCCTCGGCGAGCTCTTCCGGAGAGGCGGACGTCACCTTCGCCACGTCGCGCAGTTCTTTCTTCCCCTTCTTCGCGCTGCGGGAGAGCACCTGGATCTTGGTCGCGGGCTGTCCGATCCGCTCCACCCACGCCTGGATTTCCCGCTCCGCCCGGCGCACCCGCCGGGCCTGGTGGCGGACGACGCCGACCATCTCCTCCACCTGCTTCGCGTGGAGGGTGATCCTCTCGAGTTCCGCCTCCCTCTTCTTCCGGGTCGCCTGCCACTCCTTCGCCTTCTTCTTTTCCTTCGGCTCCTCGTTCCACCGCTTGTCTTCGAGCTTCTCGATCTTCTCGGTCAGTTTGACGATCTTGCCCACCGTCCGGACCGCTTTTTTTCGCTCCTGGGAGGTCGGGGGATAGGGTCCGGCGCTGTTCCCCGACTCGATTACGAGATAGTCGTCGGAACGGGTCTTCAGGTCGGAGAGCTTCGCGTAGATCTCCGCGAGAAGGCGGTACGTCGAGGGGGATTGGAAGAGGGTCTGGTTGACGATGATCTGTCCCTCTTCGATCCGCTTGGCGATCGCCACCTCCCCTTCCCGGTCGAGAAGGGGAACGCGGCCCATCTCCCGGAGATACATGCGAACGGGATCGTCGTATCGGATCGTGCTCGCCGGCTGGCTCGGTTCCTTTTGCTGTTTCGCCTTCAGCTTCTGCTGAGCCGCACGCCGGCGCTGCCCCTCTTCGACCGTGTCCACGACGTCGATCTTCATCTCGCCGAAAGAGGCGTAAAGATCGTCCATGTCCTCCAAAGAGGCGTCCTCGTCCAGGAAGTCGTTCACCTGATCGTGGGTGATGTACCCCTGTCGGAGGCCGAGCTCCTTCAACTGGGCAAGCTTACCTTCGGAGGTCTTCTTCTTCCCCATTACGACGATTCACTCCTTTCGGGAGAACGGGTCTCCGCGCCCGATCCATCCCCCCGCAGGGCGGCCACGATGCGATGCCTCTGCTTCGCCAGGCCGCTCCGCTCTTGGAGGAGGCGGTGACACGCGTCCGAGTCGTTTCGAGATTCCGCTTCTTTCAATGCCTCGTCGGTCCGACAGAGCTGCCGGCTGATTTCCTCTTCGCGCACGCAGGCGATGTAATCTTGAAGCGTGGGCAACGGGTCCCCTTCCGGGTCCGACTCGATGCGGATCCGGGAGAACTCGTGGTCCACGCCCGCGGCGGTGAGAAGGCCCGGACCGGGGTCGTCCCCCTTCGCCGCGCAATCGACCAGCGCTTGGAGCAGTTTCCGGGCCGGGAGATCCTCCACCTTGTCCGGATCCACCGCGCGCTGGATGACGGGCAGAAGATCGGGATGTTCCCATGCGATGTAAGCGATTCCCCTCTCGGCGTCAAGCAGGCGCTTCCGCGTGCGCGGAGAGAGCCGGACGGCGGCCGGCCCCGGCGCGTCCTCTTCCCGCTTCCTCCGGCCCACCTCCCGGAGGATCACCTCCTCGGGCACGCCCGTCCTGTCCGCCGCCTCCTGAACGAGAAGGGAGAGACGGATCTCGTCGCGCACCGCGGCGAGCACGCCGACGAGGGCCCTGATCCCCGCCTCCTTTTCCCCTCCGTGGGCCCGGTCGAGGATGAACGGCACGAGACCGACCGCCCCCTCCAGGCGTTTCGCGAGCGCCTCGGGCCCCTCGGCGCGGATCACCTCGTCCGGATCGCTTCCGGCGGGAAGGTCGACCACCCGCGGATCGAGTCCGGCGCCGAGGAGGGTCTCGAAGGAACGGAGCGTCGCCCGGAGTCCCGCCTCGTCCCCGTCGAAGAGGACGAGGGCCCGCTCGGCGTAGTTACCGACGAGACGGGCCTGGCCCGGAGTGAACGCCGTCCCGAGAGGGGCGACCACGTTCCGGAAGCCGGCCTGCCAGAGGGCGAGAAGGTCCGTGTAGCCCTCCACCAAGATCGCGGTCCCCTCGCTCCGGATCTCTCCCTTCGTCTCCGAGAGTCCGTAGAGGGCTTCCCCCTTGCGGAAGAGGTCGGTCTCCGGCGAGTTGAGGTATTTCGGCTCTCCCTCGCCGAGGATCCTCCCGCCGAATCCGATGGTGCGCCCGCCGACGTTCCGGATCGGGAAGAGAAGCCTCCCCCGGAACCGGTCGTAGGGGGCGCCTCCCTCTTTCCGTATCGCGAGACCGGTCTCGACGAGTTCGTCGTCACGGTACCCCTCTTCCCGCGCCCGGTCCCGGAGGACCCTCCACTCGTCGGGGGCGAACCCGAGGCCGAACCGCTCCGACGTTTCCGCCGCGATTCTCCGGTCGTCGAGAAACCTCCTGGCGGTCTCCGCCCTCTTCGAGCCGATCGCCCCCCGGTAGAACCGCTCCGCGAGCTCGAGGAGACCGTAGAGTCGGTCCCTCTTCTCCCGGGCCCGTCCGTCCCCCCGCTCGGGGAGCCGGATGCCGGCCCGCTGGGCGAGGGTGCGGAGCGCCTCGCCGAAGCCGACCCCCTCCGTCTCCATGACGAAGGTGAAAACGTCCCCCCCCTTGCCGCAGCCGAAGCAGTGAAAGGTCTCCCGGTCAGGGCTCACGATGAAGGAGGGGGTCTTCTCCTTGTGGAAGGGGCAAAGGCCCTTGAAGTTCCGGCCCGCCTTCCGAAGACGGACGTACGCGCCCACGACGCCGACGATGTCGCTCGCCGCGCGCACTTCCTCGATCGCGCCTTCTCCGCCCGCGCTCCGCTCGTCCACCCTACATCTCCACCAGCGTGTACCCGCCGTTCTCGCCGAGCCGGAAGCCCCCGATTCTCGGGTCGTCCCGGAGCATCTCGGTCACCTGGCTCCGGACCGCGCCCGTGCCGATGCCATGCACGATGCGGACCGACGGCGCCCCCGAAAGCAGGGCTTCGTCGATGAAACGATCGAGGGCGGCCCGGGCTTCCTCCACCCGGAACCCCCGGAGGTCGAGCTCGTGCCTTCCTTCGGGCAACGGACGCTCGCCGCCGGCCGGGGTCCCCCGCCGCCGGGCGCCGGCCGAGGGCCGCCTCCCCGAAGGGGGGCCGAGATCCTCCACGGCGATCTCGAGGCGAATGCCCTCCGCTTCCACGAAGACCCGGCCCGGCCGGTTCCCGGTGCCGACCACGCGGCCGTCCCGGTTCAGGCTCTTCACGTGCACCGGGTCCCCGACGCCCACCTCGGCGCCCCCCCCCCTTCCTCCCTCCATCCCCGCGAGTTCGCCGAGCCGATCCGCGAGCCTCCGCCGCTCCTCCTCGATCGCCCTCCGCGTCTCGCGGATGCTCTCCCCGTCCCCGTCCCGGCTCCTCAGATCCCGGACCAGCCGCTCCACGAGGGAACGGGAATCGTCGAGATACCGCTTCGCTTCGGCGGTCCTCTCCCGTTCCCACGCCCGCCGCTCCTCGCGGAGCCGCCGGTCCTCCTCTTCCGTCGTCTCCCGGAGGGCGCGGAAGCGCTCTCTTTCCGAGGCGAGATCCGACTCGAGCTCGGCGGCCCGGAGCCGACGTTCCTTCAGGTCGGCGAGGAGCGATTCGATCTCCGCCTCCGATTCGCCCATCGACTCCCGGGCCCGTTCGATCACGGCGTGAGGCACGCCGAGGCGCGCGGCGATCTCCAGGGCGTGGCTCGTGCCCGGGAGGCCCACCTCGAGCCGGTAGGTCGGGCACAGGGCGTTCGGGTCGAACTCCATCGACGCGTTGACCATGCCCGGCCTGTCGTGGACGAAGACCTTGAGCGATCCGAGGTGGGTCGTGACCAGAGAAACGGCCCCCCGGCGGTGCACCTCCTCGAGAACGCTCATGGCGAGTGCCGCCCCCTCGGCCGGATCCGTCCCGCTCCCCACTTCGTCGATGAGGACCAGCGAATCGTCGCCGGCTTCCTCGAGGATGCGGACCATCTGGCGGAGCCGGGCGGAGAAGCTCGAGAGGCTGTTGTCGATCGACTGCTCGTCGCCGATGTCGGCGAAGACCTTCCGAAAGAAGGGGAGCCCCGTCCCCTCCCCGGCCGGAAGCCCGAGACCCGCCTGGGCCATGAGAACGAAGAGCCCCACCGTTTTCAGGGCGACCGTCTTCCCTCCCGTGTTCGGCCCCGTGAGGACCATGGTCCGCCCGTCGTCCGGGAACTCCAGATCGAGGGGAACGAGCGCCGCCCCTTCCCCCGCCTTCCGGAGGGACCGCTCGAGAAGGGGGTGCCGGCCCCTGACGATCCGGATGGGACCGTCCCGGTCGATGCGGGGGATGCGGGAGTCCGTCTCCCGGGCAAACAGTCCCTTCGCCTGGATGAAGTCGATCTCCCCGAGGATGCCGCCGTTCCGGGAGAGGGTTCCCGCGCTCTCCCGGACCCCGCCGGTTAGCTTCCGGAGGATGCGGCGCACCTCCCGAAGCTCCTCCCGGTGGAGCCGCGAAAGGCTGTTGTTCTTCTCCACCGTCTCCATGGGCTCCACGAAGACCGTCGCCCCCGATCCGGAATGGTCGTGGACGATTCCCTCCACGGCCCCCCGGTCACCCTCCTTGACGGGAAGAACGTAGCGACCGTTCCGGAGGGTGACGATGTTCTCCTGGAGGGAACGCTGCACACGGCGGGACTGCAGGTAGCGATCGAGGACGCGGCGCACCTCTTCGCGGGTCGATTCGATCTCCCGCCGGATCGCGGCGAGCTCGCCGCTCGCCCGGTCCGTCACCATCCCCTCATCGTCGATGCAACGGGCGATTTCCATCTGCAGCGGAGCGAGCGCGTCGAGCCCCCCCGCAATGGCGGCGAGCTTCGGGCACGCCCCCTTTTCGTCCTGGAAATAGCGGGCCACATCGTCCGCCATTCGCGCCATCCGGAGAACGTGAAGGAGGTCTTCCGCTTCGAGGAACGATCCCTCCGCCGCGGCCCGTGAGAGAAGGGGTTCCACGTCGACGGCGCCGCCGCAGGGGACGTTCCCTTTCCTCTGCAGCAGGCCGAGCATCTCCCCGAGCCGTGCCTGCCGGTCCCGGACCGTCTCGAGGGCGGAGAGGGGCGTCATCCTCTCCGCGAGGGCCGCGCCGAGCGGAGAGAGACACTTACCCCGCACCAACTCCACGACACGGGTGTACTCGAGAACATCGAAGCTATGAGGATTCATACGAAAAGAATTGCCCCCCCCGCGGACCACGACCCATGAGGACCAGGGGAATCCGAACGCATTCGCGACCGCGGGGGGGGACGCCGAGAGGTAATCTGATTAGGCGATTTCCCACTGGGGGCGCGCCTCGATTGAAGGCGTCCGCGTCGAACCCGCGATTGGGTGAGGCGGGAAACGAAACATCCTCTCCCGCCTGAAAAGAACCCACAATCTTTCCCTTAATTTAGGCGAGGATCGCGAAAGTGTCAAGGCGATCGCTCAGTTTTCTCAACCACTTCCGGCATCGGAGGGGGAGGGCACGAACCGGGCGGCGGCGACGAGGGCGGCCGTGGCGGTGCGGAGGTTCCGTGGACCGAGGGAGAGCGTCCGGGCGCCGGCGGACCGGAGCCTTTCCTCCTCCTCCGGGGTGAATCCGCCCTCCGGGCCGACCACGAGAAGGACCCGCTCCCCCACCCGGGGAACGGGAAAGGGCGATCCTTCCCTGTCGAGGAGGAAGACCCGGTCGTGGTCCGTTGCGGCGGCGATGACCTCCTCCAGCCGGCCCGTGGGGTCGATCCGGGAGAGCCGCGCCCCCCGCGCCACCTTCATGGACGCGAGGGCGATCCGCCTCCACCGCTCCTCTCTCGTCCCTTCCCGGGGTCTCCCGGAACGGATCACGGTCCGCTCCGCCTCGAAGGGGAGGAAACGGGCCACGCCGATCTCGGCCCCCCTCTCGACGATCTCGTCCATCCCGTTCCTCTTCGGGAGGCCGACGGCGAGGGTGATGAGGACCGGGGGCTCCGAGGCCGATCGAAACCGCTCGATGACCTCCCCGCCGGTCCGCTCCCCTTCCCGGAAGAGGGCGACCAGGGCGCCGTTCCCCTCGCCGTCCACGACGGTGACCCGGGCCCCTTCGCCGAGACGGAGAGACCGCGTCACGTGCCGGGCTTCGTCGCCCGAGAAAAAGAAGCGCTCCGCCCGGAGATCCCCGGGGGGAGCGTAGAAGAAGCGGGATCGCTCGTCTTTGTTCATGTCACCAGGGGCGGTTTTCACGATTCCGGATGGAACAGGCCTTTTCCCCGGATCTCCTCGAGGGCCGCCTGCTCCTCTTTCGACAGCTTCTTCGGCACGTGGACGTGGACCCGGACGAGCTCGTCCCCCCGGCTTCGCCCCCGCAGATGGGGGATCCCCTTCCCCCGAAGGCGGAAGATCTTCCCCGAAGGGGTGCCCCCCGGGATGTTCATCTTCGCCCGCCCGTCGAGAGTCGGCACCTCGATCGAATCGCCGAGGGCCGCCTGGTCGAAGGAGATGGACACGTCGCAGAGAACGTCGTCGCCATGGCGCTCGAACGTCCGGTGGGGCTTCTCCTCGATGACGACGATCAGGTCCCCCGGCGGCCCCCCCCGGGGACCGGCGTTCCCTTTCCCGCGGAGAGGGATGTAGTTGCCCGTCGAGACGCCGGCGGGGATCTTGACCGCCACCGTCCGGGTCTGCTCCTTCCGCCCGTCGCCGCCGCATGCCCCGCAGGGCGCTTCGATCCTCGTCCCCTCGCCCCGGCAGGTCGGGCAGGGGGCGATGTTCACCATGCGGCCGAGGAAGCTCTGCTGCATCTGCCGGACCTCGCCGGTGCCGTGGCAGGTGGAGCAGGCGCGCGCTTCCGTCCCCGGCTTCGCCCCGGTGGCTCCGCACGTCTCGCAGGGGGCCTGAAGGCGCACCTTGATCTTCTTCTCCGCGCCGGCGGCGATCTCCTGGATCTCCAGGGGGAGACGGATCTGGATGTCCCGCCCCCGGGCGGGCCCCCGGGTCCCCGCCCCGGCGCCCCCCCCACCGCCGAAGAAGTCGCCGAACCCGCCTCCTCCGAAATCGCGCATGAACGCCCGGAGCGCGTCGGAGAGATCGAACCCCTGGAACCCGGCACCGCCCCCCCCCCCCGAAGGCCCCTTCCATCCCGTCGTGCCCGTACTGGTCGTAGCGGCTCCGCTTCTCGCCCTCCCGCAGGATCTCGTACGCCTCGGTCGCCTCCTTGAAGCTCTCCTCCGCCGCCCGGTCCCCCGGGTTCTTGTCCGGGTGGTATTTCAGGGCGAGCTTCCGGTACGCCTTCTTGATTTCGTCCTTGGTCGCCCCTTTCGGGACGCCGAGGATCTCGTAATAATCCCGCTTGGACATGCCCGTCCCCATCGCCGGCCGAACCGCGCCCGTTCCTTACTTCTTTCCGTCGTCGTCGTCGACCACTTCGTAGTCCGCGTCGACCGCTTCCCCGGCCTCCTCGCTCTTCCCGGAGGCCCCCGCCGCGCCGCCCGGCGCCTCGCCCGCTCCGCCGGCGCTCGTGGACTGGGCGTACACTTTTTCCGCGAGCTTGTGGGAGACCTTCTCGAGGTCCGCCATCTTCTTCTTCATGCGCTCCGGATCGTCCGACTTGACCGCGTCCTTCAGGTCGTTCACCGCGTCTTCGACCTTCTTTCTCGTCTCCGCGTCGACTTTGTCGCCGTGCTCGCGGAGGGTCTTCTCGGTCGCGTACGCCATGTGGTCCGCCTCGTTCTTCACCTCGATCGCCTCGCGCTTCGTCTTGTCTTCCGAGGCGTGGGCCTCGGCGTCGGTGACCATCTTCTTCACCTCGTCGTCGGAAAGGCCGCTCGAAGCCTTGATCTGGATCTTCTGCTCCTTTCCCGTTCCGAGGTCCTTGGCCGAAACGTGGACGATTCCGTTCGCGTCGATGTCGAAGGTGACCTCGATCTGGGGCATTCCCCGGGGGGCGGCCGGGATATCGGTCAGATCGAACCGGCCGAGGGTCCGGTTGTCGGTCGCCATCGGCCGCTCTCCCTGCAGCACGTGAATGCTCACGGCCGGCTGGTTGTCCGCGGCGGTCGAGAAGGTCTGGCTCTTCTTGGTCGGGATCGTCGTGTTCCGCTCGATCAGCTTGGTCATGACGCCGCCGAGGGTTTCGATGCCGAGGGAGAGGGGCGTCACGTCCAGGAGGAGCACATCCTTCAGCTCGCCGGTGAGCACGCCCCCCTGAATCGCGGCGCCGACGGCCACCACCTCGTCCGGATTGACGCCCTTGCTCGGCTCCTTGCCGAAGAAGTCCTTCACCGCCTTCTGCACCGCGGGGGTCCGGGTGGAGCCGCCGACGAGGATCACCGAGTCGATCTCCGCCGCCGTCACGCCGGCGTCCCGGAGGGCCTTCTCGCACGGGCCGAGGGTCCGCTGCACCAGGTCCGCCGTCAGCTGCTCGAACTTGGAGCGCGTGAGGGTGATGTCGAGGTGCTTCGGCCCCGACGCATCGGCCGTGATGAAGGGGAGGTTGATGTTCGTCTGCATCGTGCTCGAGAGCTCGCACTTGGCCTTCTCCGAAGCCTCCTTCAGACGCTGAAGGGCCATCTTGTCGGAGCGGACGTCGATACCGCTCTCCTTCTGGAACTCGTCGGCCACGTAGTTGATGACCCGGTGGTCGAAATCGTCGCCGCCGAGATGGGTGTCGCCGTTCGTCGACTTCACCTCGAACACGCCGTCGCCGAGTTCGAGCACCGAGATGTCGAAGGTGCCGCCGCCGAGATCGAAGACGGCGATCTTCTCGTCCGCCTTCTTGTCGAGGCCGTAGGCGAGGGAAGCGGCGGTCGGCTCGTTGATGATCCGCTTCACGTCGAGACCGGCGATCCGCCCCGCGTCCTTCGTCGCCTGCCGCTGGGAGTCGTTGAAGTAGGCGGGGACGGTGATCACCGCATCGGTCACCTCCTCGCCGAGATAGTCCTCCGCGGCCTTCTTGAGGTACTGGAGGATCATGGCGGAGATCTCCGGGGGCGAAAGCTGCTTTCCCGCGTGGGGGGCGTCGATCCAGGCGTCGCCATTCTCCGCCTTCACCACCTTGTACGGCACGAGCTTGCTCTCCTCCGAGACCTCGTCCGGCCGGCGCCCCATGAAGCGCTTGATGGAGAAGACCGTGTTTTCCGGGTTCGTCACGGCCTGGCGCTTCGCCGTCTGGCCGACGAGACGCTCCCCGTCCTTGGTGAACGCGACGATGGAGGGCGTGGTCCGCCCGCCGTCCGTGTTCGGAATCACCGTCGGCTCGCCCCCCTCGAGGATGACGGCGACGCACGAATTAGTGGTCCCGAGGTCGATTCCGATCACTCTGCCCATGGCTCTTCCTCCTCGATCCCTTATTCGTTCGATGACGTATCGTTCGTATCTCGCCCGGCGGCCTCCTCCGCGGCGGGGGCGGCCACGGCGACCATGGCGGGCCGGAGCACCCGGTCACCGGAAAGGTAGCCCCTGCGGATCTCGGCCGCCACATGTCCCGCCGGGACGCCCGGGTCCGGCACGTTCTGGAGCGCGTCGTGACGCTCGGGGTCGAAGGGCTCGCCCACCGAGTCGAACCCTCTCACCCCGAGCCCTTCGAGGACGGCGACGAATTTTCCCCGGATCATCTCCACGCCCTTCCGGAAGGGAGCGCCGTCCTCCTCCCCTCCGAGGGCCCGGTCGAAATCGTCGAGCACTTCGAGAAGGGGGATCGTCACGCCGGCCCGGGCGGCCCAGAGATCCCGCTCCCGGTCCCGGGCGGTCCGCTTCCGGAAGTTATCCAGATCCGCCACGGCCCGGAGCCACTTGTCCTCCAGATCGGCGGCGCGCCGGCCGAGTTCATCCGCCTCGGAGGGCGCTTCGGCGGCGCTCTCTTCGACCCCCCCTTCGCCGTTCGGCTCGACGGGCGCCTCGTCTTCCCGCTTCTTCTTCGATGGGCTCATCTTCCCGATCTCTCCCCCCCGCGTGTCACGCCTCCGGGATGTCCCCCATCCGGGTCTCCACGACCCGGCGCACGAAATCGATGAGACCGGTGGTCCGGTCGTAGTTCATTCTCGTGGGGCCGATCACTCCCATCACTCCCGTGAAATGGCCGAACCGGTAGCGGGTGACCACGACGCTGCACGGCTTCAGTTCGTCCCGGTCGTTTTCCCCGCCGATCCGCACCTCCGGTCCGCCGCCGGCCCGCTGGGGCTCGAGCTCCCCCCGGAGGGTCCCCCGCTCCCGGAGGAATTCGCCGAGGGCGGCGAGGTCGTTCGGGTTCCGGAACTCGGGCTGTGCGGCGAGCGCTTCGAACCCGAAGACGGTGACGCCCCCACCCCGCCACGTTTCGAGCAGCTCCGCCGCGGCGGCCCGGAAGGCGCGCACCACCGGGGTGGAGGCCATCGTCCGCTCTCCCCGTTCGCCGAACACCAGTTCCCGCACCTCCCGCACCGGGAGCCCCCGGAACCGGGCGCCGAGGGCGGCCACGTCCCGGTCGAAGCTCTCGTCGTCGACCGGCTCCGGGGGAACGGCCACGGAGGTCCGGATCAGGCCCGAGTGCAGGGTCAGCATCCAGGCGATGCGACCGCCCGCGACCCGGTCGGCGAAGAGACCCCCGAAGATGCCTTCGTCGAGCCGGGGGGGAGAGGCGAAACCGAGGTGCCCCGAGAGGCGCCCGACCAATCCGGAAACCGACGACGGGAGGCGGTCCGGCCTCGGCGCCACCCGATCGAGGCCGGAGAAGACGGCCTCCTGCTCCTCCCGGCCGGGGGAGGCCGAATCCATGATGTCGTCCACATAAACCCGGTATCCCCGGTCGGTCGGGATCCGTCCCGACGAGGTGTGAGGCTGACTGAGGAGGCCTCGGTCCTCCATTCGGTTCATGAGAGTACGGATGGTGGCGGAGCTGAAGGCGAGCCCGGTGTCGCGAACGACCCGTTCGGAAGCGACGGGCAGCGCCGTTTCCACATGGGTACGTACCACGCAGGCCAGAATCGTCTTCTCCCGCTCGTCGAGAGGGGCCGTAACGGTCATCTTCGCTCCATCTCCCGATGCGCCAACGGGTTCAACCGCCTCGAATTTGTCCATAACCTACGGGGCGGAGCGGGGTTTGTCAAGGGAGGCCCCGATTCCGTCGAAGAGCCGGGCGGTCACCGCGTCGGCAAGAGGGATCCCCTTTTCCGTCAATAGGATGCGCCGCCCCCGCCGCGTGAGGAGCCCGGCCCCGGCGAGACCGCGGAGCGGGATGTCCAAAGCCCGCGCCAGGTCCATTCCCACCCGCTCCCCCTCTCGCCGGAGGTCGAGTCCGGCGACCCGCCGGAGCCCGAGCAGGATTCTCTCCCGGGCGAACTCCCCTTCGCCGAGGATCTCCTCGCCGCCCGGCACCATCCCCCTCTCGATCCACTCGACGTAACGGTCCGATTCCTCCGGGTTCCGGTAACGCCGCCGGCCGATCATTCCCGCCCCCCCCGGGACCGAGGCCGAAGACGTCCCCCCCCGCCGAGACGAGACGGATCGAAACCGGTTCGCGCCGGGGAAGGGAGAAGTGGAAGATCTCGTACCGGCGGAGGCCGGCTCTCTCGAGCATCTTCCCGGAGCGCCGGTACCGGTCGATCCACTCCCCCTCTTCGAGGGATCCGGGCATGTTCTCGACGAGCGAGACGTGGTCCGGCGCGGCCGAGATCGACGATTCGATCCGGGCCCGGAAGTCGTCTCCGTCCAGGGCGAGATCGACGGCGACTTCCCGGAATCCGTGATCGCGTGCCGTCCGGGCCGCCCCGGCGATGTCCGGGGCGGGTCCCGACCCGAGGGCCCGGAGGCAGATCCGCCCGAATCGGCGCCGGCGAAACGACTCGAGGGGGGCCGATCTCATCGACGAGGGCGACCCTTCCCACGTCCGCTCCGCGCCGACGAGGAAGGAGAAGGAGGATTCGACCCCCCGGAGGAGTTCGTCGAGCCGTTCCTCCCCCATCGCGAGGGCGTCCCCTCCACCGACGGACCACGCGACGACGCGGGTCCGCCGGCCGGCCGGGCTCTCCCCGCGAAGCCGCGACTCCTCCCGGAGGGCGCGGATCAATCGGGCCTGGTCGAACGACGGGTCCCGGAGAACGGACTCGGGCGGGATCTGGAGGTGGAGGGCGCGCGCCCGGGGAGCGCCGCCGGCCATGCCTTACTTCGACTCGTCGTCGACCCGGAGGACGGCGAGGAAGGCGTCTTGGGGGATCTGGACGGTGCCGACCTGCTTCATCCGGCGCTTCCCCTCCTTCTGCTTCTCCAGGAGCTTCCGCTTCCGCGTGATGTCGCCGCCGTAGCACTTGGCGATCACGTCCTTCCGAAAGGCGGAGACCGTCTCCCGGGCGATCACCTTGTTCCCGAGGGAGGCCTGGATGGCGACGGCGTACATCTGCCGGGGGATGAGCTGCTTCAGCCGTTTCGTCAGCTGCCGGCCCCAGGCGTACGCCTTCTCCCGGTGGACGATCACCGAGAGGGCGTCGACGGGATCGCCGTTCACCAGAATGTCGAGGCGGACCATGTCGGACGGCGTGAATCCGGCGTGCTCATAGTCGTAGGAGGCGTACCCCCGGGTCGCCGACTGCAGGCGGTCGTAGAAGTCGAGCACCACCTCGGCGAGGGGGAGACGGAACTTGAGGAGCACCCGGGTCGGCTCGAGGTACTCCACCCCGCCGTGTTCGCCCCGCTTTTCCGTGACCAGCTTCATCACGTTGCCGAGATACTCGGTGGGGACGATGATCCGCGCCTCCACCACCGGCTCCTCCACGGTCTCCACGTCGCCCCGCGCCGGCAGGGCGCCCGGCTTCTCGATCCGCCGCCTGACCCCGTCCTTCCCGGTCACCCGGAAGACCACGTTCGGAACGGTAGTGACGAGGTCGAGGCCGTACTCCCGCTCGAGCCGCTCCTGCACGATCTCCATGTGGAGCAACCCGAGAAATCCGCAACGGAAACCGAAGCCGAGGGCGTCGGAAGTCTCCGGCTCGAAAACGAGGGACGCGTCGTTCAGCTGCAGTTTCTCGAGGGCGTCCCGGAGGGCGTCGTATTCCTTCGGCTCCACCGGATAGAGGCCGCTGAAGACCATCGGCTTCGGCTCCTGGAATCCCGGCAGGCCCTCCGGCGACGGCCCGACGGCGGGGGTCACCGTGTCCCCCACCCGGGCGTGGCGCACGTTCTTGAGGCCCGCGAGGATGTAGCCCACCTCGCCCGCGTAGAGCCGGTCCCGGGCCACCCTCTTCAGCCGGAATGTTCCGACTTCGTCGATCACGAATTCCCGGCCCCCCGACACGAACTTGATCCGGTCGCCGGCGCCCACGGACCCGTGCACCACCCGAACGTAGACCGAAACCCCCCGGAACTGGTCGAACTCCGAGTCGAACACCAGGGCCTGCAGGGGGGCGTTCTCGTTCCCCCGGGGGGGCGGAATCCGCTCCGCCATCGCCCGGAGAAGCTCCTCCACCCCCTCCCCGGTCCGGGCGCTCACCTTCAGGATCCGCTCCGGGTCCTGGCCGGTCAGGTCGGCGACGGCGTCGACGACCGCGTCGGTGCGGGCCGTGGGAAGGTCGATCTTGTTCACCACCGGGATGATGGCGAGGTCGTGCTCGAGGGCGAGATAGAAGTTGGCGATCGTCTGCGCCTCGATCCCCTGCGCGGCGTCCACCACGAGTAGCGCCCCTTCGCAGGCGGCGAGGGAGCGGGAGACCTCGTAGGAGAAGTCGACGTGACCCGGCGTGTCGATCAGGTTGAAGTTCCAGGTCCGGCCGTCTTCGTCGGTGTGGTCGATGCGGATGGCGTGGGCCTTGATCGTGATTCCCCGCTCTCTCTCGAGGTCCATGCTGTCGAGAACCTGCTCCCGCATCTCGCCTCGGCCGAGGGCGCCCGTCTTTTCCAAAATGCGGTCGGCGAGGGTCGACTTCCCGTGGTCGATGTGGGCGATGATGCAGAAATTCCGGATGCGGGTCGGATCGTGCTTGGCCATGGCGTTTTCCGCGGTCGCCGAAACTCCGAGGTCCCGGCCCCTTGCTCCCCTTCGTTCGTGTCTAGTGGATCGGCCGGAGGAAACGGGTGATTCTCGGGAGAAACCGGTCTTTGTCCCAGGAGAAGTAAAGGAACATGGCGTGCCCCTTCACGCGGCTCTTGTCGAGGAATCCCCAGTAGCGGCTGTCCTGGCTCTGGTTCCGGTTGTCCCCGAGCATCAGAAGAGCGTTCTCGGGCACCACCTTCGGCCCCCAGTTCGCCATCGCCGGGATCCCGCCCCCCTTCAAGACGGTGAAGGGCTCCTCCCGGGCTTCGCCGTTCACGTAGAGAACGTTGTTTCTGAGTTCCACCGTCTCCCCTTCGACGGCGACACAGCGCTTGATGTAGTCCTTGTCCACGTGGGGCGCGCGGAAGACGATGATGTCACCCGCTTTCGGCTCGCGCACGGCCGGAAGCCTCGTCTCGGTGAAAGGGATGCGCGCCCCGTACAGGAACTTGTTCGCCACCAGGAAATCGCCCACCAGGAGCGTGTCCTCCATCGACCCCGTGGGAATCTGGAACGCCTGGATCACGAAGGTGCGGAGGAAGAAGAAGAGCACGCCGGCCACGAAGATCGCCTCTCCGTACTCACGAGCCCGGTTCCTCTTCGGGGCCGCCGGCATCTTCGCGCGGCCCCTCGGACGGTCGGCCATCGGTCTCCTCCAGGTTCCTCAGAAACGGGCCGCCAAAGCGACCGCCACGCCCCCGTCCGCCCGGGGTTCCGGCGCGATCCGCCACGTCACCCGGTCCACGGCCTCCACATCGTCGTCGAACCCGACCATGTGGGCATCGACATATGCGTCGAGAACGCTGTACAGCCCGAGGATGGCGGCCCACCAGACCATGTCCGCCCGCCGGTCCCGGAGGTCCCGGTACCGCTCCTCGAGAAACGCCTCCCCCCACGGCGAGGACGGATCGTTCCGCTCTTCGTCGTACCAGCGGGCCCGCCGTTCGATGATGAAGGCTCGACTCAGAAGATACGATTGCAGGGAGAATATCACAACCGCCTTGATCTCGCTCCCGTTGTGGAGTTGCCCCCATCCGGGAAAGGCCATGGACCTCAGGGAGGCGCCGAAGGGGGAGACATGGGGAGCCGGCGTTTCCCCGCCCCGGGCCGGAAGGGGCGGGAAGAGCAAGCAGAAAAGAAGAAGCCCGGCGGCCGCGCGCCAGGCCCGAAGAAGTGGCGGGAATGTGTGGGAATCGAACCCACCCCGGATGGTTTTAGCACCCGGCATAAGGATTTGAAGTCCTCGGGGCCCACCAGAACCCATCCATTCCCATACCCTCGAATCGCTCATCGCCCGCCCACGGCGGCCACCGCTTCGATCTCGACGAGGGCCCCCTTCGGGAGGGCGCCCACCTCGACGCACGACCGGGCCGGCGGGGGGTCGGAAAAGAACGTCCCGTACACTTCGTTCATCTCCCCGAAGGCCCCGAGGTCGGTCAGGAACACGGTGGTTTTGACCACCCGGTCGAGACCCGAACCGCCCGCGACGAGCACGGCCGCGAGGTTCCGGAGGACCCGCTCGGTCTGCTCCGCGACGGTGGTCCCCGTCATCTCGCCCGTTTCCGGATCGAGGGGGATCTGTCCGGCCGTGAAGAGAAAGTCGCCGAACCGGATTCCCTGGCTGTACGGTCCGACCGCGCCCGGCGCGTCGCCCGTCCGGACCTGCTTCCTTTCGCTCACCCCGTTCCCCCCTACTCGACGGTGACGCTCTTCGCGAGGTTCCGGGGCTGGTCCACATCGCAGCCCCGCTTCACGGCGATATAGTACGCCAGGAGCTGGAGGGGAATCACGGAGAGAATCGGGGTGAGAGGCTCGATCGTGTGGGGCAGGTAAATCACGTGCTCCGCCCACTGCCCGATCCGCTCGTCCCCCTCCGTCGCGATGGCGATGATCCGCCCCTGCCGGGACTTCACTTCCTGGATGTTTCCCATCACCTTCTCGTAGGCGCTGTCCCGCAGGGCGATGAAGAGGACCGGCATGTTCCGGTCGATGAGCGCGATGGGGCCGTGTTTCATCTCCGCCGCCGGGTAACCCTCGGCGTGGATGTAACTGATCTCCTTCAGCTTCAGCGCCCCCTCGAGGGCGACGGGGAAATTGTAGCCCCGCCCGAGGTAGAGCGCGTTGTTGTGCTCGGCGTACCAGTGGGCGACTTTCCGGATCTCCTCCCCCTTGTCGAGAATCGACTGCACCTGGTCGGGGAGTTGCATCAGGGCCCGGATGATCCGCTCCCCGTCCTTCCGGTCGAGGCGTCCCCGGATCCGGCCGAGAAGAAGCGAGAGGATCGCGAGCACCGTGACCTGGGAAGTGAACGCCTTCGTGCTCGCCACGCCGATTTCCGGACCGGCGTGGGTGTAGATGCCGCCGTCCGACTCCCGGGCGATGGTCGATCCGACCACGTTGCAGAGGCCGATCGCCCGGGCGCCGCATCGCTGGGCTTCGCGCATGGCGGCGAGGGTGTCCAGGGTCTCGCCCGATTGGCTGATGACGATGACCAGCGTATCCTCGTCGACGACCGGGCGCCGGTACCGGAACTCGGAGGCGTACTCCACCTCCACCGCGATTCGGGCGAACTCCTCGATCATGTACTCGCCGATGAGGCCCGCGTGCCACGAGGTTCCGCAGGCGGTGATGACGATCCGCCGTAGCCCCTGGAGCACGTCGATCGGAATGTTGAGACCGCCGAGATGGGCCTTACCCGTCTCCACCACCACGCGGCCGGACATGGCGTCCCGGATCGTGCGGGGCTGCTCGAAGATCTCCTTCTGCATGAAGTGGTCGTGGCCCCCCTTCTCGATGTCCTCGATGTCCCACAGCACCTCCTCCGGCTTCCGCTCGACCCGCACGTTGTCGAGGTTGGTCACCGAAATGCCGTCCCTCTTCAGCACCACCATTTCCCGGTCGTCGAGGTAGATCATCTGACGCGTGTGCTCGAGGATCGCCGCCACGTCGGAGGCCACGAAGTTCTCCCCCTCCCCGAGGCCGACCACGAGGGGCGAGCCGTTCCGGGCGCCGATGATCCGGTCCGGATCGCGGCTGGAGATGACGGCGATGCCGTAGGCCCCCTCCACTTCGCGGAGCGCCTTCTGTACTGCGCCCTCGAGGGACTCCGTGTAGAACCGGGCGATCAGGTGGGCGAGCACCTCCGTGTCCGTGTCCGTATGGAAGATCGATCCTTCCCGGGTCAGCCGCTTCTTCAAGGAATAGAAGTTCTCGAGGATGCCGTTGTGAACGACCGCGATGGTCCCGCTCGAGTCCGTATGGGGGTGGGCGTTCGTCCGTGAGGGGACGCCGTGGGTGGCCCACCGGGTGTGGGCGATGCCCGTGGTCCCGTGGAGGGGGTGCTCCTGCAGGCGCTCCGCGAGATGCCGGATCTTGCCCGCGTCTTTCACGACCTCGAGGCCGCCCCCGTTGAAGATGGCCACGCCCGCCGAATCGTATCCCCGGTACTCGAGCCGCCGGAGGCCGTTCACGAGAATGGGCGACGCTTCACGAGACCCGATGTATCCGATTATGCCGCACATGTCACTCCCCCGCCCGCGGCCGGGCCCGGCCCGTCACGGCTTCGGCGGCCTCCGCCTGCAGCTCGTCCGCCTCTTCTTCGCCCGGCGCCTCGGCGAACACCCGGACCACCGGTTCCGTGTTCGACGGCCGGACATGCACCCACTTCCTCTCCCAGGAGAGACGGATGCCGTCCCGCTCGTCCACTTCGGCCGTTCCGAACCGGCCGGCAAGCCGGGAGACGAGGGTCTCCCTGTTCCATTCATCGGCGGGCACCACGGCCTTCCGGAGGGCGTACACCGGAAGCCGCCGATCCCATTCATTCAGGTCCATGCCGTGGCCGGTCATGGCCTGGAGGACGAGGGCCATGCCCATCGCCGCGTCACGCATCGGGTGGAGGGCCGGCACCATCACGCCCCCGTTCCCCTCCCCCCCCGCCGCGGCGCCGACCTCGACCATCTTGGCGGCCACGTGGGCCTCGCCGACCGGTGTTCTGTGGAATGGCACCCCGTAGCGGGCCGCCAGATCCTCCACGGCCAGGGAGGTGGAAAGATTCACCACCACCGGTCCCGGCCTCACGGAAAGAAGGTGATCGACCGCGAAGGCGACGGTCCGCTCCTCGCTGAGTGCCCTACCGCCGGCGGCGACGAGACTGAGGCGGTCGGCGTCCGGGTCGAGAGCGAAGCCGACGGCGGCACCGGACTCCTTCACGGCCCTCGCCAGATCGCCGAGGTTTTCGGGTCTGGGTTCCGGCGGCCGGGGAAACCGGGGGGACTCTTCGCAGTGAACGGCGGTGACTTCGCAGCCGAGCCTCCGGAGGAGCTCCTTCCCGATCCGGCAGCCCGCGGCGCCGACCCCGTCGAGGGCGACTTTCCAACGGCGCCTCCGGATCTTCTCCTCGTCGATGAAGTCGAGACCGAGAATACCTTCGAGATGCTCCGCGACCACATCCGGCCCCTCGGCGAGCCGCCCCACCCGGTCGTAGGGAACCCACTCCCGCCCCCCCTCCCGGTAACGGCGGGCCAGCTCCTCCCCCTCTTCGGGGCCGAGGAAGAAACCCCGCTCGGAGACGAATTTGAGGGCGTTCCATTCGATCGGGTTGTGGCTCGCCGTCACGAGAACGCCACCGCCCACATCCCGGCGCTTCACGGCGTAGAGGATCGTCGGTGTCGGGCAGATGCCGCAATCGAGCACGTCGCACCCGGCCCCCGCGAGGGAGGCGATGAGGGCGCCGCGGACCATCGGTCCCGTGGGGCGGGTGTCCCCTCCCACCAGGATGGTCTTCCCCTTCCGGGGGGCGGCGAAAGCGGCGCCCAGGCGGATGATCGTCTCTGGGGTGAGGCCCGTCCCCACCACACCGCGGGCGCCGGAGACACCGAGCTTCAGCTCGTTCATGAACAACCTCATGAGAAAGGGACGTCGCCGGCGGCCGGGCCGGAGACCGGATTCGCGGGGCGGGAGGGAAAGATGAGCTGGTGAGCGGATTCGAACCGCTGACCGACGCATTACGAATGCGTTGCTCTACCAGCTGAGCTACACCAGCTTCTTTCGATCGAGGTACCGGCCCCCCGGCGCCGCCGGGGAGAGGTCCGGAAAAATGGTGTCGCGAGGCGGATTTGAACCACCGACACAGGGATTTTCAGTCCCCTGCTCTACCAGCTGAGCTACCGCGACTCACCCGAAGGGTATCGTCTTCCACCCTGCGGAAGGTTAACAACGGTGAACCGGCCTGTCAACTCAAAACCCCTGAGGGAAAGGGGATAGGGCTTCTTTCCCGTTGCTTCTTCCCGGCCGGTGTGCTATGATCCTATCCGGTAGCCGACGGCAGCAAAAGGAAGACCGACATCGACGCGGAGAATCCACGCATGACAACGGACCCGAAGAACCGAAGCTTTTTCGACTCCGTGATCTCCAGGTTCGGCGCCTCCAACATCCGCTGCAAAGTCGCGAAAATCTACGGGACTCCCGACGACACCCTATCTCTCGGCGCTCTGGAAACTTGGTACTATTTCGGCGCCCAGAAGGGTTTCGTGTTCCGGAACGGCGAACTGGAGCGAATCGTCCCCCTGCGAAACGTCCGCGACTGAAAGACGCCTCCGCGCCCCCCCGTCCGACCGGCCTAGCTGAAAAAGCGGGGGGCGAACGCGAGGAGCACCCCCACGAAGGCCGCTCCGAGGCCGAGAAAGAGCAGGGCGGCGCCCACCCAGCCCGCGCCTCCCCGTCTCTCTCCGAACATCCAAAAACCGAAGACCATCGCCGCACCGCCGCCGAGCATCAGAAACGCGTGAATCACGGACACGAGGGTCTTCCCCCCTTTCCTCTTCCGGCGACCTACGGGTAGATGCGGGTCATCGTTCTCGGGAACGGGATCATCTCGCGGATGTGATGGATGCCGCAGACCCACCGGAGAAACCTCTCCAGGCCGAGACCGAAGCCGGCGTGGGGCACGCTCCCGAACCTGCGGAGGTCCCGGTACCATTCGAGGGGGGCGGGAGGGAGCCCATGGGCGGCGATCTGCCGGTCGAGATACTCGAGGGAGTCGGTTCGCTGGCCGCCGCCGATGATCTCTCCGAACCCTTCGGGGGCGAGCAGGTCGACGCCGAGGACCACCCGGTCGTCCTCCGGATCGGGAGCCATGTAGAACGCCTTGATCCCCTTCGGATAGCGGTGGACGAAGAAAGGGGTCTCGAAGCTCTCGGCCAACACCGTCTCTTCGTCCCCCCCGAAATCCTCCCCCCACTTCACGGCCTCCCCCCTCTCCTCGAGGATCCGGACCGCCTCGTCGTAGGAGATGCGCGGGAAAGGCTTCGCGACCTTTTCGAGCGCGCCGATGTCCCGTCCCAGAAAATCCAGATCCGCCCGGTGCTTTTCGAGCACGTCGGCGACGACGGCGCGGATCATCTTCTCTTCCAGGTCCATCACGTCGTCCATGTCGGCCCAGGCCATTTCCGGCTCGAGCATCCAGAACTCGGTCAGGTGGCGGCGGGTCTTCGACTTCTCCGCCCGGAAGGTCGGCCCGAAGCAATACACCTTCCCGAAGGCCATCGCCGCCGCTTCCATGTAGAGCTGGCCGCTCTGGCTGAGGTAGGCGGGGGAACCGAAGTAATCGGTCTCGAAGAGCGTCGACGTCCCCTCGCAGGAGGAGGGCGTCAGCAGGGGCGCGTCGATCAGCACGAACCCTTCACGGTCGAAGAAGCTCCGGAGCGACTGGACCACCGTGGACCGGATCCGGAGAACGGCGTGGGGCTTCCGGGACCGGAGCCAGAGGTGCCTGTGGTTCATCAGAAAGTCGGTGCCGTGCTCTTTTTTCGAGATCGGGTACTCCTCGGCGGCGCTCACGATCTCGAAGCCGGTCACCCCGAGTTCGTATCCCCCGGGCGCCCGGTCGTCCTTCCGGACCGACCCGGTCACCTCCACCGCCGACTCCTGGGCCGCCTGCCGGGCCTTCTGGAAGATCTCCTCTCCGAGGTCCGCCTGGGAGGCGACGCACTGGATGATGCCGGTCCCGTCCCTCACGATGAGGAACGCCAGTTTGCCGCTCGAACGGCTCTGGTAGAGCCACCCTCGGATCGTCGCCGCCCGTCCGTCATGATCGCCTACGGCCGCGATCGAGGTCGGCCCGGGGGCGCCTTCCGCTCTCGATTCTCCGGTCATGCTTCCGATTCCCGCTCGCTGAAAGGGGGTTTCCGGGGCGGGCCGAACCCGCCCTCACGAGTCGGTCATCCTACGGCGGCTCTCTCTCTCTGTCAACCGAAAGGGCTGCCCCGCTTTCGGTTCCGCCGCCGCCCCCCCTGGATCCCCGTTCCTCCCCGGCAGTTCCGGACCGTCCCAAAAGGAACGGTAAAGGTCCCGGTCAAGTGGCCGATTCTTAGAGAGTTAGATGGAGGCATGGGACCGGACCCCGACGATCCTTCCGGGGCCTCTCGGAAGGGGGAGCGATGCATTGACGAAAAGCGCGATGGTGGCGGCGGCGCTGCTGATCCCGTGGCTCGCCGGCAACGCGCCGGCGGCGGCCGGAGATTCTCTTTGGCCGGGAGAGGAACGTCCCGCCCCGGAAGCGGAAATCCTTCCGCCGGCGGACATCGACTGGTCCGGAGAGATCAGCGCGCCGGACCACCGGATCGTGACCCTCGCTCCGGGAGGCCCCCTCCTCGAGTCGCCCATCCTCTCCCGGCTCACGTACTACCGCGCCGTGCACGAGTTGGCCCAGAACCGGTGGGACGAGGCCCGGGAACATCTCGAGACGACGGTCGGGGGCGATCCTTCCCTGATCCGCGCCCACCTGCTCCTCTCAGTCGTCCAACTCCGCGACCTCGACCCCCACTGGATCCTCTCTCTCATGAGCGGCGTCCGGGCCCTGAGGGGCAACTTCCGATCCCAGAGCCTCCTGGTCGCGAACGGGGTGATCGTGTCCGAGCTGATCCTCCTCGCGCTCCTCACGGCGGCGACGGCGGCGGCGGTGCTCCGGGCCCTGCCGGTCCTCCGCCACGCCGTGCTCGAGGCGGTCCCCGCCGGTCTCCCCCGCTCCCTCCGGCTCGCCTATCCGGTGATGATCGTCGTCGCGGTGATCTTCCTCTTCCGTCCCTGGTCGTGGATGATGGGGGTGGTGTGGCTCGTGCTCGCCGGCGTGCTTCTCACGGGGCGGTCCTTCTCGAGGGCGGAGAAGGGCGTGGCCCTCGCTTTCGTTCTCTCCCTCGCCCTCTCCCCCGGGCTGCTCCGGTTCGCCGTCCAGGCGAGCCTCCCCGCCACGCCGGGTACGACGCTGTTCGCCCTCTCGGGGACGTCGGTCGCTCCCCTCGGAGACGAGCGCGCCTCCACCCTTCTCGTGGGGGACACCGGCGACCGGGATATCATCTTCAGCCTCGCCCTGCTCGAGAGGGAGCGGGGGAACCGGAAGAAAGCGATCTCCCTCTACCGGGAACTCCTCGCGAACGGCCAGGGGTCGCCGTCGGTCTACAACAACATCGGTAATCTCCTCTTCGTGGAAGGGGACGTCGACCAGGCGTACACCGCCTACCGGCAAGCCCTCACGCTCGATCCGGAGCGGGCGACGAGCCACTACAACCTGGGACAGCTCTATCTGGAGGTCTTCTCCTTCGACCAGGCGAGGCAGGAGTTTTCCAAGGCATCGGAAATCGACTTCTCCCTGATCCGGAATCTCTCCCACGCGGGCGGAAGCGAGGGCTCCCACACTCTCGTGGACGACTCGATTCCCCCCTCCCGGCTCTGGGGGCGCTTCCTCGCCGGAGAGGCGGGGAGCGGGGGCCTCGGCTGGAGCGAATCGTTCCTCGCCGCCAAGAGGGTCTTCTATCCACACGAGCCGGAGCGGTTCCTTCCCCTTCTTCTCTTCTTCGGGTTCGCCTTCTGGTTCGGACAGACCCGACCGGCGCCGGCGGCCTGCGCCCGCTGCGGAAAGGCGATATGCCGGAAGTGCCGCGTTCGTGTCGCCGGGAAGAACCGGTGCGGAGCGTGCGCCCTGGCCGGAAAGGACCGGGAGTGGAACAGGAACACCCTTACCTATCACCGGCCCATGAGCCTGACCCTCGCCCTGATCCTTCCGGGGCTGGGGCACGTCTATCTCGGTCGGTGGCTCCGGGGTTTCGGGTACGCCGCGGCGAGTCTCGCCCTCGTTCTCTTCTGGATCTTCCGGGGTCCTCTCCTGAAGCCGTTCCCCGTCCTCTACGCCGCGGACCTCGCGCCCCTCGAGAACTTCCTCTTCGCGTGGCTCTTCATGCCTCTCTACGTATTCGTCGTGTTCGACACGGTAAGGCTGGCGAAGAAGACGTTTCGGACGGCCGGGGGGAGGAGGGCGCGCTGATGGGTCTCCGGGGGAATCTGGCGGAGTTCGGAGCGGTCGAGGTCTTCCAGCTTCTCGCCTCCCAAGGGAAAACGGGCGTCCTCCGCCTCTACCGGACGGCGAAGAAGGCCGCCTTCGTCTTCTCCGGAGGGGAGATCGTCTCCACCTGGGACCGGAGCGCGTCGCTCACCGATCCCCTCAAGACTCATATCCTGCGCAAGAAGGTGCTGCCCGAGCACCAGGCGATGCGGGCCCTCCGCCTCGAGGCGCGGGCGGACATCCCCTTCGCCGAGATCCTCCTCCGGGAGGGGATGATCGATCTCCCCGAAACGGCGCGGCTCGTCCGGGAGCAGATCACCGGCGAGGTCCTGGAAGTCCTCGAATGGGACCAGGGCCGATTCGAGTTCACCCCCGAGCACCGGACCAAGACCTACGGGCCCGGATGCGCGGTCAAGGTGGAGTCGGTCCTCCTCGAGGCGGTCCGCCGGTTCGACGAGCGGGAACCGGGGAGGCCGAAATCGCCGGGGGATGGCGGGGGCCCCGCCGGGCAGAAGACGGCCGCGGGCCGTGGTCTCCGGGAGTTCGCGCTTCACGGCGCGATCCTGGCGATGCTTCCGGTCGCGGCCCTCCTCCTCTCGTACGTGGCCGTCCCGGTCACTCCGGCGGACGACCGGGAACCGGTGTTCGGCATCCGGGTGGCCCAGTTCAACCGGGAACGGGAGGTGAGGAACCTCCGCCTCGTCCTCGAGATGTACCGCACTCTCCACGACCGGTATCCGAAGACTCTCGCGGATCTGACGAATGCGGGGCTCCTCTCGGGGCGCCAGGTCTCGGCCCTCCGGGTCCACGAAATCCGGTACCGCTCCCTCCGGAACGGCACCCGTTACTTCCTCCACTCCGGAAGCTACGGGCCCCTTGTCCGGGCGCTTCCCGCCTCCTTCGAACCCCGCCCCTTGGGTCTTCCCGGAGAAGGGGGGTCCTACGGGGCCCGGACCCTCCCCACGGAACCACCCCGCGAACGCTAGAACTCGTTTCCGGCTCAAAGATCGAGGCTGGGATAGACCTTCCCGAACCGGAAACGGTAGTAGAGGCGGGTGACGAGGACCACGAAGGCGAGAAGGAGGCCGAAGAGAGGCTCCCGGATGACGAGGAGAATCACGAAGAGCAGGCTCCCCCACTGATAGCCGAGGGTGCTTCCTTTCTTCCCGGGCGCCACCACGCCCCAGAGGAAGAAGGGGGCCGAGCCGATGGCGGCGTAGGCGGCATAAGGTTCGCCGAGCACGATCGCCGACGCCGCCGCGGCGGCGAGGAGGAGGAACGCGGAGATCGAAGTCGCGCGGTCGCCGAGAACGATGGCCGAGGTCGAAAGCCCCGCCTCCCGATCCCCGTCCTTGTCGACCAGGGCGGTGTGAAGGAAGACGGCGCCGACGAGGAACGCATAGGGAAGGGCGTGGACCGGGGCGACTCCCCCTTCTCCCTCCGCCGGCGCCCCGATCAAGGACCCGAAAAGGAAGGTGATTCCCCCGTAGCCGATCCCGTTCGCGAGGAGATCGACCACCGGTCTTCCCTTCAGCCTGACCGGCGGCGCCGAATAGAGGTAGCCGAGGAGCGCGGCCGCTCCGAGCCAGGGGAGCCAGACGCTCCGGTAGATCGCCGTCGCCGCCAATCCGGCGCCGATGAGAGCGACCGCGAGGATCCAGGCCCCCCGAACCGGCACGTGTCCCTCCGCCAGGAGGTAGAGCTTCTCGTTCTTCCGGTCCGTCTCCCGGTCGAAGATCTGGTTGATCACGTAGACGCCGGCGAGGACGACGGTCAGCAGGAGAAAGGCCGGGACGAGAGGCCCCACGGGCGGTGACGATTCGCCGTGGCGCTCGTGGGCCCGGAGATAGCCCGCGAGAAGAAACGCCCAGGAGGGGATCAGGACGATCGGGCGGGTCAGGAAGAACCAGTCCAGGCGCTTCAACATGCCGTCTCCCCCCTCCGGATTCGCTGTCTGACCCGGGGAGTCCCGAGAGAGCAGAACTGGGCGATCCGGTCCTTCGCGACCTGCCAGGGATAGAGGAAACCCCCCTCCACCTTGGCGAGAAACTCCGCGTCGCCGTCGAACCGGCGGACGCCCATCCTGCCGATCCGGAAGGCGTCCCGGGTTCCGGGGCGGGAGACCGAGAGGCACCCCCTCGTGAAGCCCGCCCCGCGGACCGCTTCGATCACACGGCGGTCGACGCTTCCGAATGGATAGGCGATCGACTCCGGAAGCGAACCGACCGCCCCGGCGACGGCCCGGCGGCACTCCCGGAGCTCCTCCGCGAGGGCCTCGTCCGGAAGCCGCGTCAGGTCCCGGTGGGTGTGGCCGTGGGCGCCGATCTCCCATCCCTCGTCCGCGGCCCGCCGGAGGGCGGAGGCCGAGGCGTGACGGGCCCGCCTCCCCGCGAGCCGGGTGTCCCAGCGGTTCTCCCGGCCGATCCAGGCGGTGGGCACGAAGAGGGTCGCCCGGAACCCCAAGCGGCGGAGCACCGGGAGGGCGTTCTCGACCACCCCCGCGAGGGCGTCGTCGAAGGTGAGCGCCAATCGGCGGTCCCTCCCCTCCTCCGCCCTCTCCCGGAGGGACACGACACCCCAGCCCCGGGCGGCGAGGAGCTCCATCTGCCGGGCGAACCGTTCCGGCGGCACGCGGTTCCACGAAAGATCCGCGCGCCCGTCGATCTGATGATAGGCGAGGACCTGAGTCTCCTGCCGCTCCATGTTGACTCCCCCCGGTCCATTGGATACCATCGACATGCTAAACGAGCCACCCCGGCTCCACAAGGAGTTGTTTCATGGTTCCATTCGCGACAAGGGCGACGTCGCTGCCGAAGTACGCCTTCGCCCGGACCGACGAGATGAAGCAGGACGCGCGGGCGAAGGGGCACGATCTGATCGACCTCGCCATCGGCAATCCCGACCTCCGCCCGCCGCGGCTCGCGATCGACGCGCTCCACGCGGCGCTCGACGACCCGAAGAGCCAGAACCACCGCTACTCCCCCTTCGCGGGGATCCCGGTCTTCCGCGGGGCCGTCGCCCGCTGGTACAAGAAGAGGTTCGACGTCGACGTGGACCCGGAGACGGAGGTCCTCCCCGTCATCGGGTCGAAGGAAGGGCTCGCGAAGCTCGCCCTGGCGATGCTGAACCCCGGCGACGTGGCGCTCGTTCCGTCGCCCGCCTATCCGGCGTACTTCCCGGCCGTCGGGATCGCGGGCGGCGTCGTGCAGGAGATGCCGCTCCTCGAGGAGAACGACTTCCTCCCCGACTTCGACGGGATCCCGAAGGACGCGGCCCTGAGGGCCAAGTACCTCGTGATCAACTACCCGAACAACCCGACCGGGGCCGTGGAGACCGGTCTCTATGAGAAGGCCCTTGCCTTCGCCGAGAAGCACGATCTCCTCCTGGCGTCGGACATCGCCTACTCGGAGCTCCCCCTCGACGACGACGTCGTGACGCGCTCTATCTTCCAGGTCGACCGGAAGAAGGAACGGTCGATCGAGTTCCAGTCTTTCTCGAAGACCTACTCGATGGCGGGCTGGCGCGTCGGCTTCCTCGTCGGCAAACCCGACGTGGTGGCGATGGTGCGGAAACTGAAGACCACATCCGACTTCAGCGTCTTCCCGGCGATCCAGGTCGCGGCGGCGGCCGTGCTGGACGGTCCCCAGGATTGCATCGCCGACCTCCGGAGGACCTACCGGGAGCGGCGGGACGTGCTGGTCGACGGCCTCCGGGGACTCGGCTGGAACGTGCGGAGACCGAAGGCGGGCATGTACGTCTGGACCCGCATCCCCGAGGGGTTCAAGACCTCCGAGGAGTTCGCGATCCGGGTCGGGATGGAGACGGGCGTCATCATGAGCCCGGGCGGCGGCTTCAGGCCCGCGGGCGAGGGCTTCGTCCGCATGGCCCTCGTAGAGCCGAAAGAGCGCCTCGCCGAGGGGGTCGAGCGCATCAAGAAGGCCCGGATCTTCTAGGCCGCGAATCGCACGAAAAGACGACGGGCACGGCGATCACACCGCGCCCGTTTTCTTCTTCTTGCTTCCACTATCCGTGCCGGCCCGTCGGCCGAGTCCGGTCGGACCAAACTAGGGACAGTCACCTATTTCCGCGCTATTTCCTCCGGACGAAACGGGTGACTGTCCCTAGTTCCCTAGTTCCTGTGTGCAGAGGGAGGTTTCATGAAGGACCGCGAGTCCGCATTGAGCGGGGGACATGAACTCGTTTCGTGTCCCCCGCACTCCCGGAATGAGTACGTACCTCCTCCGCTATCGGACGATCACCAGCTTCTGCGTGTCGGTGTGATCCGCGCTCTTCAGCCGGACGAAGTACACGCCCGTCCGCGCCGAGCCGCCGCTCCAGTCGCGGAGATGGCTCCCCGCGGGAAGGATCCCCGACTCGAGGGTGGTGACGAGGCGGCCGGTGACGTCGAAGATCTGGAGCGCCACCGGTCCCGCATGGGCGAGGGTGAAGGAGATCGCCGCCCCCCGCGGCGCCGGGTTCGGCGTCAGCGCCTCGATGCGGGTCGCGAGAGGCATCGAAGCACCGTCCTCTACATCGGTGTCCACGTCGTTCACGGTGATCGTCAGCACCTGGTCCGCCCACGGCTGGTAGTGGCCGTCCCGGTTGCCGTCGATGAGCACGTCGAAGTCGCCCACGGCCGGCAGAGTGAAGGCGAACGCCGCGAGCGTCCCGTCCCCCTGCACCGTCCCCGAGCCGGTCTCGATGGCGAGGGAGGCCGTCTCCTGCCACTTCGGGCGGAAGGGATCGGCGGGGAGAAGCTGGAAGTCCAGGGTCCGGTCCGGCGTGGCGCCGGTGAACGCGAGCCAGAGGTCCTCGCCGGCATAGAACTCGGTCGTCGGCGTTCCGTTCGAGCGGGTGGTCAGAGCGACGCCGGTGTGGTTCAGGGCGCAGGGGGGCGCCTCTTCGCCGTCGATGCCGTCCGGATCGATGCACCGCCCGGGCTGGTCCGTCTCGCCCGCCTGGAGCGCCTTCCGGAGCTCGGCGCAGGCGCTCGAGTCGTAGAGGTCGGCGCACGCCTGGAGCATCCGGTCGTCGGCGGTCGTGAAGCTCTGGCTCCGGTCGAAGTAGGTCCGCCACGACCGGTGGAAGACCTGCTTCACGAACTCCATCCCCTGGCCCTGGATCTCGCAGCCGTTGAACCCGCCCCCCTCCGCGGCGAGGTACATGACGTGGGAGTAGACGGTGGAGTTCGCGTAGAAGCCCCCGGTGTTGGGATCGCCATCGCAGTTGAAATAGGGATCATAGAAGCGGTCGGCGTGACCGTACGGGCCGAGGATGTCGTGGGGGGAGCTCAGGCTTCGCCAGGGGCCTCCCGCAGCCTCGCTGCCCGCAAGCCAGTCGGTCGAGCCGTTGTCATCGTACTCGAACGTCTCACCCATGATGTCCGAATGGGACTCGCTCAAGGCACGGGCGGTCACGCTATTTAGGTCCGCTCCGGCGCCCGGAAACGCCCAATGGGCAATGCCGTGCGCATATTCATGTGCGATGACGTCCCTGTACGCCATGTCGAGACAGAGCATGATCGAGTAGTTCGGACTCGTGAGGCCGGCCCCGCCAGGACAAAAACCGGGTGCCCCCATACCGTCCCACCCCTCGAGATAGTCGAATACGACGGTCAAGTAGTAATACCCGGGATAGTTCCGGAGGCCCCCCTGATTGTTGGCGCCGTTCAGACCGAAACTCTGACCGACCCACTGGTGGATCCTCCCGACGATCGCGTAACTCGAGTCCACATCGGTGCTGCCGTACTGAATCCACTCCGGACCGCAGAAAGGCCCTCGCGCCGGCTCCCCCTCGGAGCGGCCGTGGATGCAGCTGTCCGTCCCGACCGTATTGACCCAACAGGTGTACTCCCCCCAAAAGGTCGCACAGTCGTAGCTTCGCCTCTCCAGCCCCTGGTATGCCGGCAGCGCCAGCAGCACTTCCCCGTTCCTCGCATCCACCACCACGTATGCCGCCGGGCCTTCGCACTCCGGCGTCCCGCACTTCGGGAACTCGACGAACATCTGCCAGACGAGGTGCACGTCCGGGTCCGGCGTGTCCGTGTCGAACCCGAGCGGACGGATCGCGAGTTCCGGCCGCTCGATCACCGCGTCCCGGTCGATGCCGAGAAGCGCACGCGCCGCGTCCTCGGCGATCGCCTCGGCGGACTCGAAGGACACGGCCGGCGTGACGCCGGCGGGCAAATCTGATGCGATCTTGCCGTACGCGAGGTAGACCTGTCCGGCCGGGTTCAGATGGACCCGGACCGCCCCATTCACCACGGGGAGTCCCATGTGTGTCTGGTGGTAGACGAGGTGCGTCTGCCCGAGATCGTCGGTCCGGTTCTGCGCGAGGAGGAGCTGCTGCCCTGGATCGCTCAGCCCGAAGTCCGCCGCGTGCTCGCGGAGGAACGCATTCGCGATCCCCCGCGCGGCCTCTTCACTCACGTTCGCCTTCGCGCACCGGTTCGCCACGCCCGTCACCCGGAGGGTGACTTCATGGCCGGCGACGGTGCGGACCACCGGATTCTGTTCCGCGGCGGCCACGGCCGCGAAGTTCACGGCAAAGAGAAACAGGAACATCGGGAAGAAACGTGTGACGTTCATGCGAACCTCCCGGACCGGGCCGGGTCCGCCGATGCGGCCGGCCGGGCGCATGGTAGTTTGTCGGCGGCGGCCCGCCGGGGGGGAACTCTCAGGTTGGTTTACCAGTATATCACCGGGGTTGCGCAACTTCAAGGAACTCACTGCCAATCAGATAGGGCGTTTCTTCGGCAGTCCTCGCTTTTCCCCGCTTCGACCCCTTCGATACACCGCCTCGCTTCGCTCGGCGGCACTCAGGGCGAACGGGGAGGGGGACACTCCCCTCGGTAGTCCTCGTTGATCATTCGAAGCCACGGGCGGGTGGCCGGGGCCCCGTCTGCTATCTGTCCCTGGTCATGCCCTTGGAATTCGGGGGACACGAAACGAGTTCATGTCCCCCGGATTCCGAGCCAGGCGCGGACCGAGCGGTGGGGCATAGATATAGAGAGAGGCGCGGTGCGAGCACCGCGCCCGTTCGCG
>JBDROZ010000118.1:0-16073 GCA_043809585.1 Candidatus Eiseniibacteriota bacterium
GGGCACGACGCCCCGGACCATGCGGATCACCGAGAAGAGGAGGTGGTCGACGCCGGTCTCCCACTGGTCGTCGGTGAGGTCGTCGAACCCGCCGGGGGGAGGGCCGCCGGCGTTGGTGACGAGGATGTCCACGCCTCCGAAGCGTTCGTTCGCCGCCGCCAGGGCGCGGTCGATCGACGCGGCGTCGGTCAGGTCCGTCACGAGAGGGAGCGCCTCCCCCCCCGCTTTCTCGACGGCCTTCGACGCCTCCTCGAGATTGACCTTCGAGCGGGCGCAGAGCGCGACCCGGACGCCCTCGCCGCCGAGGCCGACCGCCACGGCGCGGCCGAGGCCGGTGGACGACGCGGCGACGAGCGCGGATTTCCCCTTCAGGCCCAGATCCATCGGTCCCTCCTTGGCGCGAAGAACGGCGCGGTTTTCCCCCGATTGTACCGGATGGCCCCTCCGGGCGCCAGGACGGCGCACCCGGACCGTCAAGCCCGCCGAGGGAACGGTCGATACCTAGGGTGTATGGGTCCCCGGGGCGTGGCAATCCGCCGCCGGGGCAGGGGTTAAACCATCGAAGGAGGAGCCGATGAGCCAGCACAGGATCCTCGTGGTGGACGACGAGCCGGCGATCACCGCTTCGCTCGCGTACTGCCTGGAGCAGGAGGGGTACCGGGTTCTCGTCGCGGAGAACGGCGAGGAAGCGGCCCGCACCGTCATCCGGGAGGTCCCGGACCTGATCATCTCGGACATCACCATGCCCGGTGTGGACGGGTACGAGTTCTGCCGGCGGATCCGGGAGTATTACAAGACCCGGGACATTCCTTTCCTCTTCCTTTCGGCCCAGAGCACGCTCGAGAGCAAGCTGAAGGGGATGAAGCTCGGGGGCGACGACTTCATCACCAAGCCCTTCGACCTCTCGGAACTGGTGGTCAAGGTGAAGCGGATCCTCGGCCGGAGACAGCCGGTTTCGGGAACGTCCGAGTAGGAGCGGCCGTGGACGTCGTGGTGCTGGCCCGGGCCGAGTTGGTCGCCCTCTGGGCGATCGCGTTCCTGCTCCCCCCCCTCGCGCAGCTGATGGCGCACGGCGTGGGGAGGCGGCTCGGCGTGCCTCCGCCCCGCCCCCTGCCGCGGCTCCTCCTCCTCACCGTCGCCTCGGCGGCGACCCTGCTCTGGCTCACGGGGTCGCGGTTCGCGTCGGTGAACATCGGGGAGGAAAGCCTCACGGTGCGGTACGCCCTCCCCCTCGCCCGAACGTACACGGTTCCCCTCGACCGGATCGAGACCGTCTCCCTCCGGGAGTCGCGATTCCCCCGGAGGTCGTACGCCGTCCGGATCGAGTGCGCCGACGGGCGTGAGTTCCGATCCGTCGGCGTCACGCCGAAGCGGCTCGCCCCCCTCTACGAGATCTTCGAAGCGTTCCATCCGGGAAAAGAGCCGAGAGTGGCGCTGCAGTAGGGCTCGTTCCAGAGCTACATCTTCCTCGGACTCCTCCTCTGCACCTTGGAATGGTCGTGCTCGCGGGCGGTATCCGTCCGGAGGGGGACAGGGTCCGCTGAGAAATGCGGGGGACACGAAACGAGTTCATGTCCCCCCCTCGTTCCGCCGGAGGCCTGTCCTGAGTAGGACCGAAGGTCCGTATCGAAGGGCTCGGGCGGAACCAGTCCCCCACGAGCTCCGAAGTGACATTCTCACATCCCCCATCTCACATCCTCCGACTCGCATCGCCTCCCCCTCTTTTCTCTTGCCTCACGGGCCTTACCCGTTAAGATTGACGGGAATAGCCCTCTCCCCCCTTCCGCGCCCCCGCGCGAACGAGGAATCGATGGCCCTTCGAAAAAGAACCCTCTGGATCGGAATCGCCGTCGCCGCCCTGATCGCCCTCTTCGTGGTCATCAATCTGAAACGGGACGGATCGAAGAAGACTTCCGTGGAGGTCGAGGCCGTGCGGGCCAGGAACATCGTCTCCGTCGTCTCCGCCTCCGGCTCGATCAGCCCGAAGAGGATGGTCGAGGTCTCGGCGAGCCAGATGGGGAAGGTGGTCGAGGTGGCGGTCGAGGAGGGGGACGAGGTCGCCGAGGGGGACTTCCTCCTCCAGATCGAGCCGGTTCCCTACCGGCAGGCGGCGGAGCGGCTCCGGGCGGCGACGGGATCGGCCCGGGCCGAGCTGGACCTCTCTTCGGCGTCTCGGAAGCAGGCGGAACAGGAGCTCGCCCGGATCCGGGATCTGCGGGACCAGGACCTCGCGTCCCCCCAGGGCCTCCTCAAGGCGGAGACCGAGTTCGAGGTGGCCCGGGCCAGGCAAGAGGCCGCGAGGGGGATGCTCCTGCAGCAGGAGGCCCTGCTCCGCAACGCGGAGCACGATCTCGGTCTGACCACGATCCGCGCGCCCATGGGGGGGGTGGTGGTGGAACTGAACGTGGAAGAGGGCGAGACCGCCATCGTGGGGACCATGAACAACCCGGGCACGGTGCTTCTCACGATCGCCGATCTTTCCGAGCTCGAGGCGGAGGTGGAGGTGGACGAAACGGACGTGGTCGACCTCCGGCTCGGCATGAAGGCGAAGATCTCCATCGACTCCTACCCGGACACGCTCTTCGCGGGATCGGTCACGGAGATCGGTAACAGCGCGATCCGGGCACTCCAGTCGAACGAGTCGGTCGATTTCAAGGTGGTCGTCACCCTCGACGACGCGATTCCCGGCGCCAAGCCGGGCCTCTCGGCGACGGCGGACATCATCGTCGCCGAGCGGGAGAAGGCGCTCTCCGTCCCGATCCAATCTCTCACCGTCCGCCGTGTCGGCGGGGACGAGGAGAAGGGGAACGAAGAGGACGAGCCCCCGGCCGACGACCCGACGATCCACAAGAGCCGGACCGAGGAGGAAGGGGTCTTCGTCGTGCGGGAGGGGAAGGCGGTCTTCACATCCGTCGAGACCGGCATCGCCGGGGACCGGTACTTCGAGGTCCTCTCCGGTCTGGCCGACGGGGATTCGGTCGTCTCGGGCGATTTCGCCGCCATCCGGGACCTGGAGGACGGGGACCCGGTCAAGATCAAGGACGAGAAGAAGAAGAACTCGGACGAGAAGCCGTGACCCTCGAGGGAATCCGGATCGCCCTCTCCGCGCTCCGGGAGAACAAACTCCGCACATTCCTTACCCTTCTCGGAAACATCGTCGGGACCATGGCGGTGATCGCCGTGGTGTCGCTCATCGACGGCGTCGACACCTACGCGCGGGAGGAGATCGCCGCCGAGGGGTCCAACGTGGTCACCCTCTCCCGGTTCGACTTCTTCGAGCTGATCACCGACTTCGACGCCTTCCTCGAGGCGATCCGGCGGAACCCGGTCCTCGAGCTGGAAGATCTCGAGTACCTCGAGGAACGGGTGCCGTCGGCGGTCGCCCGGGACGCGTCGGCGGGGACCGCCGCCACCGTCCGGGTCGGGGACCGGGCGATCAAGAACGCCGGGGTGCAGGGAAGGACCGAGGCCTTCGTCGCCATCGAGAACGTGAGCATCGACGCCGGGCGCCCCCTCTCCCCTCTCGAGGTCCGGCGGAGCAAGCCGGTGGCGGTGATCGGGAGCGAGATCGCCGAGAAGCTCTGGCCGAACCAGGACCCGATCGGGCGGACCCTGAAGATCGCGGGGCGCCACTTCCGGGTGATCGGCGTCGCCGCGCCCCGGTCCTCCCAGTTCGGCAACAGCCGGAACCGCTTCGTGGTCGTGCCGATCACCACATTCCAAAAAACTTTCGGAAGCGGCGAGTCGATCGACATCAAGTTCGGCGCCGCCGGGCCGGAGGCCGTGGAGACCCTGCGGGAGGAGATCCGCCAGGCGATGCGGGTCCGGCACCGGCTGAAGCCGCGGGAGGAGGACGACTTCGCCATCACCACGTCGGACCGGATTCTGTCGCTCTGGGAACAGATCTCGAAAGCGATCTTTCGCGCCCTCATCGGTCTCGTGTCGATCTCCCTCGTGGTCGGCGGCGTGGTGCTCATGAACGTCATGCTTGTGGCGGTCACCGAGCGGACCCGGGAGATCGGCATCCGGAAGGCCCTCGGCGCGACCCGGGGGAACATCCTCCTGCAATTTCTCGCCGAGTCGGTCACCCTCTCCCTCGTGGGGGGCGTCACCGGCGTCGTGCTCGGCTTCTCCATCGCCGCCGCGATCTCGGCGTTCACGCCCGTGCCGAGCGCGGTGAAGGCGTGGGCCGTGATCGCGGGGCTCTCGGTGACCTTCGTGATCGGCGTGCTCTTCGGCACCTACCCCGCGAGCCGCGCGGCCCGGCTCGACCCGGTGGAGGCGCTCCGCCATGAATAGGAGCAAGGATCCCGCCACCATGGTGCTCCTCCTCGAAAACGTGAGGCAGGCCCTCGGGGTGATCCGCACGCGGCGCCTTCGTTCGGCCCTCCTCATCCTCGGCGTCGCCATCGGGATCACGGCGATCCTCGCGGTGGTGACGATCCTCCTCGGGCTCGGCAAGCAGATCGAGCGGGACATGGCGGCGGCGGATCGGCCGTGGCTCATGGTCACGCGGTTCGACATGATGACCGAGGGTCCGGGGGAAGAGGAAGTCCTCCGGAGGCCGCGGCTGGACGAGGGGGCGGCGGAGGCGGTGCGGGAGAACTGCGACGCCGTTTCCTGGATCGACTACCGCCACGACCCGGACGGGCGGCTCCGCATCCTCCAGCGGGGATCGGAGCATTCCCAGGCCGTGAAGATCCTCGGGACCACGCCGGCGTTCACGCAGATTCACGCGCTCTCGATCGAGAACGGCCGTTTCTTCACCCAGTTCGAGGTGGACCGGAGGCGCCCGGTGATCGTGCTCGCCTTCGGACCGGCCCGGGACCTCTTTCCCCACGAGGACCCGGTGGGGAAGAAGGTGCGGGTCGGGAATTTCGTTTACGAGGTGGTGGGGACCTTCGAGGAGAGGCGGCACATCATGGGGCAGCTCGGCGAAGGGTACGCCGTGATCCCCTACACCACGTACGAGCGGGACCTGATGTCCCGGTACGACGAGTCGTACGTGGCCTGCTCCCCCGCCCCGGGCCGGAGCCTGACCGAGGCGCGGGAGCAGATCGTCTCCGCCGTCCGGTCGTACCGGAAGGTCCCGCCGGGAGAGCCGAACGACTTCGACGTCACCACCTCCGACGCGTTCCTGGAAATCCTCGGGAAGATCACGGGGGCCATCGCCCTCGTGCTCGTGGCGATCTCTTCGATCGGTCTTCTCGTCGGGGGGATCGGCGTGATGAACATCATGCTCATTTCCGTCACCGAGCGAACCCGGGAGGTGGGCCTCCGCATGTCCGTCGGGGCGCGGCGGCGGGACGTCCTCTTCCAGTTTCTCGTCGAGTCGGCGACGCTCACCGGCATCGGCGGTCTCCTCGGCGTCGGGGGCGGCCTCCTCCTCGCGTCGGGCATCGCCAAGATGACCGGGTTTCCGCTCCGCATCTCCCTCTTCTGGATCACCGTGGCCGTGGCCTTCTCCGCCGCCATCGGCCTCGTCTTCGGCATCTACCCGGCGAACCGGGCCGCCCGCATGGACCCGATCGAGGCGCTCCGCCACGAATAAATGCCCCCGTCCGGATAACGCCATTACTCCAGCGAGCCGGCTCGAATTCCGGGGACGCCATACTGCATTCGGCCAGAGTTCTGTATACTGTCCCCCGAACTCCCGGAGGGCCGCGGTTCTTGAGCGCACACCCTCGCGGCCCATATCTCGGAGTATGGCCCGCGGCAGTGCGTAAGTGCTGAGGAACACACAAAAGGAGGTTCTCGGTGGCGGACACGAGGAAGCCCTTTGTCGCGATCGTCGGGGGGTTTTGGGACCTGGATCCATCCAAGGTCAACGATGCCAAGAACCTGGCTCGGGAGATCGGAGCCGCCCTTGCCAAGGAGGGCTTTGGCCTTGTCGTCTATTACTCCGATGAGCGTTCGCTGGAGCCCCACGTGGTTTCGGGCTACGAAAGTGAGATGCCGCCCGGCACCGGCGTCGGGTCAATTCGGGTGCGATTCGCGGAGTCTCAGCGGGGCCAGGTGGTATTCACGGAACAGGAAACGCGCCCGGAACTCTTCGAGGTCAGGATCTATGCCAGCCAGGACTGGGAGGCGCCGTTCTACCGATCCCTGGTCGATGCCGAGGGCGTCGATGGGGTGCTGTTGATGGCGGGCGCACGGTCGACGCTGATTGCCGGCCAGATCGCTTTGGCCCGTCCACTGCCCGTACTCGCCATCGACTCATTCGCCGGGTCGGCCGGAGTGATCTGGACCGAACTCGCCCGCGTGTCGAAAGACTACCCCTCGTCGAGCACGCATAGCGCGACTCAGTTGGTAGCGTGGCTGAAAAGAAAGTGCGTTGCACGAGCGGAGAGGCTGGACGAAGCCAGGCGGATGGAGCAGGACATCATCAAGATGGCCTCCCAGCGTCCCAAGGTCCTGTGGGCCGGCGCGGCTTTCGTGCTGCTTCTCGTCGCCCTCTTCTTCGGCGTTGCCCAACCGACCAGTCCGGCGCTTTACCCGCTCGTCATGTTCGGTGGACTGATCGCGTCCGGGGCGACGGGCGCCCTCATCCGGGCCGTCATCTGGGGAGCGGAAGGGACCGCGCCCCTCACATCATGTCTTCTCGGCGGCGTTGCCGGATTCGTCGTAGGCCTGGCTTATCTCATTCCCCAATGGGTCGGTGCTCCGGGGGTGTTGGATGCCTCGGCGGCGGTCGTCGGGGCGACAGACAAAATCCGGTTCGCGTCTACAGTGCTGGTCGCCATCTCGGCCGGCGTCGGATTCGATACGGTCTTCTCGCGTTTGAAGAAGCGGGCCGAGGACTCTCCCGTCATCGCGTCCTCTTCTTAGGCGCTTGACGTAAGAGTTGTTGCCTGGGGGTTGACGGGGATTCCGGGGACGCCATACCGAATTCGACCCGAGTTCTGTATACTGTCCCCCGAATTTCCGAGTTCTGTATACTGTCCCCCGAATTTCCCCCGAATTTTCCTACGTTGTCGACCATGAGGTATCTGCGATCAGGGCAGAGAGTCCCGCAATGGCGTGCCATCGAAGCTCTGCTTCGTCAGCCCCGGGCGGAGAGCATGAGGAAGAGCCCGAGGGCGAGGGAGAGGGAGAGCATCAGGAAGTAGTAGCGAAAGACCTTCGAGCGCATGTCGACCTCCTGAGTCAATCATCGGCAGGACGGGCCGGGAGCTTCAGGCGCCCGGCGCCGCCGATTCCCTCGGACTTGGAGCGAGTGGGGGCCGGGCACGACCCGCGCCTCCGGCTCGGAGGAAGAAGAAGACGGCACTCCGGAGTGAGCCTCCCCCCTACCGGAAGAGCGCCTTCACGCCCCCCCAGGAGGTCGCTTCCGTCGAAGTGGGACCACACGTGCACTGGGGCAGGACGCCGGTGAGCTCCCCCGAACACGACTGAGTCGAGTACTTGAACATCAGGCACTGGTTCGGGATTCCCACGGCGACCGGAGCCCAATCGGTGTAGAAGAAGAGAGTGCCGCTCCCGCTCGGGCCGGGTTCGCAGCCGGCGCTTTCCTCGGGCTCCCACTTCACCAGCGGGCCTTCGTCGCCCGGAATGCTCGGGTCCCCATGACATTCGTACCGGGCACTGTAGCGGACGCGGCAGGTGTCGGGCTCGTCGACGGCCCCCGCAACACCGGAGGAGCCCTGGGAGTACCCCGCCGAGTCGGGGGCGCCGAACGGGAAAGCGTCGCAGGCGCACTCGCACCCGGCGAAACCGAGAACGAGATTCAGATGGGAGAGACCGTGGTCCACGGGCCCCCAGGTGACGTCGATCGTGTACTTCCACTCACCGAGAGCATCGCCGGCGTACTCCGCCGTGCAGTTCCCGGAGATGCAGGGCGGGATCACGAGTGATTGGGTCGGCGCGGGCGCCGCCATCAAGATCAACAGCGCGATCGAACCGAGAGACCCGACTATCTTGACTCCGTTCATCGTACACATACCTCCCTTCTCCATGATCGGAACAGGGAGGAGAACGCTTGAGAGGCCCTCCGGGCATAGGATGCCGGTCCGCTCGTCGGTACCCCGCTCGAGGGGAGCCGCCGGCCGCTCCCGCCGTTGAATCCACGCCCGCCAGCCACGGATCCGGATTGGTTTCGTCGCAAAGTCGTGCGCTCACTAGCCGCGGATCCGGATAGGTTTCTTCGCGAGGGTCCAGATCCGCGATTACGGGGCGCGGGTCCAGCTCGGTTTCGTCGCGAGGCCGTGCGCTCATTAACCGCGGATCCCGATTGGTTTCGTCGCGAGGCCGTGCGCTCATTAACCGCGGATCCCGATTGGTTTCGTCGCGAGGCCGTGCGCTCATTAGCCGCGGATCCCGATTGGTTTCGTCGCGAGGCCGTGCGCTCATTAGCCGCGGATCCATCGCGAGGTAAGCGCGGTTCCGGACCGGGTTCGTCGCGAGGAGTCGCCTCGCGTCCGAGACCCGGCCATGGACGAGTCGATTCCCGGAGGCGTAGCCGAAGCTACGTCGAGGAAATCGACGAAGGAATGGCCGGGAGATCGGACGCGAGGCGGCTCCGCAGTAGAAACCGGTCCGGAATCGCGATTACAGTTCGTCCGGACCGAAACCGGGGCCGGGGGTGTCGCCGTCGGTGGTCCAGGCGCTCCGGTCGGGCGGACCGGGGACCTCGACGTCCGGGGGGACCATGCGGGAGACGAGACAAGAAGTGGGCGAGCAGACCGGAACCGCCGACGCGGGGGGCGCCTGGGGATCGTCCCGCCAATCGAGGTAATAGTACTCCCAATCCGGATTGGCCCGCGGGTCGATCCGGTCGGGCAGGAGGTCGATGCGCTCGAGGATCGCCTTCTTGTTCGCCACCGGACAGAAGCCGTGGCTCCGGAGGCGCTTCAGCACGAGGCGGCGGAGCCTGTCCTTGTCGAGAACGAACACCTCGTCCTCGGTCATGTGGCCGCACCGCATCCAGTCGTCCTCGTTGTAGAATCCGAAGCCGAGCCGGTGGCATCCCCACCAGTTGAACCATTCGCTGCTCTCGCCGAAACAGTACTGGTTCTGGATCGGGCTCGACTGGCGGTCCTCGTAGCAGTAGTAGCCGCCGTAGAAGAAGGAGCGCCACGTCTCCTCCCGGCCGTTCACATAGAGACGGAACGATTTCCACCCCCGGACGAGGTTGGCGAGCTTCAGGAACTCCTTCGAATCCGTAGCCCGGAATCCGGCCCGGTGGACCGTCGTCCCCTCCTGCTCGACCTTTCGGTAGCTCGGGTTCTTCTCGCACAGGTCGAGGGCGGCGCGGTAGCTCGTGGAGCTGCTCCGGTGGAACTCGACTTCGAGCCAGCGGGGGGCCTCGGGATCGCCCCGCCGTCCCGCTTTCTCCGCCCCCTGGGGCTGGCCGCAGCGGGGGCAGAAGCTCTCCTCCCCTTTCAGCCGGTTGCCGCAGGCGGAGCATTCTCTCGAGGTCATGGCGCCTTTCCTCCCCCTTCCGGCGGGGGTTCCCGGAGGAGCATTTCGCAAAGTATACACCCCGCCCCTCCCCCCCCGCAACCCGGCCCGAAGCCGCGCCCCTATCCGCCTGGAGAAGAAGCGAATGGAGACCCTTCCCCCTCCTCCCGGTCCGCGTCCGTCGAGCGGTTTCGTCACGAGGGGGAGAATCGGGAAGGCGAGAGCCGTTCTGGACGAGTCGTCTCCCGGAGACGTAGCCCTAGCTACGTCGAGGAAGACGACGACGGAAGAACGGACTCGCAGCCCCCGATTCTCCCCCGCAGTAGAAACCGCTCGACGGACGCGGGCCTAGTAGACTCCCAGGTACCGCTCCACCTCCCACGGGTGGACCTGGGCGAGGAACTCGCGCCACACCTCCCGCTTCGCCTTGATGTAGTGCTCGGCGATGTGCCCGCCGAGGGCCCCGAGGATCACCGGATCCTTCTCGAGGGCGTCGAGGGCGGCCGAGAGATCGGGCGGAAGATCGCTGATCTTCAGTCGCTTCCTCTCCCGCTGACTCATCTCGTAGATATTCTTGTTCACCGGCGGTCCCGGGTCGATCTCGTTCTCGATCCCGTCGAGACCGGCGCGCAGCATCACGGCGAGGGCGAGATACGGATTCGCCGCCGGGTCGGGGCAGCGGACCTCGACGCGGGTCCCGTCTCCCCGGCGGTCCGGCACCCGGACCAGAGGCGAGCGGTTCTTCTCCGACCAGGCCACGTTGGTCGGCGCCTCGAACCCCGGCACCAGGCGCTTGTACGAGTTCACGAGGGGGTTGGTGATCGCCACGAATCCCCTCGCGTGCTTCAGCAGCCCGCCGATGTAGTGGAGCGCGGTTTTCGAAAGCTGGTGGGGGCTCTCCTTCGAGAAGAAGACGTTCGTCTCCCCTCGGAAGAGGGATTGGTGGACGTGCATCCCCGACCCGTTCACGCCGTAGAAAGGTTTCGGCATGAAGGTGGCATGCATGCCGTGGGTGTTCGCCACCTTCCGCACCACGAACCGGAAGGTGGTGATGCTGTCGGCCGTGGTCACCGCGTCGGCGTAGCGGAAGTCGATCTCGTGCTGGCCCGGCGCGACCTCGTGATGGGCCGCCTCCACCTCGAACCCCATCCGCTCGAGGTTGTGCACCACGTCACGACGCACCTCCTCCCCCCGGTCGATCGGAACGAGATCGAAATACCCCGCCGCGTCGTGGGTCTCGTGGGCGATCTCCCCCCGCTCGTTCTTCTCGAGGAGGAAGAACTCCGCCTCGGGGCCGACCATCATGGTGTAGCCGAGTTTCGCCGCCTCGCCGGTCACCCGCTTCAAGGCCGAGCGCGGACAGCCGGGGAACGCGGATCCGTCGGGATAGGCGACGTCGCAGATCAGCCGCGCCGTCCTCCACGACGATCCCTCCCGCCAGGGGAAGATCCGGAAGGTCTCGAGATCGGGCCGGAGCAACATGTCCGACTCCTCGATCCGAGAAAAGCCGTCGATCGACGAACCGTCGAACAGGATCAGCCCGTCGAGGGCCTTCTCGAACTGGGAGTGGGGAATCTCCACGTTCTTGTTGACGCCGTGGATGTCGGTGAACATCAGGCGAAGGAACCGGATGTTCTCCGTCTCCGCCATCTTCAGGATCTCCGCTTTCGTCATGGGACCTCCCTCGGGGGCCCGAAAACGTCATTTCGGGTCTCCGCCGAACTGCGCCTGGAACCAGGTTCACTCCTGTGAATTATCGTCCGTTTTCGGGATTCGTGACAAGCATTATTGTCGAAATGACCTGGATAATTGGTCAGATTGGCCACTTCCGGTGAGCAACGCGGCCGCTCACTTCCCGGCGGGCGTGGCCGATACTCCGAGGGAAGAGAAAGGGGGACCCGCACTTGGCCCGGATCGACGCCATATTCCGGATGGTCATGGAGCACGGCGCCTCGGACCTGCACGTCGTGACCGGCGCCCGGCCCATGCTCCGCATCCAGGGGAACCTCCGCCCCATCGAGTACGCCGAGCTCACCGCCGAGATGGCGGGAGCCCTGGTCGGCGAGATGCTGAGCGAGGACCAGCGCCGTGTGCTGGAGACGGAAGGGGACGTGGACTTCGCCTACGAGGTGCCGGGCGTCGTGCGGCTCCGTTGCAACGTCTACCGCCAGCACCGGGGCCTCGCCGGAGCGTTCCGGATCCTCCCGAACCGCATTCTCTCGGTCGAGGAGCTCGGCCTCCCCGACCGGATCCTCCAATTCTGCGACTGCTCGAAGGGGCTCGTGGTGGTCACCGGTCCGCCCGGGAGCGGCAAGTCGACGACCCTCGCGGCGCTGATCGACCATATCAACGAGACCCAGAGGAAGCATATCCTCACAATCGAGGACCCGATCGAGTACATCCACTCCAACAAGAACTGCCTCGTGAACCAGCGCGAGGTCGGCCGGAACGCGTCCGGGTTCCCCCGGGCCCTTCGGGCCGCCCTACGGGAAGACCCGAATATCCTTCTCGTCGGCGAAATGCGGGACCTCGCGACGATCTCCCTCGCCCTCACGGCGGCCGAGACGGGGCAACTCGTCTTCGGGACCCTGCACACGCCTTCGGCCCCCCAGACGGTGGACCGCATCATCGACGCCTTCCCGGCGGACCAGCAGGAGCAGGTCCGGGTGATGCTCTCCGACGGCCTCCGGGGCGTGCTCGCCCAGAAGCTGATCCCCCGGGCGGACGGCAAGGGGCGCGTGCCGGTCATGGAGATCCTCACCTGCACGAAGGCGGTCTCCGCGCTGATCCGGGAGAAGAAGACATTTCAGATCCCCTCGGCCATGCAGATCGGAAAGAAGGAAGGGATGCAGCGGATCGACGAGGAGATCGTCCGCTTCATCCAGGCGGGGCTGATCAGCGTCCACGACGGTTACCTCTTCGCCAACGAGAAAGAGTCGGTCCGTCCCTTCCTGAAGGGGGGAGGCCCGCAGGCCGGAGGAAAACATGCACGGCGTTCCTGACGGGCCGGGTCCGGACGACCTGGTCGGATCGCTCCGGGTGGCGTCCCTTCTCGATCTCTGCCAGTTTCTTCTCTTGAGCTCGAAGAGCGGCACGCTGTCGCTCACCCACGGGGAGAGCGCGTACCGTCTCTTCTTCGACAAGGGGGAGATCGTCAACGCCGTCGACGAGCGGCAGGGCCGGGAGGGACGGGACGTGGCCCTTCAGCTCTTCCGCATCCCCGAGGGGGCCTTCCGATTCCGGCAGGGGCCGGTTCACGAACGGAACCGGATCGAGACGGGAACGGAGAACCTTCTTCTCGACGCCGCGCGGATGATGGACGAAATCGGAGAGGCCCTCCACGGCGGCGGACCCGAGTCGTCCCAGGAGAAGGAACTGAAGGAGAAGCAGGAGAAGGGGCAGGCCCTCCGGAGCCTCTTCTCCTCCCTCGAAGAGGACCTCACACGAAGCGCCGAGGTCCCCCCCCTCGAGAAGATCGTCGAGGAGGCGGAAAAGGCGGGGGCCGACGGGTTCGTCCTCACCATCGGACACCGTCCCGCGCTCCTCCGGGGCGGACGGGTGCTGATCGCGCTCCCGGGCCTGGTCGGGCCGGTGGACATCGAGCGGACCCTCGGACGCATGGACGGGGGCGAGGAGATTCCCGTCCCCGGCGCGGCGTACCTCATGAACGGCGATCCCGGCGAAGGCCGGCTCGCCTTCCGGCGCCGAAGCCGGTCGGCGGCGGCCCTCGAGGACCTGAACCTCCCTCCCGGCGCCGTGAAGTCCCTCCTCCTCCGGCCGCCGGGCCTCCTCTTCCTGGTCGCCGAATCGGACGGCGTCCGCCGCTACCTGTATGAGGGGATCGTGCGGCACCTCGACCGGATCGGTGAAGTGGTGGTCTGTCTCGACGAGCCTTTCGGCGAGGAGGGGAAGGGACTCCTGGTGCGCCAGCGTCTCCGGCCGGGCAGCGCCGAGGATCGGGCGGCGCTCCAGAGCCTGCTCTCGGGGCTTTCGGGGGCCCGGGTCGTTCTCCCCCGAACGAGAGACGAGGGGGATGCCCGGCTCCTGCTCGATCTCGCCCGGTCGGGGCACACCGCGCTCACCACCCTCCCCGGGCGGGAAGGGGGCGAGGCGCTCCGCCGGGCGGTCTCCTGGTTCGCGCCCATGGGGGGTCTCCGGGGGGTCGCCCCGCTCCTGTCGGGCATGATCTCTCTTCAGCTGCATGCCGGCGAGGGGGGTCGGGCGATTCCGGTCACCTCCGTCGCCCCGTGGACCGACGAGGCCCGAAAAGCGTTGGAGAAGGAAGATTACGCCGCCCTCTCCGCCGCCCTCGAGCGGGGGGCCGGGGAGAACGGTTTCGCCGGCTCTCTCGAACGGCTCGTCCGCGGGAAGGGAACGAAAAAGAGCGAGGCCGATCGAATCGCCTCGCTCATCATGAATCTGGTCGGCGCGGGGGCCTAGATCACGCCCCCCCCTCCTCGTCCACTTCCGCTTTCTTCAAGAGCACGACCCGGAGGTTCCCGAGGAGCGGGAACTGATCGAAGAACTTCTGGAGCATCGGCGCCTGCTCGGCGCCGAGTTCGGGCTCGTCGATCTCGTACTCCAGAACGCATTCGATCTCGTCCTGCCAGCCGTTGAACTCGATCTTCACCGTTCCGAAGGGCGCGCGCCACCGTACCGGCTCGGGCAGCGAAGCGTAGGCGTAGCCCTCGGGAAGGAGAAAGCGCGTCTCGTCCTTGCCCCTCTCGGCGAACCGAAACCGGATCGGATTTCGCCGTTCCTCCTTCCCGGCGTCGAACCGCTGCGCCGGCCCGAGACTCGCGAAAACGGATCCGGAGAGAATCAGGGAGTCTCCCTTCGTCATCGCGAGATTCGAGGGATAGGTCAGGTCGAAGGAGAACTCGTAGTCATCGTCGTTGGTGAAGCCCCGGTTCTCGTCCCAGTTCCCTGCCGTGACGCCCTCGGGGAAGTTGTTCGCGAGCCAGATCCGCCGGGCCTCGGCGGATTCTCCGCTCCCCCCGGCATAGAACCGTTCCCGGAAGAGGCGGTTCATCTCGCCCCGGCAGGAGACGTCCGTCTCTTTCCGGAAGACGCCCGTCTCCGTGTCGTACACGAGGTCCCCGCGGATCGACAAGGTGTTTGCCCGGGATCCGGAGATGGGAATCTGAAGCCACTCCGGAATCCCCCCCTCCTCGATCTCGTGAATCACGAGGACCGCCTGCCCCTCGACGGCCCACGAGGGGTCCTCGACGCCCCCCACATGGTCCCCCGGATCGAGGAGAAAGGTCTCCCCGTCCGCCCGAGCCACGACGAGGGCGCGGTTGAACTGGAGAAGCGCCGGGTAATCGGTGCGGACGAGCCCGTGATCGACCGTGGAGACGATCGCGTAGTCCGCCTCGATGGCGGCGAGCCGGAGCATGCCGACGAGAACGAGGGCGAGGTCCTTCGCGGCGATCCGATCGAGATTCTGGACGTCCACGGGCCGGTTCGGGATGAAGCCGTCCCGGCCGAGAGGGATGTCGATCGTCTCGTACGTCTCCTGAACGTACTTGTAGATCGCCGCGATCTTGTCCTTGTCCGTCAGGGGGGGCAGCTCCACTTCCGGCGCGGCCTCCGCCTCCGCCCCGCCTTCCTCCTCGAGAAGACCTTCCTCTTCCCCGAGCAGGCCTTCCTCCTCCTCCACCGCGAGAGTGTCGTCCTCGGGGGCGAGGAGCACCGCCCGGAGCGCGGCCTTTCTCTCCGCCTCGGCCTTCCGAAGCGCTTCGTAATCCACGATCGCGTCCCGGGCGGGACCGCGGAGCACGCGGTCGCTCCCGCCGAGGGTGAGCACCTGGTCCACCTCTTTGGCGTACCAATTGACGAGCTTCACCCAGTTCTGCTCGAAGTTCGGGCTGAAGAGGATCCGGGGCGCGCGATCGGCGACGGGGGACGAAAAGGGCTCCGGTTCCAAGGGCCTCACGTTCTTGTACGTCCAGAACCACTGGTTCATCTCGCCCTTCGCCGACGCCACCTTCTGCTCGTCCGGCTGTTCGGCGCGATAAGTCATCAGCGCCCGCTCCCACCAGGCACTCTGCGCGAGGAATCCGATGGGGAAGTTATACTGCATCTCCTGAAGGTAGGTCGGCTGGGCGGCGGCGAAGAGACGATCCGTGAAGCCGAACGCCTCCTCCCCTTCAATGGTGTAGTTCAAGAGGAGCACGCACGGAACGGGGACGCCCTCGAACCGAAAGACAAGGTCCTTCACCCGGTGGTAGATCTCACCCTCGTCCGGATAGGCGGTGCGGACTTCGATCATGTCTGCCGGCATGTCCACGCGCTTCCCTTCCCGGTCGACCACTTCGGCGCTGTGGTGGGTGATCACCTGGCCGGCCCAGTAGGGGACGACGTACTCGCGCATCCGCTCGGCGCCCGCCGCGTCGAGCACGGCGAACTTCTTCGAGTACCGGTTGATGGTGGTGTACTTCGAGCCGAGCGCCACTTCGGCGCTCCGGTCCGCCTGGAGCCCGCCCCGTTCCGTGTCCGACACGTCCCGGCGCTGCACGTCGCCCGTGTATTCGGCGTCCACCACGATTTTGTCTTGAAGGCAAACGAGACTCTCCCCCGCGTACTTCCGGAAGATGTCGTTCCAGAGGCCCTCGGTGCGCTGTCCCCCGTCGGCGGCCCCGAAGAGAAGTAGAAACGCGGCCGGACCGAGG
>JBDROZ010000119.1:0-34349 GCA_043809585.1 Candidatus Eiseniibacteriota bacterium
CATAAGAGCCTCCCCCCGGGCGCTATCACTTATCGCTCCTAGCCTGGATTATGCATGAATCTCCGTTACGAGGGCTCGGATCGCCTGACGAGAAGCTGACTTGGACGAGCCGCCACCGGAGGCGTAGTCATAAGAGCCTCCCCCCGGGCGCTATCACTTATCGCTCCTAGCCGTCGCGATAAGTCCAAGCGCCCGACGGGCCCCATCGAGGAGGCGGCGAAGGAAAGGAGGCTTCGCAGGCGGCGATCCGAGATCGCAGTAGGAGATTTGTGCATAACCCAGGCCTAGATCCCTTTGACACGAATGTTTCGCAAGGCTTATACTTTGCCGAAGTTCGGCATCGGGTGGGGGGAGCTGAGATGATCGCGACCTCTTCGACAGTAACCGCTTACCCAAAAACACCTTATCCAGAGTCTCCGCCGATCTCCTTCGCCCGAGAGGATCGATCTCCCTTCCCGAAACTGCGCCTTAAGGAAGCGGAGCCATGCAGAACTCTCTGTTCGGCGGCCATGCGGCGACATGCCGCAGCCTAGCTCCGAACAAGGTTCGACGTCACCGGCATATCCGGTTCGCCGATAAGGGACTGCGCCGCCGGTGCGACGAACGCGCTGAACGCCATACGGCGAAGCCGGCAGTTTCTCGGGGAGTGGAGAGAACCGTCTAGCAGTACTAGAATCGGTTTCACAACCTCCTTCGTCGCGAGATCGAGCGAAAGGTCCGGCGGCAAGGATCAAGGGGGAAAACGCCCGGACGTGGCCTAAGAAGGCCATTGAGGACGTTTTTACCCGGGTACGCAGCCACCGGGCCTTGCAGCCGATCGTAGCAGAATGGAGGTTGTGGAACCGGTTCTAGGCATTCGACAATGCTCACTCATCTGATGGGCGATAACGACCCCTACCAGAATAGGAAGCCCGATTGTGCTGACCTTCTTGCTCACTTTGACAGTCACAGTCACAGCGGTCGCATTGCTCTATGCACGATGGGAGTATCGTAAGCGCGGCAAGCTGACTCTCATGGGAGTATCCTCACTCTGTGCCATGCTGCTCGTGCCCAATCTCATCCTCGCGTACTCCACGACATATGATATGCCTGACACGCCGCTGGACTACTTCGGCGTATTCGTGGGCGTTGTCGGGATAGTGTTGTGTGTGTTTGGTATCACCACCTTCCGTTCATTGCTGAAGGTTCTCTGTATTGATGCAGATGAACTTGTCACAACCGGCCCGTACAGGTGGAGTCGGAATCCGCAGTACGTGGGCTATTTTCTGTTCTTGCTTGGTTTTTCGTTCCACGACTGTTCGCTATGGTGTCTTGCGGCGCTGCTCGTGGTCGCGATCAGTCTGCATCTGCTGGTTCTGATTGAAGAGGAGCACCTGCATCGTCTGTTCGGCGAGCAGTACGGCGAGTTTCACCGCGCAGTCCCGCGCTATGCAGGTTGGGGGCATTTCCGAATCTAGCCGAACAGTCGCTGCCGGACGGATAGAGCGAGCCGTTGCATCGGGCGGCGCTGCGCGTCTGCAGGTGACGACGAGCGCCAGACGGGGGAGAGGGTGTCGTGAGGTATAGAAGCGTCCGGGACGCGACCGTTGCCGCAGTCCTCCTTCTGTCGCTCCCGTCGAGTCCGGGTGCTGCGCCCGGCCACCCCTGGCTTCGGGGCCCCGCGAACCCCGACTCGCCTGCAAAGCGAATCCCACCGCCAACCGGATACGAGCGCCTTCCCGGCGGGGACCGGTCTTTCGCGTCGTGGCTCCGAGGCCTCCCCCTTCGGAAGCCGGGAACTCCCGTGCGGCTCTTCGATGGTCGAGAGAAGTCCTACCAGGGCGGCGTGTTTGCCGCCGTCGACATCGATGTCGGATCGAAGGACCTCCAGCAGTGTGCGGATGCGGTCATCCGGCTGCGCGCTGAGTACCTCTTGGCCGCGGGTTGCGCAGACCGAATCGCCTTCGATTTCACCAGCGGGCATCCGGCCCGCTGGTCGGACTGGCGCGCCGGGCAACGCCCCGTGGTATCAGGAAACGAGGTCTCCTGGATCCTCCGAGCCCGTCCCGACTCCTCCTACGCCTCTTTTCGAAACTACCTGAACTCCGTGTTTACGTACGCGGGGTCGTATTCCCTGGCGCGAGAACTCCAGGCCGTGGCCGATCCCAGTCAAGTGCTCCCGGGTGATGTCTTCATACAGGGTGGCTTCCCGGGACACGCCGTCCTGGTCGCCGACGTGGCCGAGGGTGTCCAGGGACGGAGGGTCTTTCTTCTCGTCCAGAGCTACATGCCGGCTCAGGACATTCACGTTCTCTTGAATCCGAATGATGGAGGCTCTCCTTGGTTTCCGGCTCTTCGTCAAGGCAGCCTCGTGACGCCGGAGTGGACCTTCTCGTACACTGATCTCCGGAGGTTCGCTGATCCGGACTGCGGGGGGAGGCCGACTACCTCCGCGTCGGAGGTCGACCCTCGCCCTCCCCCCTCCCCCACCCCCTCCCCCATCCCCCAGGACCTTCCCCGAAAAGTGAGCGATAGAACGGGCTAACTGGGGACAGCGCAAGGAGTGAGGGTCATACGAGAAGTGAAAGACGTGGTCTCGACTGGTAGAGTGGAGAATGGTGAAAGAACAAGAACCCACTCGAGACAGAGGAGACCACGTAATGGGTGAGGTTACAGCAGTTGCGCGGAAGTTGCGAGAGCAGATCCACGATTTTTCGGGGAGACTTTCTCCCCGTTTTTCGGTGACGCAGCGGCGGTTTGTGGAGGAGATGCTTTACGGGATTCAGTCGCGCCAGAGCGTGCGTCTGAGCGAGATCGGCCGTTCGCTGGAGGAGGCGATCCCGTTGGCGAAGACCGAGACACGCTTATCGCGGAACCTGGCGTGGTGCGACTTGGAAGAAGCGGTTCAGGAGGGTGTGATTCGACTGGCAGGGCGGCGAGTGCATCGCGATACGCTTCTGATCTTCGACACGAGCGATGTGTGCAAGCCGTATGCGAAACGGATGGAGTATCTGGCGACGGTTCGGGACGGGAGCGCGGGGGAGCTGCGGGAGGGCTACTGGCTCTACACGGTGACGGCCTGCGAGCGCGGCAAGCGTCGAGCGATCCCTTTGTACCAGTCCCTGGCCTCTGCTTCGGCACCGGACTTTTCGAGCGAGAACGATCAGATTCTGCGGGCGGTCGATACGGTACGGGAGGGCGTAGGTGATCGGGGGGTGTGGGTGATCGACCGTGGGGGGGATCGCGGTGTGCTGTACGAGGCGTTTATCCAACGATCCCTGCAATTCGTGATTCGTCTGCACGGCAAGCGGCATCTGGTCTTCCGGGGAGGTAAGCGTCCGGCGAACAGCGCCCCGATCGGTTGCGCTTTCCCTTATGCCGAGACGGTTGTGCGGGAGGCGCATGGGAAAGAGAATGTCTACCCCTTAACCTATGGCTTTCGTCGGGTACGTCTTCCCGGGTACGAGGAAGAACTCTTTCTGGTGATGGTAAAGGGGTTCGGACAAGAACCCTTGCTGCTCTTGACGAATCTCCCGATGCGTCGGAATCGGGAAGTTCTCTGGAGCGTGGTGGAAAGCTACATCACGCGGTGGCGCGTGGAAGAGATGATCCGCTTCCTCAAGCAGAGCTATCATCTCGAGGACATCCGCGTATTGACTTATCGGCGGCTGCGGAACCTGGTCGCCCTGGTGTTGGCCGTCGGCTACTTCGCGGTGGTTCATTTGGGCGAGCGTCTCAAGGTGGCCGTCCTCGCCCGGCGCTTACTTAAAGCCGCGAAACGGATCTATGGCGTGCCCGCATTCCACTGCTACGCACTCGCCGATGGGATCGCCGCCATCCTTCGCCGAACCGGCCAGGGACCCCTCTGCCAGCTCCAGCGGGCAAAGCCGCCGCCGGGAAGCCTGCAAATGGCTCTCCAAGGCCTCTGAAAACTGGGGAAAGTCCAACCCATCCCCTCCTTGCCTTCCCCCCCACCCCCGTGATATATTTCATCGCTTCAGATCCCCACCGCTCAGATCTCGAAACGGGAGACGACCATGGCAAAGAGAAAGAAAGTCGCCACGCTGGTCATCGCCGACACCATGTCGAGCGCCGACCTTCTCTACATCACCCGGTTCTCCTCCATCGACCCGATCGCGTATATCAAGATCGGGAGAAAGGGCACCATCATCCTGACCGACTTCGAGGTGGGCCGGGCAAAGGTGGAGTCGAGCGCCGACGAAGTCCTCCCCCTCAGCGAGATCGCCGAGAAGGCGGGAAAGCCGGACATGGTTTCCGCCGCCGCCTACTTCCTGGCCGAGAAGGACGTCACCCACATCCAGGTGCCGGGCGCCTTTCCCGTCGGCATGGCGGAGGAGATGAAGAAGCGGGGCTTCAAGCTCGAGGTTCAGAAGGACCCGTTCGTGCCGGAGCGGGAGACGAAGAACTCCTGGGAGGTCAAGATGATCACCCAGACCCAGCGGAAGACGGAGAAGGCGATGATGACCGCCATTCGCTGGATCTCCTCGGCGTCCGTGCGGAGGGGGACGCTCTACGTCGGCGGACGCCCCCTGACGGCGGAAATGGTCCGGAAGCGGATCCACCTCCAGCTGATGGAGGACGGGTGCATCGGCGCCGGCACGATCGTGGCGTGCGGCGATCAGGGCATCGATCCCCACAACGCGGGGAACGGGCCGCTGAAGGCGAACAAGCCGATCATCATCGACATCTTCCCCCGGTCTCAGGACAGCTACTACTTCGCCGACATCACGCGGACCGTGGTGAAGGGGAAGGCGTCGGACATGGTGAAGAAGATGTTCCGCACCGTGCGCGAGGGGCAGCGAATCGCCTTCGAGATGATCCGACCGGGCATCAACGGGCGCAAGGTTCACACGGCCATCAACGAGTACTTCGTGAAAGAGGGGTTCGAGACGGGGATGGTGGGCGGGAAGTTCCAGGGGTTCATCCACGGGACCGGCCACGGCCTCGGTCTCGAGATCCACGAGCCGCCCCGGATCTCGAAGGTGGACCTGAATCTCAAGTCAGGGCACGTGGTGACCGTCGAACCGGGCCTCTACTACAAGGGGCACGGCGGAATCCGGATCGAGGATGTGGTCCTCGTGACCCCCCAGGGGAACAAGAACCTGACCCGATGCCCGAAGGTCCTGGAGGTTTAGATCCTATGTAGCAAGCGAGCGGGCCACACGGACGGCAAGTTCGACCTCGAAGACCGCCGCCCCACGGGCACCGAAGATTCGAGCCGGGGCTCCCTGAAGCGGCTCTTCCGGTAGTCCCCGAACAGAGAATCGAACGACGGCCCCGGACCGTTCCGGGGCCGTTTTTTATTGTGGCGGAAGAAGTTGGGAATCGCCTTCTCCCCCTCCCCTTCCTTGACGCCCCCCCGTCCCTGGCATAGACTAGAATCGGTTTCACAACCTCCTTCGTCGCGAGAACGAGCGAAAGGTCCGGCGGCAAGGATCAAGGGGGAAAACGCCCGGAGGTGGCCTAGGAAGGCCATTGAGGACGTTTTTACCCGAGTACGCAGCCGCCGGGCCTTGCAGCCGATCGCAGTAGAATGGAGGTTGTGAAGCCGGTTCTAAGGAGGTGCGGCGCCGGTCCATTCCCGGGCACTCCGCCGCGGGACCGGAACTTCCGGTTCCGGAATCCCGGCCTCGGCGCGAAACGGACCGACCCCGGACTCCGATACCCGGCGCGGTCCAAATGGTGGAGGGGGACCGCCCGTGGCATCGATGGCGCCTCAGTCGGAAATCGACGTATTCGGCCTCGTGGTCGGCCTCTTCCAGGAGAACACCTTCTTCTTGAGACGAAGGGACGCGGCGGAGACCGTCATCATCGACCCGGGCGACGAAGGGGAAAGAACCTCCGGCCTCATCCGTTCCCACGGATGGAAGCCGGTGGCGGTGGTCAACACCCACGCCCACCTCGACCATATGGGCGCGGTGGCCCGCCTGAAGTCGGAATTCGGCATCCCCTTCTACCTGCATCCGGACGACGAGCCGCTGCTCCGGGCGGCGCCGGAACACGCCGCCGCCTTCGGCATGCCCGCTCCGGAGGTGCCGGTCGTGGATCGTCCCCTGGGCCACCGGCGGACCCTCGATCTCGCGGGGCTGGCGATCCAGGTGATTCACACGCCGGGGGGCGTTTCCCTCGCGGTGCCGGGACGGGTCTTCGCCGGGGACACCCTGTTTCTGGGGTCCATCGGGAGGACCGACCTCCCGGGGGGCGACTACGGGACGTTGATCGATTCGATCCGGGACCGCCTGATGGCGCTTCCCGACGAGACCATCGTGCACTGCGGCCACGGACCGGACACGACCATCGGCCGGGAGCGAAAGACGAATCCGTTCCTCCGCGCGCCGGGGAACGCCCTCCCGTAGTCGTGAAGGAGAGAGGAACCATGACCGACCTCGCGTCGAAGCGTTGCGCCCCCTGCGAAGGAGGAGTGCCCCCCCTGACGAGGGAACAGGCCGCCCGGCTCGCGCGGGAGCTGAATGGATGGGAGATGGACGACGGAGCGAAGGGGATCCGGAGGACGTTCACCTTCGACGATTTTCACGGGACCATGGCGTTCGTGAACGCCCTCGCCTGGATCGCCCACAAGGAAAACCATCATCCGGACCTCCGGGTGGGCTACAATGAGCGCGGCGTCCGGTACTCGACCCACGCCATCGACGGTCTGTCGGAAGACGACTTCATTTGCGCCGCCAAGATCGACGCCCTGGTCTAGGAGCCGCGGACGATTCGGCGCGTGACGATGCCAACCCCCCCGGGTGGGACAAGGAGAGCGACCATGCTGAAGAAAACGATGGAGAAGGCCTTGAACAAGCAGATGAACGCCGAGTTCTGGTCGGCGAACCTCTACCTGTCCATGGCCGCCTTCTTCCAGAGCAAGAACCTCGGAGGCTTCGCCCACTGGATGAGGCTGCAGCTCGTCGAAGAGAACATGCACGCCATGAAGTTCTTCGACTTCATCCTCGATCGGGGGGGAATGCCGAAGCTGGAAGCCTTCGCGGCGCCTCCCGACACCTGGAAGACAGCCCTCGCCGTCTTCGAGTCGGTGCTCGAGCACGAACGGAGCGTCTCCGCCGGGATCCACAATCTCGTGGACCTGGCCCGGAAGAACTCGGACTTTCCGTCGGACACGTTCCTCCAGTGGTTCGTGACGGAGCAGGTCGAGGAGGAGGCGGCGGCGGACGACATCGTGCAGAAGCTGAAGCTCGTCGGAAACCAGGGTCACGGCATCTTCATGATCGACAGAGAGTTATCCCAGCGCCCGGCTCCGGCGGCGGCCGCGGGCGGCGCGTAAGAACACCGCGAAGAAACCGAATGTCGGGGGTCCCCTCGCCGGAGGGCGCCCCCTTTTCCCTTCCCGCCCCGGGGGGAAGCTAATCCCCGCGAAGGATCGGACCGAACAGAAGAAGACAGGGAGGGGTTTCCCTTCCTCAGCCGGTTCCAGGCCCCACCGGGGGGATGGCGAGAGGGTCCATGGAAAGCGCGCTCGAAGCCCGACCGCGGGACAAGGTCCACGAGTTCCAGGAGGCGATCCGGCGGCACGTCCGTTACTCCCTCGGGCGGGAGTGGAAGAATCTGTCGGGGCGGGAGATTTTCACCGCCGTGGCCCTCGCCGTTCGGGATCACCTCGTGGACCTCATGTTCGAGACCGAGAACCGGTACCGGGAGGCGGACGCGAAACGCCTCTACTACCTCTCCATGGAATACCTCATGGGGCGTTCCCTCGGGAACAACCTCATCAACCTCGGCCTCTTCGACATCGCCCGGGAAGCCCTCGACCGGATGGGCATCGATCTCGAGGACGTCCGCGACGGCGAGAGCGACGCCGCCCTCGGCAACGGCGGGCTCGGCCGCCTCGCGGCCTGCTTCCTCGATTCCCTCGCCACCATGAACCTGCCCGGATTCGGCTACGGCATCAACTACGAGTACGGGCTCTTCCGGCAGCAGATTTCGAGCGGACAGCAGCGGGAGAAGCCGGATCACTGGCGTTCGTACGGCACGCCTTGGCAGATCGAGCGGCCCGACGAGGCGTGCATCGTCCCCGTCGACGGGCGGGTCGAAAGCCTGCGGGACGGGCAGGGCAAGGATCATCCGGTCTGGCGGGACTGGCGCATCCTGGTCGGCGTCCCCTACGACATGCCGATCGTGGGGTACGGGGGACGGACGACGAACACGCTCCGGCTCTACTCGGCGCGCTCCTCCCACGAATTCGACGTGGGAATCTTCAACGGCGGCGACTACCTGCGCGCGGTGGAGCAGAAAGTCGCGTCCGAGACCATCTCCAAGGTCCTCTATCCCTCGGACCTGATCGAGGCGGGGAAGGAACTCCGGCTGCTGCAAGAGTACTTCTTCGTCGCCTGCGCCCTCTGGGACATCAGCCAGAAGTACCTTCGGCGCCGGGTCAGCTTCGACGATTTCCCGTCGAAGGTGGCGATCCAGCTGAACGACACCCACCCCTCCCTCGCCATCGCCGAATTGATGCGGATCCTGATCGACGAGAAGGCGCTCCGCTGGCGCAAGGCGTGGGCGATCACAAAGAACGTCTTCGGGTACACGAACCACACGCTGCTTCCTGAGGCCCTCGAGCGCTGGCCCGTGGATCTCGTGAGGCGCGTGGTTCCCCGCCATCTGGAGATCATCCGGGAAATCGACCGGCGGTTCCTGAGGCGCGTCGAACTGATCTGGCCGGGGGACGCCGCCAAGAGGGAGCGCCTCGCCATCGTGGAGCAGGGGCCCGATCCCCACATCCGCATGGCCCACCTGGCGATCGTGGGCAGCCACTCCGTGAACGGCGTGGCCGAGCTCCACACGGACTTGATCAAGACGACGCTGGTGCCCGACTTCTACAAGATGTGGCCCGAGCGGTTCAACTCGAAGACGAACGGCGTCACCCAGCGCCGGTGGCTCCTGAAGGCGAACCCCCGTCTGGCGGATCTCGTGACCGGCGCGATCGGCGACGGATGGATCACCGATCTGGACCGGCTCCGGGACCTGGAGGGGAGCCTGGAGGATCGAGGATTCCGGGACGAGTTCGCCGCGATCAAGCGGGAGAACAAGGAGCGCCTCGCCGGGACGATCATGGAGACGACCCAGGAGGCCGTCGATCCGGATACGATCTTCGACGTCCAGGTAAAGCGAATCCACGAGTACAAGCGGCAGCTCCTCTCGGTGATGCACATCATCCATCAGTACTTCACCGTCGTGGAGGACGGGCAGGACCTGCGGGCCCCCCGGACGTACGTATTCGCCGGCAAGGCGGCGCCGGGCTACTGGGCGGCGAAGCAGATCATCCGGCTGATCCACAACGTGGGGGCCGTGGTCAACCGGGACCCGCGGGTGCGGGGCCGCCTCAAGGTGGTCTTCATCCCTGACTACCGGGTCTCCCTGGCGGAGAAGATCATCCCCGCCGCCGACGTTTCGGAGCAGATCTCGACGGCCGGCATGGAGGCGTCGGGAACGGGCAACATGAAGTTCGCCCTGAACGGCGCCCTCACGATCGGGACCCTGGACGGGGCGAACGTGGAGATCCAGGATGAGGTGGGCGCCGAGAACATCTTCGTCTTCGGCCTGAAGGCGGCGGAAGTGGAAGAGATGCGGCGGATGAACACCTACAGCCCGTGGCACTACTACACGAGCCACCACTCGCTTCGGCGCGTCATGGACGCCCTCAATTCGGACCTCTTCTGCCCGAACGAGCCCGGGCTCTTCAAGTGGATCTTCCAGAAGGTCGTCGACCAGGGCGACTACTACTTCCACCTCGCCGACCTTCCCTCCTACATCGAGAGGCAGAAGGAGGTCGCGGTGGCGTACAGCCGGCCGGACGAATGGTGGCGGAAGTCGATCCTCAACGTGGCGCGGATCGGGAAGTTCTCGAGCGACCGCACCATCCGCGAGTACGCCCGGGAGATCTGGAAGATCAAACCCGTCTGAGCCTCCGCCCCCGGTCCCATCGAGTTTCTGCTGCGGCCCTGAATCGCGGGCGGCGAGGCGGTTCTTCTTCCCGTGACGATCAAGGCTAAACGTCGTCCTCCCTCGGGAGGAACTGCCGGGCGGCGGCGGAGGCGTAGTCCGCGAGCCGGACCCCCACTTCGACCTCGTGCTCCCGGAAACCGACCTCCCGGCGATCCTCGCCCGCCACACGGTAGACCACAACCGATCCGATCAGGTCGTCGCCCGACAGGAGGGGGAGCGCGAGAACCGCCGCGGTGTTCGCCTTCTCGAGGAAGGGGCGGATCTCGTCGGTTCGGACATCCCGGTCCCGACACGGTTTTCCCCGGACGGCGGTGACGGCGACCATCTTTTCGTCGAGCCTGGCCAGGGGCTCCTCGGGCGTCGGCATCGACGTGCCCTGGGTCGCGAGCAGGTCGTAGGAAGCCGTGTCGCGGCTCCCCGGCTCGGCGTCCGGCCGGAGGAGGCGAACCGTCGCCACGTCCGACTCGAGCACGGTGGCCGCGCAAAAGGCGACCAGCTTCGCGAGCCCGATCCGATCCCGGGCGGCGGTGAAAGCCACCCCCATCTCGCTGATCGCGGAGAGCATGGTCACCTTCTTCCTCGAGTCCGAGTGGGCGCAGGCGTCGCCGATCAGGAGCCCCACGGAGGAGGCGATGGACGAGACAAGCCCGAACCGGTTCTCGTCGAAGTCCCCCCTCGTTATGTCCTCGATCCCGACCACGCCCTTCAGGTCGGTTTGGTGGAGAACCGGTACGGCCATGTAGGTGCGGACCGGTTCCTGGTCGGAGGGGTCGCTCCGAAGGACGAGAGTCCGGCGTTCCTTCGCCACGTGCCCGATGATGCCCTTGCCGACCGGCACGTGGTAGGCCGCGAGGGTGTCGACGCCGATGCCGGACGCCGCCTGGAGGACGAGGGCCTTCCGCTCCGCGTCGGCGAGGTAGATGGCGCAGACGTCGACCTCGAGCATCTCGACGATCTTGTCGGCGATGAGCCCGAGTTTCCGGTTCAGGTCCTCCCCGGAGAAGGCGATCGCTTCGATCTCGGCCCTCACGGAGAGTTCGAAGGAACGGAGCCGTGACCGCTCGATCTGGCGCGACTGGTCGAGGGCCCCCCCGATCTGGCGGCCGAAGACGGCCACTCGATCGAGTTCCTTCTCCTCCAGAACGGGGCTGTCGGAAGGACAGTTGACGGAGAGGGTGCCGATCACATTCCGGCCCGCGAAGAGGGGGACGCAGACCGACGACTGGATGTCGGGCCGCCCCCCCATGCCGCGGAACCGGCGGTCGCCGATCCGTCCTTGAAGCAGCAGGGGTTCGCCGCTCTCCGCCACGCGGCCGGCGATCCCCTCGCCGAGCCGTTGCCTGGTCTTCCGCGCCACTCCCTCCGGGATGCCCTTCGACGCCAGGATCCGAAGCTCCCGGGTCTCGTCGTCGATCAACATCAGGCTCCCCGTCTTCCCCCCGGTCATGGCAAGGGCCATCTCGAGCACACGGCCGGCGAGCCGCCTGAAATCGAGGAGCAGTTCGAGGGCGCCCAGAAGCCCCGCCACCTCGCCCGTAGGCGCCGGGACGGGGGGCGCCGGCGTTTCGAGGCGCGGCGCCCTTTCGGGGGCGATGGTCGAGAGGGTCTCTTCGATCTCTTCCTTCGCGACCACCTCTTCCCGCTCCCCGTCCGGCCCTTCCTCGAGCCGCTCATCCGGTTCGGCCCCGCCCGGGGACCGCGCATCCTCCTCGTATCCCTCTTCGTCTTCTCCGTCCTTTTCCGGCCGGTCAGGCCCGCCCGCCGGTCCGCCGACATGCCCGTCCCCGGCGCCGAGAAGAACCACGCCGTACCGGGTCTTTTCCGGGTCCCCCGCCGCGCCCGGCTCTCCCTCGGGCTCCTCCGCCTCTCCCGCCATTTCCCCGCCGAACCGCTCCCCGAACACCGCCTCCGTCACGATCCGGAGATTCTCTTCCCGCCTCGCCTTCCCCAGGATGCCGAGAAGGGGGAGGTCGCCGAGAGTGTCCCGCGCCTTCGCGGCCCGGTCGGCGAGAACGAGTACCGGCACCGTGGGCGCGTACGCGGTGAGCCGCCGGCAAAGGTCGATCATTTCCTCCCCCTTCTCCTCGGGGAGGACCACCACGGAGAGACCGTAACCGGCGGGATCGTTCTTCTCCCACGCCTCCTTCGGCGACTCGACGATGGTGACGTCCTCGAGGCCCGCCTCGCGCACGGCGCGGCTGAGAAGCACCGCGTCCCACGGGCTTCGGTCCGCGATGAGCACGCGCCGGCCTTTGGGGGGCGGCCAGAGACGAAGACGGTCGGGCGAGATCATCGCCTCGGGACCGAGAGGGACGGTGTGCGCGGCGAGGCCGCTCGGAGTTTGGTTGTGAGGCACTTGGGCACCTCCTCCCGCCGGGCGGGGCGGGGATGGGTCGGTGGAAGATCTCGAGGCCGTTTCTTCTTCGTGTGCGGCCCGGCGGTGGATCCATAGGAGCAACCTCCGCGACTCCGGATCGCCGGAGTCCCAGACCGCCGCCTTGCCCCTATAGGTTTCCGCGCCGCCCCCCGTTCCCCTCCCCCCGCCGATCCGCCGGAAATCGCGGGCGCCCCCCTCGAGAAGAAGGGAACGGAGCGCCTCGGCCAGAGTCCGGCCCGGGGCCACCTCGGACCGGAGGAAGGGGTGGTCGCCGGCGAGGGAAATCTCCCCGCCGGGAGCGGCGCCCGTGATTTTCCGGAAGGGACCGTTGCAGGCGCGAACGCGGAACTTCCCGTCGAGCACCGCGACCGCGTCGGGCACCAACTCGAGAAGGGCGTCGCTGAACGCGAGCAGGTACGAAAGGTCCTCCCGAAGCAAATCGAGAGGGGTCCTCTCCCCCGCCGGCCCGCCGTCGTCACGGGTGTTCGTCATTACTCTCCGCGGCGTCCGGGTAACCCCTGACGCCAAGAACGAAAAAACGGATCAATCCTTACCAAGGATCGGCCCCGGCGCCGGTTCTCTTGAGAGGATTCACCGGCCCGAACCCCTTGCGGCTCGGCGAATTGGGGGACACTACACTTAAGCTCGATTCTTCAAAGGACTCACACGTCTCGGGCCGAGTCGGGAGCCGGGGGGGCAGGCGCCGTAGGGGATTCGTGCCTAATCCGGGTCGAGGTTAGGCATTGTGTCTTCCGAATTCGGCATGGCATGATCGGGTCGGATCCCCTAGCCGAGAGGAGTGTCAGGATGGACTACGTCGTCGAGCTCGAGGCCGATCACCCGGGGTTTCACGACCCGGAGTACCGAAAGCGCCGCGACGAGATCGCGCACCTCGCCCCCCCCCTCGACTCGGACGGAGGACCGGAACCGGTCGATTACAACGAGCAGGAGCGGAAGACGTGGGAAACGGCGTACGAGAAGCTGACCGCCCTCTACCCGACCCACGCCTGCGCCCCCTTCGTGAAGGTGCACCGGGAGATCGGATTCTCGGGCCGGGAGGTGCCCCAGCTCGTCGACGTCAGCGCCTTTCTCACGGAGAAGACCGGCTTCCGCCTCCAGCCCGTGGCCGGCCTCGTCGGGCCCCGGCAGTTTCTCGGCAAGCTCGCGAAGAGGACCTTCTGCGCCACCCAGTACATCCGCCACCATACGGAGCCGCTTTACACGCCGGAGCCGGACATCATCCACGAGCTGATGGGCCATGCGCCGATGCTCGCGGTGAAGGAGTTCGCCGACCTCTCGCAGAAGATCGGCGAGGGATCGTTCAAGGCGAACGACACGCAGATCGTGCAGCTCGCCACGCTCTACTGGTTCACCATCGAGTACGGCGTTCTCCTCGAGGAGGGGAAGCCGAAAGCCTACGGCGCGGGACTCCTCTCCAGCTTCGGCGAGCTGGAGCACTCCCTCTCGGGAAAGGTCGAGATCAGGCCCTTCGATCCCTTCGAAGCGGCGACGACGGCCTATCCGATCACCGAGTACCAGCCTCTTCTCTGGAGCGTGAAGTCCATCGGCGAAGCGTTCGAGAAGATGGAGGAGTTCGTGAAGGGGATGTAAGAAGCCCTCCTCCGGCAAGGCCGGAAGAGGGCTCGATCGTTCTCAGCGTCTTCGCCCGCCCTACCGGACGAGGGTGATCTGCCGGACCTGCAGGAACCCGGAGGCCTCGAACCTCACGAAGTAGATCCCGGAGGTCACGTCCCGGCCCGATCCGTTCTTGCCGTCCCAGAGGACCTCGTGCCGTCCCGCCGGAACCGTGGCGTTGATAAGCGTCGCCACCTCGCGGCCCGCGATGTCGTACACCCGGATGAGGGCGCGCCCCTCGGTGGGCATGGAGAATCCGATCGTGGTCCGCGGGTTGAACGGGTTCGGCCGTCCCGGCTCGAGCCCGAACGCGAGAGGCACCTCGGGCGACCCCTCGGCGATGCCGGTGGCGTAGTCGTTCGTCGCGGTGATCAGGATGTCGTCGACCGCCGCCTCCACGAGAGAGCCGTTCGCGTCGTCGGAAGCGATGAAACGGAACCGCACCTGATTGGTGAGCGAGATCGTGTCGTCCAGGGCGAAGCTCCGCACGACCCAGGCGTTCGTGCTCGCCGTCGTGTACTCCAGGTTCTTCCACGTGGAGCCGTTGTCCGTCACCTGCACGTTCCAGATGTCGGAGTTCGGCGAGCTTCCGTAGCTGTTCGTGTACCAGACGGCGTAGCTCAGGGAGGCCAGGGAGTAGCCGGTGAGATCGAAGACCGGCGAGAGCAGGGTCGTCTGCCTGCCGTCCACGTCGTTGTCCCCCGCGGCCCCGCCGACGGCCCCGTTGCCCGTGACGAAGCAGATCGTCCCCGGATCCGGCGTGTGGTCGTCTTCGGGCTGCACCTCGCTCCCGCTGTAATCGGTCCCCACCGGATCGGCATGGATCCAGACGCCTGTCGTGGCGTCGTCCCCCGCGACGCCGAGGGTCCAGCCGTTGTTGGTCTCGAAGTCGTCGTCGACCACGATCGCGATCTGGGAAACGATGAATCGGTGCATGTCGAACGGCGCCCCCGGCGGATCGATGGTGATCTGATCGAGCCCGTCCCGGGCGTAGACGAAGTACTCGACGATGGACGTGTACGGCTGCCCCGGGATCTCCCCCTGGAACTGGCCGGGCCCGATCGAGTCGAGCTGCACCGTGAGAAGTTCGGCATTCCAGTTGGTCCGGTAGTGGATCCGCCTCTGGGGAAGCCCGGAGAACTCCTCGATGGTGACAGGGATGACGTACGGGCCGGTGACGTCATCCGTGTCCTCATGGGGCGTCACGGTGACGATCGGCCCGGCGTTGTCCACGAGGCCGAAGTCCTGGATCGTCATCTGGCTCTCGGTGATGGAAACCCCCGCGACCGTGTCCGGCTCGAATCCGGCGCGGGAGGCGACCACCGTGTAGGTCCCCGGCGCCACGGAACCGCTGAACGTCCCGTCCGCCCCGCTCGGGAAGGAACGGCCCGTGCCGAGCACTTCGACCATGGCGCCGGCGACCGGAGTGTTGTTGTAGGAGGTGTTCCGCACCGTCCCCGACAGGAACCCGTAGGCGGTTTCCAGCATCGGGAGGAATCGGATCGCCCGGCCGGCGGCGAGCGTGGTCGCGCCGGCGGAGTACCGGTTCCAGTAGGTGATGAGTATGCCGTCGAGCTGGTCCGGGCTCTCGATGCCGACCGTGGCGTATCCCTCGGTCGGATCGTAGTTGGTCACCTGCTGGTACTGGAACTCGATCATGCCGTCCCCCGTGTCGGTCGTGTGGAAGGCGGGATCGTAGAGGATCACCTCGAAGGTCTCGACCGCCCCGCCCACGGCGTTCCGATACCGGCTCCACTCGAAGATCCAGCGGTGATTCACCGCCTCGTACTTGTAGTACGCCTGGGAAGCGGGGGCGGAGGTCGTCGTGTACAGGTCGTCCCAGAAGGGAGCGATCATGGCGTCGGGGCCGCCCGCGCCCGGGATCGTCCAGTTCCGATAGGAAAAGCTCTCGCTCACGCCCATGGCGATCCAGCCGTTGGAGCAGACGGTCACCTGGTCGTAAGACCGACCGTAGTAGTTGAAGGTGAAGGGGAGAGTCAGCACCTCGTTCACGCCGTAGTCGTCGCCCGCGTAGTCGAGATTGACGTGGGTGCCGCCGCTGCCGCCGTAGGCGGGGTCGAGCTCGATCCAGCTGTAGGTCGGCGCTTCGGGGTAGGCGGTGTCCACGTTCTCGTATGCCAGATACCCATAGGCGTCGGGCCCGGTGGGATCGTTGTTGCTCACCTGGCCGACGGTCAGGCCGAAGGGGATCGTGTCGATCCGGCCGCCGTCGAACTGGGCGATCAGGAGCATGCTCGCCGAGTAGCCTTCGTAGACGTTCGATGACGCGGAGACCGTGAAGCGGTCACCCGAGTTGTTTCCGGTTCCGCCCGTCCCGATCGTCCCGAACGTCCCCTGGGCATCACCCACGCTGACATACGAACTCTGGGAAACCAGGGTTCCCGTCATGCTGCCGGCGGCGACGCCGCCGCTGTTGTAAACCGTCACGGCGAGATCCACCGTCTCGCCCGGATCGAGGCCGTTCCCGCCGTCGTTGTAGAAGGTGCGGCTCTGGTAGAGCAGCTCCGCGGAGACCACGTCCAGCTCAATAAGCGAGTGCCAGTCGTCGACGCCGTTTGTGGCGTCGAGGCCGAGCCGGAGGACGTGGCCGTCCGGGCAGCCCGGGGCGACTACGATATCGAAGTCCTCCGCGCTCCAGGCCGTGCCTCCGGAGCCGATGGTCCCGAAGCTCTCCGCGTTGTCCGTGATCGTCACGAACGGGTCGCTCTCGGTCAGCGTCGCCGTCACTCCCGACACCGACGAACCGCCGAAGTTCCGGAGCTGCACCGGCAGCTCGATCGTCTCGTTCGGGTTGATCACGCCGTCCCCGTTGCCGCTGCTCCCCCCCGACCCGTCATCATCGATGGTCGCCGCCGCGTATCCCACGTGGTCCCCGGCCGACACGTTCACGGTGGCGAGGTACGGGTGGAGGTTGTGCTTCGTCACGGTCAGGTACATGGAACCGGCGGTGACGTTCGTGAGCGGGAGCTCGACGAGGCCGTTCTCGTCGGTGTAGCCGGTCACGTAGGTCTCGCTCCCCTTCCAGAGGCAGACCAACGCCCCCTCGATCGGAAGGGTGATGTCCTCGACGGTGACGATCATCGAGTTCTCGGCGATCGCCACGGACGCCCGGTGGGTGACGGTGATCGGGCCGGGAACGGCGGTCCAGACGTCGATCACGGGATCGCCCATCAGGTTCGCCCAATGGGCCCAGATGGTGACCGCGTTCGGCTCGTTCGACCCGTAGTTCAGGGCCATCTCCACCTTGCCCCGGGAGGCGGAGGCGCCCATGGTGTGGAGGTTTTCCTGGATCAGTCCGTGGAAGATTCCGTAGAACATGCAGTTGTTGTAGCGCGTATGGGTGCCGAGGGTCGCCATGCCGATCGCCCCGATGCCCCCTTCCGGAACGGCGCTCGGGATCGAGTCGGCCACGATCGCGCCCCCACGGAGGAATCCCTCGGCCCGGCTCGTCCCGGAGGCGAAGGAGCCGGTGTCGCAGGTGATGATCACGCAGTAGGGGAGCTTCCATCCGTTGTTGATGGCCGACACGTAGCCGTTGCTCCAGCCGCTCATATTGTAATAGCCTCGGTATCCCATCACCGTGTCCCCCTTGCCGAGGGCGGTGAGCATCTTCGTCACGAATGTGGCCGAGAAGATCGAGTCCACTTCGGTGTAGCCTATGTTCCAGAGGTGGTTCCGGAGCCAGCGCTGGGTCTCGATGCAGCTGTAGCCGGAGGAGGAGGGGTCGCCGATGACGCACCCCCGGGTGAACCAGCCGGTGTTTCTCATTTCGGGGTCCGACTCGTAGTACACCGACTTCTGGATGATGACGCCGAGTTCGGCCATGGTGCCGTAGGAAAGACGGCCGAGGTGGACGTCGGGCAGGGCGTCGCCGCCGACGAGCTGGCTGTAAGGGAGGTCACCCTCCCCGTCGTATCCGGAGAGGGTCTCGAAAAACGTGGGGATCTGGCTCACGTCGCCGACGAGCACCACGTATTCGAGATCCACGTTCGGATCGTTGTACACGCTCTGGATGTAGCTCTTGATCTGGTTCGCGGACGTCCCGGTCTGGGCGGTGGTGACGTGCGTCACCGGGTACCCCTTTCGGGTGCGCCACTCGATGTACTTCTGGACCGAATCGATGACGGCCGCGTTGTTCTGGGTGATCATCAGGATCGTGCCGGGCGCGACGGTCGTCAGCGGAGCCGCGTCGTCGTAGTTCACGACCAGGGCCCGGTACATCTCGTAGAAGCTCGGCGGAACGGTCGTGGGGAGGGAGGCCTTCTCCGGAGCCGCCCCCTCGAACTCGATCTCCACCTCGATGCGCCGGGCCACCTTCATGGTGCGGCTCGCCGGATCGTAGTGGACCGGCCGGAAGTCGAGGTTCATCACCCGGAGGTCCCGGAGGTAGGCCGGAGAGCCCACGACCACGTCGACCCCGTCGTCCATGCGCATCGCCGAGTAGGCGGCGGCGTCGTACATGAACTCGTTCGGCTCGCTCTCCCGCCCGTCCTGCACGGGGAGAAGGTGGACGCCCGTGAAGGTCTCTTCCTCCAGACGCGTCGAGTTCACCCGGACCGTGGCCCCTTCAGGCACGGCGAGAAGGCGGGCGTAGGTCGGAATCGCCGGCTCGCCGACACCACCCATCGCCCCTCCGCCCGGGATCGCGGCCGCCTGAAACTCCATCCCGCCCAAAGTGATGCTCTCCATCAGGAGTTCGGGCAGCTCGAAGAGGAGCGTGATCCCGTTCCCGTTCGACGAGACGAGATCGACGACGGGAGCTTTCTCCGGAGAGACGCCGGTGACGTCGTCTCCGAAGAGAGGAGAATGAATCAGGAGCCCGCTCAGCAGGCAAAGCAAAGCGATGCGACGCATGGAACCCTCCGCTGGTTCGAACGTGGACGCGACGGTTTCGTTATGGAACCCCACCTTCGAGAAGGGCGAACTTCTCGAAGCATAAGACGACGAAGTGAACTTTCGGCGTGGGGGGAGTTCGACCGGAATGATCACTCGTTCGCATTATAGCATAGCCCGTAACGAGATTACAGGATAAGGTGCGTCCCCCACTCGCGTCCTCCGGCGGTGACTTTCCGACTCGTTTCCTCGGATGCGGATGGCGGGCGGGCCCCCTCATCCACGGGGCGCGGGGAGGGGGGGGGAATTCCGGGCTTCCGATCGCGCCTAAGTTATGGTATAATTTCGCTTAATCGTGTTCTGCCTCGGCCCGTCCTCCAGGGGATCGGCCGCGTGGAAATCGGGCGGGAGGAGGCCCGGCCGCCGGGCGTTCCCGGTCTTTTTCGCGCGCGATCCGCGGCGGACCGCCGGATCCGACCGCGGAACCGCCGTTCGATGATCGCTCCCCCGATTCTGGGTCTTTTACCGTCTAGGAGAATGAGTGATGAGAAAGGGGCTCTGTCTGGCCGTCCTCCTGCTCTCCGCCGCCGTCGCCCACGGAGGGACCATCCAGGTACCGGGCGATTACACGCTCCTCCAGGCCGCCCTCGACGCGGCGGTCTCCGGTGACACGGTGCTCGTCGCCGCCGGCACCTATGACTCCCTCTTCTATCCGCCGGGCGCCGACACGGCGCGGTGCGTGGCCTACATGAAGACCGGCGTCACCCTGCTCGGCGCGGGCATGGGCCAGACCGTAATCGACGCCCAGAACCAGGGCCGGGGGATCCTCTGCTACGGGGTTTCGAGCGGCCGCATCGAGGGCCTCACGGTCATCAACGCCTTCTCCGAGATTACCGGCGCGGGAATCTTCTGCACCCAAGGCTCTTCCCCGACCATCGCCGGCTGCGAGGTCAAGGAGTGCGGGGACGGGGGGATCATCTGCACCTTCGCCTCGAACCCCCTCATCACGGACTGCGTGATCAAGGACAACATCTACAAGTCGGGCGGAGGCATCGCCATCGAAGACGGCGCCTCCCCCACCGTGGTGAACACTCTCATCTACCGGAACAGGGCGCCCGAGGCGGGCGGGGTCCTCGTCCGCGGAGCGGGCTCGTCGGGGCTGTTCATCAACTGCGTGATCGACAGCAACTATCTGAACGCCAGCGACGCGCCCGGCGGCGGCTTCGCCGTGCGGGACGGCGGCCTCACGGTCCGGAACTGCCGGGTGACGCGGAACCGGGCGACCGGCGCCGGGGGCGGGTTCGATATCCGCTCGGCCGGGTCCCCCGTCGTGATCGATTCGACCATCATCGCGGACAACTCGACGGCGGACGCCTTCGGTCCCGGCGGCGGCCTCTACATGGAGCTCTCCGACCTCGAGCTGACGTTCTGCGAGATCACGGGCAATTCGGCGCCGGGAACGGACTCCCTGAACGACGGGGGGGGCATCTTCGCCTTTCTCCCGAGTTCGATGACCATGACGAACTGCACCGTCGCCGACAATTCGACCCGTCCCCTCGGCCGGGCCGGCGGCATCTACTGTTGGTTCGCGAACCCGACCATCGAGAAGTCGATCCTCGCCTTCAACCACCTCAAGGGGATCCACTGCGAAGACTCGACCCCGATCCTCTCGTGCACCGACATCTACGGGAACGACAACGACGCCCTCTGCGGGACCGACAACGGCGGAAACTTCTCGGCCAATCCGGGGTTCTGCGACCGGCCGAATGGGGACTACACCCTGGCCGGGACGTCCCCGTGCCTGCCGGGCAACCACCCGGACAGCGAACCGTGCGGATTGATCGGAGCATACGGTGTGGGGACCTGCGCCATCGGGGTCGCCGATGGATCGGGCGCCGAGAGCATGATCCCCTTCGATCACCAGGCGAGCCCGAACCCCTTCGGGCCGAGCACGACGATCCGGTTCGGCATGACGAATGCCGGACGGGCAAGCGTGGCGATCTACAACATCCAGGGGCGCCGGGTCCGAATGTTCGAAGAGGGCGAACTCGCCGCCGGCCCGCACCAGGTTTCCTGGGACGGACGGGACGATTCGGGGCGCGCCCTCTCCTCGGGCGTCTATTTCTACCGGGTGACGGAAAACGGTCGCGGGAGGAGCGGACGGCTCGTGTTGACGCGGTAGTTTCTTCTTCCGAACATGAGGTCAACAACGCGGTTGGTTTCGATCACCTCCGCGTTGTATGGTGGAGGTGGTGTTCCGGGAGGAGAACGATGCAAAAGACACTGCTTACAGCTCTGATCACGTCACTGTCATTCACCGCCCCCGCGGGGGCCTCCGACATCGAATCCAGAGGGCCGGCGCCCGCGGTCTCCGTCGAGAACGGCGAGGGCCGGGTCCGTCTCGTCTTCGAGACCGGCGGGGAGATCCCCGACCGGCCGGTCCTCCGGCTGGTCCCCCTCCCCTCCGGAGCGACCACGCCCCGGGTCGGGGCCACCGGGAAAACCGGAACGGTCGAATTGGGGCAACCGATGGTGGCACGGGGGGTGACGCTTCTTCCGGTCACCCTGTCCCCCGAGGTCTTCGCCGCCGGGAAGAAGGCCGGATCCCCCGTGGCGGTGGAGATCCTCTTCGACGAGGGGGCCGCGAAAACTTCGAATCTCCGGGCCGCGGCGCATAGTCGCGGCTTTTTTTCCGCCTATGGCGACTTATTGGCCGGTGCCGGAAAAGTGGGAGGCGATGAGGAGGGGAGCTTCCTCATCATCACCGCCCCGCAGTTCGCGGCGGCCATCGAGCCTTTCGCGGCCTGGAAGAGGCAGATGGGATTCGAGACGATCGTGGCCACCACGAACGAGACCGGCACGGGGAACGAGTCGATCCGCGCCTGGATCCGTAACCTGTACGACACCGCCGAGAACCCGCCGCTCTACCTGGTTCTCGTGGGGGACGTGGAGCAGATTCCCGGGTTCGACTACCACCAGAGCGTCACGGACCTCCCCTACGTCCTCATGGACGGCGACGATTTCCTTCCCGACCTCGAGGTGGGCCGCTTCTCGGCGAGTACCGTGAATCACGTGCAGACCATCGTCGCGAAGACCGTCGGGTACGAGAAGACCCCCTCGGTCAGCGACACGACCTGGTTCCGGAAGGCCCTCCTGGTGGCGGGGAACTCCAGTTCGAGCACCCCCGTTCCTGTCTCCCGGTGGTGTCGGGAACAGCTCTACGGCGCGGGATTCGCCAAGGTGGACACGGTCTTCTACCCGCCCCACTGGGGGACCGGATTCCCCTTCATCAAGGCCTCCATCGACGCCGGAGTCTCGATCGTCAGCTACCGGGGATGGGCCTACGGGTGGCGGGGCTGGGAACCGCCCCACTTCACGGTCGACGAAATCCCGAGCCTGAACAACGGGTGGAAGCTCCCCCTCGTCTGCAGTTTCGTCTGCGAAAACAACAATTACACCTTCCCCGAGTGCTTCGGCGAGGCGTGGATCCGGGCGGGATCGGCGGCGGCGCCGAAGGGGGCGGTCGCCTTCATCGGGAACAGCGAGCACTGGTCCCACACGAGGCACAACGACGCGGCGGCGATCGGGACCTTCCGGGCGATCGCCGAGCGGGGAGAACGGCGGCTCGGCCAGCTCCTCCTCTCGGCGAAGAACGAGATCCACCGCTCGTTCCCCGACATGATCTACTACGCAACTCACGAAGACAACTCGGTCGAGTTCTACTACTACATCTACAGCCTCCTCGGCGACCCCTCCCTGGAACTCCTCACCGAGAGGCCCCGGGAGCTGACCGTGAACGGCCCCGACTCGATCGCCCTCGGAAGCAACTACTACTGGGTGGAGGTGCTGGACGGGGCGACGGGCGACTGGATCGAGGGAGCCCGGGTCGGCCTCAGCCAGAACGGCGAGTTTCTCGCCTCCGGGTTCACCGACGAGGTGGGGGAAGCGGTGTTCTTCGCCGATTTCGACGACGACTCCGCCCCCGTGGTGGTGACCGTCACCGGCCGGGGCCTGAAGGCGCGGCAGAAGACGCTTCCCGTGGTGTCGAACCGGACCCACCTCGGCATCGCCGGCGTGACGATCTACGACGACGGCACCGGTTCCAGTTCGGGGAACGGCGACGGGATCGTGAACCCCGGAGAGACGATCGCCATCGAGGCCGCGCTGAAGAACGATAACGCCCAGGGGACGGCGACGTCGGTCGTCGCCTTCCTGAACGCGAAGGACCTCTTCGGCACGCTCGAGGCGGCCCTGATCGACTTCCCGAACATACCCGCCGGGGGCACGGCCGTCGCCGAGGCGACATGGACGGCGGTGTTCGACGGCGATCTCGAGGACGGATTCGTCGCCCGTTTCCGCCTCTCCGCTTTCACGGGAGGGACGGAAACGGTGAACGGCTTCTCGCTCGCCGTGGAAGCGCCGGACGTCATGTACGAGCGACACCTCCTGGACGGCGACGGGATCCTCGATCCCGGCGAGACGTCCTCCCTGGCGGTGACGGTCGGGAACGAGGGCGCCGCGGACGGGAACGGCGTGACTGCCGTTCTCCGGAGCGAGACGCGCCACCTCGCGGTCGTCACCGACTCGATCGCCTCCTTCGGGAACCTCCCGCCCGGCGCGGGCGGGACCTCCGGTTCGCCCTTCACGATCGAGGCGACCGACAGCGCCGCCGTCGGCCAGGCGGCGGTCTTCACCCTTCTCCTCACGACGGACGGCGGTTACGAGATGACCACGTCCTTCAGCGTCCGGATCGGCGACGCGGACCACCGGGCCCCCCTCGGACCGGACCGGTACGGGTACTACGCCTACGACAACTCGGACACGGACTACCCGGACCACGCCCCGCTCTTCGAATGGAAGCCGATCTCCTCCGCCTACGGCGGGCCGGGCACCCGTCTCGCTCTCGAGGACGACGACTCGGCCGTGCTCCCCCTCGGCTTCGACTTCCGTTACTACGGCAAGACCTATGTCGAAATCCTCGTCTCCGACAACGGCTGGATCTCCTTCGACACCGAGGCCTCGTACGACTTCTACAACTGGTCCCTGCCGAACCTCTACGGGCCGGGGGCCACGGTGGCGCCCTTTTGGGACAATCTGGACCCGGAGAAGAAGTACCAGGGGCGGCCGGTCGGCGACGGAATCTACTTCTATCCCGACGCGGTGAATCACCGATTCATCGTCGAGTGGAGCCGCATCGGCAACGTGCGGCCCCATCACGAAAACCGGAGCGACTGGGACGAGCTCCAGACCTTCCAGGCGATCCTCCTCGATCCCGACTACTACCCGACGCCCACCGGGGACGGGATCATCCGCTTCCAGTACAAACATGTCGTGAACAACGACTACGAGCGAATGTACGCCACCGTGGGGATCGAGAACGAGGCGGAGAACGACGGCCTCGAGTACACCTACACCAACATGTACCCCGCGGCGGCCGCCCCTCTCTCGTCGGGCCTGGCGATCGACTTCACCACCGCGCCCCCCCGCTACCGGCCGTACGATCTGGCGGCATTCAAGGCCCAGGCGACGGACGACGGGCTGCTCCTCTCCTGGACGCCCTCGGACGGCAGGCCCCGGGGCGCCACCGTGGTTTACCGGGCGGGCGGGGAGGGCCCGTACGAGGCCCTTCCCGGCGCGATGCTCCCGCCCGAGGCGACGGCCTATCTCGACGAGACCGCCGACCCGGCGAAGCCGTGGTCGTACAAGATCGGTTCCTTCGACCCTGTCGGACGGGAGACCGTGCTCGGGCCCTTCGTTTACGCGGGCAAGGCGGAGGGGGCCCTCCTCCTCTCCCTCGGCGTGACGGGACCGAACCCGTCCCGGGGGAATTCGATCCTTCGCTATTCGCTCCCCACCGAGGGCCGGGCCAAGCTCCGGATCTTCACCGTCACGGGCCGGCTCGTCCGGACCCTCGTGGACGGCGAGGTGGGCGCCGGCGCCTGGGTCGTCGATTGGGACGGCCGGGACGACCGCGGGAGAGAGCTCCCGAGCGGCATTTACTTCGGAAGGTTGGAAGTGGGGGCGGAGCGCCGGAACGCGAAGCTCACACTCCTCCGGTAGCCGGGGACATGAGACGAATGGGCGGGATCATGAGATTGGGCATATTCGCGGCGGCGGCGATGATGATTCTCGGCCACGCTCCCGGCGCCGCCGGGGCGCCCGCCGAGGAATCGTCGAAGGGGAAGCCGTGGTACGATTCGGTCAAGTTCTCCGGGAAATTCGCCTTCGAGGCCGCCTACGACGACAACGTGGTCCACTACTCCGGCGTCGATCTCGCCGAGTTCGAATCGGTTCTGAACGTCGGTAAGTACTCGATCACCAAGGCGGGGGACTGGATCCTCCGGCCCCGGCTCGAGCTCGAGGCGAAGACGAAGGGCTGGGGGGGGGAGAGCCTCTCCCTCGATGCGACCCTCTCGTCGTGGCGGTACGTCTGGAACGACATCAAGAACAACGAATCGTACGACGTGACGCTGAAGCACGGCGCGTGGGGGGTGAGCAACTTTCAGCTCGGCTTCTATCACGCTCCCATGTACTACATCCGGAATTTCCGGGACCGGGACCCCTTCACCAGCATCGCCACGCCTCTTGGTTACAAGGACTTCTCCCTTACGTCGAACTCGATGTATCTCGGGTTCTGGAAGAAGTACACGAATAGGATCCGGGGGAAGATCGAGCTCCGGCGGGCGTGGCGCTACTTCAACCAGGCGTTCATGGAGAACGACAACTGGGAGTGGCGGATCACGGGCTACGTCCAGTACTCCCTCTTCGACTTCCTGGAGGTCAAGGGGGAGTACGCCTACAGCGACGTGAAGGGACGGGGGGCCGACTCGGCCGGCGAGACGAGGGAGAACTCGGACGACAGCGACCCCTCTTACGAGCGGGACGCCTACGCCTTCGATCTTCTGTACGCCTTCCCGAAGAAGAATCCGCTCCGTTTGAGCGGGCTCAATCTGAAATTCGACTACCAGATCTACTATTTCACGAGCGCGAAACGCATCGAGGAGGATCCGTTCCACGTGGGGCGGAAGGACAAGGTCTACCGTTTCGAAGCGATAGGGAACACGCGGCCCGTCCTCGGCCAGGTGAGCCTCCAGGGAGGCTACCGGTACACGGAGCGGACATCCACCGCCCCCGAGGCGTCGGCGGGCGAGGATATCGGCGAAGAGAAGGACTACAAGGACAACCGTTACTGGTTCGGGGTCGAGTACCCGTTCTAGCACGAGCAAGAGGAGAGCATCGACGATGAGAAACCCTTCGGACAGGGGAAGGAACCGGGGAACGGGCCGGGCGGTGGTCCTCTCGCTGGCGGCGGCCCTCCTTTTCGGATGCGGGGCCCAAGAACTCTACAAGCCGCCGACGGCACCTTACCAGGTGGTGGGCCGGCTCGAGCTGCCGAGCGAGGTGGAGGACGTGGCCGTACTCGGCGATTACGCGTACCTCGCCGCCGGACAGGCGGGGCTCATCATCGTCGACATCTCGGACCCGACGAAACCGGTCCTCGTCGAGACGCTCGGAACCGTGAAGTACGCCGAGAAGATCGAGGTGGTGAGCGTCAGCTCCGGCGGGGGCGTCACGGACATCGCCTTCGTCGTCGAGGGGACCGAGGGGATCACCACCTATGACGTCACGGACCCGGAGAACGCCTACTCTTTCAACCAGGGAACGACGGCGGTCGACGGGATCAGCATCTTCGTCGAGCTTCCCGAGGACCCGGCCGACCCGTACGTGATCTATCTCGCCGAGAGCTGGAAGGGCCTCCGGATCTTCGAGTCCGACCCGACCACCCCGGGACTGCTCCAGTACAACGGCGTCTTCGCCGACACCCGAGGATCGGCGCGGGCCGTCGCCGTCCAGGACGGTTTCGCCTACGTGGCGGACGACCAGATGGGTCTGGCGATCCTCGATGTCCGCACGCGGGTTCTCGGTTCGGTGAAGATGGTCTCCTCGTGCGACACGAAAGGTGAGGGGAGCGGGATCGCGGTCCACGGAGACTACGCCTACATCGGTGACTACGAGAACGGGCTGACCGTGGCCGAGATCCGCCGGGAGCCGCTCGTGGAAGGGGGCGAGCCGATGCCCGTCCCCTACGTGGTCGGCCACCTCGCCCTCGGAGGACGGTGCCAGACCACGGTCTACCGGGACGGCAAGGTCTTCCTCTCCGCCCAGGACGGCGGCGTCCACATGGCGGACGTATCCGATCCGACGGCGCCCCGGTACCTCGGCACGGTGATCACCTCCGACGCCACCGGGATCGCGCTCGCCAAGTCGGGCCTCGTGGTCGTCTCGGACCGCCACGAGGGGCTTCTCGTCCTCGCCGGAGGGGGCGCGTTCAGCGACGCCGTCCCCCCCGCGGCGGTGACCGACCTCGCCGCGGCGGGGGTCGACTCGACGAGGATCCGCCTCGCCTGGACGGCGCCGGGGAACGACGGGCTCTCCGGAACGGCGACGGTCTACGACATCCGCTACGCCGCCGATTCGCTCGCCTCCGAGGCCGACTACGACTCGGCGACGGCGGCCGAAGGGGAACCGTCCCCGGCGTACCGGGGAACGCCCCAGACTTTCGACGTGACCGGCCTCGAACCCGGGACCCGCTACTGGTTCGCCCTGAAGACGGCCGACGCCTCCCAGAACTGGTCCCCCCTCTCGAACACGGCGGCGGCGTATACCCCGAGCGGGAACGTCCCCCCCACCCTCTCCGGCGGGACGCTCCGCCCCGAGGCGGGCACGTCCGACACGACCTTCGTCTTCGAGGTGACCTACCGGGACGGCGACGGCGACGCCCCGGCGGAAGCCCGCCTGCTCCTCGACGGGGCCCCCCTCGCCATGACCGAAGTGAGCGGCGACTACGATGAGGGCGCCCTCTTCCGGTACGAGGGGTCCTTCGGAACCGGCGTCCACCACTACGCCTTCTCTTTCAAGGACCCGAGCAACCCGGCGGTGACGACCGCGCAGGCGACGGGGCCGTACGTCGGAGAGGCGATCTTCCGGATGGGAAGCCCGGCAAACGAGCCGGGGCGGGACACGGACGAGACGCTCCACACCGTGGTCTTCACGTACACCTTCGAGATCAACGATCACGAGGTGACCCAGGGCGAGTACCGGAACTTGATGGGAACGAATCCTTCCCGGATCGTCGGGGACAATCTGCCCGTGGAGAACGTGACCTGGCTCGACGCGGTCCTCTACTGCAACGCCGTCTCGAGCTTCCTCGGATTCACTCCCGCCTACACGGTCAGCGGATCGATCATCACGTGGAACAGGGACGCCGGCGGCTACCGCCTTCCGACCGAGGCGGAGTGGGAGATCTTCTGCCGGGCCGGAACGAACACGGCCTTCTCCTCCGGCGGCCTGACCGAGCAGGGGTGCGCCGTGGACCCCGTGCTCGACCCGATCGGATGGTACTGCGGCAACGCGGGGACCACGACCCACGCGGCGGGATTGAAGAGCGCGAACCCGTGGAACCTGTTCGACATGCACGGAAACGTCCGGGAGTGGTGCTGGGACTGGTACACGGAGGACCTCGGGACGGGCGTCGGCGTGGATCCCGCGGGACCCGGAGGGGGCTCGCAACGCGTGGTCCGCGGCGGCTCCTGGTTCGACTTCGCCCGGGAATGCCGGAGCGCGTCCCGTGCGCCCTATTGGCCGAACTCGAAGGACGACGTCGTCGGCTTTCGACTGGCCCGGACCGTCGTCGACTGATCAGGAGGACCACCCCTTGAACGAGGAACTTCGGACGACCCGGTTTCATTTCATCGATCAGTACCGCGGGCTGATCGGCGTCATGATGCTTCTCGGCCACAGCAACTACTACTTCAACTACATCTGGAAGCAGTTCGACCCCCTCGATCCGCTCTTCGGCGAGTGGGGGCAGTTCGCCCTCCGGTACATGGGCTACCTCTGCGCGCCCGGCTTCCTGATGATGAACGGCGCCATGGTCTGGTGGGCCTACAAGCGGCGGGTGGAGAAGGGCGTCGCCGACTGGAGCGCCCGGTGGCACCTGATCCAGCGCGGGCTCTTCCTCGTGCTCGTGCAGGTCACATGGGTGAACTCGTCGTGGAGCGGCTTCGACCGCTTTCGCCCTGCCCACCTCGGCATCATCGCCTGCATCGGGCTCTCCATGGTCCTCCTCACGCTGATCGTGAACTACAAGTGGCCCGTCCGCCTCGGCGTGGCCCTCGCCTGCTTCCTGATCCACCCGCTTCTCATCCACATCCACTACGACGCGGACGTGACGTGGCAACGGGTGATCATGCAGACCTTCGTCGACTCGGGGGACTGGAACAAGTACCCGGTCATTCCCTGGTTCGGCCTCGCCACGATGGGTTCGGTCATGGCGAGCGGGTGGCTCCGGATCTGGAAAACGACCCGGGAGCGGTTCCTCTGGAGCCTCGGCATCGGCCTCGCCGCGATCGGACTCGCGACCGTCGTCCGGCTGGCGGGGGGCTACGGGAACATCTGGCCCTTCCAGGAGATCGGGCACTATTCGTTCTTCCTCGACAACAAGTACCCGCCGAGTCTCTACCACAACCTCTGGTTCTTCGGTTCCGTGACGATGGGCGTCGGCGTGATGGCGCTCCTCGGCCACTGGGAGCCGAATCTTCCGGCGCCCCTCGGCCTCGTCGGGAAGGTGCCCCTCTTCTTCTACTGCGTCCACATCGGGATTCTCGGCATCTTTTCGAAGCGCCTCGGTTTCTTCTATCACGAGGGGGCGGTGGCCGCGTCCCTCTTCGGGATGATCGTCATGCTCGGGGTGATGATGCCCCTCACGGTCTGGTTCGGCCGGGTCAAGAAGAAGAGCACGAACTACATCATCAAGATGATCTGACGGGAGGATGGGAACCATGAAGTTCGATCGGAAAGCCAAGGTCCTGGTCCTCTCGTTCCTGATCGCCTTCGCCGCCGGGTGCGGCGACCGGGAGGAGTTCGGCTCGGAAGGAGAGAACGGGACGACGGTCTTCGCGCCGAAGAAGGGCGATGGCGTCACGGCGGCCATCACGTTCTGCGAAAAGGTCGGGAGCAAGACGGGAAAGCCGATCGGGGAAGGAACCGTGTTCATCGCGGGCGAGGACGAAAAGGTCCGGGCCCTCGTGGAGATCGGGAACGCCCGGGCCCTCGGCGAGAGGGAGCTGATGTTTCATCTGATGTGGATCGACCCCGAGGGCAACTCCTTCTACACCAAGAGGATCGATATCACACCGGAAGGCGGGGAGGCCGAGATCCAGAGCGCCATCTCGATTCCCCCTGACAAGAGGGAGCCGGGGATCTACACTTTGCGGGTCTTCCTCTTCCGCGAGCGGATCGCCGAGAAGACCTTCGAGCTCATCGCGCCGTAAGCGCGGGCCGGACCGGCCCTCGGGCCCGGAGGATCTCCCCCACGGAGTAAGACCATGACCCTCTTCCTGATCCTTCTGGTCTTCGTGCTGCTCGTCTGGACGTGGGAGGCGATCAAGCTCCGCCGGGCCCTCCGGGCGATTCCGACCCGGATCCACGTGAACGGGAGCCGGGGGAAATCGTCGGTGACGCGGCTGATCGCCGCGGGCCTCCGGGAGGGCGGGATCAGGACCGTGGCGAAAACGACCGGCAGCCGGGCGAGGTACATTCACCCGGAAGGCGAGGAGGAGCCGATCGTCAGGCTCGGCTCGCCGAACATCTGCGAGCAGGTCGGCGTGCTCGACCGGGCGCGCCGGGAGAAGGCGGAGGCGATCGTGATGGAGTGCATGGCCCTCCGGCCCGATCTTCAGATCATCACGGAGAAACACATCCTCCGTTCCACCATCGGCGTCATCACCAACGTGCGGGCCGATCACTTGGACGTGATGGGGCCGACGACGGCGGACGCGGCGATCGCCATCTCCTCCACCCTGCCGAAGCGGGGCGCCGCCGTGATCGGTCCTACGAAACACGCGGAAATCTTGGAGGCGCGGGCCCGGGAAAGGGGATCCTCGTTCGAGATGGCCGACCCGAGGGGAATTCCGGAGGGGGCGATGAGGGGTTTCGCGTACATCGAGCACGAGGAGAACGTGGCCACCGCCCTCGCCGTGACCCGCCGTCTCGGCATCGACGACGCGACCGCGCTCCGGGGCATGTACGGGGTCACCCCCGATCCGGGGGCGTGCACCCGCCGGGAGTTCCTCCACCGGGGGCGCCCGATCGAGTTCATCAACATCTTCGCGGCGAACGATCTCGAGTCGACCATCACCATCTGGAACCGCGTCGGCCTCTTGCCGGGGGGCGGGATTCCGAGCGTGGCGCTCCTCAATCTCCGGGGAGACCGGATCGACCGCTCCCTTCAGTTCGCGGAGGCGGTGGAGGAGGCGCTCGTCGCGGATCACTACGTGATCATCGGCGAGGTGCGGGACCGGATTTACCGGCGGTTCGTCCGGCGGGTCCCGAAAGAGAAGCTCCACATCCTCGGAAAGGTCACCGCCGCGGAGACCTTCGACCGGATCGCCGAGATCGACCCGAGGGGGGCGCGGGTCGGAGGCGTCGGCAACATCGGGGGGCTCGGGCACGGAATTCTGGTCTGGGTCGAACGGACGGAGGGCGCGTCATGTTGATCGCCGAAGCGATCGGGATCGGTCTGGTGGTCAGCCTTCTCTTCGTGGAGGCCGTCGGATTCGCCGCGGGGGGCTTCGTGGTGCCGGGCTACATCGCCCTCTACCTCGACTCCCCCCTCCGGCTCCTCGGCACCCTGCTCGCCGCGACGGCGGCCTACCTCAGCGTGCGCGTCGGAAGCCGTTTCCTGCTCATCTACGGCCGGCGGGCCCTCGTCTTCGCCGTCCTCACGGGGTTCCTCTTCGGCACCCTCACGTCGCGCATCCCTCCCCTCGATTTCCTTTCCGCCGACACGTCGCTCCAGGCGATCGGCTACATCATCCCCGGCCTGCTCGCGTACTGGATGAACCGCCAGGGGATCGTGCGGACCCTTTCGGCCATGATGGTCGCCGCCGTGATCGTCCGCTTCGCGCTCATCATCTTCCACGGAGGATCGGTCCTTGAGACGGTTGCTCTATAGCGCCGCGCCGTGGACGAAGCGGGCGGACGTCCTGCTCGTCTTCCTCGCCATCCTCGGCCTCGTCTTCCACGTGATCGCCGAGGAGACCCGCCGAATCGCGGCCCAGCCCCATCTCATGGACAAGATGGCGGCCGCGACGAATTCGGTCCGCTGCTTCGAGGCGATCCGGCAGCACCGGATGGGCACGCCGGCGGCGATGGACCGGGAGAACGACCCGGAGGGGAGCGGCCTGATCGGCCAGGAGTTCACCCTCACCACCACGGACCGGGGCATTCTCGAGGCGAAGCTGATGTCCGTGAACCCGAACTTCGCGGCCCTCTTCGTCGAGTACTTCCACGAGCTCGGTCTGAAGCCGGGCGATCCGGTGGCGATCGCCATGACCGGATCCTTCCCGGCCCTCAACATCGCCGTGATCTGCGCCGCCGAAAAGATGGGGCTCCGCCCGATCCCGATCACGTCCGTCGGCGCTTCCATGTGGGGGGCGAACGATCCGGAATTCACCTGGCTCGACATCGAGACCCTTCTCCGGGAGCGGGGGCTGATCGAGACGAAGAGCGTCGCGGCGTCCATCGGCGGGAGCAACGACCGGGGCCGCGGGCTCTCCCCCAAGGGGCGGGAGCTCCTCCGGGAGGCGATCGACCGGAACGGCATACCGCTCATTCACGAGAGGACCTTGGACGACGCCATCGCCCGGCGGATCGAGATCTTCGAGTACGAAGCGAAGTCCCGGGGCGTGAAGGCGTACGTCAACGTGGGAGGCGCCGCGGCGAGCATCGGAACCAGCCTGAACGGGGCGCTGATCAAGAGCGGCGTGAACCGCACGCTCCCCTCGTACAACTGGACCATCCGGGGCGCCCTCCACCACTTCGCCCGGAAACGGGTGCCGGTCATCCACATTCTCCGGATCGAGACCCTGGCGGAACGGGCCGGGTTCCCCGTCTCCCCCGATGACATCCCCTCCGTCGGGGAGGGAGACATCTTCCACCGGGAGGTGTATGATCTGCGCATCGTCGTTCCCGCCTTTCTCACCTTCTTGATCCTCTGCTTCGGGGTTCTCCGGGCACGGCACACCGCGGCGGTTCGCGCCCGGGAGAGCGAGGCGGCGAAGGCGGAGCGGAAGGAACGGACGGGGGAAAAGGCGGTCTCGGAAGGGAGTTCGAATTGAGAAGGCCACTCCTGGCGCTCGGCCTCGCCGGAGCCCTTCTCGCGTTTGCGGCGGCGGACGCGGGGGCGGCGTCGAAACGCATCCATCCCACGAACGACGCGGAGAAGATCACGCTCCGGATCGGCCGGGGCAATTCGACCTATCATGTCGCGACGGCGGAAAAGCCCTTCGAGTTCAAGATCAAGGGGCCGACGCCCATCCGCGTACTCTCCCGGCTGCTCTTCGGCGGCGGGACACCCGCGGACCCGACCCGTTACCGGGTCCGTCTGGAGATCGACGGCGTCGAACTCCGCACGGTCGGGGAAACGACGGGGCCTGCGGGCGACTCCGATTTCGGTGGCGACCCGGTGGGGGACCTTTGCAAGCGGGTCCTCACGATCCCGGCGGGGACCCACAAGGTGCGCGTCTATCCGATCGAGCGGGACCTCCGCATCGCCGTCCGCCTCTTCCGGGGGGACGGGCGGACCCGGAAGCCGGTCTGGGTTTCCTACGCGCCGGAAACGTACGAGCGGGCGATTCGCCTTCACGCCCGGGATTCGGAGTACACCTACTACCGCTTCAGCACCGGGACCCCCGTGACGCTCTCCGTGCACGGCCCCCTCCGCCTGCGGATCATGACCCGCCTCGACTTCGGCGTCGAGCGGGGTTACTACCAGAACTACGCGATCAAGTGTTTCCTCGACGGCGAACTGATCCGGACCCACAATCTCCGGGCCCGCCCGAGCCACACGTCCAACTACCCCGACCTCCCGGAGATCACGCCGGGCACGGGCGAGACGGTCGAAATGGAAGTCCCGAAAGGCCTGCACCGCATCGAGATCGGCCTCGATTGCACCACCGGCGAAACCGCTTCGATGCGCATCATGATCCCCAAGAGGGCCGTCACGAACGGCCGTTAGCCCGGACGAGCCCGTCTCGGCCCATCCGCAATGTCGCTCCATTGCACATCTTCCCCGACCATGTAAACCACTTCGGGGCTCGGGCCGATCCTTGGAGTAGGTCACGGCGCCGGTCTCGTTCCGGCGCTCGAAGGAGGAAGAAGATGAGTCTCGACGATCAGGCGGCGCGGCGTCTCTATCTCACTCTGCTCCGGAGCCGGGGGCAGACGGAATCTCCGCGGAAGCCGGGCGTCCGCCGGGCGATGCTGATCCAGGCGCTTCGCCGGAAAGGCCTCGAGATCCCGGAGGAGAAGATTCTCCCCGTCGCCCCCATCGCCGAACCGGCGGACCGGCTCGGCCGCATTTAACCTTGATTCTCCATAAAATCTCGGCTCAAAACGCTGACGCTCGCATGATAGCACGCCATCTGCGACAGGGCGCGGCATTCACCAATGCTCACAT
>JBDROZ010000120.1:0-8533 GCA_043809585.1 Candidatus Eiseniibacteriota bacterium
CATCTCGCCGATCTCCCCGAAAATCTTGCGGAGCGCCTCCGTGTCGGTCGCCCGGTAGTAACGGCCCCCCGTCTCCTCCGCGATCCGCCGGAGCGTCTCCTCGTCGATCTCCGTCTTCCGCCTGACGAGGCGCCGGCCGAAGATCGGGTCGTCCACGGGAAAGAGGGCATCGCCCCGCTTGCCGATGCCGACGGTGTAGAAGCGGACGCCCATGGTGCTCGCCACGTTCGCCGCCGTCGCCGGATCGATCCGCCCCGTGTTGCTCATGCCGTCGGTGAGGAGGATCGCCACCTTGCTCCTCGCGTCGCTCTCCTTCAGCCGGTTCACGCAGTTCACGATCGCCATCCCGATGGCGGTCCCGTCCTCGACCATCCCGATGTGGATGTCGTCGAGGAGGCCGAGGAGCACTTCGTAGTCGAGCGTGAGCGGGCACTGGACGAAGCTGACCGCGGCGAAGACGACGATGCCGATCCGGTCCGACTCGCGGCCCCGGATGAAGTCGGCGGCCACCGCCTTCGCCGCGGCGAGCCGGTTGTTCGGTTGCAGGTCCACCGCCTGCATGCTGCTCGATGCGTCGAGGGCGACGAGGATGTCGACCCCCTCCGTATTCACCGTGACCCCTCTCGCCCCCGACTGGGGGCGGGCGAGGGCGAGGAGGAGGAGAAGGACCGCGGAGAACCGGAGGAGCGCCGCCCCGTGCCGCGCCCCCCACGGGGACCGGGGGCGGGCCGAACGGAGAAGGCCGAGATCGGAGAACAGGAGCCGGGGCGCCCCCCGGAGACGGCGCCGATACGCCGCAATCATCAGAGAGAAGACCGGCAAGGCGAAGAGGAGCACCCAGGGATGGGCGAAGCGGAGAATCACGATTCCTCCCCTCCTTCCTTCCCCCCCCGCTCCCGGGTGAGATCGACGAACCGGCGCGCTTCCCCCGCGGCGGCGGCGGCCTCCCGGTCCCCCGGAATGGTGCCGCGGTACTTCGCGAGATCGCAGAGGACGAACAGCTCCCGGAGGAGTCCCGTGGTCTCCGTGTCCATGTTCTCCCCCCGCAGAATACGGAGGGTCTCCCGGCTCGTCCGTTCCGGCGCGGGCACATGGTAGCGGCGGTCGATGTAATCCCGCGCGATGCCGGAGAGTCGGAACCAGTAGGGGCGACCGGCGCCGCTTCCGGAGCGCCGCTCCTCTTCGAGGGCGTCCAATGCTCGGTACGCGGCGACATGGGCGGGCCGGAGATCGACGGCGCCGAGCGACGGATCGGGGAGGATCTCCCGGCGCCGCCACAGGAGCCAGGCGAAGAGGGCCGCGGCGAGGAGAAGAGCGGCGGCGGCCGGCGCCGCGAGGGTCCGGAACCACTCCCGGCCGAGGGAGAGAGGGGGCTTCACGTCCCGGAGGTCCCCCTCCGGATCGACGCCGACGGAGATCACCGTCACCGGGATCGCCCCGCTCCCCGCCCCGCCGCCGGGCGGCGTGATGGCGGGGATCTCGAAACTCCCCGTCTCGAAGGCGGTGATCCGGAACCGGGCGATGGCGGTGCGGACTCCCTCCCTCGTCTCCGTCGCCACCGGAAGGCTCTCGAGGATCTCGAAGGGGCCCACCTTCCCTTCCGGAAAGACCGGGAAGTCCGGAGGATCGTCGGCCCTCCCCGCGGCCCCGACGGTAAGAAGGATCGGATCACCCACGGTGATCGTGTCCCGGTCGATCTCGGCGGTGAGGATCGTCTCCCCCCGGACCTCCGCCGAGGAGAGGGTGGTCGCGACGAGGAGCGCGAGAAGGATCCCGGGGGTCCGTCTCACCGGCTCATCCTCCTCTCCCTGGCGCGGAAGAATCGGACCAGGGGGTCGACGTAGTTCCCGTCGGTCCCCACCTCGATCAGGTCCACGCGGTGGGAACGGAAGAAGGCGCGGAGCCGCTCCTCCTCCCAGGTCCGGTTCTTCGCGTAGGCCTGCCGGAATTCCCGGCTTCGGGTCGAGAGGAAGAGGCGCTCGCCCGTCTCGGCGTCCTCCATCTCCACGAGCCCCACGTTCGGGATCGCCCCTTCCCTCGGGTCGCCGATGCGGACGGCGATCACGTCGTGCCGGCGGTTCGTCACGCCGAGGAGCCGCCCGAAGGGGGCTCCGAGAAAATCGGAGACGAGAAAGACGACGCTCCGCCGCTTCTGCACGCGATTGAGGTGTTCGAGGGCGGCGGAAATGTCCGTCCTCTTCCCCTCCGGCTCGTAGTAGAGCAGCTCCCGGATCACCCGGAGGACGTGGCGCCGCCCCTTGCGGGGGGCGAGGTACTTCTCCACGCCGTCCGTGAAGAGCTGCAGGCCCACCTTGTCGTTGTTCTTGATCGCCGAGAAGGCGAGGAGGGAACAGATCTCGGCGGCGATCTCCGACTTGAAGTGGCGGTCCGTGCCGAAATCGCTCGAGGCGGAGACGTCGACGAGCAGGACGACGACCAGCTCCCGCTCCTCGACGAACTCTTTCACGAAGGGGCGGTTCATCCGGGCGGTCACGTTCCAGTCGATGGCCCGGATGTCGTCCCCCTCCTGATACTCCCGGACCTGCTCGAACTCCATCCCCCGGCCCTTGAAGACCGAGTGATACTCGCCCGAGAAAAGACTCTCCACGAGGGAGCTCGTGGAGATCTCGATCCGCCGGACCTTCTTGATCAGTTCTTTCGGCAGCACTGTCGCTCCGATCCCGTCTCGTCGATTCTGCGGGCCTTCCTGTCCGGAATGAGTTTCAAGAACCGATTCGATCTGTACCTCGCGGGTAGGCCGTGATTCGAGACCGATTCGGTCTCGCAGCTGGACCGATCGAGAATCACGGCCTACGGAACTTCGAGATGATCGAGTATTTTGCGGATGATGTCTTCCGAAGTGACCTCTTCGGCCTCCGCTTCGTAGGTCACGATGATCCGGTGCCGGAGCACGTCCGGGCAAAGCTCCTTCACGTCATCGGCGGTCACGTAGTCCCGCCCGCTCAGGAAGGCGAGCGCCCGGGCGCCCATGTTCAGGTGAAGAGTCGCCCGGGGAGAGGCGCCGTAGGCGATCAGATCTTTCAATGACAGACCGTAGCCTTCCGGCTCCCGGGTGGCGTGAACGATGTCGACCATGTACTCCTTCAGGTTCTCGTCGATCCGGATCGTCCTCACCGTCTCCCGGGCCCGGCGGATCCCCTCGAGGTCGGCCACCGGCTTCACGTCGATCTTCTCGACCCCCGCCCAGCGGTCCATGATCCGCCTCTCCTCCTCCCGGCTCGGGTAGCCGACCTTCAGCTTCAGCATGAACCGGTCGACCTGCGCCTCCGGAAGCGGGTAGGTCCCCTCCTGCTCGATCGGGTTCTGGGTCGCGAGCACGAGAAAGGGATCGTCCAGGATGTGGGTCTCGTTGCCGATCGTCACCTGCCGCTCCTGCATTGCCTCCAGGAGCGCGCTCTGCACCTTCGCCGGCGCCCGGTTGATCTCGTCGGCGAGGAGGAAGTGGGTGAAGATCGGTCCCTTTCGTGTGAAGAAGTCCGTCGTCTTCGGGTCGTACACCATGGTGCCGATCAGGTCCGCCGGCAGGAGATCGGGAGTGAACTGGATGCGCCGGAAGTCGGCGTTCACCCCCCGCGCGAGCGTGTTAACGCAGAGGGTCTTGGCGAGGCCGGGGACCCCCTCGATGAGCACGTGGCCGCCGGTGAGAAGGCCGAGGAGGAGCCTCTCCACCATGTAATCCTGGCCGACGATCGCCTTGCCGATCTCGTCGACCAGTCCCCGGAAGAGGCGCCCCTCGTCTCGGATCTTGCTCATGCTCTCGCCTTGGATCTCGTTCACGTTCGTCTCCTGTCAAGATGGTCGGTTGCCCGCGAATGGGGGCCGGAGGGCTCCCGAAAAAGGACTACCCCGCCGCCCGCCGTGGAGTTCCCGGCGGGGGCGGACCTTTTCTACCGGATGACGATGAATTTACGGGTCGCCGAAAAGGACCCCGCCTCGAAGCGGAGAAAGTAGACGCCGGAGGAGACCCGTCGTCCCTCCTCGTCCTTGCCGTCCCACGAGGCGCGGAGGCCTTTCCCCGGTCCCACCGGCGCGTCCAAGATCGTCCCCACCGAGCGACCCGCCACGTCGCAGACCCGAAGGAGCGCCCGCTCCCGGACCGGCATGTCGAAGAAGATCGGGTACTCGTCGCCGGCGCCGGAGAGGAACGGGTTCGACGGTCCCTCTTCCCCCTCGACGCTCTGGTGGAGGGCGTAGCCGATCGAGTAGAGCTCGAAGTCGTAAATCCCGGAGGCGGGGAGGGTCGCTCGGTTCCCCGAAAGGTCGACGGCCGTGATCGAGTACTCGACGCTCTCCCCCGGTGCGCCCTCCCCCGGGAAGGAGCCGGCGAAGGTGGAATCGCCGACCCGGGCGAGCGGGAAGGTGCCGGCGAACCCTTTGCCCGCGCCCTTGTCGTAGACCACGAAGACCGAGTCGTCGTCGACCGAGGCGTTGTCCGTGACCGTCACGCGGACCTCGGGGGGCCACTCCTGAACGGGCCAGTCGGGGATCGGCACATGGACGATGACCGGCGGCGTCGCGTCGCCGATCTCGTAGTAGTCCGCCGGGGCGTCGTCGGGGATCGTGAGGACGGTGTCCTCGCGGACGAAACGGAAGAAGTAACGCCGCGTCACCGTCTCCGGAGCGGGGAGGAAGAAAGTATAGGCATCCGGAATGCTCGGGGTATGGGCGCCGTTCTTGGCGATTGACAGAAGGCCGATCGTGTCGGTGAACGCCACCGCGTTTCCCACGACCGCCTGGAGAGAATCGAATCCGGGATAGAGGGAGAGCGAGAGGAAGATGTCATAGCCGGTGGAACCATTCCACATCGCCTGTTCCGCCGGATCGTGGCGGACCAACGGCCGGAGCGCCGCGGCGTAGACGTCGACGATCCCCCACCCGAGCGCGGTGTCCGGCGCGCTCGCCTGGCTCGCCGTCGCCTTCAGGGCTTCCATGACATCGCCCGGCGTCATGCTCGGATGGACCTCGAGGAGAAGGGCGGCCGCACCGCCTACGAGGGGGCATGAAAAAGAAGTCCCCGAGAGGGTCTGTGAATAGTACGGCGCGGACCGGGGATTCCCGATGCCCGCCACGCCAAAGCCCATGGCGGAGACATCCGGCTTGATCCGCCCGTCCGCCGTGGGCCCGAAGGAGGAGAAACTCGCCCGATCGCCGTTGATCGTGACGGCGCCGACGGCGATCACCCCGGGCGCGTCGGCCGGCGCGATCAGGTAGTGCCAGGAGGCATTCGCCTCGTTCCCCTGGGAGTTGACCACCACGAGGCCCCGCTCGACGGCCGCCTGTGCCCCGATGGAGATGACGGCGCCGTCACCGGTCATGTCGGCGTACTCGTACCAGTCGATATACCCGACCGAGCTGCTCGCCACGTCGACGCCGAGACTCTCCCCCCACTCGATCCCCTCGATCCAGAAGTCCTCTTCCTCGGGGTACTCGGCGCCGAGTTCCGAGTCCTCGGTCTTCGCGAGGTAGTAGCTCGCGCCGTAACCGGGACCGACCAACGTGCCGGGATCGTAGCCGCCGATCACCGAGAGCGTGCTCGATCCGTGGTTCTCGACATTGATGGGGAAGCCCTCGGAGGGGGTCTCGTTCGACACGATGCCGTCGTCGTGGACGAAGTCGCGGCGTTCCCGGATGTCCATGCCGCTGAAGCAGGGGGCGCCCGTGTAGAACCCGCTGTCGAGCATGAGCACATGGACGCCCGCGCCCGAGTAGCCCGCCTCGAGCAGGGGGATCGCGTTCATCTGGTCGAGCTGGTAGAAGGCGGACCCGTAGTCGATCTTCGTCGCCTTCCGTATCCCCGGCCGTTCGGGCGGGATCGTTCCGCCCGGTGCCGGAGGGGGCGGAGCTTCGAGGGCCGCCACTTCCTGGATCCGGACGACGAAGGGGAGCGCCGCGATCCTCTCGATGCTCTCCCGGTCCGCGGTGACGCTGACGGCGTTGAGCCAGCGGGAGCGGGTCCGGATCTCCGCTCCGGTCCGTTCCACGGCGGCGAGATAGCGGGGCGAGATCGGCCTGTCGCCCTCCGAGGGGACGTATCCCGCCCGGGCGCGCCGGGCGAGGGCTCGCTCCGTGACGGGCGCCGGTTCGCCGGCCGGCTTCTCGTCGAAGAAGACCCAAGCCGCCGCGGGGCGGTCCCTCTTCGCGAGGGCCTCCGCGAGGCGGGGGTGGATCTTCCCCGGGATCGGGGGGAGGACGCCGGTCGCCGCCCCCCCCGAGGCCGCAACGTGCGCGAAAAGACCGAGGATAAGCACGAGAACCGGGACGAGCCGCCCCATCCGATCTCCGATTCGCACTCTTCCTACCTCCCTCCTACGTGGAAGACCGGGTTCGCCCCCGCCTTTCTCAATCGGTTTTCCCCGGGGGGGACGGGATGTTCTCCGTCGCCACCACGAGCCGTTCGACCGAGAGGCCCCGGGCCGCGTCCATGACGGTCACCACTCTCCCGTACGGCACGCCCCGGTCCGCCCGGAGCGTCAGGTTCCGGCCCTCCGCCGCGTCCAGGGCGGCCCCGAGCTTCTCCTCCAGGTCCCCCTCGCCGACGATCTTCCCCTCGAGACGGATGATCCCCTCCCGGTCGACCTGCACCTCGACACCGGACGAGCGGTTCGCCTCGCCGGTCTTCGCCGACGGCAGATCGAGCGGTATTCCGGGCAGGTCCCGGAAGGTCGACGAGACCATGAAGAAGATGAGGAGCAGGAAGAGGGCGTCGATCAGGGGCGTCACGTTCACGAGGGGGGACCGCTTCCGTTCCGTTCCGAAGTTCATCGGTCCGCCCCCGGCCCGGCGCCCATCTCCATCGACCGGATCCCGCGCAGTTTCCGGAGGAGCTCCGACGCGTGGTGCTCCATGTCGGAGACGATCTCCGTGGCCCGGCTCGCGAAAAAGTGATACGCGGCGAGGGCGGGGATCGCCACGGAGAGGCCGACGGCGGTCGTGATGAGCGCCTGGGAGATGCCGCCGGAAAGGGCGTTGGCGTTCCCCACGCCGACGAGGGCGATCACCCGGAAGACCCGGATCATGCCGATCACCGTGCCGAGGAGACCGAGCAGGGGGGCCACGCCGGCGATCGCCTCCAGGGCGACGAGCCCCTTTTCGATTCGCTTCGCCTCCCGGCGCCCCGCGTCCCCGACCAGGTCCCGGATCTCGTCCATTCCGAGGCCCCGGTTCTCGATCGCCGTCCGCATCACGTTCGCGAAACTGCCGGGGTTCTTGTCCAGGATCTTCAGCGTCAGGTCCATGTCCCCCGGCCCGTCGATGGTCTCCACGAGTTGGACGATTTCGGGCACGAGGATCTTGCTCCGCCGGAGATTGATCGCCCGTTCGATCATCACCCCGAGGGCGAGGATCGAGCAGAGCCCGATGGGGACCATGATCGGTCCGCCGGCGACGAGGAATTCGACGAGAGGTTTCATGATCTCACCGGTAGTAGAACGTGCACGTGATCACCCATCGTTTCTCCGGGAAATCGTCCGGCAGGGGCGGGAAAGGCGCGCCGAACCGGACCGCGTTCATAGCCGCCGTGTCGAGGGACTTGTGGTCGGCCCCCTCCACGAGCTCGAGGAGGCCCAAGGTGCCGTCCTTCTCCACGGCGAAGCGGATCAGCGCCGCCCCCCCGTAGGGAAGGCCGCCGCGGAAGGCGACGGGGGGATACCACTTCTCCTCGATCCGTCTTTTCAGTTCGAGGAGATAGGGGGCGAACTCGAAATCGACCGTGTTGAACGAAAGGTCGCCGGGGAGCGCCGCCGATCCCTTCGAGTTGTCGTACCGGCTCTCCTCGATCGACCGGGTCACCTCCCGGCGGATCTGGGAGGGGGAGAAGGAGTACGCTTTCGCCGCCGCCCATTCCCCCTCCTCGGGGGGCGATTCCCCGGCCGGTCCGGGGGTGGTCGGCCGGGGATCCTCCTCCGCCCGGGGCGCCCGGGTCTCCTTCACCGGCGATTCGCCGATCGAGAAGGGCTGCTCGTTTCCGTCCACCGCCGCCTCCGTCTCGGTCCGGGCCAGGCTCTTCTTCGTGGAGACGAGATTCGTCTCGGGCGCCACCTCCGGTTCCGGGCCGGGGGGGGGGTCGACGAACTCGAAGACGATGGGCTCTTGAATCTCGGGGGCCGACGCCTCCACCTCGTCCGCCTCCAGCCAACCGGACACGGGATCGCACCGGGCCACGAAGACCGGGGCCAGGAGATGGAGAAGCGCCGAGAGAACGATCGTTCTCTTCAAGCTCCACCGGAGGCGACCACGATTCGGATCGTTTCCCATGAAGACCCTGAGCAGGGGATGAAGGAAACGGGAAGGAATCCAGGGGGCCCGGGAGGGCGCCGCGAGCCGCCGCGCTCCCCCTCCTCACCGGCGAGGATGGGGGGAACGGGCGGACTAGCCTGGATTATGCACAAATCTCCTACTGCGATCTCGGATCGCCGCCTGCGAAGCCTCCTTTCCTTCGCCGCCTCCTCGACGGGGCCCGTCGGGCGCTTGGACTTATCGCGACGGCTAGGAGCGATAAGTGGTAGCGCCCGGG
>JBDROZ010000121.1:0-36372 GCA_043809585.1 Candidatus Eiseniibacteriota bacterium
TCCGGATAGATTCTGGACATCCCCGCACCTCGGCGGGTTCGGAAGGAGGGCGCGATGGCCAGGAGCGCGGCGCATCGACTGGCGGAGAAGACGGTCGAGCGGCAGTTTTTGTACGAGCTAGAGACGGATTTTGAATTAGCACCTGCGACTTCGCGTTCGGTCTTGGAGACGGCGCAGCAGGTGCTTTTTCCTTTGGTGGGAGAAGGGGAGGTGCGAGAGGGTCAGATGCGCGTGACGGTGGTGAGCGTGGCCGAGCCGTCGGGGAAGCCTCTTTCGGCGATGCGGAAGGTGGGTGTGGTGGTGACGGTGGACGGGGGTATGGAAGACCTGGCGGTTCAGGAGCGGTTCGGGTTGGGATCGCTTCGGCGCTTTCGCCTGCTGCGGATGACCGAGGAGGCGGTGGATCAGGGGGGTGTGCTGACCCAGGAGGATCTGGCTCGTCTTCTGCAGACGGACGTTCGAACGATCCGTCGGGATGTGAAGGAGCTTCGAGGGGCGGGGCACTGGGTACCGACCCGTGGGACGGTGAAGGAGATCGGCGGGGGTCAGTCGCACAAGGCGAAGATCGTGGAGCTGTATCTTCGTCGGATGACGTACTCGGAGATCGTCCGTCGGACCCGTCATGCGCCGGGATCGGTGAAGCGGTACGTGGAGACGTTCGGCCGTGTCGTGGTCCTTTGGGAGAAGGGGATCCGGGAGGCGGAGGAGATCGCGTACGTGGTGGGTATCAGCGAGCGGCTGGCTCGGGAGTACCTGGTGCTTCGGGAGCGGTATGATCGGGAGGCGTACCGGGATCGATTAGAGGAGATCGCCCGTCAGGTGCGCCGATCACTCTCCGGGGACGGGGAGGAAAAAAGGGGCTCCCGATGCGGACGTTGAGGGATCGCTACGCGACGGTGGGCCGGCGAGACTTCCGTTCGGCGATCGAGTACCTGCTCGAGACGGAGTTCAAGTTGGTGGGGAGCCACCGGGTGATTCGTCTGATCGCGGATGCGGTTGTGGAGCTGCACCGGGAGTTTTATCCGGAACTTCGGCGGCAGGAGCCGGGGACGGTGGTGTGGGGGACGACGAAGGCGGGGGAAGGGGCGAAGGTCAGCTGGGGGAAGCGGGCGGAAGAGTACGGGACGCAGGTGGTGCACTTGCCTCTGGTGACGAAGGCGGAGATCGAGTCGCGGATGCAAGGGGGGCCGGGCCGGGATCCGAAGGACAATCGGAGGAAAGAACTCCGCCGGGACACGGAGACGCTGGTGCGTCTTGTGAAGAGCGCGGCCGAGCAGGGCGGACTTCTGACCGGCGCGGAACTCTCGGTGCTGATGAACCGATCGCTCTCCAAGATCCATGAGTACATCCGTACGTACGAGGAGGTAACGGGCGAGGCACTTCCGCTGAAGGGCTACGTTCTGGACATGGGGAGCTCGCCGACGCACAAGGGGATCATCTGCCGGAAGCTCGAGGAAGGGATGAGCCCGCCGGACATCGCGAGGGCCACGGGGCACACGTTGGCGGCGGTCGACAACTACCTCGGGACGTACGACCGGATCAAGGTGCTGCTCCGGAAGGGACTCGATGCTCCCACTATCTGCCAGGTGACGGGAAGAGCCCCGCGGACCGTCGCCCAATACCTGGTGATCGTCGAAGGGTACCATCCGGATCTGATGAAGGCGGAACACCGGAATTGGCTCGCTAAGCGCCGAGAAAAGAACAACCTGGCTCTCCCCATGGAGGTGGGGAAGAAGATCATCCGAGACATCAAGGAAGGCAACCCGGGAAAGACCCCGAAAGTGGTAAAATAACACTCACCGGACATATGCCCTGAGAGTCGGTAGTACGGGCGCGCGCGTAGCACGGGCAAGTCATGAGACCCTCGCGGCAGGACACGGCCGGGTTTTCGCGCGGGCAGGTCCTGTCCGCTCCTGTCCGCTGCGGTGCTCGCTTCGCCCCGCTCCTCCCCTCGAATTTCCAGCGGCCACGATCATCGGCGGGGCGGGGGGGCCGGCTGAGGGAGGGATAGAGGGGCAGACTTGGACGCTCGTCGTGCTGCGGGAGAAAGCCCTCCCATTCTCCGGGCTCGCAGAAGAGGCGTCGCGAAGGACGGCAACAACTCCCCGGTTATGCCCCCCATCCCTCCCGAAGCCGGACCACCGTCCCGCCCCCCTCTGGACGGACATCGCACGCGAGCACAACTGCTCCAGGGTGCAGAGGAGGGGTCGAAGGAAGACTTCGACTACGGAGTGAGCCCATGACAGACGACTCTCATCCTACCGACGCCCGCCTCATCCTCGACTTCCTTCACCGCCTCGCCATGCACCACGCCATGTGGTACGCCGAGGTGAAGGAGAGGCTCGGGAGCGAAAAGGCGGGCGAGGTCTTCCGGAAGGCGTACGAGACCGGTTCGGCGATCCAATGGAAGCGGCTCGCGAAGACCCTCGGCTTCGAGATGAAGGGGGACCTCCCGGCGCCCCTGGCCGATCTGCCGGCGGAGACCCTCGCGTCGCTGAAGGAGGCGGTCGCGATCAATTGGCTCGCGAACGACGGGGTCTGGTTCCAGGCGGTCGAGTTCTCGGAGGACATGGCGGCGGCGAAGGCGTGCAACGACGCGTGCTGGGCGAAGTTCTCCCCCCTCGAGGCGTGGTCGATCCGCCGGCTCCTGGACCTGCCGGAGAGGCCGGGGCTGGAAGGCCTGAAAGAGGCCCTCGAGTACCGTCTGTACGCGGCGATCAACGTGCAGTCCGTCGACACCGAATCCGGGAGTTCCTTCGTCTTTCGCATGAACGAGTGCCGGGTGCAGGCGGCGCGGAAGCGGAAGGGGCTCCCCGACTACCCGTGCAAATCGGCGGGCGTGATCGAGTACTCCACATTCGCCGAGGCGATCGACCCGCGCATCCGCACCGAATGCGTCGGCTGCCCCCCCGACGACCACCCCGACGAATGGCAGTGCGCCTGGCGGTTCTCGCTGGAGGAGTAGGGGGGGGAAGGCACCGGAGTGGGGGCCTCCCTAAGGCTCTGCAGTCATGAGGGTTGGCGGGTGGCCCTCCGGGTCCCCGATTTCACGATTCTCCTCGGGCCGACGCCGACTCCGTCCAGCGACACCGACCTGGATTCGACACGCAAGTTGTGTTACACTTATGACTTGTACGGAACCTGTCTTTCACACATTTCAATTCCTGCCCGCAGGCCCTGCCGGGGTTCCCACCCCGCGCTCCCCCAGGGAAGTCTCCTCTCCGGGAGGCCCTCGGACAGAAAAGGGGAGCGTCATGAGGAAACTGCTGATCGCGGCCGTGCTCTTTTCCGTCGTCTCCGGCGCCTTCGCGGCGAACGGAGGGGAGAGGGCGCTCGTCGCCGTCAATCATCCGGACCCGGGAACCACGGCCACCCTGCTCGATAGCGACGTGATGGTCGTCCGCGACATGGAGCGCTATCTGCTCGCCGCGGTCACGCCCGAGGAACTCGCGCGCCTGAACGACACGGGCGTCGTCTGGCGGGTCCTCGACGAGTCGATGACGGGCAAGACGTACTACACCGTCACCCTCGGGCGCGAATCCCGTCTCGCGGAACTCGAGTTCCTCGTCCGAGTCCTCCGAGCGGACGCTTTCGACGCGGTGGTCGAGGCCTCGCCCGGCGAGATCGAGAAGGTCATGACCGCCGGGTTCGAGGTGGCCCGGGTCTTCGTCCGCCCGATCCGTCTCTCCAAGACCGCCGCGCCGGCTCGGGCCGGCAAGACGATGGTCGCCGATCCCCAGATCCAGGCGATGGTCAACGCCGTCTCGATCACCAATTACAACTCCTATGTGCAGCGGCTCCAGGACTTCGTGACCCGCCAGGCGAACACGGACAGCTGCCAGGCGGCGGCGAACTGGATCAAGGCGACGTACGAGTCCTTCGGCATCGACAGCGTGATGTTCCACAACTTCAGCAGCACCTACAAGGACAACGTGGTCGCCACGATCCCCGGCGTCGGCGACCCGAGCAAGATCATCCTGATCGGCGGGCATTACGACTCGTACACGGGGACCACGAACAACGCCCCCGGCGCGGACGACGACGCCACGGGGACCGCGTGCGCCCTCGAGTGCGCACGGATCCTCAGCCAGTACGAGTGGAACTACACGCTCGTCTTCATGGCCTTCGGCGGCGAGGAGTACGGGCTGTACGGCAGCGAGGGATACGCGAGCGACGCGGCGGCCCGGGGGGACGACATCGTGGCCGCCGTCTGCGTCGACATGATCGGTTACGTGGCGGGAGGCGACGCGATCGATCTCGACATCATCAGCAACACCGGTTCCCAGTGGATCCGGGCCGCCGTAGACGTCGCGGCGACGGACTACGTGCCGGCGCTCTCCGTCGTGACCGGCTCCCTTCCGGGAGGGGCGAGCAGCGATCACGCGTCGTTCTGGGCCCACGGTTACGACGCGATCCTCTTCTTCGAGGACACGGGGAACTACAGCCCGTACATCCACACGACGAACGACGTGGTCGGCGTGAGCTACAACAACCCGACCCTGGCCGAGCGCTCCGTGAAGGCCGCCGTCGCCCTTCTCGCCACGCTGGCCGAGCCGTTCCAGATCGCCATCATCCACGACCCGCTGGCGGACACGGAAGACACTTCGAACGACTACCGGGTCGCGGCGGAGATCGTCTCGGCGGAGGCCCTCGAGCCCGATTCGCTTCTCGTCCACTGGTCGAACGGCGGCGGTTGGAACGAAATCGCCATGACCGCCACGGGCAACCCGGACGAGTACGAGGCGTTCATCCCGGCCCAGCCCGGCGGGACGTGGGTCGAGTACTACATCTCCGCGGGGGACATAATCGGCAACCGCGCGACGGACCCGAAGGACGCCCCGCTGTCGACCCACACGTTCTTCGTGGGAGTCATCACCACGACCTGGTTCGACGATTTCGAGGCGAACCTCGGTTGGACCGTCGGGGACGCGGGCGACGACGCGACCACAGGCGTCTGGGAGCGGTGCAACCCCCAGGCGACGGACGCCCAGCCCGAGGACGACCACACGCCGGCTCCCGGAGTGAACGCCTACATCACCCAGTGCGCGGCAGGCACGAGCATCGGTTCCTACGACGTGGACGGCGGAAAGACGACGCTCATCAGCCCGAACATCGATCTTTCGGGCGAGACGAACGCCTACCTTCGCTACTGGCTCTGGTACGTGAACGACGCGGGCTCCGCGCCGGGGACGGACTACTGGTACGTCCGGGCGTCGGACGACGGCGGCCAGACGTGGGTCACCCTCGACTCGACATACAGCAGCACGCGGCCGTGGACGCTGGCGCAGCACGACCTGTCCCAGTACATCGCGCTGACGAATCAGGTGCGCTTCAAGTTCGTCGCGAGCGACGAGGGGGACGGTTCGATCGTCGAGGCGGGCGTCGACGACGTTGCGATCGTCAGCTATCAGAGCGGAATCTCCACCGGGATCGGCGAGAACGGCCCGGCGGCTTCGGCGCGGGTCGTGCTCGGCCCGAACGTGCCGAACCCGTTCAACCCGGTCACGGATATCCGTTTCGCCGTACCCGCGCCCGGACGGAAGGTGACGCTTAAAATCTACGATCTGTCCGGCCGTGAAGTGCGGACTCTGGTCGACGCGGAGAAGCTCTCCGGCGAGCGGAACGTCACGTGGAACGGTACGGACAACGCCGGCCACGATGTGGCGTCCGGGGTGTACTTCTACCGGCTCGAGGCGGGCGGGGAGAAGCTCGCGAAGAAGCTGCTGCTCGTGCGGTAGGTTTCGATCGATGAGTGCGCGACGGGGCGCCCGGTCCGGGCGCCCTTTCTCATTGGAAATCCCTTTGGCCCCCCCGGCGTTCAACCGCTACATTCAGAGAAGAGCAGGGGAATCCCGGGTGCTCCCGGTGTGCGATCTCTCCGCCGTTCCCGCGGCGCATGTCTTCATCTCGGCTTCCCTGATCCCGCGAACCTCCGAGGAAAGGAACCGGCATGGCTGAGGCGAAGAGCGGCGACAAGGTCCGCGTCCATTACACGGGGAAGCTGAGCGACGGCACGGTCTTCGATACCTCCGCCGAGGGGGACCCCCTCGAGTTCACCCTCGGGAAGGATTCGGTGATTCCCGGATTCGAGAACGCCGTGAGCGGCATGGCCCCGGGAGAGAGGAAGACCGCCCGGATCCCGTGCGATGACGCCTACGGCCCGCGGCGGGACGAGCTGACCCTCGAAGTGAACCGGAGCGAGTTCCCGGAAGGGGCGGATCTGAACGTGGGGCAAAGGGTGCGGGTGACCCAGCCCGGAGGCGACACCTTTCTCGTCACCGTCGCCCGGGTCGGCGAGGCGGACGTGATGCTCGACGCGAACCACCCCCTGGCGGGCGAGGACCTCGTTTTCGACATCGAGCTCGTCGAAATCGTCTAAGCTCGGAAGGGCTCCGGAGACCGAGAGAAGATCCGGTAGCATTTTCCAACTCTTCGTGATATACTTAGCTCACGAATCCACCCGTTTGGAGAGGACTGAAATGGACCGCCGAACCTGTTGTTGCTGTCGCGACAAATCCCGGAAGGGGGCAGGGCCTCGGCGTATCCGTATCCGCGTTTAGTCGCGTAGAGAAGACGGAATGACTCGAGCCCGCGGCCCCCGCCGCGGGCTTTTTCGTTTCCATTCCGAAAACAGGGCGCGATGCGCCGCCGACCTTCCTCCCGGAGAAGGAGAACAGCATGGGACGGATCTTTAAAGACATCACGGAAGCGGTGGGCCGCACGCCGCTCATCGAGCTTTCCCGGTTCGCGGGGGGCGGGGCCCGCGTCCTCGGCAAGGCGGAGTTCTGCAACCCCCTGTCGAGCGTGAAGGACAGGATCGGCGTGCACATGGTGAACCGGGCCGAAAAGGACGGCCGCATCCGGCCGGGGAAGACGGTGCTGGTGGAGCCGACGAGCGGCAACACCGGCATTTCCCTCGCCTTCGTCGCGGCCGCCAAGGGCTATCGCCTGATCCTGACCATGCCCGAGACCATGACTGTGGAGCGGCGGAACATGCTCCGCGCCCTCGGCGCGGAACTGGTGCTGACGCCCGGCGAGAAGGGCATGCCCGGGGCCATCGCCCGGGCGACGGAGATCGCGGAGAGCACGCCGAACGCGGTGGTCCTGCAACAATTCGAGAATCCCGCGAACCCGGAGATTCACCGGTTCACGACGGCGGAGGAGATCTGGGATGACACGGAGGGGGGCGCCGACATTCTCGTCGCCGGTGTCGGAACGGGCGGGACCATCACGGGGGTCAGCCAGTTCTTCAAACCCCGGAAGCCGGAGTTTCGGGCGATCGCGGTGGAGCCGGTCGACTCGCCGGTCCTCTCCGGCGGCTCGCCGGGGCCCCACAAGATCCAGGGGATCGGCGCCGGTTTCATTCCGGGAATCCTGGAGATGGACCGGATCGACGAGATCATTCAGGTGACCTTCGAGGAGGCCGTGGCGGCGGCGCGCCGGCTCGCGCGGACCGAGGGGATCCTCGCCGGGATCTCGACCGGGGCGAATGTTCACGCGGCGCGGGAGGTCGCCCTCCGGCCGGAGAACGAGGGGAAGACGATCGTGACCATCCTCTGCGACACGGGAGAGCGCTATCTGTCGACGGTGCTCTTCGCCCCGGAAGAGTCGGAAAAGAAAGCGGAGGTGGGCCATGGAAAGCGCTAGCGTTCGGGCGGCGGCCCGAGCCCGGGGAGGGGACGCCCTCGCCGGAGCGAGGCCCTTGGGTGTCGTGGCACGGGTGCGCGAAGACATCCGGACCGTCTTCGACCGGGACCCGGCGGCTCGGAGCGTCCTCGAAGTGATCTTCTGCTACCCCGGGTTTCACGCGATGCTCCTGCACCGCGCGGCCCACGGGCTCTGGCGGCGGCGGTTCTACTTCCTCGCCCGGTGGCTCAGCCACGTCAACCGGGCCCTCACGGGCATCGAGATCCATCCGGGGGCGACCATCGGCCGGCGGTTCTTCATCGACCACGGCATGGGCGTCGTGATCGGCGAGACCACGGAGATCGGGGAGGACGTCACGCTTTATCAGGGGGTGACCCTCGGCGGGACCAGCCTCGAGAAGAAGAAACGGCACCCGACCCTCGGCAACGGCGTGATCGTCGGCGCGGGGGCGAAAGTGCTCGGCGCGCTCACCGTGGGGGTCGGGGCGCGGGTCGGCGCCGGCGCGGTGGTGGTGAAGGACGTGCCGGCCGGCGCGACGGTGGTCGGCCTCGCGGGCCGCATCGTGGGCTCCGGACGGCGGGGCGAGAAGCGGGAACTGAAGCTCGACCTCACCGAGAGCCGGGGGGACCACGACGTGCGTGTGGGCGAGGTGCTTCTCGAGCGGGAGGAGAGACCCGAGAACCCGCCGAACGGGCAGGCCCCGGAGGATGAATACGGATCCTGAGCGTCTTCGCGAATCGCCCCTCCTCGGAAGGAGGGGGGGCGATCCCGGAGGGGCGACCACGGTTTTCCCCGGGTGCCGGCCGGGGCGCGACGCTCCCCCCGCGCCCCGGCCCGGCCGCAAATGGACCGGCATCCCCTCCCGCTTCCTGATAATCTGACGGGGTCGTTCACCGGAAGGAGCGGGCGTTGATCCGGGCCGAACCATCCATGGGAAGGAAGATCCTCTTCGGCGCCGCCGTCACGGTTCTCTTCTTCGGAATCCTCGAGGGAGGGGCCCGCTTGTTCGTTCCTCCCGGCGACCCGATCCTGTACGAGACCCACCGGAACATCATCACCATCCTCGGCCTTCCCGAGATGAACGACATCATGGATTACGATCCCCGTCTCTTCTGGACCTTGAAGCGGGGCCTTCCGGGGAAGCGGATCGTCGGGTCGATCACGGGGGAGCCCATGGATTTCACGGTCTCGACGAACCGTCTCGGGCTTCGGGGACCCGAGGTCGGAGAGAAGCGGGGCTTCCGGGTGCTCGCGATCGGCAACTCGTGCACCTTCGGAATGGGGGTGCAGGACGGCGAAACCTGGCCCGCCCGGCTCGAAGCGATCCTCCAGGAGCGGACGGGGACGGAAGCGGAGGTGATCAACGCGGGCGTACCCGGCTACACATCCTTCCAGGGCCTTCGGTACCTGGAAGAGCGGGGGCTCGACCTCGAGCCGGACCTGGTCATCGCCTGCTTCGGGTTCAACGACTCCGACCCGTGGGGGCCGGACGGGGACGAGGCGATCGCCGGGAACCTCCGGGGGCGCTCATTGGACCGGGCCCTCTCCCGGTCCCGCTTCTACCGGGGGCTCGCCGGCCTGATCCGGAGGGGGGCCGGGGAAGAGGGGGGGGGCGGCGGTGTCGGGCCCCCCGAGGCGCGTCGCCCCCGGGTATCGGCGGACGAACTCCGCCGGAACCTGCTGGGCATGAAGGCGATCTGTGAAGAGCGCGCGTCTTCGGTGATGTTCCTCCTCTGGCCGTACCGCAAGCAGAGGCTGGAGAAGATCCGGGATCCGGTCGTCTTCCAGCCCATCATCGTCCGGGCGGGGCAGGAAGCGGGGGCGCCCGTCATCGACCTGGTCGGCCCGTTCGTCGACGCCGGCGAGCCGGTCTTCCTCGACCACATCCACGCCACGCCGGCCGGGTGCAATCTCGTGGGTGAGACGATCGCAGACGCACTGGACCGTGCCCGGGCCCACTGACCGATGGTTATATTCCGTATTGAGAATCTAATTGGTTCGCGAAGCAGTTCCTTTACAGGGTTCGCCTCGTTCTTGAGACGAAAAACACGCATAACATCCACCGTTTCAATCTATATGCGGCTTGCGTTATATGTTTGGGGCGTGGTAGGGGCCGGGATGGGTTTCATGGTCTCCCTTGTCCCGAGATGATGCGAAAGGCCGGCCGGTGAGGGCCTAACCCAAGTTCCGCAGTTCGGGGGGTGGTTTTGAGGTTTTTCAACGACTTACGGGGTCGAGTCGGCACTACATTTTGGAGATTCCGGGAGGCGTGCGGAGTCGTTGGGGGAGGCGGAGCCCGAGGCGATCGAGGAGCAGGGCTTGGGCTTTGTCGGGCCGAACGACGCAGCGGAGGCGCATTTCTCGTCTCGATCCATCGGCGAGAGGAAGGATGACATCCGTGCTCTGGATCCGGCTGAGCTCTCGGAGGATGGTTCGGGGGCTGCTGCCGAGGCCCGCTTGGCGCTGCCACTGTTCGAGCGTTTTCCAGAGGACATAGGCGAGGAAGCAGACCAGGATGTGGGCCTGGACCCGATCGGGTCTCTGGTGCCAGATGGGGCGGAGGGAGAGGTCGCTCTTCTGGATCCGGAAGGCGGCTTCGGCTTCGGTGAGTTGGATGTATGTTTGCCAGAGAGTCTCGGGAGTCCAGTCGGCGATGTTTGTTCGCAGAACGTAGCAGCCTTCGCTCCAACGAGCCCAGTCGTTCCACTCGGGTCGTGCGGACCAGGAGAGACGAAGCTTCGAGATCTGCGTAGTGTCTTGGAGCAGGCGGATCGTGTAGCGGCCGGCGGCGCGGGAGTTCCGCTCGAGGAGGCGGCCGATCTGTCGTTCGATCGCTCCTCGATCGAGAGGGGAGCGGGCGTGTTCGATGCGTCGGGCGAGCGAGGCGAGACCGGCTTCGATGCGAGCGGCGAACCGTTCATGCATCGCCTTTTCCTTTTCCCGGCGCTCGGCGGAGCGACAGAGGAGGAACGTCTCTTTCCCGCCCGGTCCGGCACAGAGCTTCACCTCGATCCCCTCGCGGACCGTCTTCCAGTCGGTCGCTGCGGCGATTTCCCGGCTCCACTTCTTGACGTCGCCTCGATGCGTCCCGAGGAGGTACCGCCGCCCGGTCTCTTGGAGCCACGCGAGGTTCTCCGCGCTCATCATCCCGCGGTCCATCACCCAGATTCGATCGGCAAGACCGTAGCGGGCTTCCATCGTCTCCACGATCTCCTCGACTGTGGTGACATCGACCCGGTTGCCGGGAAAGACCTCGTAGCCAAGAGGCACCCCCTCGCGTGTCACGACCAGAGCGATGCAGACTTGCTTGCAGTCCGGCCGATGGTCGCGACTGTAGCCGCGTTGGGCGAGAGGATTCCGAGCGGCGAGTCCTTCGAAGTAGGTGCTCGTGACATCGTAGAGCAGAAGGTCGTAGTCGAGGGCGAAGAGCTCGCCGAGGCGACGCACGAGATGCCGCTCGATCGCGGCCTTGTGGGGAAGCAGACGATCGAGAGCGCGATAGAGTCGATCGACGTTCACGCTCTCGCTCGGGAGTCCGAGCAGATCTTCCAGCGCTGTTGCGCGATACCAGCTCTCGGCGATGTGGAGCTCGCTGGAGGGTTCACAGAGCCGAGCGACTACCAACACGGCCGCCAGAAGAGACCAGGCGTACTCCTCGCGCCCTTCGGGCAAGAACTCTTCGCACGCCTCCTCCAATCGAAGAGCCCGCCAGAGAGTCCAACCGAGCCAGACATCCCCAAAGGATCGGCCGCGCTCGAGGCGCACTCGGTTCAGTTGAACCGGAACCGCGGTCGCGTCGCAGCAGAGGTCCTCGAAGAGCCCGTGTTGGCTCGCTCGTCCGACCATCGCGCGCGCCAGAGCCCTCGCCTTCGCACGCCCCTCAGCGTCCAACTCCCCGAGCTGCGCGACCGTCTCCTGCACCACTTTCCCGTTCCGACGAACGGATCGCACCAGACGCCAGTACGTGTGCGTCTTCCCATCCTTGCGACGAACCGTGTGCCGAAGGTACATCTCTCTCCCTCGTCACTCCGGTATCGCAGATCAAAACCGCTCAGGCAAGGGGGTAGGTCGGCACTACATGGCCCTCCGCGCCCACCCAGCACGCAAGGACACACACTTATACCGTCCCCCTCCTCGAAAAAAACCGCGAGAGGCACGAAACTGCGGAAGTCAGGCTCGCCCGGGTGGGCGAACGTCTCTACTCCCCCCTCTGAGGGCGGTGGGGGCTTCGCTCACCTGTCTTTCGCCCTTCGATACGGACCTCCGGTCCTACTCAGGACGAACGGGGGAAGGAGTATCACCCAGGATGTTCAATCCTTTGGTACTGGGGCGAATCCCCTCCCCGCCGCCCGCTACTCCACCCGCACCCATGTGTACGGCCCGTTCGGGATCACCGCCACCGACGGGTTCGCCGAGCCGTGGATCGCCGCGTCGATTCCCGCCGCCGGCGAGTCGACCGGCGTCAGCCCGAGGATCGACGCCGTCGACCGGTGCAGATGTTCCGAGTAAACATAGATCCGTTTTCCCCGCATCGCCTCCCGGAGGTGCTGGACCATCCACTGATCCCGCCGGAAATTCCCCTCCTTCGACGCCCAGGCGAGAAACGAATCCAGGTCGGGCGCCTCCGTGAGGAGCGAAAGAAACGACTCGCTCCCCCACCCCTCGTCGCAGGAGGCGCACAGAAGAATCGCCCCTCCCGGCTTCACGAGCGCCTCGGCCCCCACGATCCCCTTCACGCTCTGGTAGAACGTGGCGTCCAGGGGGGCGCCCCCGCCCGAGGTGATCACCAGGTCCCGCCCCCCCCGGTCGGTCCGTCCCGTCCGGGTGACGGCCTCGCACGCCGCCCGGTGAGAAAGATCCGGCTCCCCCGCGAAGACGCCCGAGAGCCTCCGCCCCTTGCCGATCGTCACGTTCACCGTGAAGTGAAGCCCCGAGGCCCGCGCGATGGCGAGCGCCTCCGAGTGCATCGGGTTCCCGTCGAGAACGCCGGCCCGCGCCTTCTCGTGGCCCACGATTCCCGGCCCGTGAAGGACCCGCATGGTCTCCATCGAGACGAGGCCGGGCCCGACCAGCTTCCGCCCCCCCGAAAACCCCGCGAGAAGATGGGGCTCCACGAGGCCGACCGCGATCCGGAGATCGGCGTCCAAAAACCTCTCGTCCACGTCGATCGCCGCGCCCCGATCCGTCACCCCGAGATTGCGCGTCCTCGCCGGATCGTGAGATTCCCAGCGAAGCTCCGAGGCGAGAGTCTCACCGAGAAGACACCGCGCCTCCTCCTCCGTCACCGGCCGGTGCATGCCGGTCGCGAAGAGAACGAGCACCTTCTCCTTCGGGATCGACGGCGTGATCGCCTCGAGAAGAGCGGGGAGGATGGCGGGAAGGGGAATGGGGCGCGTCGCGTCCGGCACGGAGAAGACCGCCGTCTTCTTGCCCGCCGCGAGCTCACCGAGGGGCGCGCTCTCGATCGGATTCGCGAGCGCCGCGGCGATCGCCGAGGATGGATCGGAAAGGGGGTCGGTCTCCTTCGACTCGATCACGTCCGCCGTGACCCCGGGCGGAAGGAGAACGTCGATCATCCCCGTCCCGTAGGCGAGCCGGACGTTCATCGGATCAGTAGCTCCGGAAGAGGGCGCCCCACTCGGAGTCCATGTACTTCGCCACCCGCTTCGACCCGATGAGGGGATACCAGTACCAGTCGTGATACGCCCAGGACGCCATGTACGTCAGCACCACGAGAGGCGTGTGCGTCAGGAGCCGTTCGACCGGCTTGAAGAGCCCGTGGTAGAGCATGTGCTGGCCCTTGCTCGCGAACGTGTCGGTCCGGGTGCAGTCGAAGTCGACGGCGTCGATGTTTTCCCCAACGATCTCGATCTCCTTCGGGTCGCCGACGCCGAGCCCCTTCTCGTGGGCGAGGCGGATGAACCGGAGCTCCATCGGATCGAAGCCCATCATCTTCGACGCCACCGCGTCGATCGCCACCTGATCCGCCGACGCGAGGACGTACCCCCCCTCCTTGATCTCCATGCAGCGCGGCCCCGGTCCGTCGCCGACCACGGTTCCGTCCATGACGGCGAAGATCCCCGAGTGGATCTCCTTCTGGATCATGAGGAGGTCGACGAGGGTCTCGTGGATCACGCTGTGGGTCCAGTGCCTCTTCCGGTCGAGGAGCCCGCCGAAGGCGTTCTTCATCGCCCCGGTCATGCTCGTGAAGACGTGGGTCTTCATCGTGGGGAGGTGGATGATGTTCTCCCCGTGGAACCGCCGCGGAATGTGCACGCCCTCCGGAAAAACCCGGTCGAGCACCAAGTATTCCCCCTTCGGCTCGTACAGGTCCCACGGCTCCCCTTCGTAGAGATGGATGTTTCGGAGACCGTGCTTCCGCACCACCCGGATATGCTTGTTCTTCCGCTCCCCCCGCTTCGAGTTCACCACCACCGTGTTGTTGTGGCACGCGTGGATCAGGTTCTTGTCGTAACCGTCCTCGAGGAGGCACTCGGCCACCGCGTCGAGCTGCCACGGCGTCGTGGAGCAGGCGGGATAGAACTTGGCCCACGAGATGTTGATCTTGAGCGCCGTGTCGCTCGTCTTCGGGAGGTGATCCTGATAGCTCAGCGAGCGGAGGAGTTCCTTGTACTTCTCCTTCACGTTTCCGGGCGTCACCTTGAGCACGCCGACCTTCGCGGTCCGGGGGGCGCTGTCGGGGGTCTTCACGTCCTGGGGCGCCGAATCGGCCATCGGATCGGTTCCTCCTTCGACTTCGTCGCAAACGCCGGAATCTCCCCCAAGAATATCCACGGCATCCCGTCTTGGCAAGGACGCAGCGTCCCCCTACTATGGGAGGAGGAGGAAGTCATGGACCGGCGCCGGGCTCTTGTCGCTCTCACCCTCGCGATCGTCGTGCTTGCCCTCGGCGCGCGAATCGCCTACTTCCTCACCCTCGCCGGCCACCGCGAGTTCCGGACGCCCATGCTCGACGCCGAGTGGTTCCACGCCCAGGGAAGCGCCGTCGCCGCGGGGACCTGGGGAGGGCCGGAGTCGGTCTTTCGCGCGCCCCTCTACCCCCTCCTCCTCGGCGCCCTCTACTTTGTGACGGGCCCGGACCCGGCGGCGGCGCGGCTCGCTCAGCTACTCCTCGGCGGCCTCACCGTCTTCCTCGTGATCCGCCTCGGCCGCCGGCTCTACGGAAACGCCGCCGGTCTCCTCGGGGGGATTCTCGCCGCCCTTTACGGTACCGCGATCTACTTCGAGGGGGAGCTCCTGATCGCCTCCATCCTCCCCTTCCTCGGCGTGCTCATCCTGCTCGCTCTTCTCCGCGCGGACGAGAGCGCCCGCGCCCGGGACGGGCTCCTCGCCGGACTCGCCATCGGTCTTTTCGCCGTGGCGCGGCCGAACATCCTCTTCTTCGCGCCGGCGGCGGCGGTCTGGATCTGGTGGCGTCGCGGAGAGGGGGGCGGCCGGAACCGGAGAGGGGCGCTCTTCCTCCTCGCGGGGGTTCTCCTTTTCGTCTTTCCCGTGACGGCGCGAAACCGGATGGTCACCGGCGAGTGGATCCCGATCGCTTCCCAAGGGGGCCTCAACTTCTACATCGGGAACCACCCCGGCTCGGACGGGAGGCACGCCGTCTTCCCCGGGCTCGCGTCGTGGCGGAACGACGACATCGAGCGGCTCACCGCCGCCCGCCTCGGACGGAAGCCGACGCCGGGGGAGATCTCGAGGGTCTGGTTCGGCGAGGCGACTCGGGAGATCGGCTCCGATCCCGGCGCCTTCGCCGCCGGCCTTCTCCGGAAAGCGTACTTCCTGGTCCAGGAGTACGAGATCGGGAACAACCGGGACCTGACCCTCTTCCGCCGGGAGAACGCCTTCCTGCGGCTCCCCCTCGTGGGGGCGGGGATCCTCTTTCCCCTCGCCGTCCTCGGTCTCGTCGCCGCGCGGGCCCGGAGGCGGGGACGCTCTCTTCTCGTCTTCTACCTGTTTCTCTACGGGTTCTCGGTGATCCTCTTCTTCGTCTGCGCCCGCTTTCGGACGCCCCTTCTTCCCGCCCTCTTTCCCGCGGCGGGGGCGGGGCTCGCCCGCATCGGCGAAGGGGTCCGCCGGAGGGATCTCCGGCGGGTCGTCCCGGCCCTCGCGGGGATCCTGGCGGTCATGGTCCTGATCTCGATCGATCCCTACGGAATCCGCGTCGTCGCGGAAGGACAGGAGGCGTTTCACCGGGGGAACGTCTACGCGCGGCAGGGACGCGCGGCGGAGGCGATCGAGGCGTACGAGGAAGGAGCGCGGCGCCTCCCGAACTTCGCCGGGGTCCGGTTCCACCTCGGCGTGGTCCTCCTCGGCGAGGGACGGGAGGAGGAGGGGCGGCGCCTTCTGGAGGAGGCCCTCGCCCTCGAGCCGTCGAACCCGAGGATCGCCGTCACCCTCGCCGATCTCCTGGCCGAGTCGGGACGGGAAGCCGATGCGGAGGCGCTCTACCGGGAGACGATCAGGAAGGACCCGTTCTTCCCCGACCCCTACGTCAATCTCGGAGGATTCCTCGCGGAACGGGGGCGCGCGGAGGAGGCGGAGGGCCTTCTGCGAATAGCCCTCGACCTCGTCCCGGACGATCCTCCGGCCCTCCTCGATCTGGGCAAACTCCTCGCCTCCACGGGACGGTGGGGAGAGGCGGAGCCGCTGCTCGCGCGGTTCACCGGGCTCCGGCCGGACCGCGGGGAAGGGTGGTTCGAACTGGGGAACGTCTATCTTCGGGGGGGGAGAACTTCGGACGCGATCGGAATGTACCGGCGCGCGGCGGGCATCGACCGGAACGATGTCCGGTCCCGTCTGAATCTCTCCCTCGCCCTCGTGCAGGCCGGCGACATCCCGGGGGCCGTCATCGCCCTCCGGGAGGTCCTCGCCATCGATCCCGGAAACGAGACCGCCCGCCGCCGCCTCGAGGAACTCACGGGCTCCCCCTGACGGAAATTCGTGTCCCCGGATTTCCCCGGCGGGGCGTGGGGGCAGGCTGAGGGAGGGATAGTGGGGCAGACTTGAACGCTCGTCGCACGGCGGGAGAGAGCCCTCCCATTCTCCGGGCTCGTAGAGGAGGCGTTGCGAAGGGCGGTAACAACTCCCCGGTTATGCCCCCATCCCTCCCGAAGCCTGACCCCCGAACCGCCGCCCGATCCGGATCACCTCTTCTCCGGGCTCGTAGAGGAGGCGTCGCGAAGGGCGGTAACGACTCCCCGGTTATGCCCCCATCCCTCCCGAAGCCGGACCCCCGAACCGCCGCCCGATCTCCCCCCGGATCACCTCGACGAAGTGGATCGCCCGGCGCCCCGTGGCGTCCGCGATCTGGTGCCGGCAGCTGAACCCGCACGCCACGATCCGCGCCTCTTCCGGCAGGGCCCGGAGGGCGGGGAAGAGCCGGTCCTCGCCCACGGTCATGGAAAGGTCGTAGTGCTCCTTCTCGTATCCGAAGGAGCCCGCCATTCCGCAGCAACCCGAGTCGATCTCCTCCACCGCGAGACCCGGCGCGGCGGAGAGAATCCTCTTCATCGCCGACGTGCCCCCGAGCGCCTTCTGATGGCAGTGCCCGTGGATCACGATTCTCGCCTCGGGAGAAACGAACTTCGACTCGAGCCTCCCCTCCCGGATCTCCCGGTCGAGAAACCCGTCGATGGGAAAGACGCCCCGGGAGACCCGCGCCGCGAGTTCCTCGTCGTCCATCAGGTCCGGGAGATCGTCGGCGAGGGCGGACGCGCATCCCGGTTCACAGACGACCACCGGCATCCCCTTCCGGACGAAACGATCCAGGTTCCGGAGCGTCGTCTCCCCCTCCTGCGCCGCCTCCCGGAGAAAGCCGTGGGAAATGCGGGGGCGCTGGCAGCACCCGGCCCGGGCGAGGATCACCGAGTACCCGCACGATTCGAGGAGCTCCGTCGCGGCGACGCCGACCCGGGGCTCGTGGAAGTTCATGTACGTGTCGTCGAAGAGCACCACCGGCGGGCCCCCCTTACTCCCCTTCCTCTTCGAAAAGAGGCGGGGGAAGGACTCCCTCGCGTAGGGGGGAGGGACGCGCCGCCGATCGAAGCCGGCCGCCTTCTCGAGAATTCCGCGGAAGAGGGCGCTCCTCTGCACGGCGTTCACGAGGGGGGCCGCGAGGCCCGCCGCGATCGACGCCGCCCGGGGGGAGAGGGCGACGATCCGCTCCCGCAGGGGGGCCCCCTCCCGGTCCCATCGGGCCTGGAGTTGCTCGCTCTTCAGCCGGGCCATGTCGACGTTGCTCGGGCACTCGGCCTTGCACGCCTTGCATGAGAGGCAGAGGTCCAGGACCTCGTCGAGGCCCTCGGCGGTGAGGCCCCCCGGACCGAGACCCCCCGTGATCGCCTGGCGAAGGGCGTTCGCCCTCCCCCGGGTCGAGTGCTCCTCATCCCGGGTGGCGATGTAGCTCGGGCACATGGTCCCGGTCAGCCTCTTCCGGCAGGCGCCGACGCCGTTGCACATCTCCACGGCGGCGAGGAATCCCCCGGACGAGCGGTAGTGGAACCGGGTGGGGGGGACCACGGGGCGGTAGTGGGGCCCGTAGCGGAGGTTCTCGTCCGGACGGGGGGCGCCGACGATTTTTCCGGGGTTCATGATTCCCGCCGGATCGAAGAGGGTCTTCACCTCCCGGAACGCGGCGTACACTTCGGGACCGAAGAACTCCTCGAGGTAGGCGCTCCGGACGAGGCCATCGCCGTGCTCGCCGCTCCACGACCCGCCAAACTCGCGAACGAGCTCGAAGGCCTCCCGGGCAATCGCCCCCATCCGCCCCACGTCCTCCGGATCGTGGAGATCGAGGGCGGGCCGGATGTGGAGAACGCCGACGCTCCCGTGGCCGTAGAGGGACGCCCCGGTCCCGTGCTCCCGGCAGATCTCGAGGATGCGGCGGACGTACTCGGCGAGGCGCTCCACGGGCACGCACGCGTCTTCGATGAAAGGCACGCCCTTCCGCGCGCCGGGGATCGCCATGACGAGCCCGAGCCCGGCCCGGCGCACCTCCCACACGCGGGCCTGCTCGGCGGCGCCGAGCCGGATCGGGCAGGCGTACGCCCTCCCCCGCTCCACCGCCTCCTCGGCGAACCGCCGGGCCCGCTCCCGGGTCTCCTCTTCGTTTTCGCCCGAGAACTCGACGATCAAGATCCCGTCCGGCTCCCCTTCGATGAAGTCGGAGATCGGCGCCGTCGCCGGGTTCGAGACCGCCTGGGCCACCACCGAGCGGTCGAGGACCTCCACCGCGGTCGGCCCGTGGAGGAGGATCCCGGGTATCGCCCGGAGGGCCTCGTCGAGGGTTCGGTAGTGGGGGACCGAGAGGGCGGTCGCCGCCGGTTTCCGCTCGAGGTTCACCTTCGCCTCGAGGAGCGTCGCGAGGGTCCCCTCGCTCCCCGCTATCAGCTTCGAGAGGTTCCATCGGTCCGTGGCGGTGAACTCGTCCAGGTTGTAGCCGGCGACGCGGCGCATCACTTTCGGAAAACGCCGGACGATCTCCTCTCGGCGGGATTCGACGATCCCCCGGAATCCGCCGAGGATCCGGCCCTCATCGCCGCCGCCGGCCGCGCGACGTCCGTACTCCGCCGGCGAAAGCTCTTCCAGAGCGAGCACGCTCCCCCCCGCGAGGGCGATCTTCATGGCGAGGACATGGTCCACTGCCTTCCCGTAACGGACGCTCCGCATGCCGGACGAGTTGTTCCCGAGGATGCCCCCGAGTGTGGCCCGGTCGGAGGTGGCCGGATCGGGGGCGTAGAAGAGGCCGTGCGGGGCGAGCCCGGCGTTCAGGTCGTCCCGGACGAGGCCGGGCTGTACCCGCGCCCACCCCCCGGCGGGGTCCACCTCGAGCACCCGGTTCATGTGCTTCGTGAAATCGAGAACGAGGGAAGGTCCCGTCACCTGGCCGCCGAGGCTCGTCCCCGCCCCCCGGGGGATCACGCTCACGGCGTGCTCGGCGGCGGCGGCGAGGGCGGCGATCACGTCCTCCTCGTCCCGGGGGACCGCCACCGCCACCGGACGGATCTCGTAGATACTCGCGTCCGTGGCATAGATGCCGCGCCGGAGCCGGTCGCCGTGCACGGCTCCCTTCATCCGTCCCCGGAGGTCTCTCACGAAGGCGTCCATGGGCCGATTGTAGCAGGTGCGGCGGCGGAGGGACGGGGGCCGGCGGGGCCCTCCGATTTGGCGTGACGGGGCGGGGGAGAGTTGTTAGCATCGCATGAAACATCGGAACCTGATGGCGGATCCCCGCTTCCGCATTCCCGGGCGTCTCCGGCCGATTGGCGCGGAGCGAGGCCGGGCGTCCGGCATCGACACAGAGCACATGGCAGCGAGCATCTCTCAACTCATCGACGAGAGCCGGGTCCTGTTGCCCCTCGCGTCCACCGCGAAGGAGGGGGTGATCGGCGAGATCACCGCCTTCCTGGTCCGCGCCGCCGGACGCGAAGATCTCGAGGGGACCATCCTCGAGGGAATCTGGGAGAGGGAACGGGAGATCTCGACCGGCATCGGCCGGGGGATCGCCATTCCTCACGCGGAGATCGGCGCCGACATCGAGACGACCGCCGTGATCGGCATCGCGCCGGGCGGCGTCGATTTCGACGCCCTCGACTCCCGTCCCGTGTCGATCGTCTTTCTGCTCGTGGTCTCCCACGGGAATCGTCAGGAACGTCTCGGCATTCTGAAGAGCCTCTCGGCGCTCTTCGGGGACGCGGAGGTGCGCCGGGCGCTCAGGAAGGCGGCGTCGGAGGCCGAGGTGGTCCGCATCATCCGCGAGAGCGAGGGGAGTGGGTAGGTCGATGGAATACCCGATGGAGCCGTACAAGATCAAGGTGGTCGAACCGATCGCACGGACCACCCGGGAGGAGCGGATCCGCATCATGGAGGAGGCGGGCTACAACCTGTTCAACGTGCCCGCCGAGAAGGTGACCATCGACCTCCTGACCGACTCGGGCACGTCCGCCATGAGCGACAACCAGTGGGCCGGCATCATGATCGGCGACGAATCGTACGCCGGGAGCCGGAACTACTACCGTTTCGAGAAGACCGTCCGGAGCATCTTCGGCTTCGAGCACGTCATTCCCGCCCACCAGGGACGGGTGGCGGAGAATCTCCTTTTCACGACCCTCGTCAAGAAGGGGGACTTCGTACCGAACAACATCCATTTCGACACGACCCGGGCGAACGTGGAGCACAACCGGGGCGTCGCCGTGGACTGCGTCATCGACGAGGGCCTGAATCCCCGGGTCGAGCATCCCTTCAAGGGGAACATGGACCTCGGGAAGCTGGAGAACCTGATCAAGAAGGTGGGGAAGGAGAACGTCCCCCTCTGCCTGATGACGATCACCAACAACTCCGGGGGCGGCCAGCCCGTCTCGCTCGAGAACATCCGGGCCACGAAGAAGCTTCTCGAGAAGTACGGCATTCCCCTCTACTTCGATGCGTGCCGGTTCGCCGAGAACAGTTATTTCATCAAGCGCCGGGAGAAGGGGTACGCCGAGCGGGACATCCGGTCCATCGCCCGGGAAATTTTCTCCTACGGCGACGGGTGCACGATGAGCGCCAAGAAAGACGGGCTCGTCAACATGGGCGGGTTCCTCTGCACCAACGACAACACCCTCGCCGAGACGATCACGAACCTGCTCATCCTGGTCGAGGGATTCCCCACGTACGGCGGTCTTGCCGGCCGCGATCTCGAGGCGATCGCCCGGGGGCTCGAGGAGGTGCTCTCCGAGGACTACCTCGAGTTCCGCATCGCCCAGGTCCGGTTCCTCGGGAACTTGCTCGACCGGGCGGGGGTACCCATTCTGAAGCCCGTCGGCGGCCACGCGGTCTACCTCGACGCCCGCGCGTTCCTCCCCCACATCGCCCAGAGCCGTTTCCCGGCCCAGGCCCTCACGGTGGAGCTCTACGTCGAGGGGGGGATCCGGGGGGTCGAGATCGGGAGTCTCATGTTCGGCCACAAGGATCCGGAGACGGGACAGGACGTCTTTCCCGAGCTGGAAATGGTCCGGCTCGCCGTGCCCCGCCGGGTGTACACGACCATGCACATGCAATACGTGGCGGAGACGATCGAGTCGATCTTCAGTCGCCGGGACGGGCTGAAGGGACTCGAGATCGTCCACGAAGCTCCCGTCCTCCGTCACTTCACGGCGAAACTGCGCCCCCTCGGGGCTTGATTCCTGAAAGGACACCGGCGATGACGAGCCGTCCCATCACCCCGTTCATCCCCCATCCGGCCGCCCGGCTCGCCCTGCTCTTCTTCGTCCTGATTTCGCCTTGGATGGCGGGGGGCGCCGCGGCGCAGGAGAGTCCCTTCGCCTTCGGCGCGGAGGCGCGTCGCCTGCGGGCGGAGCCGGAACGGGGAGAGATCCGGGTCTTCATCGAGGTGCCGGCCGGCCACTACCTCTACCGCGAGGAGATCTGGGTCGAGTTCCCCGACACGTCCGCCCTCCGGGTGACGGCGATCGAATACCCGAAGGGAAAAGTAAAGTACGACAAGTTTCTCGAGAGGGAAGCGGAAATCTACGAGCACCCGGTGACGATCCGGAGTGTCTTGGAGCTCCGGCCCGGCGCCGAATTCCCCGAGGCGATGACCGTGATCGCCGGTTACCGGGGATGCACCGCCGAGTACTGCTTCTTCCCCGAGGAGCACGAGGCGTCCCCCTCCTTCGAATGGAAGGAGACGGGGGGCGTCTCCGCGGCCGTCGAAGAGGCGGAGGAATCCGCCGCGCCCCCGCCCCGGACGGGGGCCGACTCCTTCGACGTGGCGGCGCGGATCGCGTCCAAGGGGCTCTTCCTGACTTACCTCGGCGTCTTCTTCGCGGGGATCCTCCTCTCCTTCACGCCCTGCGTATTCCCCATGGTGCCGATCACCCTCGCCATCATCGGCGCCCGGGGGGAGACGAAACCGGCGAGAGGGTTCACCCTCTCCCTCTCCTACGTGCTCGGCATGGCGCTCACCTACGCCACCCTCGGACTCGTGGCGGCGAGCACGGGGGCCCTCTTCGGGGCCTTTCTCCAGAACCCGATCTTCATTCTCCTGATCGCCTCGATCTTCATCACCCTCGCGATCAGCATGTTCGGCGTCTTCGAGCTCCAGATCCCCCCGTCGATCGCCACCCGCATGCAGGGGGCGGGGGGCGGTGGGAGCTACGTGGGCATCTTCCTCATGGGGATCGTGGCGGGGCTGATCGCGTCCCCCTGCGTCGGCCCGGTGCTCGTGGGGCTCCTCGTCTACATCGCCCAGACGGGGAACGCCCTCCTCGGTTTCACGCTCCTCTTCACCCTCGCCATGGGGATCGGCGTCATCTTCCTCGTCGTCGGCACCTCGTCGGGTATGATCGGCCGCCTGCCGGGCGCCGGCTTGTGGATGGACCGGGTGAAGCAGTTCTTCGGGTTCGTTCTTCTGCTCGGCGCGGCCTATTTCGCCCGCACCCTGATGCCCGACCGGCTCGTCACCGCCCTCTACGGGATCCTCCTGCTCTTCGGCGCCGCCGTCTTCGGCCTCTTCGATCCGATCCCGGCGGGGTCGGGCGCCTGGCGCCGGGTGGGGAAGGCCGTCGCCCTTCTCGTCGCCGTCTACGCCGTGGTGCTCTTCGCGAGCGCCGTCATTCTCCCCATGCTCCACCTGCCGGTCGCGATGGGTCCCGCGGGCCCCGCGGCGACGATCGCCTGGGGGGAGGACCACGACGAGGCCTTGGAGCGGGCCGCCGCGGAAGGGAGGCCGGTGATGATCGACTTCACCGCCGACTGGTGCGCCGCCTGCAAGGAGCTCGAGCACTACACCTACACGGATCCCTCCGTGATCGACCAGAGCCGGCGCTTCGAGATGGTGATGATCGACGCCACGCGGTCGACGGACGAGGTGAACCGATTGAGGGACCTCTACGGAGTCAGAGGGCTGCCGACGGTGGTCTTCATCGGCTCCGACGGCGAGAGGATCGAAGGCCACACGGTGACCGGATTCGTCGAGGCGGAACCGTTCCTCCAATTGATGAAGTCCGTGGAGTAGGGCCTCAGCGCGCGCTCCCTCGATCCGTATTCCCCGCCGCCCCCCGCACCACGACCGGCACAACGATCCGCCCCTCGAGGGGCGGATCGAAGCCCCGCGCGACGATCACGAGCGTCCCCTCGCCCGCCTCACCGGCGACGAAGACCCGGCTTCCGTTGTGAAAGGCGCCCAGCCGGGGGGGAATCACGGTCCCGAAGAAGAGAAGACGATCGTGGGCGATCTCGGGACCTGCGGGGAGGGAGGCGCGGAGATCGAGGGCGATGGACTCTCCGCTCCCGAGATCGATGCGGGAGGGCGTCACCGCGAGATCGAGCTCCCCGTTCTCGAGCCGGATCGAGAGGGGGGCCGACGCCCCGATCCGGAGGCCGTTCGGCGAGAGCCATTCGGCGATCAGACGGCCCCGGTAGGGGAAGGCGTTCGCGATGTCCGTGACGTTCCCCGCGAAGGAGAGCACGGTTCGGTTCCCGACGGGAGGGTGGGGGCGGAGAACGCCGGGCGGTTCGACGCGCCACTCCACGACAGGCGATGTGTCGAACGACGGTCCGACGAAACGGGCCCGGAAGGGGACGCCTTTCCCCGAGAGAACGTCGGCGGGCGCGACATCCCGGACCCAATCCCTCGGTTCGATGACGAGCTCCCCGGGGAGCTCCTCGCCGCCGATCAGGATTCTCGCGCGGCCGTGAATCACCCCTCCCCCCGACTCGGCCCGGGCGACCACCACGCCCTCCCGCCGGGTCAGCTGGCGGCTCCCCGCGTCGGCGAGCACCTCGTTGGCCGTGAACACGCCGTCCGGCGTGATCGCGCCGATCGCGTTCGGGCGGACCGTCCAGACGACGGGGATCGACGGGTCGATCTCCTCGGCCCGAAAGCGGACGCTCTCGCCGGGGAGCACCCTCACCGTCCGGGGACGGATCCGGATCTCGGGCCCCCCCCGGGGCCTCCCCGAACCGACGAGGAGAACGGCGTGGCCCACCCGGCGCTCCTCGGTCCCGCCGACGACGGCACGGACGATCCCGCGCCCCTCCCGGGGGCCGGCGCGGAAGAGGCCGCTCCCGTCGATGTCCCCGAGAAAGCGGGGGATAACTTCCCACTCGACCTCGGCCTCCGTTCCTTCGAGGGTGAACCGGACGCTCTCTCCCGGCCCGACCGAGGCGCGACCCGGCGTCACCCGGACCGGTCCCTCCTCTGCGGCGGCGGCCGGGGGGGCGACGAGAAGGGCGACAAGGACCCACGCCGCCGAGAGCGCTCGGACGAACCGGCCCACCCGGCCTCCCCTTCGATCGGTCATCACGATTCTCTCCCGCTTCATAGGATTCGCTCTCTTCAAAAACGGCGGCCCGCCAGGAGGGAGAGGAGATGCTGCGTGTATCTCTCCTCCTCCGCCGGGTCCTCCTCGTCGATACGCTCGTACTCGATCCGCCACTCGAGCCCCCCCCCCGTGACCCCCATCTCCGCTTCGAAGGTCCACCGGGTCGGTTCGGAGACGGTAACCTCCCGCCCCGAGCCCGTCGTATCTTCCACGGTCTCGGAGGCGCTGAATCGCTCCCCTATCTTCCAGGTTACACGACCTTCGGCGAATTGACCGCTCCCGTAGGCGCTTCCGGACCAGGTCCTGGTCCGGGAGGAGGAGCGGCTCTCGCTCCCCGACCCGTTCATGGAGAGGGTGGTGGCACCCCGGCGGACGTAGAGGCCGAGGGTCCCGTACCGGCTCCGGTACGGGTCCGACTCGTAGGGGATCTCGTACGTGCGGAAGAGGAAGTACGTGTTCCCGTCGACGGTTCCCGCTTTCCAATCCACGTCCGTCCGCCCGAGAAACTGGACGATCTTCCCCCCCTCTTCGACCTCCTGGGCCGTCTCCCGATCCTCGTACACTTCCGCCTTGAGGGACTGGCGGAGACGGGTGCCGAGGCGGATCATCCCGTCCACGATCACTCCCCGTTCCCCCCCGTCTACGGTGGGGCTCGAGAGGGTGTAGAAACCGGGCCGGTAGTCGTGGTACTCCACGCTCAGTCGATGCCGGGGCGAGCCGAGCAGGGTGAGAAGAGCCCGCCACCCCCCGGCGGATGTCGTGTCGTCCCCCTCCGTTTCGCTCCGGCCCGCCTCGACGTGGAGTCCCCCTTCCCCCAGGAAACGGACGTCGCCGCTTCCCGTGGCCACCAGGTTCTTCAAGGGCCGGAAGAAGCGGAGCGAATCGGGGATCGACGTCTCCCGCTCCCATCCATAGACGGCGTTCGCGGCGGCGGTCCACCGCTCCCGGGAGTAGGCGAGCCGCTCCCCGGCGGCGAACTGGGAGTAGGTGCCGAATCCGTCCGTCGTGTCCGAGGGGAGGGTGCGGACGAAGAAGAGGGAGCTTTCGAACCCCCGGCCCCGGGCCCCGACCCGCCCCCCCTCGCCGGAGAGCCAGGAGACGGTCATCTCCGAGAAGGAGGGGTAGATGTCTCCCGCCTCGAGGGTCAGGTGGTCGCCGCCGAGGCGGGCGGTGATCCGCGTCTCGTCGTCGTAGATCGGGTCCCGGGCGGCGGAGAAGTAGACGGAACGGCCCGACCAGTCGCCGTAGGCGTACAGATCGAAGAGGAGGGAGGAGGTCTCGTCGTAAGGGAGGTAGGGTTCCCCCCGGAGGTTCGCGCTCGAGACGCGCGCGTACCCCGCCTCGATCTTCCCGGAGAGGGAGAGGTCGATGGGCCGTTCCCCTTCGTCGCGGAAGAAGAAGCTCCAGCGGCGTTCGCCCGCGCCGCCGTCGGCGCCGAGGAGGACCACCGCCGCTTCGTGGGCGCCGGGCCGGAGGGCTCCGCCGGGACGGTAGAGAAGGTAGTCGGGCGTGATCTCCAGGGGCTCCGCGACGGTTTCTCCGTCGAGGGAGAGGAAGACCGAGTCGCCGGCGAGGAGGGGGGGGTCGAAGAGAACGGAGATCATCATCTCGTCCATGGAAGCGACGATTCGGTCCTCCTCGGGGGCGAGAACGACGATCCGGTCCGCGGCCCCTTCGGCCATCACCCGCACCCGGTGGGGGGAGCCTTCGGCGTCCCGGTAGGGGCTCGTGATCTCCTCGCCGGCCCCGGTCCGGACCCGGATGAAATACTGAAAGCCGGGAGGAGAAGCGAGGGATCGGGGAACCGCCGCGCGGAAGACGCCCTTTCGTTCGTCCGCGGCGACCGCCGTGAACACCGCCTCGGCGCTTTTCCGGAAGAGAACCTCCGCGGATACCGCCTTCTCCTCTCCGAGCACGGTAAAGAGGATCTCCGTTTCAGAGCCGGCCGTGACGGGACCGGGGGGTGCGTGGACCACGCGGGTGCCCTCGGCGGCGGCGGAACGTACGGACAGGGCGAGAAGGAAGACGATGATCGGGGTGATTCGCCGGGACACGGGAAGGCCTGCTCCCTTCGGGGAGGACGGGTTCCGCCGCGTCAGCGAAGGCCCATCGCGCGGCGTACGCCGTCCATGGTCTCCGCCGCGATTCCCCGGCAGCGCTCCGCCCCCTCCGCGAGCGGGGCCCGGACCTCGTCCGGGTGGTCCAGGAGGTGGTGATAGCGCTCCCGGATCGGCTCGAGCTCCGCGAGCATCCGATCGCCGAGCTTCTTCTTGCAGTCCACGCAGCCGATGCCAGCCCGCCGGCATTCGACGTCGATCATCTCCACGTCTTCGGCGGGGGAGAAACTCTTGTGGAGGGTGAATATGTTGCAGATGTCCGGATTCCCCGGATCGTTCCGTCGCTTCCGGTTCTCGTCGGTGAGCGCCGTGGCGAGTTTCTTCCGGATCGACTCGGGCTCCTCCACGAGGCCGATGTAGTTGTTCATCGACTTCGACATCTTCGTCTTGCCGTCGAGGCCCATGATGCGCGGCGTCGGCGAGAGGAGCGCCTGGGGCTCGGGGAAGACCTCGCCGAACCGGGCGTTGAACTTCCGCGCCACTTCCCGGGAGAGCTCGATGTGCTGCACCTGGTCTTCGCCGACCGGCACCTTGTCCGCCTTGTACAGGAGGATGTCCGCCGACTGGAGCACGGGGTAGTCGAAAAGACCGACGTTGATGTTCTCCGGGTGCCGCCTCGATTTTTCCTTGAACTGCGTCATCCGCCCGAGGTCGCCCATGGACGTTACCGTGTTGAAGTACCAGGTCAGTTCCGTGTGCTCCGGCACGAGGGACTGAACGAAAAGAACGCACTTCCTCGGGTCGAGCCCGGCCGCGATGTTCGCCGCCGCCGCCTCGAATATCCGGCGCTGCAAACGGTCCGCCTCGTACTCCACGGTGATGGCGTGCTGGTCGACGATGCAGAAGATCGACTCGTGATCTTTCAGGAGCTTTACCCAGTTCCGGATCGCTCCCAGGTAATTGCCGATGGTGATCTCGCCGCTCGGCTGGATTCCGCTGAAGATGCGACTCAAGGCCAATGCCTCCCTCTTGCGCCCGCCCCCCGAGCGGGGCATTGGAACTTTAGACGCCGCAATAGAATAGCAACGCGCATTCCCGGTGTCAAGGCCGCCCTCGCCGGGGCCGAAAAGAGGGTCATGAGGAGGAATTCACCATGAAACGCCGTCCTTTGACGCTCGTTCTCGCGTTCTTGATCGCCTTTCCGCCCGCGACCCTCGCGGTGCCCGACGGTCCTTCCCGGGAGGGGGACGGGTCATCCTGGATGAGCGGCCCCTTCTTCTGGGGGGCTTTCGCCTTCCTGAACGGCGCGATTCTCGCGTCGAGCATCATGGACATGCAGTTCTACCAGTCCCGGGCGACGGACTTGGAAGGGACCGGCGAGGATGCCGGGGACTACTGGGACGCCTCGTCCCGGGAGAAGGTGATGATCGGCATCTCCACCGCGTCCCTTCTCTTCTCCCTCGCCGCACTGAAGAGTTCGTTCCGGAACGAACCGGCGGAAGAGCCCCCGTCTTTTGCGGCGGTTTCCGCCCCCCCCGCCGCGCCCGGCGTGGAAAGGGGAGTGACGGTTCTCTCCCACGAGGGACGCATCCGGTACGACACGCTGGTCACGAGCGGAACGCCGGCCCCCTTCGAGTGGTTCGAGATGGGGAAGTTCCCGGCGGCCGCCGGGGATGAGGGGGGAGCGGTTTCGCCGGAAGAGGGGACGAAGACGGCGGTCCTGCCGGAAGGGGAGAAGGCCGTATCCCTCGGGGACCTCGCCGACGGGGAGGACGTGTTCACCGAAACCGGGATCGGGAGCGGGCCGTCGTCTCCTCTCGATCCCCCCCCCCCGACGGACGATCTGGACCGTCTGCTCGCTTATCTCCGGGAGGAGCGGGCCCGGCAGGAGGGGCCGCCGAAGACGGCGCCGGCGATCGCCGTGGCGGAGGCGGAGCCTTTCGCGCCGTCCGGCGGGAGCGATCCCTTGGCCGGTCTGATTCGGGGCACGGACAAGGAGAACGGGAAACCGGCGCCGCCGGCGGAGCCCGAAATCCCGCGGGAGGAGACGGGGCCGGCGACGTTCTCGCTCATGCCCTACGGGGTTCACGTTAGCTCGTACCGAACCATGGCGTTCGCCGAGAAGGACGAAGCCCTCTGGGCGGGCCGGGGGTACCGGGTGGTGATCGAGGAGGACGTGATTCCGGAAAAGGGGACGTGGTTCCGGGTCTTCCTCGGGAACTTCGAGTCATGGGGCGAGGCGAAGGCGTTCGCCGCGGAACTCACAGGGCGGTACGGGCTCGATTACGCGCAGGCGAAGAAACGGTCCGGTTTCTAGCCCGCGATTCGGAGTCGGTTCCTACTGCGGGTGAGAATCGCGGCCTGCGACGGTGTTTCTCCGTCGGCCGCTTCCTCGACATAGCCATGGCTATGCTTCCGGGAGCGGCCTCGTCCGAAACACGTCTCGGCAACGCGTTTCTCCCCCTCGCTACGGAACCGACTCCGAACCGCGGGCGCCTGCTGAAACCGATGCGATCACAAGTGCAGAAGAGGAGTCCGAGGAAGCCAGGAGCTTTGGAATGTGCGCTTCCCCCGCCTACTTCTTCGCCACCTGGCGATAGAGGGCGGCGGTCTGGGACGCGACGACGTCCCAGTCGTATCGCTGGAGGATCCAATCCCGCGCTTTTCCCCGCATCACGTCGACCCGGTCGGGATCGGCGAGAAGACCGGCGATCGCCCCCGCGCAGTCCTCCACGTCCCCGTGCCGGAACCGGAAACCCACGGGCGGGCCGGGCCGGAGGGCCGGGTCGTTCCACGCCTCGGCCGGCGTGTTCTCGTCGGTCAGCACCTCCAGGTTCTCCTCGATGTCGGAGACGAGCACCCCGGCCCCGAAGGAGAGCGCTTCGAGCAGCGAAATGGCGAGCCCTTCGAGATCGGAGGGGAGCACGTACAGATAGCAGTGGGCGTACAGCTCCTTGAGCGCGTCGCCGTAGACATAATCGAGGAACCGGATCCGGGGATCTCCCGCCGCCATCTCCTTCAGCTCTTCCAAGTACGCGTCCGAGTGGCTCGATCCGCCGGCGATGGCGAGATCCATGTCCGTGTCGAGGCTCCGGAACGCCCTGATCAGGTAGTGGCACCCCTTCTCCGGAACGAGACGGCCGACGAAGAGCAGGTAACGCCGGGGCCGGAGACCGAACTCGTCGATGATCTCCTTGGCCGGCGGAATTTCCTCGACCCGAATCCCGTTCGGAATGTACGTTACCGTCCGTCCGTACTTTTCCTCGTAGTATCTCTTCAGCGTCCGCGATACGGTGATCGTCCGGTTCGGGAACCGCGCGGACGCCGCCTCGCCCATGCGGAGGCATTGCTGCGCCATCCGCCCCCACTTGTCCCGCTTCCAATCGAGGCCGTGAACGGTGACCACGGTCCTGATGCCGAAGAAGCGCGGGACGAAGGAGAGGACCGACGGCCCCTGAGCGTGATAGTGGGCTAGGTCGACCCGCTGAAAGAGGGTGTGGATCGTGGCGAGGGCGGAGTGGGTGATCGCGTCGAGATGTTTCGTGTGGATCGTCGGCAGCCGCTGGATCTCGATCCCCTGGAAGCGGCCTTCCATGGTCGTGTAGTACGGTCTCGAGTAGACCTTCATGATGAAGCCCCGGGTGGCGAGCCTGTTCGACAGCTCCGCCACGTGCCGCTCGATGCCGCCGAAGGTGGGCGGTATCCCCTTCGCGCCGATCACGGCGACCGTCGCGAGCTCCAGCTCGAACCGGGGATTCACCCACTGGTAAAGCTCGAATACCAGGTCCTCCTTCGTGCGGTCGGGAACGGGCAGCGTCTCGGAGAGGAGAAGGCGGCTCACGATCATCTGAAGATGACCGGGGATGACGCGCACCGCCACCCCCGTCGCGCGCGCGGCCTCGATGACCGTGAAGATCTGTTTCAAATCGGTGGACGGCGCGGCGAGAAAAATCTCCCGCACGCCGGTCTCCCGGATCAGCGCCGCGAGCGCCTCCGCGTCGGGCAATCGCTCCGTCTCCTCGTCCGGCGGCGGCCCCTCCGCCCGGACCACCACCTTCCGGAGCACGCCCACGCCGAACCACCTGTTGAACGCGAGCCGAGTTTCCAGATCCCGCCGTTCCTCTCCCTCGCCGACGACGAGGGTCGGCCGGAGCAGGCGCCCTCTCCGGAAGAGCGCGAGCTGCAGCAGGCCGAGCGCGAACCGGCCGGCGCAGATGTTGATGATCGAAAGGGTCCAGAACGCCACGAGCGTGGGACGGGAAAAATGAAACACCTCCCGGTGGCGGGAGAGCCCCTTGGAGAGGAAGATGATCATGACCGAGGCGACCATGGTGACCAGGATCATTTTCGCCACCCGGGGGATGACGAAGGTCGGCTTGAACCGGCGGGGAAAGAAGACCTCCCGGTAGTAGAGCAGCAGGACCAGCCAGATCACGTTGGTCGCGATGATCAGGTAGAGGTAGTAGGGGCCGAACTGATGGGACCACCGCGCCCAGTTGAGGTAGTAGAACCGAAGAACGAGGGCGGTCAGATAGGCGGCGTTCAACGCGACCAGATCGGTCACGACGAGCAAGAGGGGAAAGATCGTTCGCTGGGGAGAGAGACGCACCGTGATCCTCGTATCCTTCCTCGGCTCCGGCGACCCTTCGCGCCGCAAGACAGTTTACAGGATCGGCAATCGGGAGGGGCAAATTTTCTCCGCTCCCCCGGCCCATCTTTCGGGTTGCGCTCCCCGGGGCGGGCCCCTATGGTAATACGTCGAATGTTGTACCGCTCGCGGACGCCGGCCCGTCACCCTCCCGTGGGCCGCGGGGAAAGGAGCCGCCATGTCCGAGCTCAGGCACGACCCGATCCAGAGGCGCTGGATCATCATCGCCACGGACCGTGCGCAGCGACCGGACAGTTTCGCCGTGGAGCCGGAGCGCGTGATCCAAGGCGCCTTCTGCCCGTTCTGCGAGGGGAGCGAGGAATCGACGCCTCCCGAGATCGTGGCGATCCGCGACCGCGGGTCGCGGCCCAACACGCCGGGCTGGAAGATCCGCGTGGTGCCGAACAAGTTCCCCGCCCTCCGGATCGAAGGGGTGCTCAAACGCCAGGGGATCGGCATCTACGACCGCGTGAACGGCATCGGGGCCCACGAGGTTTGCATCGAGAGCCCCGACCACCTGAAATCCCTCACCGATTTCGACGTCGAGCACGGCGGCGGGATCTACCGGATCCTTCAGGAACGGCTCATGGACCTCCACCGGGACGGGCGTTTCCGGTACGTCCTGCTCTTCAAGAATCACGGCGCCGTGGCGGGGGCCTCCCTGCCCCATCCCCATCATCAGGTGATCGCCGTCCCGGTCACGCCGAAGACGGTCAGCACCGAGCTCCAGTCGGCCCGCGACTACTATCTCGACAAGGAGCGCTGCATTTTCTGCGACATGATCCACCAGGAAATCGAGACGGGCGAGAGGATCGTGGCGCTGACGGAGGATTACGTCGCCTTCTGCCCCTACGCGAGCCGGTTCCCCTTCGAGATCTTCGTCGCCCCCCGGGAGCACGAGCACTCTTTCGCCGAGACGGCGCCGAAAGGGCTCGCGGGACTCGCGGAGATCATGAAAGACGTTCTCGGCCGCCTCCGGGTCGGCCTGAACAACCCGCCCTTCAACTACATGTTCCACTCGACGCCGAATACGGAGATGAAGCCCCGGCGGCCCGGCTACTGGGCGACGGTGAAGTACGATTACCACTGGCACATCGAGATTCTGCCCCGGCTCACCCGGGTGGCGGGATTCGAGTGGGGAACCGGGTTCTACATCAATCCCGTTCCCCCCGAGCAGGCGGCCGCTCATCTCCGGAGTGTCGACCCGGCCCTGGCCCCCTCCGGGCCCGCCCCCGCCCTTGATGGAGCGGGGGATTCCGAGTAGATTCGAATCCATGGAGGTTCATCAATTGCGAAGGACGAAGCGTCTCCCCCTGCCGCTCCCGCGCCAAGGGGGTTTCTTCTTCCTTCTGGCGATGACCATGGCCATGACGGCCGCTTCGCCGGCCCTCGCCAAGCGCGGCGTAGGTCAGGGCCCCGCCGTGGAGAGGAACATTCCCCGGGCGGAGCGGCTCCTCGCGGCCGAGCGCGCGGGGGAATGGACGGTCCGGCGGGACGGCACGAGCGGGCGGGTGAGCCGGGTGGAGCCCGCGACGGCGCGCGCCGGCGCGGCGAAGGGGGAATCCCCCGCGGAGCGTACCTTGGGCTTCGCCCGGGAGCTCGCCCCCCTTCTCGGGATCGAGGGGGTCCTCGACGAGCTCGAAGTGGCGTTCGTGAGACGGGGTCTCGCGAGCGAGCACGTCGTCCTCCGGCGCGTCGCGGGAGGAGTCCCCGTCGAACCGGGTCGCCTGGGCGCGCATTTCGACAAGAGCGGGCGGCTCCTCTACGCCGACGTCACTCTCGACCCCCGCCCGGTCTCCGCGTCGAAGAGCGCGGCCGTGGCGGCGTCCGCGGCGGAGGCGATCGCGGCGGAGGGGCTCGTTCCGGGCGGTGAGGCCCGGACCGAGCTCGTCTGGAGGGAGACCGGGGAGGGAATCCGGCTCGCTTGGAGAGTCGATGTTTCCTCCGAGGAGCCCGCGGGGCTCTGGACCTCTTTCGTCGACGCGTCGTCGGGCGAGATTCTGGAACGGGCGAACCGTTCCCCCCACGCGACGGGGAGCGGCCGGGTCTGGACGCCGAACCCGGTGAACGTCCTCGAGACGACGAACCTCTCGGACATGAACGACACGGATCAGGGGGTCTTCGATCCGGCCTACCGGATCGTGACGCTCCAGGGGCTCTCCGAGTCGGGGGCGCCCGCCCAGTACCGGCTCGAGGGCCCGTACGTGGAGATCGTCGACTTCGAGACGCCCACCGTTCCGCCCCCCGTCGCGGGGAACCCCGACGGCTTCCGTTTCTACCGGGCCGACGACCGTTTCGAGGCGGTGATGGCCTACTATCACATCGACGAGTGCCAGCGCTACCTCCGGGACCTCGGTTTCGACGGAGTTGCCGCTGACTCGATCGTCGTCTCGCCGATTCCGGTCGACGTCCACGGCTTCCAGGGGCAGGACAACTCCCGGTACGATCCCTTCCCGCTCCACCGGCTCTCTTTCGGCGACGGCTGCGTCGACGACGCGGAGGAAGCGGACGTGCTGATCCACGAGTACGGCCACGCCATCGAGTTCGGCCAGGCGCCCGACTGGGGATACCCCGGCGGTTACATGGGGGCCATGGCGGAAGGGTTCTCCGACTACTGGTCCGAGTCCCACGCCGCCCGGCGGGGGGTGACCTTCGACCTCGGCCAGGTCTTCGATTGGGACCGGGGCCCCGTGGATTTTTGCTGGCTCGGCCGGCGGGTCGACAACGCCAAGACCATGGACGATCTCCGGCCCCTCACGTCGGGCAACATCTACGACAACAGCCAGATCTGGTCCGGCTCCCTCTGGGACCTCCACGGCGCGGTCGGCGGGCCGTACGCGGACAGCCTGATCCTCGAGTCCCACTTCTACTACAACGGCGCCGCGCCGAGCGTGTCCTTCGCCGACGGCGCCTTCGCGATCATTGAGGCGGACCGGACCTTCACGGGGGGCGCCCACGGCGAGGAGATCTTCAACGTGTTCAAGGCGCGGGGCGTGCTCACGGGGGACGACACCAGCGAGCCGACGATCCTCTCCGGGAGTCATCCGCCGTTTCTCTTCGCGGGGGAGGTGTTTCTCTGCAGCCTGACTCTCCGTTCGGAGGTGCCGATCCGAGCAGTGGAGATCGTCTACGGCGTGACGGAGGCGGCGGGGGACACGGCGGATCTCGCCACCGGGGGCGATTCCCTTTGGGTCGGGTCGGTGACGCCCCCTCCGGAGTCCGATTCGCTTCTCTATTCCTACATGGTGACGGACCTTTTCGACCGGACCGTCCTCCTGCCCGATCCGGGAAGGTTCCTGAGCGTCATCGTCGCGGACGTCCAGGCCCCGAACATCACCCACGCTCCGGCGGCGGACGCGCTCGACAGCGCCCTGCCCGTCCCCCTCTCGGTGACGGCGACGGACAACTCGGCGGTCGACCCCGATTCGGTGATCGTCTACTGGAGTTTCGACGGAGCCGCGGGGAGCGACTCGGGAGATTTCGCCCTCTCCGCCGGCGCGGGGGACTCGGTCTTCACGGGTCCGTTCCCGGAGGGGCCGGGCCGGATCGGAACGTACGAGTACCGGATCCTCGCCGTCGACGTCTCCGCCGCGCGGAATCGATCCTATGAGCCGCCCTCGGGCTTCCACTCCTTCTCGGTGTTCGCCGACACGACCGCGCCGGCCCTCACGCACACGCCCCTCCCGGACGTGAAGGAGGGGGAGGGCCTTCCCGAGGTCCGGACGACGATCACCGACGACGGCGCCCTCGATGGGGACTCTCTCTACGTCGAGTACCTCTTCACCGGAGCGGAGGGGGGGGAAGGCGCCGGGAAAATGACCCTCGCAGCCCGGGGGGACGACGAATACGCCGCGACCTTCCCCGAGTTCTCCGAGGAGATCGGTTCGGTGGAGTACAGGATCGTCGCCGTCGACGCCGCCCTCGCGGCGAACCGGACGGTGAGCCCGGCGGCCGGGTATCACGAGTTCGAGATCTACCCCTCTTCGGTCCGTCTCGCCCTCCGGGGACCGAACCCGTTCGCCGAGCGGGTCGCCTTCACTCTGTACCTCTCGAAGGACGCGAACGTCCTCTTCGAGATCTACGATCTCGCCGGGCGCCGGATCCACGGCGAAGAAGTCGCCCTCACCCGGGGCGCGGGCCACTTCGAATGGAACGGGAGAAACAGCGATGATCGACGGGTCGCGCCGGGCATCTACCTCTACCGGGTCGCCGCGGACGGGTACGAGAAGACGGGTCGTATCGTCCATCTACGTTAGAACTCATTTCAAGACCCCTTCCTGCTGCGGTTGGCTGCAGGGACGGCCCGGCTTCGTCCTCGGGCAAGAATGTCCCGGGCGGCCCTCCAGGGCCGCCTCCGGGCATTCTCGCCCTCGATCCTCGCCGTCCGTCCCTTCGCTCACCCTCGCGACGAAAGGGGTTTTGAAAAGAGTTCTAGCCTGGATTATGCATGAATCTCCGTCACGAGGGATCGGATCGCCTGACGAGAAGCTGACTTGCACCCTTCGCGCTGCCGCGCTCCGGGTACTCCCGGCGCCGACCCGCCGTCGCTTCGCTCCGACGGGTACCCCGGCGCGGTCGGACTTCCGCCACCGGAGGCGTAGTCATAAGAGCCTCCCCCCGGGCGCTACCACTTATCGCTCCTAGCCGTCGCGATAAGTCCAAGCGCCCGACGGGCCCCGTCGAGGAGGCGGCGAAGGAA
>JBDROZ010000122.1:0-19392 GCA_043809585.1 Candidatus Eiseniibacteriota bacterium
CGGCGCCGGGCGTTGGCCCTGGTGGAACAGGGGTACTCGTTGAACCAGGCGGCCCGGCGTATCGGTTGCGCGGCGAGTTCGGTGATGCGCTGGGTGCGAGCGGTGGAACGCCATGGCTCGGCCGGACTGGAAGTGCGACGCGCCCCGGGCCGTCCGCCGCGTCTCTCGAAGCGGCAGCGGGACAGCCTGCTGCGGCAGCTCTTGCGCGGGCCGATGGCCCACGGGTATCCCACGGACCTCTGGACCACGCAGCGGATCGCCGAGGTGATCGAGCGGCGGTATGGGGTGCGTTATCACCGGGACCATGTCGGACGACTCCTCGGCCAGTGGGGCTGGAGCTGTCAGAAGCCGGAGCGTCGGGCGCGCGAACGGGACGAGGCCGCGATCGAACGCTGGAAGCGGGTCCGCTGGCCCCAGGTAAAAAAAACGCGCTTCGGCTGGGGGCCTATCTCGTCTTCGTCGACGAGTCGGGCTTCCAGCTGACGCCGACAATCGCGCGCACCTGGGCGCCTCGCGGGAAGACGCCAATTCTGCGGCACTGGCAGCGTCACGATCGGATCTCGGTGATCTCCGGGATCGCCGTCAGCCCCGAGCGCCGCCGATTCGGCCTCTACTATCAGTGGTACCATCACAACATCCGCGAGGTGGAGGTCGTTGCGTTCCTGCGTGACCTCCTCCGCCATCTTCGCAAGCCGCTCATCGTGATCTGGGACCACCTCCGGGTGCATCGAAGCAAAGCCGTGGCGACCCTCTGTCGCCGAGTTCCTCGCCTCCACCTCGAGTACCTTCCCGCCTACGCGCCCGAACTCAACCCCGACGAGGGCGTCTGGCGACGAACCAAGAAGCGACTCGCCAACGCCTGCCCCGAGGATCGCTTCGATCTCGCCCTCCAGGTCATCGAGGAACTGGAAGCGTGCCGCCTTTCTCCTTCCCAACTCCGGAGCTGTATCGAACACACCGGACTTACGCTTTGACATGCCCGCGTGTTGCATTACTTACGCAGCACTCAATAATTCGGGGTTCCGTATTGTGTCCCCCGAATTCTGTCCCCCGAATTCAGAGGAGCCCCTACTCCCGGGTGGGCGGACGCCGTGCCCCGAAGGGCCCCGCCCGTTCTCAGACTGCCGCCCCCCCCCGAACTCATACCCCTGCAATGGGTTTCAGGTCCGTTTCGGTCCTGTAACCGTTGACAACCGCCTCCCGGGCGTGTAGTCTCCCCTTGGATTCTCCCCCCGAGAATCCTATGGGAGAAGCGATGTCCTCGTCCTTGGTTGACCGGATAGCCGTCGGCGTCGACGTCGGCTCCATCAGCGTGAAACTCGCCGTTCTCGGCCGGGGAACGGCCCGGAAGAAGATCGAGGAGGCCGGGCTCGGCCCCAAGGGCTACCGGCTCGTCGACCGGGAGGGGGCCCTCGTCGCCCTCTCCTCTTACGAGCGCCATCTCGGCCGCCCCCGGGCGGTGGCGGTCGAGATGCTCCGGGACCTTTTCCAGGGGCTCCCCCAAGAGGCGGTCCACGTCCTCACCGTGACCGGCTCGGGGGGCAAGCACCTCGCCGAGGTCCTCCGCACGAAACACGAGAACGAGTTCCGGGCCGTCGCCCAAGGGGTCCGCTATCTCCACCCGGAGACCCGCACCATCCTCGAGATGGGGGGCGAGAACTCGAAGTACATCCTCCTCGCCCCCGCCGGCGACGGGAACTCGGTCGGGATCGTCGATTACGAGACGAACGGCGACTGCGCCGCCGGCACCGGCTCCTTCATGGACCAGCAGGCCTCCCGCCTCCTCTTCAAGATCGAGGACGTGGGCGCCATCACCGCGGCGGCGGTCCGGACGCCGACCATCGCCGGCCGCTGTTCGGTCTTCGCCAAGAGCGACATGATCCACGCCCAGCAGAAAGGCTACGCGCCGGGCGAGGTCCTCCGGGGCCTTTGCGAGGCGGTGGCCCGGAACTACAAGGCGAGCATCACGAAGGGGAAGAAGATCGAGCCCCCCGTCGCCTTCATCGGCGGCGTCTCCGCCAACTCGGGGGTCGCGGGCGCCATGGGCTCCCTCTTCGACCTGGATGACAACCAGTTCTTCGTCCCCGAGGCCCACGCCTGGATGGCGGCGATCGGCGCCGCCCTCCTCGGCGCCGCGGTCCACGAAGAGCCCGCCCCCTTCCGGTCCCTCGCGGACGTGAGCCGGGACGAAGGGGAGGGGGCCGAGTCCTTCCCCCGCTCCGACCGGCTCTCCATGGAGGACGTGGTGCTTCTCCGGGACCGGGTGAAACCGTACACCTTCCCCGAGGACGGACGACGGGTCGACGCGTTCCTCGGCGTCGACATCGGATCGGTCTCGACCAACCTGGTCGTCACCGACAGCGACGCCAACGTCATCTACGAAATCTACGTCCGCACCGAAGCCCGCCCGATCGAGGTGGTCCACAGGGGCCTCCAGGAGATCGAGGCGGCCATCGGCGACCGCATCCGGATTCTCGGCGTCGGCACGACCGGCTCGGGCCGGGAGCTGATCGGCGAGCTGATCGGCGCGGACACGATCAACGACGAGATCACCGCCCACAAGACGGGCGCCACCTACATCGGCCGCAAGCTGATCGACCGGGAAGTGGACACGATCTTCGAGATCGGCGGCCAGGACTCGAAATTCATCTCCATCCAGGACGGCGTGGTGGTCGACTTCGCCATGAACGAGGCGTGCGCCGCCGGAACTGGCTCCTTCCTCGAGGAGCAGGCGGAGCGGCTCGGCATCTCGATCAAGGGGGAGTTCAGCGACCTCGCCCTCTCGTCGAAAAGACCAATCCGTCTCGGCGAGCGGTGCACGGTCTTCATCGAGAAGGACATCATCCCCTACCTCCAGAAGGGGGCCAAGGTCGAGGACCTGGTCGCGGGCCTCGCCTACTCCATCGCCCTGAACTACCTGAACCGGGTGGTCCGGGGGCGCTCGATCGGCGACGTGATCTACTTCCAGGGGGGGACGGCGTACAACGACTCGGTGGGCGCCGCCTTCGCCACGATCCTCGGGAAGAAGATCATCATTCCCCCCCACAACGGTGTGGTCGGCGCCATCGGCATGGCGATCCTCGCACGGGAGAAGATCGTCGGCGGCCACGGGGCGACCGGCTTCCGGGGCTACTCCTTGGACGCCGTGGATTACGAGATCCGGGACTTCACGTGCAAGGCGTGCACGAATTACTGCGACATCCAAGAGTTCAAGGTGGAGGGGGAGAAGACCTACTGGGGGGACAAGTGCTCCGAGCGCTTCCGGAAGCGCCCCAAGGTCGACCGGGAGGCGGTCATCCCCGACCTGTTGAAGTTCCGGGAGGAGGCGATCTTCGAAGGGTTCGACCCGGACCGGGAGGGCGTGCCCGTGGTCGGCATGCCCCGGGCGATGTACTTCTACGAACGATTCCCCTTCTGGAACCGTTTCTTCACCGAGATGGACTGCAAGGTCGTCGTCTCCGACCCGACGACGAACCGGATCGTCAACCGGGGGCTCGAGACGACCGTCGCCGAGCCCTGTTTCCCGATCAAGGTCGCCCACGGACACGTGGCGAACCTGCTCGACAAAGAGATCGACGTCCTCTTCATCCCGAACGTGGTGAACGCCGAGACGGACACCCCCGAAATGGAGTCCCACCTCTGCCCGTGGGGGCAGACCCTCCCCTTCGTGATCGGTCAATCGGGGATGAAGGAGCGGATCGGCGGCCGCCTCATGCAGCCGAACATCCACTTCCGGCGGGGGATCGAATCGGTGAAGAAGGAGCTCCGGGAGGTGTGGAAAACCCTCGGCGTGTCCCGCCGGGACGGGGAACGGGCCTTGAAGGCCGCCTACGACGCCCAGGCCGACTTCGGGCGAAAGCTCGTCGCCAAGGGGCGGGAGGCGATGGAGACGCTCGGCGACGAGCCGGCCATCGTCCTTCTCGGGCGGCCGTACAACATCCACGACCGGGGCGTGAACCTGAACGTGCCGACCAAGCTGCGCGACTACTACGGGGTGAACGTCATTCCCCTCGACTTCCTCCCCCTCTACGGCACGGACATCCGGGACGTGAACAGGAACATGTACTGGAACTACGGCCGCAAGATCCTGCAGGCGGCGCGCATCGTCTCGAAGCACCGGAACCTGCACATCATCTACATCACGAATTTCAAGTGCGGACCCGACTCGTACATCAAGCACTACATCGACGAGGCGTCGGGCAAGCCGTTTCTGAGTCTCACCATCGACGGGCATTCGAACGACGCGGGGATACTGACCCGCTGCGAGGCCTACCTCGACTCGAAGGGGTTCCTCCGGCGGTGGACCGACCCGGTGGCGGTGGGGGGCTGATCGGATGACGGAACGGCAGAAGACCCTCGAGGGACGAAAGCTCTACATCCCCCCCATGGCGTACGGATCGGCCCGGACCGTGGCGGCGGTTTTTCGATCCATGGGCATCGACGCCATGCCGACGCCCCCGTCCGACGAGAAGACCCTCGAGCTCGGCGGGAGGTACACGTCGGGGGACGAGTGCTACCCGGAGAAGGTCACCCTCGGGGACGCCCTGCGGATCGCGGAGCAGCCCGGCTTCGAGCCGGAGAAAACCGCCTTCTTCATGCCCACCGCGACCGGCCCCTGCCGCTTCGGCCAGTACGCGATTCTACTCGAGAAGGTCTTCCGCGAAATCGGCGCCGACGAAGTGCTCGTCTTCTCCCCCTCGTCCCGGGACGGTTACGGCGGCATCGGGTCCGAGAACGTGGAGCGCGCGGTCTGGCGATCTCTCGTGGCCGCAGACGCCCTCCGCAAGATGCTCCTCCGCTCCCGGCCGTATGAAACGAATCGGGGGGACACGGACGCCGTTTACGAGGAGAGTCTGAAGCGGCTCTGCGGCGTCCTCGAGAAGAACGACGTCCCGGCCGGCAGGCGCCTCGAGATGATCGTCGAATGCCTCCGGAAGGCGCGGGACGCATTCCGGGCGGTGCCGGCGAAATACGTGAAGGACCGCCCCCTCGTCGGCATCGTGGGCGAGATCTTCTGCCGCCTGAACCGCTTCTCCAACGAGGACCTCGCCCGCAAGGTGGAGGAGCAGGGGGGCGAGACATGGCTCTCGGACATCGCCGAGTGGGTCTGGTACACCAACTCCGAAAAGCGCCTCCGGATCAAGGACGAGGGGCTTCACGTCGCGGCGAATCTGGCCAAGGCGAAGATGAAGGAGATCGTCCAGCGCTCCGACGAGCACGCCATCATGAAACCCTTCGAAGAGGACTTCATCGGCATCGAGGAACCGGACGGCGTGGAGGAGATCCTGGGCAACGCCGAACCCTACCTCCCCCGCCGGGGCGCCCTCGGCGAGATGGTCCTCTCCGTGGGCAAGTCGGTCTATCTCCACGGCAAGGGGGCGGACGGCGTCATCGACATCTCGCCGTTCTCCTGCATGAACGGGATCGTCTGCGAAGCGGTCTACCCGCAGGTCTCGAAGGACCACGACGGGATTCCGATCCGCAACTTCTACTTCGACGGCACCCAGGTCGACCTGGAGCAGCAGATCGGGATCTTCCTCGAGCTGGCCCGGAGCTACCGGGACCGGAAGAAGGCCCCGCGGCGATTCCCCGCCTATTTCGAATAGCCCTTCCCCGGGGCCGGCGGAGTCCGAACGGATGAAGAAACGGACGGCCCTCGACTTCGGCGTTCCCCTGCTCCTGCTTCTCGTCCTCACCGTCGTCATTCGCTCGAATGGTCTCGACCTCCGGGTCTCCGCCCCCTATTACCTCGGCGACCGGGCATGGAAGTACGAGGAACCGGAACCGTGGAAGTTCCTCTACGATCACGGAACGCTCTTCGCGATCGTGCCGGCCGTCATCGCCCTCGGCGTTTTCGTGGCGGGGCTGTTCCGGAAGGACGCGGCGCGGCACCGGCGGGCGGCGGCTTTTCTCGTCCTCTCCCTCTCCCTCGGTCCGGGTCTCGTGGTCAACTCGATCTTCAAGGAACACTACGGGCGGCCGAGGCCGAGGGACGTCCTCCGGTTCGACGGGGACCAGCGGTTCCGGGAAGTGTGGGCCCTGCCGAAAGGGGGCGGTCACTCCTTTCCGTCGGGGCACGCGGCGACCGCGTTCTGGCTCGTCTCCCCCTGGTTCCTCCTCCGGCGAAAGCGCCCGCGGGTCGCGGCGGCCTTTCTCCCCCTCGGATTCGCGTACGGCGCCCTCATGGGCCTCGCCCGGATCGGCCAGGGGGCGCACTATCTGAGCGACGTGGTCTGGGCGTGCGGATTCACGTGGCTCGTCTCGGCCCTCCTCTCCCGTGCGCTCGGGTTGGAGCGACGGGAGGAGTGAGCCCGGCGGCGGCGACCGGTCAGGGACAGGGTTTCTCCCCGTAGGCGTCCCGCTGATAATCCCCCCGGGCGCAGCGGTCCGCCGTCCGGATCTCCCGGACGCGCCAATACCCCTCGGCGGTCCGGACGAGGTGGAACTCGTGCCAGGTCCCCGCGACCGAATCGTCCAGAAGGCCCTCCTCCGTCACGGTGACGGTGCACCGGTCCGGAAACTCACCGGGCCCGCTCGTTTTTCGAAAGGTGATCCGGGGGGCCTCTTCGGGACCGCCGAAGTACTGGCTCACCGTGCGGAGGGGGCTCCGGGGCCAGTGTTTCTCCTCGGCGATCGCGGCGTCGATCCCGGCGTTGTACCGGTCGGTCCCGGAGAGGCGGTACGAAAGGACCGGGTACTCCGACTCCGGCGATGGCGCGGGACCCCTGGGGGGGGACGCCGGGGCGCAGGCGGCGCAGAGAAGAAGAACGAAGGAAAGAAGACGGTTCAAGACCCGTCCCCCTTCCGGTCCGGCGCCCCCACGTTCACCCCGCGGCGGAGGCGCCGAAAGGTGTTCTCCAGGAACTCGATGCCGAGGAGCACGCCGAGGGTGAAGAGGGCGAGGAGCATCGCGGCGCCGTAATGGCCGAGACCGCTCACCGAACCGATCGCCGCCAGGACCCAGACCACCGCGGCCGTCGTGACGCCGGTGACGACCCCTCCTTGGGCTAAAATCACGCCGGCGCCGAGAAACCCGATGCCGGTCACGACCTGGCCGAGCACGCGGGTCGGGTCGACGTGGTCGGACGGGAAGGAGGCGGCCAGTTCGATGAAGACCTGAGTGCCGAGGCAGATGAGAATGCTCGTCCTCATCCCCGCCGCCTTTCCGCGGAGCTGGCGTTCGAGGCCGATCGCCCCGCCGCAGAGAATCGCCGTGCCGATTCCGGCCCACGTCAAGGGGCGGATCATCTCGCTCAGGTATTCCATGTTCCCTCCGGGGGGCCGCAGGGAGATTTACTCCCTATCCCACTCGATCTCCATGTCCTCCCGGTCCCCCATGGCGTCTTTCAGGATCTTCAGGAGCTTGCGGTCGATTCCCCGCTCCTCGAAGACGTCCAGGGTGTCCCGGTTGATGTAGTAATCCACGTCCTCCTCCGATTCCTCTTCGAGCTGGTCGATGAGAAACTGGAGCTGGTCCTCCGTGATCGATCCGATCACGTCGCCGGTGTCTTTGTCCCTCAGTTCGATCATGGCTTCCTCCGTTTCCGGTACGGGTTCGCGCCCGACTCTCGTTCCCGTCGAATCTACCACGTCCCGGCGCCGGACGGAATCGTGCTTCCTATCCCTCCGGATCGCCCGCCCATGCAGAGGATCTCCTCCCGCACCCGCCCGGCGATCCGCCGGTTCCCTTCGGCGGAGTAGTGGGCGCCCCGGCCCTGATCCGAGAAAACACCCTCGCCGTTCCCGAGCACCTCCGTCAGGTCCGCGTACCGGTAGCCCCTCCTGTCGAACTCCTCGAGCAGGGAGGCGTAGGCCATCGTCCCGGTCTTCCGGAAACGGCGAATATCGGATTTTTGCGGAAAGACGAGGATGACGGTTTCGCTCCCGTTTTCGAGAGCCGACCGGCGAAACTCCTCGAAGATCCGGAGGGTGAGGGTCAGGTGCTCGGACGACTCCCGGTAGAACGCCTCCTCCCCACCGCCGTACCGCCGCCACTTCCGCCAGGCCTCTTCGGTGATCCGGATGAGCCGGAAGGTGCGGAGAATCTCGAGGGGATGGGACAGGTACCGGTCGGCGAAATACGCGTCGTCCGCCCCGAGGGCCGGGATCGACTCGCCCGGGGAATCGAGCAGGGAGCGGTAGTCGTCGAGGCGCGCCAGGGGATTGGGGACGAGAACCAGACGGTCCCCGTCCTCGAGGAATCGGGGCTTGCCGAGGGGTACGCCGGTCCCGGGACGGTAGAAGGGACGGAACACGGAGAGATGCCGCCCGATATTCTCGGTCATGAACCCGATCAGAACGATGTCCGGCGAGAAGCGGACGCCCTCCTCGAGATAGCGGAGATACGCCTGGTCCGTTCCGTATCCCGGCACTCCGAAGTTCAGGACCTCCCACCCGTCGCCCGCGCTTTCCAGAAGCGCGGGCCACTCCTCGCCGCCGGCCACATCGTCCCCGTGGGTGAAAGAGTCGCCGAACGCGGCGATCCGAAGCGTCCCCGGAGGCGGGTCTTTCTCGTACTCCCGGCCGCTTCGGATCCCGTCCGAGTTCGCCCGGTAGAGAGACGATTCCCCGTTGCTCCGCACGCGCCAACCGAGGATCGGGCTGTGCTCGATGTACCGGTGTTTCCCTTCGAGGAGGTTCCGGATCGATCCCGCGTGGCCCGGCGACAGGCGGTCGGCGGGGGAGTACGCGATTCCCAGGTACCTCTCGAGGAAGACGAAACCGGCCGCCGAGAAGAGCTCGGCGACGAGGAGGGCGAGCAGAAGCCCGGCGACCCGGAAGAGCAGTCGCTTCACGGCGCCGTCCCCCCCGCCGCCGGAGGGCCGGTTCCCCGGCGGAGCGCCTGAACGATCCTGTCCAGGCAATCGAGAAATCGGGAGCGGTCCTTCTTCGCGAAGGGGGCCGGGCCGCCCGTGACGCTCCCCGCCTCCCGGAGGTGGGTCATGAGATCCCGGGTGGCGAGGGTGTCGCCGACCGACTCTTCCGTGAACTCCCGCCCCTTCGGGCCGAGCGCCCGGGCCCCCTTGGCGACGGCCCGGGCGGCGAGGGGGATGTCGGCGGTGATCACGATGTCCTCCGGTCCGGCGAGCAGGACGATCTTGTCGTCCGCCTCGTCCATGCCGTCTCCGACGAGGACGAGTTCGACCCGTCCCTCCCGGGGGGTCCGCATGGGAATGTTCGAGACCACGAGAACCGGGAGGTCGTAGCGGGCGGCGACCTTGTAGACCTCCGGCTTCACGGGGCAGGCGTCGGCGTCGACGAGGATGCGGATCAACGGATACCCCCTCGAGGCGGTGGCGCCGCGCGCCGGGTCAGCGGCGGGCGACGACGGCGACGGAATCGGGAAAGACGAGCGCGCCGATGCCGACCGACCGGAACCCGGCGGCCAGGGCCTCGCACCAGAAATCGGCGCCGTACTCGGTGACCACCCGCATCTCTTCGCTCTCGTGGCCCGGAACGCCGTGATAGCTCGGCGAAAGCCCGTCCCTTCTCCGCCCGAGGCGGCCGGTGATCACGGGCACCGTGTAGGCGAGAAGCCCCCCCGGTTGCAGGACCCGCCGGCACTCCCGGAGGGCGAGGTCGGTCCGGGGGACATGCTCGAGGGTGTCGCTGTGGATCACGACGTCGAAAGAGCGGTCCGGCAACTCCTCCATGTTCTGCATGTCCGTCTCGGGGAACGAGAGGAAGGTGTACTTTTTCAGGAGCCGGAGATAGGGCGTGAGATGCCCCGCCTCGTTGATCTCGAGGAACCGGAGCGTGTCGCCGGGAATCGAATCGGCGCAAAACCGGTCGAAGGTCCCCTCCGAGAAGTTCAGGGCGTCCATGATCGCCGAGGCGAGGGTCATGGAGCGGAGGTTGCACCGGCACGACTCGCAGCAGAGCCCCTGCTGGCGGTCGACGTAGTCCGCCTCCTCCGCGGAGAGGCCCCACGACTCGACCAGCTCCTTCCAGAGAACCGGCTCGAAGCGGAACGACGTCCCGCCGCAGACCGGGCACGACCCCGGCGTTCGGAGTCCCGCTCCCTCCGTCATCGAGTGGATCTCCTCGAGGAGGAGGCTCCGTTCTCGGTGGATGGGAGGCGCTTCATCATGTCGTCGAATCGGTAGCCCGTCTCTTCCGCGGCCTTCAGGATGGCCGCCCCCTTCGGGGAGGGGGAGGGCGTCCCTTTCCGGGGCGCCCTCTTCTTCGCGGGCGGGACCGGTGCCGAGAGACGCTCGAGGGCTTCGACCAGCCGCTCCAACCGTTCCTTGTGGAACCAACGGACGCCGTCGTGCTCGTGGACGGCGAGGAACCGCTGCACCTGCGGATCGAGGAAGAACTCCTCGAGCGTCGGCGCCCCGCTCTTCCCCTTCTCCTTCTCCATCACTTCCGCGAGGGGCGCGGCGCCCCAGATCGCGATGATCGCCGCGAGGGCGGACTCGGAGGCGGCGCTCTCGTGCCCCTTTCCCATCTCCCGGAGGGCGTCGGCCGCCTTCCGATCGAGTAGCCAGTCCTCGATACGCCCGGCGAGGTGCTTTCGCCGCGCTTCCGGACCGGCCGGAGCGTCCGCCAGACCCGCCATCTCCATCAGACGGGCGATCGCCGTCACGGGAGAAGGCGTTCCGGCACCCGCTTCCTTCGTGAGGAAGTCCGGCGCCTTTTCGCTCCCGAGCCGCGCCACGACGGCATCGAGGTACCTTTCCCGGGCCCCTTCACCGGCGCCCGTCTCATCTTCCTTCGGGTCTTCCATCCCCCCGATCGCGGCCTTCACCGCTTCGACGAAGGGAAGAAGCACGGGCTCGAGCTCCAGTTCCCGCCGCGCGCGATCAACGCTCGGGACCGGCGCGCCGGAGAGACGGCGGGCGAGTTCCGCCCACCGGCCGTCCCCGTCCCGGTGCTCCCGCCACTCGATGAAAGCGTGGCACCGGTAACCGTCCAAGGGGGCGAAGAGGCCCCTTTCGGCGAGTTCCCGGCCGGAACGGAGAAACTCGAGCCCCGAGACGGCGTCCCGGAACGAATAGAAAACCCCCTCGGAGCCGTCGAGTCCGAGCGCCTCCCGGAGGGTCCGACGGACGAGACGGGGCGCGTCGGCGCTCCCCACGTTGATCGCCGTCGACTCGCGGATCGATCCGGCCGTCCGCTCGTAGACGTTGTTGAAGAGGACGAGACCCCGCTCGTCGCCGCTCCGGTTCGCGTAGGCGAAGACATTCTCGTCGACTCCGCCCCCCTCGCGCACGAAGTCGAAGAGGACGAAGTTGCCGGCACCGCTGAAGAGGCTCCGCATTCGCATGAGCGGGAAGATCTCCGCCTCGTGGCGGATGACCATCTGCTCGTCCACCATCTCGTCCCAGTACGCCTTCTGGTACTCCATGCCGTACTTCTCGGCGAATCCCTCGATCTGGCCGTGGCCGAACATGGGCAGGCCCGGCATGGTGACCATGAGCATGCAGACCCCGAAGTACTTGTCCCCTTTCCCGAACTGCTCCACCGCGGTCCGCTCGTCCGGGTTGCTCATGAAGTTGACGAAACGCTTCAACACCTCGGGGCTGAACTCGAGCACGTTCTTGATGGTCTGCCGGTACTTCTGGTTCTCCTCCATCTTCAGCATGTTCATGAACGCGCTGTTGTAGACGCGGTGCATGCCGAGGGTGCGGACGAAGTACCCTTCCATCAGCCAGAACGCCTCGGCGAGGAGGAGCGTGTCGGGCGCCTCCGCGGCGATCCGATCGACCACCTCCCGCCAGAACTCGACGGGCATGCGGCGGTCGAACTCCTCCTTCGTCATGCCGTGCTCGGCCCGGGACGGAATCGCCCCCGCGTCCCCCGGCTGGGGATACCAGAGGCGCTGGTAATGGCGCTTGGCGAGGGTCATGGCCGCGTCGAAGCGGATGATCGGGAACCGCCGCGCCACGTGCAGGATCGTCCGGATCACCCCCTCCCGCACTTCGGGCAGGAGGAAGTTCAGCTGGGCCGTGTCGTTCCACGGCATGCTCGTGCCGTCGTTGCCGTGATAGATGTAGCGGTTCTCGCCCGTCTCCCGGTCGACGCGCCGGAAGACGACCGCCGCGTCCCGGCGCTCCCAGTAACCGTCCTCGATGTAGACGCCGACCCGCGGGTCGTCGGAGAGATCGCCGCCGCCGAAGGTGTACCAAGGATAGGGCGGGTGATCGAGTCCGAGGAACCAGTGGGGGTGCTCCCGCACCCATCGGGAATCGATGCCCATGTGGTTCGGCACCATATCGCTCGCGAGGCGGATCCCCCGCGCCGCCGCCCTCTCCCGGAGGTCCCGGTACGCTTCCTCGCCGCCGAGATCGTCGGCGATCCGGTAGTCGTCGAGGGAATAGGCGGAGGCGACCGCCTCGGGATTGCCCGTGTACTGCTTGATCTTTCGGGAGGCGTTCGACCGCTCCCAGAGACCGATCAGCCAAAGCCCCCCGAATCCCCAGCGGGCGAGCCTGTCGAGTTCCTCGTCGGGAATGTCGGAAAGCCTGCCCATCGCCCGCCCGTGCTTTTTCGAGAGCTGGTCGAGCCAGACGTGGGTGTTCTTCGCCATGAGCACCACGTTGCTCATCCAGTCCTTGTCTTTCGTGAACGCCTCCGCCTCCGGCGCGGCCTCGGCGGTCCGTCCGAGGCCGAACTCGAGAACCGGCACCGAGCCGGGGCCGAAACCACGAAACCGGCGGTCCTCCTCCCAGATGTCGAGGGCGAGGGTGATCCGGTCGAGGATGTGCCGGGGGAGAAATCCCGCCCAGTGCTCCCGGATGAACCGGAGCTGTTCCTCCAGGGAGTGGGGCGCGGCGTGCATCGGCGCGCGCAGCGAGTGGAACAGGGTGCGCCCGAAGCGGCCGAGGGGGGGCTGGTCGTCGAAGAATTCCTCGAGGCCGACCACGTAGGGGACATACGGGGCGCGGTGCTGGAGCGGGGTGTCGTCGAAGAGGTCCCGGACCGGCCGGGTCGCCGGGTTCCGCATGGCGAGATAGAGGAGAATCACCTCCACGTCCACCAGGTCCCGGTTCGGGAGGCCGAGGGAGAGGTCGCCCAGGTGCTTCTTCGTCGCCTCCCGGTACTCCTCCCTCTCCTCCACCTCCCGGGATGACGTGAACTGGGGCTGCAGGGCGCGCACCAGCGGTTGGGGCGGGTAGAGACGGAGAAACGCGAGGGGGACGTCCCGGACGCTCTTCTCGCCGAGGAGGGCGGCCGCCCGCTCCCGTGCCCGGCCGAGGATGCCGGGCCGCTCCCGGTGGCAGTGGTCGAGAACGACGTAGCGCATGGCGTCGGCGATCAGGCCGAGGGCGAAGAGGGACTCGGCCTTCACCGGGTCCGGGCGGTAGGTGCCGCCGTCCTTTCTCTCGTTCACACGGTGGGCGAGGCTTCGCACGGCCTGCACGTTCCGCCGGGACAGATCGGGATCGGCGGCGGCGGACAGTTGGAGAAGATCGAAGCGGTACCCCGCCTCCAGCGTGACGGGAAACCCGAAGGGGAAATGGAGACGAAGTAGTTTCTCGAACGAAGCGGCGGCCATCGGTCTCGTCTTTCATTGCGAGAGCCGGCCGGGGCCGGCGGTGTGACACGTCCTCGATTCAGACGGATTGTAGCGGGTCGGGGCGGAACGTTCCAGGACGGAGAGAAGAACAGGGGCTTACGGGATTCGCCGGCGAAATCTCCCCCCGAGCCACTGGCCGAGGAAGAAGGCGCCGATCAAGACCGGAAACGTCTGGAGCCGGAAGCCGAGTCCGGAGACGAGGCGGATCCCCACGACGAGGGGGACCGGCAGGTGGATCGCCAGAAGCCAGGGGAGCGACAGCCTCCGCGATCCGGCCCGCCAGTAGCCGAAGGGGAGGTTCAGCGCGAAGACGGCGAGGACGGCGAGAAGCAGGGGATGGGGCACCGGGCGGTTCTCCTCTCGCCCCGCTCAGGTTCTCGCGGAGCGGGGAAGGGCGAAGGGCTCCCCTTCGGGGGCGAAGGGACCGCGGACCATGAAGTGCGACGGCCCGCCGTGCTCGAAGAGGCCGGGCACCGGCTCCAGCGGAAATCCGAGGCGATCGGGCGTGAAGTGGACCGCGGTTCCGCGGAGCCGTTCCGGGACTCGGGACACGATCTCCTCGAGGGACGGGATCTTCGGGGCGACCACGTCGAAGAGGCCGAGCTTCCCCTCGTGAATCTCCATGCAGATCAGCGCGTCCAGATCCCGGGCGTAATGAAGGGGGCGGTGCGACTCGTTGAAGAGGAAGATCGCCTTCTCCTTCACGACTCCGAGGACCTCGGAGACGGGTTCCCTCGTCCCCAGAAGCCGGTGAAGGAGGGCGTTGTCCTCCGGGTCCATCGGATCGACGCGGCGAAGGCCCCCTCTTCCCCCCGGCGAGGAGAGGGTCCCATGGAAACGGCACTCTCGGACCCGCCGGAACCCGAAGGGCTCGAAGTACTCGGGATGCTCCGTCGTGAGGACGAGCGTCCCGAACCGCCCCGCACTGTCGGCGAGGAGCTCCTCCATGACCCGGCGGTAGTGGCCGCGCCGGAGGTGGTCCGGATGGGTCGAGACCGCGTGGACCGCGCCGACCATCACCGGCTCCCCGTGGATCACGAGGGGGAGTTCGATCACTCCGACATGGGAGACCACCCTCCCCCCTTCCACATGAACGAAGGGAGTGGAAACCGATTCCCACGGGGCGCCGAGCGCCCGGATCTCCTGGGCGCCTCCCTTGACACCGGGGAATACGACGTCGAGAAGATCGAAGAGACCCTCGGCGAGTTCGGGTTGGTCGGTGAAGGAGAGTTTCACGGTCGCCCTCGCCTCTCGGCTTCTCGGGACCTCGCTGAAGACCCGGCGATCTTATCACAATCCTCCGCCCGACGTGACCCGTCCCGGGGCCCGCCCGGCGGGGGACGAACGAGGCGACTCGATCAGATCGGGCCCCGATCGTGCCCCAGCTCGTTCGTGAGGTTCGGAGCGAGCTCGTGGCCCGAGAGGCGCCCGGGCGATCTCGAGGGACGGGGGCGGCCCCCGGTCCCCGCGTCGCCCGGGGAGGCCGCCCGGGTCGAGGCGACGGAAACCGGCGACCGTCCCCCTCGTCCGGCTACAGCGTGCCGCGGGTGTGCTCCTTCAGGAAGATAATTTCCGGCGTCTCCGCGACTCCACCCTTTTCCATGGCCGCCTTCAGATCGGGGTTCTTCATGAACGAGCGGGCGTGGTCGAGGCTGTCCCACTGGAACAGCAGGGTCAGATTGTCCGGCTCCCCCTCGGGGTGCAGGATCTGCCACGACTTTTCGCCCCCTTTTCGCCTGGTTTCGATGAAGCCGTCGAAGACGGTCTTCCAGGCGGCATAATTCTTCACCTTGTGCTTGACTAGTGAGCAACGCATAAATAAAGTCCTATTGAGAGGAAAAAAAGAGTCCGGTTCGATGCAAGAAGGAACGGAGGAGTCCCTGATCCCCTTGGATCTTTTGCGTGGAAGAGCGTGCCCGGCGACTGAGTTCGATCGCATCGTGGGGCGCGAGGTTGGCGAGCGGGTTCATCTTGAGATAGGCCCAGACCCCTTCCACGGGGTTGAGTTCGGGAGCATACGGGGGAAAGAACTCGGCCTGGATCTTCCCCGAGCGTTCCCGGAACAGCCGCCTGTCGATCCCCTTGTGAGAAGCGAGACGATCCCACAGCAGGAGGAACCCTCGCGGGAGATGCACACGCAGTTGGCGAAGAAATGGAATCAGATTCTCCATGGTGACGTTTTCGTTCGGCAAGAGGGAAAAGTAAAGTCCCAGCCGTTGTCGCTGAGGGGAAATGGTGATTGCTGCAATCATGGAGACCTTTTCTCGCGAGCGCGTTCGCTGGTAGAGGATGGGAGTCTCCCCGATCGGCGCCCACGTGCGGCGCAAGTGGGGTGCCATCAGAAGCCCGCTCTCGTCGAGGAAAACCAGATGACAGTTCAGCTTCTGGGCGTTTTTTTTACCCGGGGCCACTCCTCCTTGACCCAACGTTGGATCTCCGATTCGTTCCGCTCGCGGGCCCGCCGTTCCGGCTTCTGGGGAGAGAATCCCATCGATCGAAGGAGGCGAGCCACGTGATGGGGATGGTAACGGACACGAAAACGCTGGCGGATCAGCTTCGCCACACGGGCACAGGTCCACAGGTTCGTGGAATACCCGGCGGCCCGCGCTCCCTGCAACAGGAACTCCTCCAGCTTCGCTCGATTCGATTCGTTCAGCTTCGAGGGTCGACCGGGGGCCGGCTTGGCGGCGATCCCCTCCGCGCCGTGCGTGTCATGGCGTGCCCGCCATCGCCGGACCGACCGCCGATCCACACCCAGCTCACGGGCCACCTCACAGGGAGCCCAACCCTCCTCGAGAAGTTCCAAAGCCCGACGCCGACGCTCTTCCAAGAACTCCGGACTGCCGTGTGGCCTCATCATCCACCTCCTGCCCGGAGTATAGGACTTTATTTATGCGATTGTCAATAGTGCCACTATACCAAGTGAGACGAGAAAGAATCCCTTGGCCATCGAAGGTCCTCCTAGTGGAACATGGCCTTTAGCCCACCCCAGCTCATGTACTCGGTGGAAATTGACCCCTCACACCCCTCCACAAACGCCCCAATCAGCCCGCAGTCAGCCCCGTCCGGATGATTCCCGGGGAGGCAGGGGGAGTCGGATCGTAGAGTGAAGTCACCGAGGTCAGGATCGCAGAAGAGGGGGTCGGCGGAGAAGTTGCCGTTCACGCCGTACTGGTCGGCGATGCAGCCGGTCCAGTCGCCGCCTTCGTTTCCCCTTAGATCCGTGCACCCGATATCGAGGACCGTCGCATACCCATCGCAGTAGATTGCCCCACCCACCTGCCCAAGGGCTATGATCGAACGAGCGATCACCGGTGACTCACCTCCAGAGCTGCCGGGACGGTAGAAGATGCCGGACCCCGTCGGTGCGCTATTGTGCGCGAGCGTGCACCCATCTAGATCAAACCGCACGCTGATGTTCGAACCGCACCACAGGGCTCCCCCTTGGATGTCTGCGTGATTGTCATAGAACAAGCATCCTCGAATCATGACGTAGGTATCCATGAAGACGCCCACTACTCCGCCTCCATAACCCCCTTCGGCTACGTTACTCTTGAAGATGCAATCCTCGAACGTGGCCTCAACGTATCCCTCACAAGCCGCACCTCCGCCAGCACCACTCGGGCCAGCCGCTCTATTATTCTCGAATAGGCAATTGACCACGACGGGGGACGCACGAAAGCAGTACATACCTCCCCCATCAGAGTACATGGAGCCGATCGCAGTGTTGTCAATCAGAACACAGTCTTGGATCCTCGGAGACGAATTCTCGCAGTGGATTCCGCCCCCCTGATAATGCATTCCATGCGTTATGGTCACTGCCTCCAGAATCGACGTGGCTGTTTCCCCCAGGTTGAAGTTGAACCCACGGTGCAGATCAGACGGGGATCCTTCACAGTCAATGATGCAGTCCGCCGGGTTTCCGGTTGCCGACCGAACGGTGACGGGGGCGTGGTGGTACTCGATGTCCCGGTTCCCTTCACCACGATAGGTTCCGGGAGCGAGTTCGATCACGTCCCCGGTGTGAGCCGAGTCGATCCCCGCCTGTATAGTCGGGGCATCTCCCGCCCCATCAGACGTGATGTACCAGGTTCGCGCAGCGGCATCAGAGCCCGCCCACAGCAGCGCCGAACACGCCGTCAGGATCCCGAGCAGCTTCCTCATGACACCCCCTACTTGAATGACCTCTTGAGCGCGGACCAGGACGTTGGCTCAAAGCGACCAACCTGAACGCCGGTCGGGCCACCGTCGAAGCCGGAGTAATCAACGATGCTCTTCGCGTGGTCGTCCCACCAGTCGTAGATCGTGGAGATATCCGAGAACAGGCCCTCGTCGATCATCTCTTGAGTCGTAGAGAGCGACCAGTAGCAGTATTGGAAATTGAGAGAGGGGGCCTGCGTAACCGAACATCCCACCCAGACATCGAACTCTGAGTTGTCTCGGATGTAGGAATAGTTGACGGCTATAGGCGAGTAGGGCTGAAATCCGTGTTCGTTCTGTTCCACGGTACATTCGATAAACGAGACTACCTCATAGGTATGATTGACGAAGACTCCGATCGTGTTGTTGTGAACATAGCAATCTCTGAAGGTGCTGGGAACAGTTCCACCCTCGACGACATAGATTCCACTCGTCGCTCCGGAGACCTCAAGTCCGACAACCGTGATGGAATCAATTGATGAATTCCCATGGAGATAGAGACCATTGTCGGCACAGCCCACTATTGCCACGGTGTCGAGAGCAATCGAAGAAGTTCGGCCGTACTGATTCAGGATTTCCAGGCCCGTCGTAGCCGCTTGAATAGTCATGTGGGCTATATGAATGGATTGCCCATTGACGGAAGGAGATAGGTACACACCACCCCAGGGGCCAAGGCCCGCATCGTGAAGCAGAACGGGTGACGCTTCGGTTCCAAGGCAGTAGAAGTTCGTGGCTGACGAGAGATCTAGCTTCGTATTTGCCGTGAAGAGGATTTCGACTCCCGGTTCCACGACCGTGTCATAGGCGTACAAGTCGTCCAAGGCCATAAACGGACTATCATCCTGGTGAAGTGTGTCCGGCAGACTTCCTGCGAGATAAGTGTACTGAAACTCCGGCCCGGTCCCCGCCCAGGACGCAGCCACAGCAGCAGCCAGACTCAATAATAGAAATGGAAGACTGTTCCGATACATGGCAGACCTCCGCGACTGAGGATGGCGAAACAAACCCGGGATGGTACTTAGACTACCTGGCGGGCACCGGGGCTATCATAGCACCTATTGAGGGCTAAAATCTACGCCTATCGGCTGTCCCACAAGCAGATACCGGCCTATTCTCATCGCCGGCTAGCCTCCCCGCCTGCCCGCTCAACGGCAAGCCACAGGCGGCTCACCGCTTGACAACCTCGCCGCAATCCGAGATTACTCAATTGGCGCACAATCACTTAAGGAGGTACCCATGCCCAAGAAGAAGCGCCCGGTCAGGGCTACCACGGCCGCCCAGCGGAAGAGGATCATGGCCGATGCGAAGAAGAACGGGATGACGGCGGATCAGGTGGCGAAGAAGTACGGGATCAGCAAGTGGACTTATTACGGGTGGACGAAGAGGGCGGGGGGAACAACCACACGGAAGAAGTCGGGGACTCGCACCAAGACCACCACCATCGACCCCAAAACGATCCGGGCCGAGATCCGTGCGGTGCTGCCGGGCATCCTGCGGGAAGAGTTGGCTCGCGCCCTCGGCGTCATGACGAAACGGAGTCGGTAGACTTCCACTGTATCCCCGTCGCGCTGACGGTCCCCGGCCCGTCGGCTCTGTCCCGGCTCGGCACTAGCTTCCAGGCTCGGAAATCCGCGTGGCACCCCACGAACAGCCCTTCTCTTCCTGGCGGT
>JBDROZ010000123.1:0-2927 GCA_043809585.1 Candidatus Eiseniibacteriota bacterium
GCCGCCTGCGAAGCCTCCTTTCCGTCGCCGCCTCCTCGACGTAGTGCATGACTACGCCTCCGGTGGCGGCTCGTCCAAGTCGGCTTCTCGTCAGGCGATCCGAGCCCTCGTGACGGAGATTCATGCATAATCCAGGCTAGGTCCCCGGGCCCCGGAGTGAGAGCGAATCTCCGGCGGAATGCGGGGGACATGAACTCATTTCGTGTCCCCCGAACTCTAATTAGGTATTGTGTCCCCCGAACTCTCGAGGAGGAGTCCGAGGAGGATGGCCACTTCGGAGTGAGTGACGCGGGCTACTGCAGGTACGGCAGCGCCTCGAGCTGCTTCAGCTTCTCGGCGTTTTCGTCGATGCGGTCCTTCACGTCCCGTTCGATCGGCCGGTCGGCGACGCGAAGGGGGGCCGCCGCATCGAGGCCGGCGTCGAAGGGACCCTCGAAGGGAGCGCCGTCCATCCCCAAGGGGACGGTCTCGCCGAGGATCCGGAGCACCGTCGGCGCGAGGCCGTGAAGATCGAGAGGCGACTCGCCCCTCCCCCGGCGCACGTGGGGGCCCCGGGCGAGGAAGACCCCCCGGCGGTCGTGGTAGGCGGAAAACGTGAACGACGGCTTCTGGAAGAGTTCCCCCTCCTCGAGGGGCGACCCGCGCCCGATGAAATACCCCCGCTCGGGAAGGAAGAAGAGATCGGGCCCGTCCTCGAGATAGGGGCCGTGGAAGATCTCATCCGCCCGGTAGATCTCACGGACCACCTTGCGTCCGTTCAGCGGGTCCCGGATCGCCTCGAGCCTCGCCGTCACGTCGGCGAGGAGCTCGTCGTACTCCTCCCCCGGCTCGATCACGCCGTCCGGAAAACGGTCGGTCCGGTTCACGGTGATGCGTCCGCCGAGATGGGTGAAATAGAGAAGACGGGACTTCATCGGATTCCGGTCGCAGTACCCCTCCTCCCAGAGCCAGCGGAGAAGCTGGAGCTCCCGGTCCACCGGCGTGAACCCGTGGTCGGAGAGGACGAAGAGAATCGTGTTCTCGTCCGTGGCCGCCACGAACTCGCCCACGATCTCGTCGATCCGGATCCAGAAGTCGCGGATCGTGTTCCCGTACTTCCGGACCAGCTCGGGATCCACCTCCCGGCCCTCGGGGTCCATGAACTTCCAGAAGAAGTGCTGAGCCTTATCGGTCCCCATGAAGACCGCCCAGAAGAGATCCCACTCCTCGTTCCTGTAAAGGTCGAGGGCCGCCCGCGCCCTCCCTTCCCTCGTGGCGTTCAGATTCGCGAGAAAGGCGTCCTCCCCTCCCGGCGGCAGATACTCGCCGTACCGGTCGAGACGGTACCCCGCGAGGCGGCTCTCCAGCTCTTCGGGCCAGGTGTAGCCCGACTGGAAGAGATGGGGGAAGCCGGAGATCATGACGCCTTCGATCGGATCGGGGGGCGTCGTCACCGGCACGCTCACCACGACGGAGCGGCGCTTCGAATCGGTCATGTACTCCCAGACCGCCTTCGCCCTCCGGTCGAGGGAGGTGGCGGGGACCGGCAGGAAGCGCGCCCGGTCGACCAACTCGAAGTCGAAGACGCCGTGCTTCGCCGGGTTCACTCCGGTGATCGCCGTGGTCCACGCGGGCGCCGAAAGGGGCGGAATGACCGACTCGAGATCCGACGAATACCCCTCGTCCCGCATCTTTTTCAGGTTCGGGAGGAGCCCCTCCTCCATCCACGGATCGAGAAGATCGAAGGTGGCGCCGTCGAGGCCGATCACGGCGACCCGGAGACCGGTGGGACGGCTGTAGTCCTCACCGCATCCGGAGAAGAGAAGAAACGCGAGCAGAAGCGCGAGAAGAAGGTGAATGCCCCGCATGGTCATGTTCAATCTCTCCCGAGGCCGCCCGGGATGGGTTACCCCGGCCGGCGCTCCCCGCACCATAGCAGATCGGTACCCGTGGAGAAACACCCGGAAAGACCCTTTCGTTCCCTCATCCGAGCCTTTTCCGGAAACCGAGCACGCTCGTCGTGAAGAGGAGCGTCCCGAGGAGGGCGAGGGCGGCGAGATCCCATCGGAGATCGGCCGGGCCCGCCCCCTTCAAGAGGACCTCCCGGACCGTGGCCATGAAGTACCGGAGGGGGTTCAGGCGGGTGAGCCAACGGATCGCCTCCGGCATCTGGTGGATCGGCACGAAGAGGCCCGACAGGAGCACCATGAAGACGGAGACGAACCAGCTGAGAAAGAGGGCCTGAAGCTGGGTCGAACAGAGGGTCGACACGAAGAGGCCGATGCCGAGGGCGCAGAATAAGTAGAGGGAAGCGGCGCCCGCCACGAGGAAGAGGTTCCCTTCGAGGGGGATCCCGAACCAGAACTTGCCGAAGCCGATCCCCACGCCGAGTTCGAGGAGGCCGAGAACGCCGTAGGGGATCACCTTGCCGAGGATGATCTGGTAGGGCCGGAGGGGCGTCACCAGGAGCTGCTCCATCGTGCCCGTCTCCTTCTCCCGGACCGTGCCGATCCCGGCGAAGAGGATCGCCACCATGCCGACCAGGATCGCGACGATGCCCGGAACGGCGTACACCACCGACTGGAGCTCGGGGTTGTAGAGGACCCGCGTCTCGAGAGGATCCGCCCGATCCCACGCCCCCTCCCCCCCCGGCAGCGCCCGGGCGCCCACGGATCCGATCACCCGGGCGGCGTAGCCGAAGAGGACCCGGGCCGTGTTCGAGTTCTGCCCGTCGATGAGCACCTGCACCTTCGCCCCCCGGCCCTCGGTGAGGGCGGCCGCGTACCCGGCGGGGATGGTGATCGCCACATCCGCCCGCCCGGCGTCGAGGGCGAGGAGGGCATCCTCCCGGCGATCCAAGTACCCGAGAAAATCGAACCGCCCGGTCCTCTCGAAGGCGCGGACCGTCTCCCGGCTCCACGGGGACCCGTCCAGGTCCCGCGCGACGA